>CP102260.1:1690000-2290000 GCA_025146925.1 [Bacteroides] pectinophilus | reverse complement strand
GAAGTTCGAAGAATTAAATGTTGATGAGAAGATTTTGAAGGCGATTGGCGACATGGGTTTTGAGGAGGCATCTCCGATACAGGCTAAGGCTATTCCTGTGGTGCTTGAGGGAAAGGATATTGTAGGTCAGGCACAGACAGGAACAGGTAAGACAGCAGCATACGGCATTCCTATGCTCCAGTCAATTGACCCAAAGTTAAAATGTGTACAGGCTGTTGTACTCTGCCCTACAAGAGAGCTTGCAATACAGGTGGCTGATGAGATCAGGAAGCTTGCCAAGTACATGAGCTCAATCAAGGTGCTTCCGGTATACGGCGGCCAGGAGATAGTAAGACAGATAAAGTCGCTTAAGACAGGTGTGCAGATAGTTGTCGGAACTCCGGGACGTGTCATGGATCATATGCGCCGCAAGACAGTCAAGTTTGACAAGGTTAAGATGGTAATTCTTGATGAAGCGGATGAGATGCTTGATATGGGCTTCCGTGAGGATATGGAGACTATCCTTACGCAGATGCCGGAGGAGAGACAGACTGTAATGTTCTCAGCAACAATGCCTAAGGCAATTATGGATATAGCAAGAACATTCCAGAATGACGCCGAAGTCATTAAGGTAGTACGCAAGGAGCTTACTGTGGAGAATATTGAGCAGTACTACTTTGAAGTCCGTTCCAAGAATAAGGATGAGATTCTTTCAAGACTTATAGATATATATAATCCTAAGCTCTCGGTTGTATTCTGTAACACTAAGAAGCAGGTTGATGACCTTATATCAGAACTTAAGGGAAGAGGATATTTTGCTGACGGAATTCATGGCGATATGAAGCAGGCACAGCGTGACAGGGTTATGAATGACTTCCGTAAGGGCAAGACTGAGATTCTTATTGCAACAGATGTGGCTGCAAGAGGTATTGATGTTGATGATGTTGACATCGTATTCAACTATGACCTTCCTCAGGATGAGGAGTATTACGTACACAGAATCGGCCGTACCGGCCGTGCAGGACGTGCTGGCCTTGCATTTTCATTTGTGACAGGCAAGGAAATCTACAAGCTTAAGGATATCGAAAGATATTGCAAGACTAAGATTATGGCACGTCAGATTCCGTCACTGGATGATGTTAAGAATACAAGAATAGACAATCTCTTTGAGCAGGTGCGTAAGACACTTGAGGCAGGCGGACTTGCAGATATGCGTGCTATCGTTGAAGAGAAGATAAATGACGAGGATTATACATCAATAGATCTTGCAGCAGCGCTTCTTAAGATGGTTCTCGGTGATGACCATGACAGAGAAGACGATGTACTTCCTGTACATTTTGATGACAATGACGGCAACGGAAGCAAGATGGTGCGTCTTTTCATTAATATAGGTAAGAAGGACAAGGTTAAGCCGTCTAATATTCTCGGGGCAATTGCCGGTGAATCGGGAATGCCGGGCAAGCTTGTGGGCTCTATTGATATGTATGACGCGTACACATTTGTTGAAGTGCCTAGAAAGTATGCCGATATTGTGCTTAAGGCAATGTCTAACAATGTACAGATAAAGGGACGAACTGTCAACATAGAGAAGGCCGGCAAGAAAAAAGGCAGAAAACGTCATTAATCTCATTTGAACAGGCAGATGAAGTACAGCAGAGGCAGACATGATAAAGATTGCAATTTGTGATGATGAGCAGTGTTTTTATGATTCTATACACAGATATATTAATGGTTATATGTCACACAGACGGGAAGAGTGTGAAGTGAACATATTCAGCTCCGGCGAGGAACTCCTTGGTAAAATGGAAGCCCTCAGGGAGTATACCATTATTTTCATGGATATCAACATGCAGGGAATGAGTGGATATGATGCCGCACTTGAGATAAGAAAATATAACAAAGATGCATTTATAGTATTTGTTACGGCATATCTCGACTATTCGACGGAAGGCTATAAAGTAGGAGCAATCAGATATCTGATAAAAGATGCACTGCTTGAGGACAGGATTACCGAGTGCATGAATGCCATATTTGACAAAATCGGTGAGATGGATGCCAAGATGGCTGTTGAATTCAGTGAGGGTCTTAAGATATTTCTTCCGGATGATGTCGTATATGTAGAAAGCCGCCGGCATTATATGATGTTTCATTTCTGCGGGAATTGTGAAAATGCCACATACAAAGTAAGAGGAGCTTTCAGTGATTATATAGAAAGGCTGGGAGGCAGGTTTATAAGGATACACAGGAGCTACCTTATTAATGCAAGACATGTAAGTGTAGTAAAGCCTGATGGTGTCAGGATGAGCAATGGTGATGTGCTTCCGATATCTAGGTCAAAGTATAACGATATCAAAAATGCTATTTTCAGACTTATGGATTAAAATTCAAAAATATAACAATAATGCCCTGAGCAGTATCACAGATTGATATGAACTGCTTCAGGGCATTATTACATTATGATTATATGCAGATCAGATTACAGGCATCGTGCACACATAATTAAACATCAGTATAAAATGACACAGACTTCCGGCCATTACAAAAAGATGAAATATCTCATGTGAACCGAACTGCTTATGCTTTGCGTTGAATATCGGAAGCTTGAGGGCGTATATAATACCACCGACGGTATAAATAATGCCTCCGGCAAGAAGCCACCCAAAAGCAGCAGGTGAGAGGGAATTGAGTATCTGTGTGAATGCAAGCACGCATACCCATCCCATTGCAATATAGAGTATTGATGAGAACCACTTTGGACATGTTACCCAGAGTGCTTTGATAACAATTCCGGCGATTGCAATTCCCCATACTGTAGCAAGCAGAATATAGCCTGTTCTTCCGTGGAGGACAATAAGGCACATCGGGGTGTATGTTCCGGCGATAAGGACGAATATCATCATATGGTCAATCTTCTTAAGTATAAGATTGGCTCTGGCAGAAAGGTTAAATGAATGATATGCCGTGCTTGCTGCATACAGAAGTATCATGCTTACGATAAATACGGCCAGTGATACGACATGTATTGTATCAGGTTCGTGGGTGGCACGGATAAGCAGTGGCGTTGCTGCAAACAGAGCCATAATCATTCCTATAAAGTGCGTTATTGCGCTACCGGGATCTTTTAATTTTTTAATGTTTTTCATAACAGCCTCCATTCCGCAGGTACAAAGTGCAGGAGCACTTACCTGATTATATATATTATATCTTGTAGTATTTGAAAATATTCAATGTAGTTTTAAATACTACATCATCTATAGATGAATAATAGCACATGAAGAAATGAAATGCAATACCCGCAGCTAAATATTTATTTATTTGCGGATAAGCACAAATTATGAATAATATAATAAGTATTGATTGTAATTATGGATTGATATGTGTTAATATAAAGATGTTATTGGTTTGTCAATGACAATTATATGTGCACGGAGGACATAGACATATGGTAAAAGCAATCGTAGGAGCTAACTGGGGCGACGAAGGTAAGGGCAAGATTACCGATATGCTCGCAGAAGAGTCAGATATCATTGTAAGATTTCAGGGTGGAAGCAATGCAGGACATACTATAATTAATGATTACGGTAAGTTTGCACTTCATCTTCTTCCATCAGGAGTATTTTATAATCATACAACAAGTGTAATCGGCAATGGTGTTGCCCTTAATATTCCTTATCTTATCAACGAGCTGAAGAGTATTACGGATCGCAATGTTCCAATGCCTAAGATTCTCGTTTCTGACAGAGCCCAGATTCTTATGCCTTACCATGTTGATTTTGATACATATGAAGAGGCGAGACTTGCCGGTAAGTCATTCGGTTCTACAAAGTCAGGCATTGCACCTTTTTATTCAGATAAGTATGCGAAGATTGGTTTCCAGGTAAGTGAACTGTTTGAGGATGAGGCAGTTCTTAAGGAGAAGGTTGAAAGAGTAGTTGATTATAAGAATATTCTTCTTGAGCATCTCTATCATAAGCCGACTATGAAGGCTGACGATATATTTAAGCTTCTTCTTTCATACAGAGATATGATTGCACCTTATGTAACGGATACATCAGCGTTTCTTCATAAGGCAATTAAGGAAGGCAAGAATATCCTTCTTGAAGGACAGCTCGGAGCACTTAAGGATCCTGACCATGGAATATATCCTATGGTTACATCATCTTCAACACTTTCAGCATATGGTGCTATCGGTGCAGGTATTCCTGCAAGTGAGATTAAGGATGTTGTTACTGTAGTTAAGGCTTATTCATCAGCAGTAGGTGCAGGAGCATTTGTAAGTGAGATATTCGGTGAAGAGGCAGATGAACTTCGCAAGCGCGGCGGTGACGGCGGCGAATTCGGTGCTACAACAGGAAGACCTAGAAGAATGGGATGGTTCGATGCCGTTGCAACACGCTACGGTGTCCGTATGCAGGGAACATCAGAAGTAGCACTTACTGTAATCGATGTACTTGGATATCTTGATGAGATTCCAATGTGTGTAGGTTATGAGATAGATGGCACGGTAACAAAGGAATTCCCTACAACATACCAGCTTGAGAAGGCTAAGCCTGTTCTTAAGAAGTTCCCGGGATGGAAGTGTGATATCAGGGGAATCAGGAATTATGAAGACCTCCCTGTTGAATGCCGCAATTATATTGAGGCAATTGAGCAGGAGATTGAAGCTCCTATCACAATGGTATCTAACGGTCCGGGAAGACATGAGATAATTCATCGTGTAAGCAGCTACACAAAGTAATACAGCAGATGCAGATATAAAGAAAAAGGCGTAATCATTACGCCTTTTTTATTTGTTTTTGTTGGTTTTATTTTTTGCCGGACATGAATTTGTACGCAAGCATCATTGCGTACAGAACAACCGGAAGACCTACGGTTGCAATCGCACAGCCCCGGAAGAAAAGCTTTGCTTCGGGACTTTGCATAAATGAAAGGATAAGTGTGGTGATATACAGCGCAATCAGAATAACAACAATTACAATAGCTCCTATACGTTTTAATTTATCCATATCAAATAATCCTTTCATAAAAATTCATAATATGATAATATTATATATTATTGATTTGCTATGCGCAATAGGAGGATGTAATGGCGATTAATGTATTGGAATTCCTTGAAGAATCTGTGGCAAGGAATGGGGCAAAGACAGCATGTGCTGATGAGAAAGAAGCGTACAGTTATGACGAACTTGCAGACCGTGCCAGAAGGGCAGGTTCGGCACTTATTGAGGTTACAGGCGTAAGAAGACCTGTGCCCGTATTCATGGACAAAGGCTGCAAAGCACTTGCCGTATTCATGGGTGCGGTATATGCAGGCTGCTTTTATGTCATGCTTGACCCTTCACAGCCACCGGCAAGACTTGATACAATAATTAAGACACTTGAACCTGATGTAATGATTGTGGATGAGAAGTCCAGGGCTAAGGTAGAGAAGCTCGATTTTAACGGTAAGGTTCTGCTGGCTGATGAACTTATGGATCATATAATTGATGAGGACGAGCTTGGAAAGGTACGTGAGCAGGCACTTGATATCGATCCGCTCTATTCAATATTTACATCCGGCTCAACGGGAGTGCCGAAGGGTGTTATCGTAAGCCATCGTTCAGTTATAGATTTTATTGGATATTTTACAAAGATATTTAACATTACAGAGGATGATGTTATAGGCAATCAGGCACCGTTTGACTTTGATGTATCTGTTAAGGACATATATTCAGCTCTTTATACAGGTGCAACATTGCAGATTATCCCGAAGAAGTTTTTCTCATTTCCTACGAAGCTTCTTGATTACCTTGAAGACCGCAAGGTTACAACACTTGTGTGGGCTGTTTCCGCACTCTGCATAGTTACGACGCTTAACGGATTTGAGTATAAGAGACCATCATGCATTAATAAGGTAATATTCAGTGGTGAGGTGATGCCAATCAAGCATCTTAATGCATGGAGAGAGCAGTATCCGGACGCAATGTTTGTTAATGTTTATGGTCCTACTGAGATTACATGCAACTGTACATATTATATTGTAGACAGAGAATTCGGGCTTGATGAGAAGCTTCCTATGGGTAAGGCATTCCCTAATGAAAAGGTATTTCTGCTCGATGATGATGACAGGCTTGTAGACGTGACAATGCCGGGCAGGCTCGGTGAGATATGTGTATCCGGAACAGCACTTTCACTTGGATATTACAGGAACAAAGAAAAGACTGATTCGGCATTTGTACAGAACCCTCTTAATGACAGATATATTGAGATGATATACCGTACAGGAGACCTTGGCTATTACAATGATAACGGCGAGATGTGTTTCTCATCACGTAAAGATTTCCAGATTAAGCATATGGGACACAGAATAGAGCTTGGTGAGATTGAAGCTGCAATGGGAGCAGTTGATAATGTTGTAAGAACATGCTGCATATTCGATAAGGATGACAATAAGATAATCGGCTTCTATGAAGGTGATACAGACAAGAAGACAATTGTGCATGAATTGTCTGCCAAGCTTCCGAAGTTCATGATACCAAGCGTGTTCAGTCAGGTGGCTTCAATGCCTATAACTAAGAATGGTAAGATAGACCGTAACAAACTTATGGAGGACTACAAGAGTGAATGCTGATATATTAAAAAATATTGCACATACATATGGAACACCTTCATATATATTCAATGTAGATGAGCTTGAATCAAGACTTAACACAATTAAACAGATTCTGGGCGAGGGAATAGATGTGCTTTATGCAATGAAAGCTAATCCGTTTCTTGTACCGGTCATGAGCAGACTTGGAATGAGATTCGAGGTGTGTTCACCGGGAGAATTTGCAATATGTGAGAATGAACATGTGAATATGCAGGATATAGTTCTCTCCGGTGTTAATAAGGAACGTGCAGATATTGAACATGTAATGGATGACTGCGGCGGCGTAGGAATATATACCGTTGAATCAGTAAGACATTTCCAGCTTCTTGCATCAATGGCAGAGAAGAGAAGTACAGTAATACACGTTCTTCTCAGAGTTACAAGCGGCAACCAGTTTGGACTTGATGAGGAAGATATTGAGAATATCATCAGCAAAAGAGATGAATTCAAATATGTTGATATCAGGGGAATCCAGTGTTATACAGGAACACAGAAGAAGAAATCAGACCACATAGACAAAGAGATTGACTGGCTCGATTCATTGTGCGACAGGCTTTATGAAAAGTATGGCTACAAGGCAGAAGAATTTGAGTATGGTCCGGGATTATTTGTGTCATATTTCGAGCCGGGTGTGGATAATAATAACTATGACATGCTGAGGGCACTTGCAGCTAAGCTTGACACAATAAGAGACAAGTATCACATATCTCTTGAGATGGGAAGGTATATTGCTGCAACATGCGGATTATTCCTTACAAGAGTGGAGGACATTAAGTATAATAAGGAGCAGCATTACTGTATAGTGGATGGTGGAATTAACCATATTAATTACTATGGACAGACTATGGCAATGAAACTGCCTGTAACGGAACATATTCCGATGGATGTGGATGCGTCAAAGACATTTGCAATGAGTGACGCATGTGCCCTTCTTGGCAATGAACTTGTGCAGAAGTCAGAAGGAACGGTTCATTGGAATGTATGCGGTTCACTCTGTACAGTCGGAGATGTTATTGTGAAGAATCTTGAACTTACAGACCTTAAGATTGGTGATATGCTTGTTTTCCATAACATAGGAGCTTATTCTGTGACGGAGGGAATATATCTGTTCCTTAGCAGAAATCTGCCTAACATTATTGAATACAGCAGCAAAAACGGCGCAAGACTTCTTCGCGGACAGAATCCTACATATGTGATAAACAGCCAAATTCATAATTAATTATTAATTATGATAAAAAAGGCTTGACTATATACATAAAACACAATATTATTGATTTGTTATTTTTTTATAAGGATGGTATTTGAAATGGACGAATTAATTGACATTCTTTCTGAGATTAAGCCGGATGTAGATTTTGAGACATGTGACACACTTATTGATGATGAGATGCTTGATTCATTTGACATTGTTACAATCGTAGGCGAGCTTAATGATGCATTTGATATCGAGATTACACCGGCAGATATCGTACCGGAGAACTTTAACTCAGCTGAGTCTATGTGGGAGATGATTCAGAGGCTTCAGGACTAATTTCAAGAGAATAATCCGGCCGGGATAATAAAGCTGCCGCATAAGTATGTTGATATTCCTTTAACACGGAATGCTGATGTACTTATGTGGCAGCTTTATTTTGGTTATAAATATAATAGAGGCAATGGCAGATACAGGATAAAATTAGTATGTGCGGCATTTATCGAGAGCATTTTCGATTGCTTTGAGAATCATAACTGACGTATATTTATTTTCGGAAGAATATGTAACACCTTCAACACCGCCGTTGGCAATTACAGAGCTCTTAATCTCTTCAAAAGAATTCTGTATAAGCGGATACATGGTTGTAACGGAATCGGAAATGTTCACCATCTCAATATTATTAATATTGTCTTCGTCTACAGTTACGCGGATGTCGACGGGATTGCCGTTGAGTATAACGGAAGAAGAGTAGACGCCTGCCGTATAACGTCCGGAGGGTGGTGTTGTATCATGTGTATTGCGATTCATCAGAGAAATCACAATAAGGGCAAGTATGGCAAGAGCAATCACGGACAGAATAATTCCTGCAATCAGCTCCTTACATCTTATGACAACGATCTTGGTTTTTGAACCCATGGTGCTATCCTTTCTATCCCTTAAGGGATAATTTGATAATATCATTTTATTCCTTTAATACTTATGATATGATAAAAAAGCGGGAAGTATATTGTTATTTTCAGGCGCGCTTGCGCTTGATGCAGCACGCCTGAAAATAACAATATACTTCCCGTTGAGGGACGGGCTGACGGGCTGCGCGGGGGAACCCCGCGGCAGCCCTGCGCATAACGTCCGACATAGAAGAGATTTATACCAGCCCGGCACGCCAGTGCGAAGGCGTCCCTTAACCACAACATAGTGGGGCAGCGGCCCCCTTTAGGTGGCAGAAGGTGTTGTGCCAAAGGCTTATGCAGCCGCCGGCACTTAGCGGCTGTCTTTTAGCCGCTTAGTACCGTTGCGAGCTGCATGCAGCGGAAGCGGCTTTGCCACAACACCTTCTGCCACCACCTTGGAGGTATACACATGTCACTACATTTTATTCTCGGCTCTTCCGGAAGCGGAAAGTCGGAGCTGTTATATAAAAGCATAATAAAGGCTTCAGGAGAACAGAAAGATAGGAATTTTCTTGTCATTGTACCTGAGCAGTATACGATGGCTACACAGAAGAAGCTTGTGCAGCTTCATCCGGGACATTCGATAATCAGAACGGATATATTGAGCTTTCAGAGACTTGCAAGCCGTGTATTTGCGGAGCTTGGACTTGAAGGGCAGACCATACTTGATGATACCGGCAAGAATCTGATAATACGCAAAGTTATGGAGAACCACCGGAAGGAACTCAGAGCATTTGCAGGTAATCTTGATAAGACGGGTTTTGTATCAGAGGTGAAGTCTGTTATATCGGAACTTCTGCAGTATGCAATTGCACCGGATGATATGCCGCAGATAATCACGGCAGTTGCAGGCAATGGAGCACTGGCAGACAAGCTTACTGATATAGAGGTCGTATACCGTGCATTTATGGAGTACACAGAGCGTGATTACATAACGTCTGAGAGCCTTCTTTCATTACTTGCGCAGCATGTGCATGAATCGGAGCTCATCAAAGGCAGTGTGATAGCGATAGACGGTTTTACAGGATTTACACCCGTGCAGTATGGTCTTCTTGCAAGGCTGCTTGAGACAGCAGCGGAAGTCTACGTTACAGTGACGATAGACAGCAATGAGCATATTAATGTTCAGGATGGCCCGGAATCGTTATTTGCGATGAGTAAGGAGACGATATCGTCACTGTTAAGAATAGCTGATGAGAGTCATGTAGAAGTTGCACCATATACACTGTGTGAACATACATACAGATTTGACAGGGCACCGGAGCTGGCATTTCTTGAGCAGAATATGTTCAGGTATAATGGCCGTGTATACAGGGATGAACCTGAGAATATAGAGATATACTGCGGAATAACGCCTAAGGAGGAGCTTCAGTTCATCGCGGCTGAGATCCTCAGGCTTACAAGGGAGCAAGGTATAAGATACAGGGATATTGCCGTGGTATCTGCTGATATAGAGACATATGGCATGCTTGCTGCCAACATATTTGAACAGAATGATATTCCTGCATTTGTTGACTATAAGAGAAATATCATGAATAATCCGATGATAGAGTTTATGAGAAGCGGAATAGCAGTAATAGAGAGCGGATATTCGTATGAGAGCATGTTCAGGTTCTTAAGGAGCGGCATAACTGCAATTACACCAAATGAGACGGATTTGCTTGAAAATTACTGTCTTGCACTCGGTATACGCGGCAGAAAACGCTGGTACAGCCAGTGGGACCGCAATTATATAAAGAAAAACAGGGAAAAGGCAGATCTTACGCAGCTTAATGAATTGCGTTACAGGACTGTTAAGATACTTGAACCGCTTGACAGGGCATATACGGCGGCATCAGGAACGACAGTAAGTGTTGGTGAGCTTCTGGAAGCTCTGTATGAGTTCGTAGCGGCATCAGATATTGAGCATAAGATGAATGAACTGGCTGACCGGCTTGAGCTTAATGAAGAAAATGCACTTGCATCACAGTACAGGCAGATATATCCTAAGGTAATGTCATTGTTTGACGAGATATACAGCCTGCTGGGTGAAGAAAAGATTAAGAGAAAAGAGTTCGCCAGACTTCTTGACTCAGGGCTTGAAGAGATTAAGGTAGGGCTTATTCCTCCGACGGCTGACTGTGTTCTTATCGGTGATATGCAAAGAACAAGACTCGACAATATAAAGGTTCTTTTCTTTGCGGGAGTTAATGACGGCATAGTCCCAAAGAAGAGTGAGAATAAAGGGATATTGTCGGAGCTTGACAGGTATATTCTCGAGAATGCTTCCGTAACGCTGTCACCGGATGCCAGGAAGAAAGCATTTATTGAGAGATTTTATCTTTATATGAATCTTACCAAGCCTTCATGGAAGCTGTATCTTACATATGCGGCGAGGGGAATTGATGCAAGAGAGCGCCGCCCGTCCTATTTTGTAAGAACAATGTATAAGCTTTATCCCAAGCTTTCAATGCGCACATGTGATGATATGAATAATGATATGTGGCTTACAATTCCGAAGGCTGATAAGGAATGGAATATAAAAGATTCACAGATTAATCTTGTGCAGGCAGCAGCTGATGCGCTATATGGAACTGATGTAAGGGAGAGTGTTACAAGACTTGAACAGTTCGCTTCGTGTGAGTTCGCACATTTTCTGAGGTATGGACTCGGTCTTGATGAACGTGACGTATATACGATAAGTGCAAGCGATACGGGTTCAATTCTGCACAAGTCGATGGAATGCATATCATCAGAAGTGATAAGGAGCGGTATGAGCTTCGCGGATATGAAAGATGAACAGCGCCATGAGATAGTCGGCAGAGTGGTTGACACGGTTGCTGCAGAATACGGCAATGCGGTATTTAAGGACAGCAGCCGCAATGAGTATATGATTGAGAAGGTCAAGGAGCTTACACAGAGGACTGTATGGGCAATCGGCAGACAGCTTGAACAGGAGCAGTTTGTTCCGGAGAGCTTTGAGGTCAGATTCTCACTTCCGATGAATGAGTCTGTCAGCAAAAGAAAAGTTGAGCTGGTCGGAAGCATTGACAGGATAGATGTCTGCGAGGACGGCGACAACATATACATAAAGATAATTGACTACAAGACGGGAAATGAAAAGTTCTCGCTTTATAAGACATACTATGGACTCAGGATACAGCTGATGACATATATGATTGCGGCGATGGAGCATGAAAAAAAGCTGCATCCGGGAAAGAATATAGTGCCGGCAGGAGCATTTTACTATGTGGTTGACGATCCGATAGTAGACAGGCAGGACAGCCGGGAGAAGGTAGAAAAGAAGATTCTTGCACAGCTTTCATATGATGGCATCGTCAACGGACAGATGCCGCAGGAACTGATGGGAAGCAGTGCGGATTCGGTAAAAGGTGATAAGAATATTACGGCAGGACAGTTTGCAAGACTGTCGGAGCACATTACGGATACTATGGACCTGATGACGGATAATATGCTTAATGGAAATGCATATATTAATCCTGTAGCAGACAGCGGAAAGGATTCCTGCGAGTATTGTCCGTACAGGTCTGTGTGTGGATTTTACAGTGATATTCCGGGTAATTCATACAGAAGAGTAAGGCATCTTAAGGATAATGAAGTATGGGAACGCCTTTATATGGATCGTGAACAGGAGGAGATGGCTGATGGCAAGGAATTGGACAGCACAACAGAAGAGGGCAATTGAACTCCATAATAAAAATATTCTTGTCTCAGCAGCAGCAGGCTCCGGCAAGACGGCAGTCCTTGTTGAGAGAATAATACGCATGATAACGGATCCTGATAACCATGTGGATATAGAGCGGCTGGTGGTCGTAACATTTACCAACGCAGCTGCGGCACAGATGCGCGAGCGTATAGGAGCTGCACTTGAGAGTATGATTGAGGAGAATCCGTCTGACAGGAATCTCCAGAGGCAGCTTGCGATGATACATATGGCACAGATAACAACAATAGACAGCTTCTGCCTTAACATACTGCGTAATAATTATATGAATCTCGATATTGACCCGGGATTCAGGATAGCAGACCAAGGTGAGCTTGAACTTATTAAGGCCGATGTTATGGGTGAGCTGCTTGAAAAATATTATGCCGGCGGCAACGAGGATTTTTACGCACTTATCAATTCGTATTCGGGGAAAAAGAGCGACAAGGCAATAGAAGACCTTATTAACAAAATATATAATTATGCCAGAAGCTACCCATGGCCGCACGAATGGCTGCAAAGCTGCATCGACACGGGAAGTGCGTCAACTGTGGATGAGTTCAATGAATCGCTTCCGGCACAGTATCTGTTTGATTATGTCACAAAATATATTCAGGGAAGCCGTGAAAAGTTCAGACGGCTTCTTGACATATGTAAAGATGTTGCAGGGCCTGATATGTACATTGATAATATATTGTCAGACCTTGAAGGCATGGATATGCTGCTTAATACAGAGAACATCTCACAGTGGATGGAGACTGCCGCAAGAATACAGTTCACGGATCTTAGCAGAAAGCGTGGAAGCGGCGTTGATCCTGATATGAAGGAGCTTGTCAGGAATTCAAGGACAAAGTACCGTGATTCATTCAGAAAGCTTCGTGACAGGCTGTGTTCAATGAGCGTTGAGGAGTATCTGCGTGAGCTTTCGGCTAACGGGGCACCTCTGAGAATGCTTATTACGCTTGCATCCGAATATATGGATGCGGTGGATGCCGCCAAAAAAGAAAAGAATATTATAGATTTTAACGATATAGAACACATGGCGTGCAGTCTGCTTGTAAAACATGAGAATGATACAGACGAATACACACAGCTTGCTGATGATCTTGCATCATATTACGGGGAGATTCTGATTGATGAATATCAGGACAGCAATATGCTTCAGGAGATGATATTGACAGCGGTATCACGCGGAAGGCTTGACAGCAGCCGCAACAATCTTTTTATGGTGGGTGATGTCAAGCAGAGTATTTACAAGTTCAGGCTTGCAAGACCGGAGCTGTTTCTTGATAAGTATGTGAAGTATCCTGATGCTGACGGCTGTGAAGTAATAGAACTGCGCAACAACTTCCGCAGCAGAAGCCAGGTATTGTATTCTGTCAATTCGGTTTTTGAGAAGATTATGCACAGAGAATGCGGTGGAATTGAATATACAGAGGATGTCAGACTTAATCCGGGACTTGAATTTGCACAGAGGACAGACTCAGGAATGATGGATAACAGAACATCAATAAGACTGGCAGACCTGAATATTCAATATGATGAAGATGACGTTAATACTCCAAGGGAATGTGAGGGGCGGCTTATCGCATCAATAATAAAAGAGGTTATTGATGAAGATACGGGAATGCCGGTGTATGATGAGCGTCTTGGCACATACAGAAAAGCTGAATATGGAGATATAGTTGTGCTGACAAGGTCGCTTGACGGATGGGCTGATGTGTTCGCTGACGAGCTTATGAATGCGGGAATACCGGCGGCTGCACAGAGCTCAAGCGGTTATTACGATACATACGAGATTGAACAGGTACTTAATCTCCTTGCGGTTATAGACAACCCGGCACAGGATATTCCTCTTGCAGCTGTTGCACTGTCTTATTTTGGCACACTTGATGTAAATGATCTTGCATTAGTTAAGAGTGCATATCCGGATGCCCGGCTTTATGAATCGATGAACAGATATCTTAATTCGCATGCGGACAATCAGGATGAGATATGTGCCAAAATCAATAATCTGCTCACAATGATTGAGGGTTACAGGACCAAATCAGTATATCTTACAATTAATGAACTTATATGGAAGATAATATATGACACAGGATTTTATGATTATGTGGGGATGATGCCGGCGGGAAGCATGCGGCAGCAGAATCTTGACATGCTTTGTGATAAGGCAGAAAGTTATGCCCGGACAAGTTATCATGGTTTATTTAATTTTCTCAGGTATATTGAGAAGATAAGAAAGTATAATCTTGACTCGCAGTCAGGGGCATCGGATATGTCTGACAATAATGCTGTACAGATAATGAGTATACATAAGAGCAAAGGTCTTGAGTTCCCGATAGTAATAGTTGCCGGAATTGCCAAAAAGTTCAATAATATGGATGCGAGAGGCCGCGTTGTTGTAGATTCCGATATAGGCGTAGGTGCGGATATAATAGACACAGTGATGCGTACGAAAGTTTCTACACCGGTGAAAAGCGCTGTAGAGATGAAGCTTGTTGACGATAATCTGGCAGAAGAGATGCGTATTCTCTATGTTGCGATGACAAGAGCCAAGGAAAAGCTTATAATGACCGGTACTCTGAAAAATTATGATAAGATGTGTGCAAAGTGGAAGACGACTGACGTATCAACATTTGACGGAATTCAGGGCTGCTCAAGCTATATGGATATGATTATGCCTGTAGCATGCGGTGACGCAGTGAATTTTGATATTAGTGTTACCGAAATTAATAAGGAGCCGGATGAGGATGAGTATAATGGGGATAAGCATGATATAATGGCTCACAATGCAGCTGATATTCATGAAGCAGCTAAGAAAGGGGCTGTCAGCATTGAACCTTACCGGTACGGATATGCGGTTACAATGAAGACAAAGCTGTCAGTATCTGAGATTAAGCTGCATGAATATGAGGAACAGGAAGAGTTCACAAGAGATGTCCTGCCGGAACTTAATGCGGCAAACAATGGGAAGAGCGGCAGTGAGAGCGGTATAGAAGGTGTACAGCCTGCTTACGAGCCGTGTGTGCCACAGTTCATAAGCAAAAAAGAGGATGTGGCACCGGCTGAGCGCGGAACCGCATTTCACAGGGTTATGGAGTGTCTTGATTACAACCGTTGCGGCAGTGTCGATGATATAAGAGGATATATTGATGAGCTTGTCGATAGGAATATGATGACGCGGCGGCAGGCGGATGCTGTGAATCCACAGAAGGTATATGATTTCTGTAACAGCAGTATAGGTGCAAGGACCGCGGAAGCATTCAGGGCAGGAAGATTATACAGGGAGCAGCCGTTTGTAATGGGTATACCGGCGGGCAGTATAAAGATATATCAGGAACTTGCTGACAGATATAATGTGTCTTACTCACTGCTTGATGAAGAGACAGTACTGATTCAGGGTGTAATTGATATGTATTTTGAAGAGAATGGCAAAGTTGTTCTTGTTGATTACAAGACAGACAGAGTATCAGGAAGTAACGCTGAAAAGATACTGAGAGACCATTATACAATACAGCTTGAATTATATTCGGAAGCACTTGAACGTGCATTAGGCATGGAAGTCAGTGAGAAACTTATATATTCATTTACGTTAGACAAGGCGGTTAATGTCTGACATATGACAAGCAGCCGGTTCATAATAATATACCAAGTCCGTTGATTCGGGAGATATATATGAACCAGCTTATGCGCTATGCGTCAGATGGAATCAAAAAGACATGGTATAAGATGCCGCAGGGGGTTCGCGCAACGTGGATAATGTTTGCAGTCACTGCGGTATCTTTGCAATGGTGTCTTGGAGGTGGAGGCAGCAATGAAAAGACGGTATCGTCGGCTAATGTGATAAGCGATGCAAAGAACAGTACGATTAATGGAAAAGACCTGCCGATATATTGTGTAGACAGGCAGAATGACGCATCAAAGCAGGTTTCATTAAGCTTTGATGCAGCATGGGGAGCAGATGATACAATAAGGATACTTGATACGCTTGATAAATATAATGTCAAAGTGACATTTTTCATGACGGGTGGATGGGTTAATGACTATCCCGATATGGTTAAGGAGATATATGCAAGAGGGCATGACCTCGGTAATCACAGTGAAAATCACAAACAGATGAGCAAGCTTTCTGAGGCACAGAATCAGGAAGAGATTATGAAAGTTCACGATAAAGTAAAAGAGCTTACCGGATATGACATGTTTTTATTCAGACCTCCGTACGGAGACTATGATTCTGAACTTATCAAAACCGTATACGGAATGAATTACTATCCGATACAATGGTCAATTGACAGTCTTGACTGGAAAGACTACGGGGTGGATTCAATTATAAAAAGGGTTGTAGAAAGCAAATATCTTGATAACGGAGCTATAATATTGTGCCATAATGGTGCCAAATATACGGCAGAAGCGCTTGGCAGCCTGATAGGAGGCATTCAGGCGAAGGGCTATGAGCTTGTTCCGATATCACAGTTAATAATAAGAGATGATTTTCATATGGACACGACAGGAAAGCAGATAGCTGACTGAGAGTGATATATTTTAAAGGAAAGAGAGAAAAATACAGATGAATCTTGCATTAATTACGGCAAAACAGGTTGTAGTCCTGTTTATTCTTATTATGTCAGGCTTTGTGTGCGTTAAGACTAAGGCGGTTAAGATTGAAGGGAAAAAAGCGTTCTCAGATCTGCTTTTATACCTTGTTGTTCCGGCAATGATAATACATTCATACATAATGGATTTTAATGAGGAGATACTTACAAATCTTGTAAGGTCGCTTGTGCTGAGTACTATACTTATGATAATAGGCATAGTTGTCACGCTTGTAATAACAATGAAAGTTACAAGTAAGGATTTGCCGATATTAAGATTTGCATGTATGTTTTCTAATGCTGCATATATGGGATTCCCGCTGATTCAGGCACTGTTTGGGTCAGAGGGACTTCTCTATGCCAGCGTATACGTTACGATATTTAATATCTTATTGTGGACCGTCGGATATGCGATGGTAAGCAGGAAAGTTAATGCAAAAGAGGTATTACATACAATACTTACGACACCGGTAATAATATCTGTTGTTATAGGCCTCATAATATATCTCTGCCGTATTCCTGTGCCATCAGTTATTGAGCAGCCGCTTAATATCATAGGTAACATGAATACGCCGTTATCAATGTTCATAACAGGAATGCTTATAGCATCAGGTGACGTCAGGTCAATGCTTAAAAACAGGGAAATTATGATGGTAATAGCAATAAGGATGTTCCTTATACCGGCGATAAGCTTTGCTGTATTTGCATTACTCGGTGTTAAGGGAATGGTTCCGGAGGTAGTGCTTTTGCTTCAGGCATGTCCGAGTGCCGCAATAACTTCGGTATTTGCAGTACAGTTTGAATATAATGAAGAGACAGCAGCCGGCTCTGTTGTCCTGACAACGCTGCTAAGTATAATTACACTTCCGGCGTGTGCAATGCTGTTGACAATGATGATGCGGTAGCATCGGAATTTTTAGAAAATGTAATAAAAATATTGACATATAAATTACCAATGCTATAATATATTTAAACATATGAATGATTGTTCATATGTTTATAAAAACAAAGAATAATATGATATTAATGTTAAAGCATGAGCTTTAGAAACGGAGGATTTTATGAAGAAGAGTTATAAGATTGAGGTTGACTGTGCCAACTGCGCTAACAAGATGGAAGAGGCTGCTAAGAATACAGCGGGAGTTAAGGATGCAGTTGTTAATTTTATGACACTGAAGATGAATGTTGAGTTTGAGGAAGGACAGGACCCTAAGACTGTTATGCAGGAGGTTCTTAAGAACTGCAGGAAGGTAGAGGATGATTGCGAGATTTACCTGTAATCCTGCGGAATGGAGATAGTGTGAAACATCAGCCTGATACCTGATTTTTCACACAGCCATTTGTGTCGCAGGCGCCACAAATGGCATCTATCGCAGAGCCAAATTCTATATTTGGCCCGCGATTCCTCCGGCACTTTGTGCCTGCGGAATGGAGAGTAATATGAATAAGAAGCAGAAAAAGGTTTTAATAAGAATAATAGCCGCTTCGGTAACGATGATTCTGTTTGCTTTTATTCCGGTGGAGGGATGGCTTGAGTTTGTGCTTTTTATGATTCCGTATCTTATCATCGGATATGATATACTGCTCAAGGCGTTCAAGGGAATTAAGAACAAACAGGTATTTGACGAGAATTTCCTTATGGCGGTTGCAACTGTAGGTGCTATTGCACTTGGCGATTACAAAGAAGGCGTTGCCGTTATGCTGTTCTATCAGATTGGTGAGCTGTTCCAGAGCTATGCTGTCGGCAGGAGCCGCAGGAATATCAGCGAGCTTATGGATATCAGACCTGATTATGCCAATATTGAGCGTGACGGAAAGCTTGAGAGGGTTGATCCGGACGAGGTTGGGATTGGCTCTGTAATAGTTGTGCAGCCAGGCGAAAAAGTTCCTATTGATGGTGTTATCATTGAAGGCAGTACTACACTTAACACAAGCGCACTTACAGGAGAGAGCGTGCCAAGAGAAGCTAAGGCAGGCGATGATGTAATAAGCGGCTGCATTAATATGACAGGAGTTCTTAAGATAAAGACAACAAAGGAATTTGGCGAATCCACAGTATCAAGAATACTTGACCTTGTTGAGAATTCAAGCTCCAAGAAGTCAAGATCTGAGAATTTTATCTCCAAATTTGCCCGCTACTATACACCGGCAGTATGTTATGGTGCACTTGCGCTTGCAATACTTCCTCCTGTAGTGAGTATGTTCCTTGGATTTGATGCAATGTGGGGAGAATGGATATACAGGGCACTTACATTCCTTGTAATAAGCTGCCCGTGCGCACTTGTGATAAGTATACCACTAAGTTTCTTTGCGGGAATTGGCGGAGCAAGTAATGCCGGTGTACTTGTTAAGGGATCTAATTATCTTGAGACACTTTCAAAGACAAAATATGTTGTGTTTGATAAGACGGGAACACTTACACAGGGTGTGTTTGAAGTTGTGGGAGTACATCACAGCAAGCTCGAGGAAGCCAGGATTCTTGAGTATGCTGCGCTTGCGGAGAGTTTTTCGTCACATCCTATAAGTAAGAGCCTTCAGCGTGCTTATGGAAAAGAGATAGATCAGTCAAGAGTTACAGATGTCAAAGAGATAAGCGGCGAAGGTGTGACTGCTGTGGTTGACGGTGTCAGTGTGGCAGCCGGTAACACTAAGCTTATGAAACGTCTCGGTATAGAATATTCAGACTGCCACAGCGTAGGAACGATAGTCCATATGGCTGTTAACGGAAGATATGAAGGACATATTCTTATAGCGGACAGAGAGAAACCTAATTCTAAGGAGGCAATAGCACAGCTGTACAGAATGGGAATCAAAGAGACTGTAATGCTTACGGGAGATACCGGTAAGGTAGCTGATCAGGTTGCCGGAGACCTCGGAATAAGCACAGTATACAGTGAACTTCTTCCGGGAGATAAGGTTGCCAAGGTAGAAGAACTTCTCTCAAAGAAACACAGTAAGGAGGCTCTTGCATTCGTAGGAGACGGAATCAATGATGCGCCTGTACTTTCAAGGGCAGATATAGGTATCGCAATGGGGGCACTTGGTTCTGATGCGGCAATTGAAGCTGCAGATATTGTGCTTATGGATGATGATCCTCTTAAGATTGCCAAGGCAATAAAGATTGCTAAGAAGTGCCTGCGAATAGTATATGAGAACATTTATTTTGCAATAGGTGTAAAGATAGTATGTCTTATACTTGGTGCACTTGGCATAGCCAATATGTGGGTGGCTATATTTGCAGATGTAGGAGTTATGGTTATTGCAGTAATCAATGCAATCAGGGCGCTTTTTGTAAAGAAACTGTAGAAGGAATAAAGGTTTAATATGACTGAAAAAAAGATAGTTGTAAAAGGCACTAACGACAATGAAAATGACTGCTCAGAATGTTGCGAATCAGTTGAAGTGCATGAAGACCTCCTTAAGATAGTAAATGATACGATACCTGAGGAGACAGAGCTTTATGATCTGGCGGAACTGTTCAAAGTGTTCGGAGATTCGACCAGAATAAGAATACTGTTTGTGCTTTTTGAAGCAGAGGTATGCGTGTGTGATCTTGCGCAGGCACTTAACATGACTCAGTCGGCAATCTCTCACCAGCTGAGGATATTGAAACAGAATAAGCTGGTTAAGAGCCGCAGGGATGGCAAGTCAATATTCTATTCGCTTGCAGATGATCATGTAAGGGCAATTATAGATCAGGGACGTGAGCATATAGAAGAATAATTTAATGCTGGAAATATAATCCGGCATATAGTAAAATGGCAGTGTAGGTGTAAATTTACAATTATAGCATAATATACACTTACGCTGCTGTTTTTGCGTCATGACAGCCGTGGCGCAATGTCTTATGATAGTGCCATGAGAGACCGGGAAGGAGACGGTGATGTTAGTTATATCATGGCGTGGTCATATCTGTTGAATGGAGATTACTAGTATGGTTGATAATGATTTGGGCAGTGTACTTAAGAGTTTTTCGGCAAGGGAGATTGCAGCGATGCTTCCTAAGCTCCTATATGAGGATGAATATTATTCAGTTGCATTGATTGATATAAGCAGTGGGGTACTTACAAGATGCAGAATGATATTCAGCAATGACGAAGATGTTATAGACAGAAGTGATGAATATGATAGCGTGCGCAGAACTATTACTGATAAGTGGATTTCTGACGAGGAACGTGAGGATTATGAAGGAGCCGTAGATCTTACGACAATAATTAAGAATCTGGATGATAATGGTACATATGAGTTTACTACACATCACGTGATGGGTGGTGAGGTTCTTCTTTTCAGATATCGATATATATATTTTGATAAAGAACATACAGTTATACTTACTACAATGAAGGATATAACAAGTCTTGAAGAGACTGATATGGTAACGGGAGGAGCTAACCGTAAGGGCTTCAAGAGACTTGCGGACAGGATTTTTAAGGGTGAGACTGCAACGGACAGATATGCGTTATTGTATATAGACCTTAAGAACTTTAAGTCAGTTAATGAGATTATAGGCTTCAAGGGCGGAGATGCATTACTCAGATATTTTTTAAAATACATAAATAATTCACCCCTCAACCCGGTGCTTACCGCACGTAACAGTGCAGACCACTTTGCTTGCCTTGTTGAGTGTAAGAATCTGGATTACGACAGGCTTGCGGATATATTTCAATTTGAGTTCATATATGATGGTAAGAGTATTAATGTATATGCAAGGTGCGGAATCTGTAAGGTTGACAGGTTCCCGGCCGATGTAGATGCAATGTATGATATGGCAAAGCTTGCCTGTAATAATTTAACTAACGAATATATGCAGCCGTATATCGTATTTAATAATGATATGAGCGACCTGTATATAAAGCAGTGCATGATACACAGCAATCTTCCGTACGCACTTGAGAGAAATGAGCTTCAGGTATTCTATCAGCCGATATATGATCCTTATACAGAGAAGATTGTTGAGGCTGAGGCACTTATAAGATGGATTATGCCCAATGGGGATGTGATATCTCCGGGACTGTTTCTTCCTACGCTTGAGAAGAATGGGCATATTGCCAAAGTCGATTATTTTGTATCACACACAGTGAATAAGTTTATCGAAGACCGCCTTAACAGTGGCAGGCATGTGGTACCGGTAACAGTCAACCTCTCAAGAATGGATTTTTATGATGCCAAGACTCCGTCAGCAATTATAGATGAGATAATAGCGAAGAGCAGTCTCAGGCCTTACAGAATGTTTGAGATTACTGAGTCGGCTTATATGTCTCTTAATGACAGGGCAGAAGAGATGATTGGCAGGATGCGTTCGCTCGGAGTAGGACTGCTGCTTGATGATTTTGGAAGCGGTTTCTCTTCATATGGAACGATAGCCAATTATGATTTTGATATTATAAAGCTTGATATGCAGTTTATAAGGATGCTCGGAAAGAATAAGAAGAGCGGGAAGATTATCCGCTCAATTATAAGCATGGCACATGAGCTTGGAGTAAAGATAGTCGCCGAAGGAGCGGAGACCAGGGAACAGGTAGAGTTTCTTAAGGAATGCGGAAGTGATTATATTCAGGGATATTATTTCTCCAGACCGATTCCACAGAGTGAATTTGAAAAGCTGCTTGATGAATGCTGATATACAAATAATAATCGCAGATGGCGAATACGGGAATCATCACCCGTAACGCTCATCTGCGATTTTTATTGTGATCAAATTGTAAGCAGAGTATTAGTTACTTTTTGCGGCTTTTGAAGTCTGCGTTTTTGATGCGGCGTCTGCATCATCAGAAGGCATCATCTGTACCTCACCTGTCCATAAATCACCGAATACCTGCTGTGCGAGGTTCTGGCAGAAGCTGAGTGAGAAATCCGCACCGTTCTCGTCACGCCTTATTGCATTCTGGGATGCAAGAGTCTGTGTGTAATCAGAAAGCTTATAAGTTGTTATCTGGCCTTTGCCGAAGAGCTTCTGTGTTACAAGAGGCACTACACTGTAGCTCTTAACGTATGCACCGGAATCATCCTTAACCATTGTAACCTTGGCCATTGCACCAAGCATTCGCGGAGAATGGTCCTGATTAGACACAAAATTACCAAGTGAATAGTATACAAGCATCTGATGTCCGTCATCGCGTGTCTTAACCTCTACAGGTTCGATAACATGAGGATGTGCACCGATTACTACATCAACACCGAGCTCAAGGAAGAGGTTTGTCCATTTTTTCTGCCATGAGTCAGGCGTGTAGACATATTCCGTACCCCAGTGAGGGCATACAATTACAAGGTCTGAAAGCTCCTTCGCCTTGGCAACATCGGTTCTTATCTTATCTTCATCAAGAAGATTAACAACGTATGGATTAGAGGATGGAAGCGGTATTCCGTTTGTTCCGTATGTATAGTTAAGGATTGATATCTTGAAATCATCTTTTTCGTATACATAAATGCTGTTGTACTGTTCTTCATTTTCATTTATTCCCAATACTTTTATATCAGGGAAATTGTTCTTCCAGTAGTTAATGTCATTGTTTACGCCTTTAAGCCCTTTGTCAAGTGTGTGGTTGGTGGCATGGAGAACCACATTAAAACCTGCCTTACTTATTGCATCCGCAATCTCATAAGGACTGTTGAAGGCCGGATATCCGCTGAGTCCCAGCTCTGTTCCTCCGAGTATTGTCTCCTGATTGACAATTGATATGTCGGCAGCCTTGACATCAGGAAGGATATTCTTGAAGAGATGGTCAAAATTATATGTGCCATCATCCTGAAGTCCGCTCTTATACACTCCCTCATGTATAAGCATGTCGCCAATCATCATAAGACTGACTTCGGTGCTCTTGGGTGCCGGTGTGGTAGTCTCGGCTTCGGTAACAGCCTGTGCCACTGTCTCCGATGTGTTTCCAATAGTGGCATCAACTGCGGTTGCTGCGTTACTTCCGCATCCTGACACAAGTAAGGATGACATAACAAGCAGCATCGCCAGAAGACGAGTTGTTTTTTGTCTGATGAAATTCATGATTAACCCTTTCTTTTCTTATTAATATCAGACTTAATTATATATGGGGATGTCGAAATTTGCAATATTGGAAATATGACAAAATATTATGTCACAGTCTGCCTGTGAAAAGCGCATGAAAATACTGATTTTATTGACAAGAGATTAAATGGATTTTATAATCATAGTGGCACTTTTGCCGTACACTATTTTTGGGAGGATTTATGCGATATGCATGATTATTCTAAGGAAGATATTTTCAGGATTGTAGAGGAAGAGGACGTAGAGTTCATAAGACTTCAGTTTACTGATATTTTTGGCGTTCTTAAGAATGTCGCAATTACTTCAAGCCAGCTTCAGAAGGCACTTGATAACAAGTGTATGTTTGACGGCTCGGCACTTGAGGGAATCGTTCGTTTTGAGGAATCAGATATGTATCTGCATCCTGATCTGAATACATTTGAGATATTCCCATGGAGGCCGCAGCAGGGAAGAGTTGCAAGATTTATCTGCGACGTATATAAGACAGACGGAACACCTTTTGAGGGTGACCCGAGATATATCCTTAAGAAAGTGCTTAAGGAAGCTGATGAGATGGGATATACATTCAATGTGGGCCCTGAATGTGAGTTCTTCCTGTTCCATACGGATGATGACGGACTTCCGACAACAATAACACATGAGAAGGCAGGATATTTTGACCTTGGACCATCTGACAGGGCTGAGAATGTACGCCGTGACATGATTCTTACTCTTGAGGATATGGGATTTGAGATTGAGTCTTCACATCATGAGACGGCTCCTGCACAGCATGAGATAGATTTCAAATATGACGAGGCACTTGCAACGGCAGATAATCTCATGACATTCAAGCTCACGGTTAAGACTATTGCGCAGAGACACGGACTTCATGCAACATTCATGCCAAAGCCTACAATGAATTCATGCGGTTCGGGTATGCATGTAAATATGTCACTTGCAGATAAGGATACAGGCAGGGATATATTCGACAGAACAGATGGCAAGCTCGGATTAAGTGAGGATGCATATCACTTTATAGCGGGACTTATGAAGCATATGAAGGCTATAACAGCTATTGCCAATCCGCTTGTTAACTCATATAAGAGAATGGTTCCGGGCTTTGAGGCACCGCTTTATATTGCATGGTCAGCAACTAACAGAAGCCCGCTTATCAGAATACCGGCATCAAGAGGACAGAGCACAAGAATCGAGCTCAGAAGCCCGGATCCTACAGCTAATCCGTATCTTACACTTGCTGTATGCCTTGCAGCAGGACTTGACGGAATTAAGAATAAGCTTGCAGCACCTTCAGGAATCGACTGCAATATATTTGACATGACAGATGACGAGAGAAAGTTTGTCGGAATCGACAGTCTTCCAGTAGACCTCTATGAGGCACTCCAGTGCTTAAGAGAAGATAAGTTTATCATGAATGTACTCGGACCTCATGTTTCAAAGAAGTACCTTGAGGCTAAGGAGCAGGAGTGGAACTCATACCGCAGACAGGTTACACAGTGGGAATTAGATGAGTACCTTAACAAATATTAATTGCAGGGAATTTTAATATGGCAACGATAGTAGTAGCATTTCCAAAGATTGAGGACGCCAAGGCAATAAAAGGTCTGCTTGTCCGCAACGGCTATACTGTTGCACCACCATGCACTACAGGAGCGCAGGCAATTAACATTGCGGATAATCTGTCGGATGGAATTATAATATGCGGATATAAGCTGAGCGACATGCTTTATACAGACCTTTATGAGTATAAGCCAAGGAGTTTTCAGCTTCTGCTGGTTGCATCTAAGAGTCTTTGGAGTGATTGTGAATATAATGACATAGTATGTGCAGCCATGCCAATCAAGGTTAATGACCTTTTAAGTACTCTGCAGATGATGATGCAGTCACAGCTCAGGAGAAGGCGTAAGGCACGCATACAGCCGAGACAGAGATCGGAAGAAGAACAGAAGATAATAGATCAGGCTAAGATTCTCCTTATGGAGAAGAATAACCTCACCGAGCCTGAGGCACATCGCTACATCCAGAAGTGCAGCATGGACAGTGGTAACAGTTTTGTTGAATCTGCACAGATGGTAATTGGAATTTATTCGTAGAATGAGGTATTTTATGAGATTTACAAAAATGCATGGTGCAGGCAACGATTATGTCTATGTTGACTGTACGAAGACATCGATTGAGAATGCCGGGGCAGTTGCAAAGTTTGTGAGTGACAGACATTTTGGAATAGGTTCAGACGGACTTATCCTCATAAAGCCGTCTGATAAGGCGGACTTCTTCATGGAGATGTATAATTCTGACGGAAGCCGTGCGCAGATGTGCGGCAACGGAATCAGATGTGTGGCTAAGTATGTATATGATTACAGGCTGACTGATAAGAAGGAGCTTGCAATAGATACACTTGCCGGGATTAAGTACATACAGCTTAATGTAGACCCTGCGACAGACAGGGTTGTGAGTGTGAGGGTCAATATGGGGAGCCCTATTCTCAAAGCATCCGATATTCCGGTCAATATCAGCGGTAAGGACATAGAAGGAATTACAAAAGATACAATCAGGGATGCTGTTGTGAGTGAGACGCTTACGGTTGCAGGCAGGGATTATCAGGTGACATGTGTATCTATGGGTAATCCTCATTGCGTAGTATTCATGGATGATGATTTTGATATGGATAATTTCAGGATAGAGGAGATAGGACCACTCTTTGAAAATCATGAAGTATTCCCGGAGAGAACCAATACAGAGTTCGTCAAGGTTATTGATAAAAATAATCTTCTGATGCGTGTGTGGGAGCGCGGAGCAGGAGAGACACTTGCCTGCGGAACAGGCTGCTGTGCCAGTCTTGTAGCTGCTGTACTCAACGGATTTGCTGAGGATGAGGCAGTTCTGCATGTGCTTGGAGGAAAGCTTAATATCAGCTGGAACCGCAAAGAGAATACAGTATATATGGAAGGACCTGCGGTTACAGTGTTCGATGGCGATATTGATATATCAGGGATAAAGTGATAAGATAGCAATGATGTATTGCAGATAAACATTTCATAATAAACGGAGGTCAGTATTAATGTTTAAGATTAATGACAATTACCTTAAGCTGCCGGGAAGTTACCTCTTCTCAACAATCGGCAAGAAGGTTGCAGCATTTCAGGAGGCTAATCCTGATAAGAATATTATAAGACTTGGTATTGGTGATGTTACGCAGCCGCTTGCACCGGCAATTATCGAAGCACTTCACAAGTCAGTTGATGAGATGGGCAAGGCTGAGACATTCAGAGGTTATGCACCGGATCTGGGATATGAGTTCCTTCGTTCAACTATAGCTGAGAACGATTATAAGAAGCGTGGTGCAGATATCAGCGCAGATGAGATTTTTGTCAGTGACGGAGCTAAGAGTGATTCGGGTAACATCGGAGACATTTTCTCAGTTGACAATAAGATTGCAGTATGTGACCCTGTATATCCTGTATATGTTGATACTAATGCAATGGCAGGCAGAACAGGTGATTATATCGCTGATGAGCAGAGATGGAGCAATGTTATCTACATGCCATGTACAGCGGCAACTAACTTTGCACCTGAGCTTCCTAAGGAAACTCCTGATATTATCTACCTCTGCTTCCCTAATAATCCTACAGGTTCTACAATCAATAAGGCAGAACTTCAGAGATGGGTTGATTATGCTAACAAGGTTGGCGCAGTCATCATCTACGATGCAGCTTATGAAGCATATGTCTCAGAGCCTGATGTGCCTCATACGATCTATGAGTGCGAGGGCGCAAGAACATGTGCAATCGAGCTTAGAAGCTTCTCTAAGAATGCAGGCTTTACAGGACTTCGTCTTGGATTTACAGTTATTCCTAAGGACCTTAAGAGCAATGGTGTTATGCTTCACAGCCTCTGGGCAAGAAGACATGGAACCAAGTTCAATGGCGCTCCTTATATTGTACAGCGTGCAGGCGAGGCTGTATATTCAGAGGCAGGCAGAAAGCAGACAGCAGAGCAGATCGCTTACTATATGAATAATGCAAAGGTTATCCGTGAGGGACTTGCATCAGCAGGCTACACTGTATCAGGTGGTGTTAATGCACCATATATCTGGCTTAAGACACCTGACAACATGACTTCATGGGAGTTCTTTGATTATCTTCTTGAGAAAGCTAATGTTGTTGGTACTCCTGGTTCAGGCTTCGGTCCAAGCGGCGAGGGCTACTTCCGTCTGACAGCATTTGGTTCATATGAGAATACAGTTAAGGCTATCGACAGAATCAAAGCACTGTAATATATACAATAGCGATAATGTATAATAAAAAGTCTTCCATAATCTGGTTTTGAACCTCATATGATTATGGAAGGCTTTTTTAATGCGCATGCATCAGGATGAAACGTGTAACAGAAGCCGGTTATAAATGCTTTGCATTGGACTTGTTATTATCTTCATTCTTACGTATTCTGCCGATAATTCCGCCAATTCTTCCGGCTTCACGCGCACTTAACTGCTTCCAGCCCGAATCAATTACTTTATCAAGAAGACCAAGTTCATCAGCAACTTCGTATTTGAGAGTTTCGTCAGGTTCACATTCGACGATGCGGCCGTGAATTTCATATTTTATAAGCTCCTTTTTCCTGCCAGTCATAGTAACCTCCGATTCATTTCTGACCTGTTTTTATTATAATGTGCATTACATGCAAAAATATGTAAATGCTGCGTGGAAAATTAAAGTTGATTACATAGAAAGTCTGGCTTATAATATTACTGACATAAGACTTTTGCTACATGCAATACGAACTGGATTGGAGAATTTATGGAAGACATCAGTGTTGAACAGATTATAAAGGTTAATCCGCCGAAGATGGCGTTATTTTACAAGATTGGACTTGGAATACTTACACTCGTCTCGGTATTCCTTATAAGATATCTTGTTGGATTCGGAGTTATCCTGACAGCGTGCTTCGGGCTTTTTCTTATACTCCTGTGGCGTTATTATGATGCGGAATATGAGTATGAGCTGGTTGACGGGGAACTTTCAATTGACAGAATAATGGCTAAGTCTTCAAGAAAGCATTGCGGAACATATAATGTTGCGAGAATGGACATAATGGCTCCGACAGGCTCAGAGAAGGTTGAATACAGAAAGCATCAGAAGCTTAAGACCTCCGATTATTCTTCCAATAAGGGAGATGATGGTTGCTATGTATTATACCTTCCGTCCAATAACGAGATGGTGAGGATTATCATACAGCCGGATGAGAGAATGCTTGCGGCAATTAAGGCAGTTGCACAGGGTAAGGTATATGACAGATAATTAGTATTGACTTTACAAAATGAATCTGCTACACTTGTACAAATACATTAAAGCGGCAATGACGCCACACCATGAATATCCGACGTACTCGGATATTTTTGGCATTATGGTGTTTGCATAAAAGAATACAGAGAAAGAGAGGAAAAAAGTAAAATGGGTAAGATTATTGGTGAAGGCATTACATTTGATGATGTACTGTTAGTGCCTCAATACTCAGAAGTCACACCAAACATGGTGGATTTGTCCACGCATTTAACTAAGAAGATCAAGTTGAATATTCCTTTGATGAGTGCCGGCATGGATACCGTAACTGAGCACAGAATGGCAATTGCGATGGCAAGACAGGGTGGTATAGGTATCATCCACAAGAATATGTCAATCGAGCAGCAGGCAGAGGAAGTTGATAAGGTTAAGCGTTCAGAGAACGGGGTTATCACTGATCCATTTTATTTGAGTCCTGATAATACACTTGAAGATGCCAATAATCTTATGGCTAAGTTCAGAATTTCAGGTGTTCCTATTACAGAGAACGGCAAGCTTGTTGGTATCATTACTAACAGAGACCTTAAGTTTGAAGAGGATTTCTCAAGACCAATCAAGGAGTGCATGACTTCAGAGAATCTTGTTACTGCTCCTGTTGGAATTACACTTGATGAGGCTAAGAAGATTCTTGCTAAGGCAAGAAAGGAAAAGCTTCCTATTGTTGATGAGAATTTCAATCTTAAGGGACTTATCACAATTAAGGATATTGAGAAGCAGATTAAGTATCCTCTTTCAGCTAAGGATGCACAGGGAAGACTTCTCTGCGGTGCGGCAGTAGGAATTACTAAGAATGTACTTGAGCGTGTTGATGCACTTGTTAAGGCAAGAGTAGATGTTATTGTAATTGATTCGGCACACGGACATTCAAAGAATATTATTAAGACCCTTAAGGAGATTAAGGCTGCTTATCCTGATCTTCAGGTAATTGCAGGTAATATCGCTACAGGTGAGGCTGCCAAGGCTCTTATTGAGGCCGGCGTAGATGCAGTCAAGGTTGGTATCGGACCTGGTTCTATCTGTACAACACGAGTTGTTGCAGGTATCGGTGTACCACAGATTACAGCAGTTATGGATGTTTACAATGTTACTAAGGAATACGGAATCCCACTTATCGCAGATGGTGGTATCAAGTATTCAGGTGATGTCGTTAAGGCTATCGCAGCAGGCGGTTCTGTATGTATGCTCGGAAGCATATTTGCAGGATGTGACGAGAGCCCGGGAACATTCGAGCTCTTCCAGGGAAGAAAGTATAAGGTATACAGAGGCATGGGTTCTATCGCAGCCATGGAGAATGGAAGCAAGGACCGTTACTTCCAGACAGATGCCAAGAAGCTTGTTCCTGAAGGCGTTGAAGGACGTGTTGCATACAAGGGACTTGTTGAAGATACAATATTCCAGCTTATGGGCGGTTTACGTTCAGGTATGGGTTACTGCGGCGCTCCTGATATCCCAACACTTCAGGAGAACGGCAGATTCGTCAAGATTACATCAGCAGCATTAAGAGAGAGCCATCCACATGATATTCATATCACAAAGGAAGCTCCTAACTACAGCGTTGGCGATAAGGATTGATTCTGACAGTTTTTGACACGGTTAATTTAAGAATTTAATATCTGGTTTATTTTATTAAGAGGATACTTCATTAAGACCTGTAAGGCCGGTGGAGTATCCTTTTTTATTACTATGGTGTATTATAGGAAAATATGATAATATAGAATATAAATGTATAAAAATACACAAATATAAGACGCTATATACAAAAAGCAGTAAAGAGCAGCATTAATATGGGGATAAAAGTATGAGGATTGCAGTGTGCGATGATGAGGAAAACGCTCTGCGGCAGGTACGCAGTGTTATCAATAAGCTGAGCGTAGTTGATGAGGCAGAATACTACAGTGATATGGATGCATTTATGGAAAGGATAAATACAGGTATTTATTACGATATTGTCATGATGGATATCGACTGAAATTCCGGACGGACGGTGGGTTTCAGGCAACAATGCAGATGCTTGTACCGAAGCAGGTGAAAGCGTATGAATGAGAATGTGATATTTGCCATTAATTATATATTGTATACAATTGGAGGCTTGATGTTTTTCGGTTATGAAATCAAAACGCTTACACCAAAGGCTTCGGCAGGCACAATATTAGCCCTGTGGATGATAGTTATAATTTGCGGAACAATTAAGTTCTTTATGCCGGTATATGGAGGCTGGGATTTCCTGCTGGCTATAATAAATAATCTGATAGCCCTTTTAACATTTAAAATATTTTATCTGGATAAATATTTTAAATGCCTGTTTGTGCATGCAATGTATGTGTCAGCTAATATATTGAACAGTATGATATGGATGTATATGCCGGATGGTAATGCAGCTAATAATGAGATAGGTACAACAATAGGATATCTGTGTACGATTCCTATATTGTATGTCCAGATGGAAATTATATCAGGGCTATTCAGGAGAATGCAGAAAAAGAAGATAGGGCTTGAGTGGAATATAGCATTACTTACAATGGCATTTGCAGCATATACGCTGGCGTTGTCAGCACTGTTGCAGATGAGTTCAGTGTTTGCATACAAATCTTCCGGATACACTGTGGTGATAGCACTCATAACCGCCGGCATGCTGATTTTTATTACGGCTGCTGTTGTGCTTGCATATATGAAGAATGCCGAGCTCGAACTAAAATCCCGCCTTACCCGTCTGGAGACGGCGAGAAGCCTTGAGGAGGAGAGCTACCACCGGACACTTGAGCGAATAGAAGCGATGGCAAAGCTGCGCCATGATTTCTACGGGCAGCTACAGGCTGCAAGATATCTGCTGGAGGCAGACCCGGAGGAAGGGCGTAAGATGCTTGAGGATATGATGATAGCCTTGCCAAAGCAGAAATAGGTAGTGTATAATAGCATTTGATTCTTTATGATAAACAATAAGCAAAATATAATTGCTTCAGACATCATTGATAAGTCAGATTTGCTGACACGGGAATGGAGAGATATGTATAATTACAGGATGACGCTTGAATATGACGGCGGAAGATATGCAGGCTGGCAGAGAATGGGAAGAGATGATAATTCCAATACGGTATCTGCCAAGATAACAGAAGTACTTAAAAAGATGACCGGTAGTGATGTGGAGATATTCTGCGGCTCAAGAACAGAGACGGGAGTGCATGCATACGGGCAGGTGGCTAACTTTAAGCTTGACCGTGAATACAGGGCGAGGGAGATTCAGAATTACCTTAACAGATATCTGCCTCAGGATATAGCGGTTCTTGAGCTGGAAGAGACTCAGGAGCGGTTTCACAGCCAGCTTAACGCAAAGTCAAGAACTTATGTATACAGAGTTGACACTAAGAATATAGCCAACGTATTTGAACGAAGATACATGTATCATACATTCCACAAGCCAGATGTTGATGCAATGAATAAAGCGGCGCAGTATTTCCTTGGGGAGCATGATTACAAGGTGTTCTCAACAGTCAAAAAGAACAAGTCTACAGTAAGGAATGTCGAGAGTGTAGATATATATGATGACGGAGATACTCTTGAGATTACAATAAAGGCAGATGATTTCCTGCATAATATGGCAAGGCTTATGATAGGAATACTTCTTGATATCGGCAGCGGAGAGCGCAGGCCGGAGGATGTCAGGAAGCTTCTTGACGGAGTAAAGGGAGTAGAGATAAGCAAGCCGGCGGAGAGCTATGGCCTGTATCTGCTTGAGGTAGAATATTAACAGTACTTATATATGTTGCTTATAATGCGAACTAACATGATAAATTCAGTGAAATGAGGTCGAATTAATGAAAACAGTAGTTGAACTTTTAACGGACGAGCTTAAGAAAGCATTTGCGGAATGCGGCTATGACGAGCAGTATGCGAAAGTAACCGTATCTAACCGTCCGGATCTGTGCGAGTACCAGTGTAACGGAGCGATGGCAGCAGCCAAGGCATATAAGAAGGCTCCGTTTATGATAGCGGATGATGTAGCTGCAAAGCTTGCAGGCAGTGAAGTATTTGAGAAGGTTGAGAGTGTTAAGCCGGGCTTTATCAATCTGTCACTTGGTGGGGAATTTCTTAAGAATTATCTTGCTGATATGGCAAAGGATGACAAATACGGCTATTCCAATGCAGGTAAAGAGAAGACGGTTATTGTTGATTACGGCGGAGCCAATGCAGCCAAGCCTCTTCATGTAGGGCATCTGCGTTCAGCGGTAATCGGTGAGAGTATTAAGAGAATACAGCGCTTTGCAGGTAATAAGGTAATCGGCGATGTCCACCTTGGAGACTGGGGACTTCAGATGGGTCTTATTATAGAAGAGCTTCGCGACAGAAAGCCGGAGCTTGTATATTTTGATGAGAATTACAAGGGCGAATATCCGAAGGAGGCACCATTTACAATATCAGAACTTGAGGAGATATATCCTGCAGCTAGTGCCAAATCCAAGGAAGACCCTGCATTCATGGAGAGAGCACATCTTGCAACGGCAAAGCTGCAGAATGGTGACCCTGCATGTACTGCAATATGGAATCACATAATGGCTGTTTCCAAGGCAGACCTTAAGAAGAATTACGATAATCTTGATGTTACATTTGACCTCTGGAAAGGAGAGAGTGATGCGCAGCCATATATTCCGGATATGATTCAGAAGATGATTGATGATGGCATTGCACATGAGAGCCAGGGAGCAATTGTTGTAGATATTCAGGAGGAGACTGATACGAAGGAGCTTCCTCCATGTATCGTCCGTAAGTCAGACGGTGCGGCACTTTATGCGACCTCAGACCTTGCAACACTTGTTGAGAGAGAGAAGCTTTACAGCCCTGATGCATACATTTATCTTGCTGATAAGAGACAGGAGCTTCATTTTACACAGGTATTCAGAACTGCAAAGAAGGCAGGAATAGTACCGCAGGATGCAGATATGACGTTCCTTGGCTTCGGTACAATGAACGGCAAGGATGGCAAGCCTTTCAAGACAAGATCCGGCGGCGTTATGCGTCTTCAGTATCTTATTGAAGATATTGACAAGGCTGTATATGAGAAGTCTTCTGAAAACCGTTCGATGAGTGAAGAAGAAGCAAAGAACACAGCTAAGATTGTAGGACTTGCAGCGCTTAAGTATGGCGATCTGTCTAATCAGGCATCTAAGGATTATGTATTTGATATTGACAGATTTACTTCATTTGAGGGTAATACAGGTCCATATATCCTCTACACAGTTGTAAGAATCAAGTCAATCTTCAACAAATATGCCGAGAATGGCGGCAGACCTGAGGAGTGCAGCATTGATACGGCTAAGAATGCAAGTGAGAAAAAGCTTATGCTTTCACTTGTTAAGTTTAATGAGGTGTTTGAAAGCGCATATAAGGACAATGCACCGCATAAGCTCTGCCAGTTCATCTATGAGGTAGCGGATGCATTTGGCGGATTCTATCATGATACGATGATTCTTGCAGAGACTGACGAAAAGAAGAAGCAGGGCTACATTGCACTTCTCGGACTTACACGTAATGTCCTTGAATGCTGCCTTGACCTCCTTGGAATCAGGACTCCTGAGAGAATGTAATTAATTTATGTATTAATTTTTAATCTGTTTTTAATCTTTTTCACATTTTTATCTTAATCTTATGAATTTATTATATAGATACATTCAGAAGAACCAATAAGACATGGATGCAGAAATGATTAAAAATATGCAGGCGGACATAATGTCAGGCTGGAAGATTGAGAGAAACTTCCGGAACTCTGACACCTGCGGAATGGAGATTAATATGGATGACATGGAAAGAATGGACAAAGTTGAAAAACTCAGGGAAAAGACCGGAGTAACCTATGAGGATGCAAAAGCGGCGCTGGATGCCTGCGGGTGGGATATGCTTGATGCAGTTGTTTATCTTGAAAAGCTTGGTAAGGTTAAGGCTCCGGAGGAAACGCATTACTCTACACAGGCACCTAACCCGCCGATGACACAGTATGCGCAGCAGTACAGAGATTACCAGAATACGCAGTCATCAGCTGATAAGAAGACATTTTCCGACTATATAAATGCTTTCTTCAGATGGTGCGCCGATACGCTGCGCAAGGGCAATGAGAACTATTTATGTGCCGAAAAGACAGGATCACAGATGATAAGACTCCCGATAACGGTATTTGTCATTCTGCTTGTAGTAGGCTTCTGGCCGGTTGTCATTGTTATGCTTATAGGTCTTTTCATGGGTTTCAGATATTCGATTCAGGGCAAGGATATCAAGGACAGCACTGTTGACAGCGTGAATGACTTTATGGACAAAGCAGCGGATAAGGCTGACGATATAAGGGAGGATATATTCAATGGCGGCAACAATTCTGATCGTTGAGGATGAGGAACAGATTGCAAGATTTCTGGAATTGGAGCTGATGCATGAGGGATATACGACATGCAAGGCAGATAACGGAAGAAGCGGTCTTGAGACAGCACAGTCCGGAGAATGTGATCTTGTACTGCTTGATGTCATGCTGCCTGAACTTAATGGATTGGAGGTCCTGCGCAGATTGCGCAGAACCTCCAATTTGCCTGTTATAATGCTTACAGCAAGGGATGCGGTCATGGACAAGGTATCGGGACTTGATGCCGGGGCAGATGATTATATTACAAAACCATTTGCAATAGAGGAATTGCTTGCGAGAATCAGGCGTGCACTTAAGAAGAGCAGCATGGCTGACGGTGCGGGAACTGACGGCAGGAGTGCTGATGATGTAAAAGAAGCTGCGGTTCTTGCTAATGGTGACGGACGCGTGAAGCTTGATAAGAAACAGCATATTGTAACTGTTGACTGCAATAATGTTGAACTGACGCAGAGAGAATTTGCAATGCTGCAGACACTTCTTGAGAATATGGATATAGTCCTGTCGAGAGAGACACTCCTTGATAAGGTGTGCGGTTATGATTATGTAGGAGAGACTAACATCGTAGACGTATATGTCAGATATCTGAGAAGCAAGATTGATGATGCGTTTGGAATTAAGCTGATACAGACTGTAAGAGGTGTGGGTTATGTTATAAGGTCACACTGACTGAAGATGTCATAAGAATGGGGCTTGGCTATGAAGGGTGACAGAAAATCAAAAAAACTCGGTTCGACAGCGCGCAATCTGCATATTATGTGGATTGTGAAGCTTGTGGGAAGAATTGCAGGGTTTAACATTATATTTGCGGTTACGCTTGTTGTGCTGTCAGTCATATATATGAACAGGACTGCATGGGGACGTGGGCTGCCTGAAGCAATGTATGTGTATGCACCTGTGGGAGTGCCTGCTGTGACACGTAATGTATCATATGATAAGCAGCAGTATACATTAGTATACGAAGCGAGGCTTAACAGGGATGCGGGGGCAGCATATAACATGCCTGCAGACGGATATCTGCTGCGCGTTAACCTGCGCGACAGAACGGCTGAGTATGAACTGTATTCGGGGAGTCTGACAAAAACAACGGATATTACGTTTGTTGCGAGAATGTTCATATGGATGTGGACTGTACTCAATATATGGCAGCTTATCGGACTTGCTGTATATGCTGTTACGGGAATACGTCCTATAAGAAAAAGGCTGAAGCCGCTTAATGAGATATCAGAAGATGCATTCAAGATAAGTACTATGCCATTTGATGAGACGAGAATACATGATCTGGAGAATGCCATATCGCGCATAACGCCTGACGGACCGCAGGGGAAGCTTGTGACAAATGACAGCGAGTTAAAGGGACTTGAGGCTGCCATCAATTCAATGATTGACAGGCTGAGGGATTCATACAGGCAGCAGGTACGTTTTGTATCGGATGCATCACATGAACTGAGAACACCTATAGCAGTAATAAAGGGCTATGCTGACATGCTTGACAGATGGGGAAAGGATGACCCTAAGATTCTTGAGGAGTCAATAACGGCGATACGTAAGGAATCGTCACATATGAACGAACTTGTTGAGCAGCTTCTGTTCCTTGCGAGAGGAGATAGCGGAAGGCAGCCGGTCAATATAGAGCATATCAGCATTAATGAGGTTATGAAGGAAGTGTATGAGGAATCTCTTATGATAGACGGGAATCATACATATGAATTCAAAAGCAGCGGGAATATTGAGGCTGATGCTGATGAGGCTATGCTTAAACAGGCTGTAAGAATACTTGTTGATAATGCTGCAAAGTATACTGACAAGGGTGACGGGATTACACTGGGATGCGGATATAATGATGACGGCAGACCGATGCTTTATGTTCAGGATAACGGAATCGGAATGAGCAGCGAGGATGTAAAGCATGTGTTTGAAAGGTTTTACAGGGCTGATAATGCAAGATACAGCAAAGCCCAGGGAAGCGGGCTGGGGCTGTCAATCGCCAAATGGATTATTGACAGGCACGGCGGATATTTTGATGTGCTGAGCCGCAAAGATATAGGAACGAGAATAACGGTAATTATGCGCGGTTGACTGTTAATGTGACAGGAAGTATAATAAAAGACATGTGTGATAATAAAAGGAAAAATACGGTCTGGGTATGGGAAGCATTATTCCCGTATATTATATATCTGATTGTTATGGAATTTGTTACGGCGATAGTGCCGTATGTTACAGGAAGAACAGACAGCAGCTCTGTTACGGCAGGGCTTGCCGGACAGATAATAATGATTCCGGTGCTGATTTTTATGCTGCACAGGGAATGCATGCTTAAGTTTGTATTTGAATGGAAAAAAGATGCGGTCAGGGATTTGATAATTCCGTTTGCAGCAGGCGCAATAATAGGTGCGGCTGCAACGTGGGCAGCAGGAATGCTTGCATCGGCAGATCCCGGATTTGAAGGAATACAGACTGTGTACAGACAGAATATTGCTGTTACAATAGTCTCATCTGTAATATTTGCACCGGTGGTTGAAGAACTTTTATTCAGGGCGCTGATGTACAGAAGGATGAAGTGTGTATTCAGGGGACACACTGCGATAATAGTATCAGCACTGTTTTTTGCGGTGGGGCATGCAAGCGTACTACAGCTTGTGTATGGATTTATTATGGGAATTGTATTTGCGGTATTGTATGACAGGCGTAATACAATATTGGCACCGGTTGCGATGCATATGGCTGCCAATCTTATAACTATTTTAATAAAGTTATAATAGCGGAAGGGAACGGTAATTGGAATGAAGATTTTATCAGTGGCGATACCATGCTACAATTCAGCAGCTTACATGGACAAATGCATCAAATCACTTCTTGCGGGAGGTGATGATGTCGAGATTATAATTGTTGATGATGGTTCTGTGAAGGATAATACAGCACAGATTGCAGATGATTACGCTGCAAAGTATCCCGGCATCATCAAGGCCGTACATCAGGAGAACGGCGGTCATGGTGAGGCTGTTAATACCGGCCTTAAGAATTCAACCGGCAAGTTCTTCAAGGTTGTTGACAGCGATGACTGGGTTGATGCAAAGAGCTATAAGAGAGTGCTTGCAACGCTTAAGGAGCTTGACAGGAAGGCATCTGAGGGGGATGATGAGCTTGATATGCTTGTATGCAATTATGTTTATGACAAGGTTGGTGCAAAGCATAAGAAGGTTATAAGATACGAGAATGTATTTCCTAAGGACAGAATGTTCACATGGGATGAGATAGGACATTTTAAGCTTGACCAGTATATACTTATGCATTCGGTAATATACAGGACACAGCTTCTTAAAGATTGTGGATTACAGCTCCCGAAGCATACATTTTATGTGGATAACATATTTGTGTTTGAGCCGCTTCCGAGCGTTAAGAATATGTATTATCTTGATACGAATTTTTACAGATATTTTATCGGGAGAGAGGATCAGTCCGTTAATGAGCAGATAATGATAAAGCGTATAGACCAGCAGATAAGGGTCACTAAGATTATGCTGGATTATTTCTCATTTGACATAACAGACAATGACAAATGCCTTAATTATATGATAAAGTATTTAAGAATAATGATGGAAGTGTCTTCGATAATGCTTATCATATCTAAGGATGATAAGCTTCTTGCCAAGAAGGAAGAGCTGTGGCAGTATGCCAGAAGGAAGGATGAGAAACTGTACAGAAAGCTGCGTTACAGCATTCTCGGGTGGACAGTCAACCTTCCGGGCAAGGTCGGACGTGCAGTATCTTCAAGAGGATACAGAATCATGAACAGAATAATAGGATTCAATTAATGCTGCGTAAACAGCATTGAATCACATAGATATCATTAGACAATCAAAAGGGAGGAGAATAATGATGATACTTGATATGTTTAATCTCAAAGGAAAAGTTGCCGTTGTAACAGGTGCCAACACAGGACTTGGACAGGGAATGGCTGTAGCACTCGGACAGGCAGGGGCTAAGGTAGTTGGCGTTGCAAGACGTTCATGTGAAGATACTAAGAAGAAGATAGAAGAATTTGGCGGTGAATTTACAGAGGTTATAGCAGACCTTTCTACAACAGAGCCTGTACAGAGAATCCTTGATGAGGCACTCGCTGCATATGGCAGGGTTGATATCCTTGTTAACAATGCAGGGCTTATCAAGAGAATAGATGCCATAGAGTATGATGAGGAGAGCTGGGATCAGGTTGTGAGTGTTAACCAGAAGGTTGTGTTCTTCCTTTCACAGGCATTTGCAAAGCAGTATGTTAAGCAGGGTCAGGGCGGCAAGATTATAAATGTTGCATCAATGCTTTCATATCAGGGAGGTATCCGCGTTCCTGCATATACGGCAAGTAAGAGTGCGATACTTGGACTTACAAGAGCACTTGCTAATGAATGGGCTAAGTACAATATTAATGTTAACGGAATTGCACCGGGATACATGGCTACTAACAATACAGCACAGCTTCGCAATGATGAGGATAGAAGCGAAGAGATTCTTGGCAGAATTCCTGCCGGACGCTGGGGAACTCCGGAGGATATGCAGGGAACTGTAGTATGGCTTGCTTCAGCTGCTTCTGATTATGTTAACGGATTTACAATAGCTGTTGATGGAGGATGGCTTGCAAGATAGTAATGCCGGAGCTTTAAGTACATAAAAGCGTATATAAAAAGGCTGACAGCCTGAAACGGGATTGATGCAATCACCGGTCGGGCTGTCAGCCTTTTTGCAGGTATTCAATTGATATTAGCGTCTCAGACCGCTTAAGCGCGCCTGAACGAAAGCCGGCGTTCTTCTGCAGGTACATAAATAAAGTAATATATTATCGTCATAAGTACGCATGCCCCAAGTACATCGATAAATGAATGCTGCTTAAGAAAGAGAGTTGACATACATATGAGTATGCATGTAACAAGGGAGAGAGCTTTAAGTCCCTTGTTGTTCTCGAGCGCTTTGGAACGTACAAGACCTATATGTGTTGCGAGTGAATTATATACATGGATGCTTGGAAATACATTCGTTGACGTATCTGTCGCCCACAGCAGCTTGATTATCCTTGCACATATATTGTTGTGTTCAAGCGAAGCGGGACGCATGTCAACTCCGTTCGGATATATGAGACATATAATCATGCATGTGGACATTCCGATTATAAGCGACCATGCAAAGCGCCGGTATTCTTCATCGGTTCCTTTGAAGTACATGAAGAAGCATGATACAGCTATGTACACAAACCATATGCCATAAGGAATAATAAAATATTCACAGAATGGAATCATATCATCAACAAAAGAGTGCATAATATGAAGGTTGGGAGTTGCATCTGTTACAAGATGCTCCATGGCAAAGAACCATGGCAGATATATAAAAATATATGATACATACCAAATCCGCCAGTGCTTTCGGGCAAAATCCTTAAATCTCATAAATAACCTCATTTCCACAAATATTGTTAATTATATCACACATTATGAGTGATTATCAATATAATGAACAAGATTTCATGTTTACAAAGCTGTTTGTATTATACTATAATAAAATGATACAAATATTACAAAGATGAATGTAAATATTATAAATAACAGATGTACGAGGGATTGCTGTGTTACAGATAACTAATTTGAAAAAAGTATTCAATAAAATCGAGATGATTGTTGATGCGAATTACACATTTGACAAGGGCGGCGTATATCCGGTAATAGGAGCGCATGGCTCAGGCAAGACGCTTCTGTGTGAGTGTATTGCCGGATTGTGCAGGCCTGATGGCGGAGAGATATACATATCCGGTGACGGAAGTGCAATTATGGTGCATGAAGATTCGACACTGCCGCCGTATCTTACGGTGAGGGAATATCTCGGATATATGTGCAGCAGTGAAGAGGCGGATGTGGCATGTGAAGAGGCGGGAGTACCGCAGGAAGTGTATGACCATCTGATCGGTGCGTGTGACAAGGAGACGAGAAAACGCCTGCAGATGGCGGTTGTGCTGATAAAGAAGCCGTATGTAATAGCACTCGATGCACCATTTGATTATTGCAGTGAGGAATTCTTTAATGATATGATGCCTATTATCGATGAACTTAAAGATAAGCATATCATAATTGTGACAAGCGGTAATGTGGATGTTGCAAGGTCATTGTCAGGAGATGTTATTGTCCTTAATAATGGTGAACTCAATGCAGTAACTGATGAGAGTTTTGAGATACCTGAGATAAGACAGGCTGTTATTGACTTGCTTGCCGGAGGAGAAGATGATGATGAGATTAATTAGAGATTTGTTTCCGGACAGGGTGATAAAGCTTCAGGAAGGCAGCAATATGCTGATACACATGCTGCTGAGAATTGATTTTATAAAGCAGCATATGAAGGATGAACCTTATGCGCACAAGGACAATGTACTTAAGACGGTACTTGAAGTGTTCGTCCAGCTTGCGCTTCTTGTATGGGAGCTTGCCAAAAAGACTGCGTTTGTGTTTGCGGTGGCATGGCTTCCGTGGAAGATACTTGCAATGTCATGTCCGCTTATAGCGCGCCAGCAGGGATTGACAATAGTGTATATATTCTTTATCCTGTCAACGGTATGCGGAACGATAACCAACACGACGATATTTACAATGACTCCGGATGATTCATTTCTGCTTAATACGGCAGGTGTTAATGCAGCCAGATACTATTTTGGAAGAATTGTCTACAGAATGGTTATGGATGCGGTATTTGGAGGAATTGCACTTGTGCTTGCGGGAGTGGGAGCCGGACAGGCATTTATGCTGTCAGTGATTACGGCACTTTTCAGACCTGTTGGTGAGGTCTTTGGGCTTACTGTGTATATGTATCTTAAGAGGATTCATAATAAGAAGGCTCTGTATGACGGAGTTGTCATATCGGTTGCCATAATAATTGCGTATGCCTGTCCGTATGCATACCGCAGGATTGCTGAGTCGTGGAATGGTGTTACAAGTGTTCCTGTGCTTGTTACGGCGGCAGTACTGGCGTCAGCTTCTTTGTACATAATATGGAATTACAAGGGATATCAGGCTATCGTAAGAGAACTTGTATTTGCAAGGAGAGAAGACTTTAACTAAGTATTATTTGATTACACGTTTTGAATGGAGAGATGAAGCTTATGAAAGGATTCATTAGCAGATATGGAATCAGAATACTGGCGGCAGCCGGCTTTATAGCTGTTGTTGCATTGATTACATATTATGAATATGGAAGGATTCATCAGAATGATACGCAGATAAAGTCACAATATACATTTGGAATAAGAATAGATAAGGATCTTAATGTTATAGATGATGCCGGCGGCAGCGATGTGCAGCCGGGTGCTGTTGCGGCAAAAGAAAGTGATGACTGGATAGATTCGCTGTCGCTGCTTGATGTGTCACGTATATGGATGACGGCATATCTTAACCAGATGCAGGGCAGGTTTGTTCCAAGTGTCAAGGCTGTAAAAAATGCTTCTGTTAATGATATTAATGTAATTAACAGTAATGATAATACTGTAATTATTGGATTCACGGCGGAGGCTTACAATAAGGAAAGCGACTACTTTGACTCGTGGAAAGGCTATGTCTCTAACGGCAGGATGATATGTGAGTGGGTCGTGCGCCTGAATATAGAAGATATGTATGACGGAACTGCAAGAATATCTGCGGCATCAGTACAGATGCCTGAAGAATATGGAATTAAGACATATGTTACGGACCAGGCGGCATTGCAGCAGAGTACAAAGGACAGCTCTAATCTTTACAGGTATCAGCTTGTTGACGATAAGGTGCAGGTAACATTCGACGGCGGAGAAAAGTGGACAACGGTTCCTGCTGAGTCGGCATATCTTCTTCACAGTTATTCTAATAAGGATGACAGCAGCGAGGCTTCCAAAAAGGCGGTTGATGAGGGGATATATGTGATTGATTCGCAGAATGCAGCGTTCCTGTATGGTGGTGTGGCAATAGGAGGAAAATCAGTTCCGCTTACGGTTATATTTACAAAGGATAAGGGAGAGCACTGGACAAGTTCACAGGTGGCAGAACTTACAGATGTCAGCTTTGCGTATATTAATATGCTGTCAGATAATGACGGTGTGATTGTTGCAGGTTATTCAAAGAGCCAGAATATGCAGGGCTCACAGATATATAAGACGACAGATGGCGGTGAGAACTGGAGGCTTGTCGGCACGACACCTATTGCAAAAGCAATAGTGGGTGCAAAGTTCATTAGTACATCAACGGGATTCATCACTTACAAGTATGATTCTGATATGGCAACGACACTGTATGCAACATTTGATGGCGGCGGAACATTCTCGGCAGTAATGCTTGAGGAACAGCAGCTCAGCGACAATGTGGGCGGCACGTATCAGTGGAACAGAGTATTTGTACAGGCTAATACGCCGGTACAGGATTCTTCGGGCAAGCTGTCGCTGCTTGTTACACAGGCGGCCGGAAGCACATACAATAATCCGACGCTTGCGGCAAGATATGTATCTGATGATGGCGGCGTAACCTGGAAGTACATTGAGCAGATTGATACAAAAACATCCAAATAACAGTATGGCAATTGCTGATAATTTTAATATGTTTTATAAAGGCAGGCTGGAGCGTGTGCATAATGCGCCCCAGCCTGTTGATGCATTGGGGACTTCTTTGTAGCCGGGGAGAGGTTTTGCACCGTTTATCAGGTATGCTTTAAGCTTTTCTCCGTATAGGAATGGGTCATTACCTCTGACTATTCCCCATTCCATCATAATTGCGGCGCTGCCGGTTACAAAAGGCGTTGCGAAAGATGTACCTGTGAATGTGCGCCCGCCTGCATTGATTGAGACTCCGGGGGCACATATGTCGGGCTTTGCCAGCGCAAATCCTGCCCCGGTAAGTGAATAACCGCGGCCGGAGAATGCAGCGTATGAGTTATTGGAACTGTTATATGCACCTACTGATATGGCACGGGATGCGGTTGACGGTATTGTAAATGTTTTCTCGCTGTTAGGCGCAAGAAAGCCTGTCGCATTATTAAGCGCAGCGGATGCGGGGAGCCAGATATTATATTCACCTGATATTATCTTCTGTGGAGTGAGGATAAAACGCCATATTCCTGAGCCTATATATTCGGAGTCGGGAATAAAATCAAAATATATCTCCTGCATAATTGCGAATGGAGACGGAAGCCCATTGTATATAAGCAGTGTTGTGTTGTCGGTATGTATTCGTATAACGCTGTCAGTTACATCAGGAAGGTCGAATAGTCTGCCTGCCGGTGACAGTATTGAAATACTGATACGGTCCCAGTATTGTTTCCATATCTGCATGTTAAGGTTACGTTCATAGGCGGATATTGCAAGGTCTACATTTTCCGGACGTGTCTTAAGAATGCCCGAGGTGTGTGTTGCAGCATCGGCTTCGTTGCCGGTTCCTATACAGATACTGTTTTTCCAGGCATATGATACAGAATTGATATATGTTTCTATCAGGGATGTACCTGTGTGGTCTCCGTAGTTGCTGCCAAAACTTATGTTTATTGCAACAGGCATAAGATAACTGACTGCTTTGCGTATTATATAGTCAATTGCACACATAAGCTGTGTAGTCCGCGGAAAAGAATCTTCTCTCGCAAGTCCCATCTTAACGAATATGATGCTGCTTTCCGGCGCAACACCATCATTGCCTGCGGCAATTCTTGCAACAGCCGTGCCGTGCCCTGATACATCGGTTACGCTGAAGGTACCATCGGAAGAACCTGCAGTCCCGGACAGATTAAGGGAATTATTTATGTCATCTTCAGAATATTCCGTGCCAAATCCGTAATCGGGAACTCTTCCAACAGAAGATACAGCTGTCTGGTCCCATATGGACAGAATTCGGGTGCTTCCGTCGGAATTGCGGAATGCAGGAGCGGCGTAGTCAATGCCTGTATCTATAATTCCTGTTATTACGCCTTTTCCCCGCAGATTGATGCTGTTATCGGCCTGAATTGCGGATATGCATGATGCGGTATTACCGGCTGCATCTTCAAAATACAGCCGTTTTGGTTTTTCTATAAATTCTACAAGAGGTTCTCCCGCAAGCAATTCAATATTTTCCTGAATGGTATTAATAATTGCAAATCTTCCCAGAAGCCATATGACGGACAGATTGTCATACCCGGCAAGAACTCCGGCGAATGCTTCTTTGGTGGAGCTGTACATGACTATTATTTCCCATATTCTTGTTGAGGGATTATATCCGGTTTCGAGATTGACGGATTTGGCACGTTCGTCGGATGTCACAGAAAGACTTGCATTAAGAAGATTCTCTATTTTCTGGTCATTCATGGGCTTATGTTCCTTTGAGTGGTTTTATTGTATGTTTATATAATATTTATGTAAATTTTTTCGTATATTGTACTAATTTTTGAAATAATTTGTTATAATGTATGTAAATTTAAGCGAGGGAGGCGGATGATATGAGATTAACATTTTTAGGCGCTGATCATGAAGTAACGGGCAGCTGCCATTACCTGCAGGCGTGCGGTAAAAATATCCTTGTAGACTGTGGTATGGAGCAGGGGAATGATGTGTATGAGAATCAGGAGCTGCCGATTCCGGCTGCGGATGTTGATTATCTTTTGCTTACACATGCGCATATCGATCACTCGGGACTTATACCGCTTTTGTATGCAAAGGGGTTCCGCGGACGCATATTTACAACCAATGCAACGAAGCAGCTCTGTGACATAATGCTCCGCGACAGTGCGCATATCCAGATGTTTGAGGCTGAGTGGCGTAACCGTAAGGCTGAACGTTCGGCAACTCTTAAGAAGTTTGTTCCTCTGTATGACATGGAGGATGCACAGAATGTAATGAGGCAGTTTGAAGGATATGATTATGGCTGCATAATTGAGATCTGTGACGGAATTAATATAAGATTTACAGATGCCGGTCATCTGCTTGGTTCGGCGAGCATTGAAGTGTGGGTTGAGGAGAACGGAGTAAGTAAAAAGTTTGTATTCTCCGGGGACATCGGCAATGTTAATAAGCCGCTTATTAAAGACCCGGCATATATCAAAGATGCAGACATTGTTGTAATGGAATCGACTTACGGAGACAGAAGCCATGGCGGAACGCCGGACTATGTCGGGGAACTTAAGCAGATATTCAAAAGAACATTTGCAAGAGGAGGCAATGTCGTAATTCCGTCATTTGCGGTAGGGCGTACACAGGAGCTTCTGTATTTTATCAGGAAGATTAAGGAGGATAATGAAAAGGACAATTATCTTCCGGAATTTGATGTATATGTCGACAGTCCGCTTGCTATTGAAGCAACAAGCATATTTAATAAGAATTATGAGGGATATTTTGATGATGATGCAATGGAACTCATCAACAAAGGCATCAATCCTATCATGTTCAAAGGACTTAAGCTTGCAATCACAAGTGATGAATCAAGACAGATTAACTTCGACAGGACGCCTAAGGTAATAATATCAGCATCGGGAATGTGCGAAGCGGGCCGTATAAGGCATCATCTCAAGCATAATCTGTGGCGGCCGGAATGTACAATCCTGTTTGTCGGTTATCAGGCAGTAGGCACGATGGGAAGGGCACTGATTGAAGGTGCTAAGGAGCTGAAGCTCTTTGGAGAGCCTATCGAGGTGAGAGCTGAGATTGCACAGCTTGGGGGAGCAAGCAGCCATGCTGACAAGGAAGGGCTTATACGGTGGATTAATGCCTTTGAGAAGAAGCCTGAGAGAGTATATGTTGTCCACGGTGAGGATTCGGTATGTGATTCATTCACACAGTGCTTGAGGGATGAGTATGGTTTTGATGCGATAGCTCCATATAATGGTGCGGTGTATGATGCTGCTACTGGCGAATGTCTTAAAGAGGGCAACAAAGAGAAGAAGACAAGAAGAACTGTTGCAGGTGCGAGAAGCCAGAGCATATACGACAGGCTTGTTTCTGCCGGCAAACGTCTTCTTACTGTTATTACCCATAATCAGGGCGGTTCTAACAAAGACCTTGCTAAGTTCACAGACCAGATTAATGCACTCTGTGATAAATGGGACCGCTGATTGGAATATGAAAGGAATTAACAGATATGCCGAAGATGCTTTTTGTATTTAACCCTAATTCGGGTAAAGCAAGAATAAAATATGTTCTGCTTGATATAATTAAGATACTGTCACGCGGAGGATATGACCTTACGGTATACCCGACAAAGGCGCCGAGAGACGGATATAAGTATGTTGTCAGCAATGGCGCGGCGTATGATGTTATTGCGTGCAGCGGCGGTGACGGCACTCTTAATGAGACTGTTGATGCACTGCTTACAATGGAGCCTCAGGACAGACCTCCTATTGGATATATCCCAAGCGGAAGCACGAATGATTTTGCTAATACTCTTGGGATACCTAAGAGCATGAAGGATGCCGCGAGATGTATTGTCAAAGGTACTCCGCACCCGTGTGATGTAGGTGATTTTAATGGCAGGACATTCAATTATGTTGCTGCGTTTGGAGCATTTACGGATGTGTCTTATGCAACTCCGCAGGATATGAAGAATGTCCTGGGACATCAGGCCTATCTGATAGAGGCTATGAAGAGAGTTACTGACATACGTCCGATACCGCTTACGATTCATGTGAATGGCAATATTATACGTGATGAATTTATCTATGGGATGATAAGTAACACAACATCGGTCGGAGGCATGAAGAATCTTATAGGAACGGGCGTGGGGCTTAACGATGGGCTGTTTGAGCTTACTTTCATAAGAAAGCCTAAGAATCCTATAGATCTGCAGCAGCTGCTTAATGGATTTATGACACAGTCAATGCAGGATAAGACACAGGTGCTGAGCTGCAAATGCAGCAGAGTGGAGATAGAATCACCACAGGAAGTCGAATGGGTGCTTGACGGAGAGTATGGCGGAAAGCACACAAAGATGGTAATTGAGGTTAAAAGGTCGGCGGTACGGCTTATAACAACACAGGATATTTAATAATATTAAATCAGAGAAGGGCAATCGGAAAATATTCCGGCTGCTCTTCTTTATTTTTTTAGTTTTTGCTTTTGATGGCATATTTTTTGCAATAAAAACCGAGACAACTTTGACACAATTCGCTGTTTCAAGTGAAAATATGTAAAATATATAACACCGGAAATCAGAATATAAGCACGTATAACAATGATAATTGTTTTTATAATGATAAAATACAAAAATAATTTGCTATATTATCAGACTATTTATACAAAAATAAGAAATATACGAATTATCAGACAATATAAGAATATTTTCTATTTACAAGATCCGCCTGCGGGTGTATATTAAGTACAAGTTTTGAGACTTTGAGACATTTTCGCAGAAAGGATGACACAAACGTATGGAAAACGAGATGAAAAATCAAGGCCTTTATGATTCAAGCTTTGAACATGATAACTGTGGTATCGGTGCCATAGTTAATATTAAGGGCATTAAGTCACACCAGACAGTATCAGATGCACTTAAGATTGTAGAGAATCTTGAGCATAGGGCAGGTAAGGATGCTGAAGGCAAGACAGGTGACGGTGTCGGTATTCTTTTACAGATTCCTCACAAGTTCTTTAAGAAGGCAGTTAAGCCTCTTGGAATTGAGCTTGGTGATGAGAGAGATTATGGTGTCGGAATGTTTTTCTTCCCACAGGATCAGCTTAAGATGAAGCAGGCAATGAAGATGTTTGAGATTATTGTCGAGAAGGAGAATCTTAAGTTCCTTGGCTGGAGAAAGGTTCCTACAGCTCCTGATGTTCTCGGACATAAGGCTGTTGCATGTATGCCGAATATATATCAGGCGTTCGTTAAGAGACCTAAGGATGTTGAAAAGGGACTTCCGTTTGACAGAAGACTCTATGTTGCGAGAAGAGTATTTGAGCAGACATGTGATAATACATACGTTGTGTCAATGTCCAGCAGAACTATAGTATATAAAGGTATGTTCCTTGTAGGACAGCTCCGTTCATTCTTTGAGGATCTCAGGGATGATGACTGTGAATCAGCGATTGCCATGGTACATTCAAGATTCTCAACTAATACAGAGCCAAGCTGGGAACGTGCCCATCCGAACAGATTTATCGTACATAACGGTGAGATTAATACAATCAAGGGTAATGTCGACAGAATGCTGTCAAGAGAAGAGTCGATGGTATCAGAGTATCTTAAGGATGATATGACAAAGATAATTCCTGTTGTTAATCCTAACGGTTCTGACTCAGCAAGACTTGATAACACGCTTGAGTTCCTTGTTATGAACGGAATGCCTCTCCCACTTGCGGTTATGATCACAATACCTGAGCCATGGGTACATAATCATGCAATGTCACAGGAGAAGAAGGATTTTTACCAGTATTATTCAACAATGATGGAGCCATGGGACGGACCTGCATCAATCCTTTTCTCGGATGGTGATATGATGGGGGCGGTGCTTGACCGTAACGGACTTCGTCCATCACGTTACTACATAACTAATGACGGATATGTAATTCTTTCATCAGAGGTTGGTGTGCTTGATCTTGATCCTACAAGAATTAAGGTTAAGGAAAGACTTCGTCCGGGCAAGATGCTTCTTGTTGATACGACTAAGGGCGAGATTATTGATGATGAAGAGCTTAAGAGCTATTATGCAGGCAAGCAGCCATATGGTGAATGGCTTGACAGCAATCTTGTACATCTTCATGACCTCAAGATTCCTAATAAGAGAGTACCTGAGTACACTAAGGAAGAGAGAGCAAGGCTCCAGAAGGCATTTGGCTATACATATGAGGATTTCAGGGAGTCAATTCTTCCTATGGCGCAGAACGGCTCAGAGCAGATAGGTGCCATGGGTATTGATACTCCGCTTGCAGTATTGTCTAACCGTCATCAGCCGTTATTCAACTATTTTAAGCAGTTGTTTGCACAGGTAACTAACCCGCCTATAGATGCAATCCGTGAGGCAGTTGTTACTTCAACGACGGTATTCCTCGGTAAGTCGGGCAACCTGCTTGAGGAGAAGGCTGAGAACTGTAAGATGCTTCGTGTTAATAATCCTATTCTTACAAGCACAGACCTTCTTAAGATTAAGAATATGAATGTAGAGGGATTCAAGGTTGCAGTAATTCCTACTACATATTATAAAGGAACATCACTTCCTAAGGCTATCGACCATGTATGCCTTGAGGCAGACAGAGCACATCTTGACGGTGCTAACATCCTCATCCTTTCAGACAGGGGTGTTGATGAGAACAGAGTTGCAATTCCTTCACTTCTTGCAGTATCAGCTCTTCAGCAGTATCTTGTAAGAACTAAGAAGAGAACAAGCGTATCAATAATCCTTGAGACGGGTGAACCAAGAGATGTTCATCACTTTGCAACACTTCTCGGATATGGTGCAAGTGCAATCAACCCATATCTTGCACAGGAGAGTATCAAGGAGCTTATTGATATGAAGATGCTTGATAAGGATTATTATGCAGCGGTTGATGATTACAACCATGCTATAATAAGCGGAATTGTCAAGATTGCATCTAAGATGGGTATCTCAACAATCCAGTCATATCAGGGTGCTAAGATATTCGAGGCAATTGGTATTGATTCAGAGGTTGTTGATAAGTATTTCACAGGTACGGTAAGCAGAATCGAAGGAATCAGTATCAAGGATATAGAGGATGATATAGAGAACCTTCATAATAAGGCGTTTGATCCTCTTGACCTTACTGTTGACACAACACTTGACAGCTCAGGTGACCACAAGATGAGAAGCGGCAAGGAGGAACACCTTTACAATCCTCAGACGATACATCTTCTCCAGCTTGCAACAAGAACCGGAGATTATGATACATTCAAGGAGTATTCGGCACTGCTTGACAAGGAGCAGGGAGCTATGAACCTGAGAGGACTTATTGATTTCAAATATCCTAAGAAATCAATCCCTATTGAGCAGGTTGAGAGTGTTGAGTCCATTGTTAAGAGATTCAAGACAGGTGCAATGTCTTACGGCTCTATCTCACAGGAAGCACATGAGACACTTGCAATCGCAATGAATATGCTTCATGGAAAGTCTAATTCGGGTGAGGGCGGTGAGAGCATAGAGCGTCTTACTGTAGGACCTGACGGACGTAACAGATGTTCAGCCATTAAGCAGGTTGCTTCAGGACGTTTTGGTGTTACATCACGTTACCTTGTAAGTGCAAAAGAGATTCAGATTAAGATGGCACAGGGTGCTAAGCCGGGTGAAGGCGGACATCTTCCGGGCAAGAAGGTATATCCGTGGATTGCCAAGACAAGACTTTCAACACCGGGTGTAAGCCTTATATCACCTCCGCCACATCATGACATTTATTCAATCGAGGATCTTGCGCAGCTTATATATGACCTCAAGAATGCCAATAAGGATGCAAGAATCTCTGTAAAGCTTGTTTCTGAGGCCGGTGTAGGTACTGTAGCGGCAGGTGTTGCCAAGGCAGGCGCGCAGGTAATTCTTGTGTCAGGATATGACGGCGGTACGGGAGCTGCTCCTGTAGGTTCTATCCACAATGCGGGACTTCCGTGGGAGCTTGGACTTGCTGAGACACATCAGACACTTATTATGAACGGACTTCGTAATAAGGTTGTAATAGAGACAGACGGTAAGCTTATGACAGGCCGTGACGTTGCAATAGCAGCAATGCTTGGTGCCGAGGAGTTCGGATTTGCAACAGCTCCGCTTGTAACAATGGGCTGTGTAATGATGAGAGTCTGCAACAAGGATACATGCCCTGTCGGTATAGCAACACAGAATCCTGAACTCCGTAAGAGATTCACAGGCAAGCCGGAGTACGTTGTTAACTTCATGAAGTTCATTGCCGAGGAACTCAGAGAGTACATGGCAAAGCTTGGTGTTAAGACGGTTGATGAGCTTGTCGGCAGGACGGACCTTCTTACAAGACGTGACGTACCGGGTTCGGGAAGAGCATCACGTATTGATATGTCAAGAATCCTTGATAATCCATATATCAAGGAAGGCGGCAAGATGGATTACAACCACAAGAAGGTATATGACTTTGAACTTGAGAAGACAATAGATGAGAAGATTCTCCTCAAGAAGCTCGGACCGGCACTTGAGAGCGGACAGAAGAGAAGCATTGAGATTGATGTCCACAATACAGACCGTGCCGTAGGTACACTGTTTGGTGCTGAGATTACAAGAAGATATGCTGATAACCTTGATGAAGATACATTTACAGTAAAATGTAACGGCTCAGGCGGACAGAGCTTCGGTGCATTTATCCCTAAGGGACTTACACTTGAGCTTGTCGGTGACAGCAATGATTACTTCGGTAAGGGACTTTCAGGCGGTAAGCTTGTTGTATATCCTCCGACAGGTACACAGTTCAAGGAAGATGAGAATATTATCATCGGTAATGTTGCGCTTTATGGTGCTACAAGCGGTAAAGCATTTGTAAACGGTGTTGCCGGCGAGAGATTCTGTGTCCGTAACTCGGGCGCTACGGCAGTTGTTGAAGGCGTTGGCGACCATGGCTGCGAATACATGACAGGCGGACGTGTGGTTGTAATCGGCAAGACAGGCAAGAACTTTGCAGCAGGTATGAGCGGTGGTATAGCTTATGTACTTGATGAAGATTCAAAGCTTTACACAAAGCTTAACAAGCAGCTCGTTTCTTCGGAAACTGTAACTGATAAGTATGATGTTCAGGAATTAAAAGAGATAATCACAGAGCATGTTGCTTACACTAATTCAAAGAAGGGCAAGGAAATCCTTGATAACTTCGGCGAGTATCTTCCTAAGTTCAAGAAGATTGTTCCTAACGATTATAAGAAGATGATGAACAAGATTGTACAGATGGAAGAAAAAGGTCTTAGCAGTGAGCAGGCTCAGATTGAAGCATTCTATGCAATACAGAGCAAGGCGTGATTACATGACAGCGTGAAAGGAGAGACGAGATGGGAAAAGCAACCGGATTTATGGAATACGAGCGCGAAGAAAGCGCAGCTATAAAACCAAAGGAGCGTATTAAGAATTTTGATGAATTTCATACTCCGCTTTCTTTGGAGAAGCAGAGAACTCAGGCAGCACGCTGCATGGATTGTGGTGTACCGTTCTGTCAGGCAGGAATGATGATTAAGGGAATGGCATCGGGATGTCCTCTTAACAATCTGATTCCTGAGTGGAATGACCTTTTGTATAACGGCAACTGGCAGCAGGCGTATAACCGCCTGCACAAGACCAGCAATTTCCCTGAATTCACAAGCAGGGTATGTCCGGCACTCTGCGAGAAGGCATGTACATGCGGGCTTAACGGCGAAGCTGTATGTACCAAGGAGAATGAGAAGGCAATCATCGAGAAGGCTTATGAGGAAGGCTGGGCTGCACCTAAGCCTCCTAAGGTAAGAACTGACAAGAGGATTGCGGTTGTAGGCTCAGGTCCTTCGGGACTTGCGGTTGCAGACCAGCTTAACAGGAGAGGTCATCTTGTAACTGTTTATGAGCGTTCAGACCGTGTCGGAGGACTCCTTCGTTACGGAATCCCTAACATGAAACTTGAGAAGCATATAATTGACCGTAAGATTGAGGTCATGAAGGCAGAGGGAGTAACATTTATCACAGATGCCAATATCGGTGAGAATGTGAAGGCTAAGAAGCTTCTTGAGGAATATGACAGTGTTGTTCTTGCATGCGGCGCATCTAACCCGAGAGATATCAAGGCACCCGGAAGAGATGCCAACGGAATATATTTTGCAGTTGATTTCCTTAAGTCTACAACAAAGAGCCTGCTTGATTCAGGACTTACAGACGGTAAGTATATATCAGCAAAGGGCAAGAATGTTATAGTTATAGGCGGTGGTGATACAGGCAATGACTGCGTCGGAACATCAATCCGTCATGGCTGTAAGTCAATAATGCAGCTTGAGATGATGCCTAAGCCACCTGTAGACAGACTTCCTAACAACCCATGGCCACAGTGGCCTAAGGTGCTTAAGACTGATTACGGTCAGGAAGAGGCAATTGCGGTATTTGGTGAGGATCCTCGTGTATACCAGACAACTGTTAAGGAATTCATCAAGGACAAGAAGGGTAACCTGTGCAAGGTTAAGCTTGTAAAGCTTGAGCCTAAGAAGGATGAAAAGACAGGCAGAATGATGATGTCTGAGGTCGCAGGAAGCGAGTACGAGGTTGACTGTGAGCTTGTTCTTATCGCTGCCGGCTTCCTTGGTACACAGAAGTACGTATCCGATGCATTCGGCGTGGAGCTTAACGAGAGAACTAACGTAAAGACCGCTCCGGGCAAGTTCGCAACCAATGTCGATAAGGTATTTACGGCAGGAGATATGCACCGTGGACAGTCACTTGTCGTATGGGCTATAAGAGAAGGCCGTGATGCGGCAAGAGAGGTTGACGAATACCTGATGGGATATACGAATCTGTAAGGTAAACGGCATATTCTACCTTGAAAACGTGGAGTTTGATGACGGCTCATACGGAAAGGAAGAGCTGGAGCAGATAACATCAATCCGCAGAGGAAGTGATGCTAATGACGTAATAGACGGTTATGGAGCAGCATACAATTATTCCGAGAATGAGACAATCTATGCAGGAGCAGGCGATGACACAGTGCATGGCAATAACGGTGACGATGTAATCTACGGAGAAGCAGGCAATGATACACTGTATGGTGGCAATGGAGATGATGTTCTTATGGGCGGAGCTGGAGACGATTATCTCGCCGGAGATGCGGGAGCAGATATATACATCCATTCAAGAGGGGATGGCAACGATGTAATCAACAATTATGACGCATGGGAAAGCAGAACATCAGACAAGCTTGTACTGAAAGGCGTTAAGAAGTCAGATGTAGAAATCATCCGCAGTGGTTTGAACATGATAATTCGTGATACTGTCGGAAATGAAGTCATAACAATAAAGGATGCGTACAGCGCAAGCTATGGAAACGGTATATTCTACCTTGAAAACGTGGAGTTTGATGACGGCTCATACGGAAAGGAAGAGCTGGAGCAGATAACATCAGTCCGACATGGGAATGATGTGGGCGAAACCATAGAAGGCTATGGAGCAGCATACAATTATTCCGAGGATGAGACAATCTACGCAGGAGTAGGCGATGATACAGTGCATGGCTATAATGGCAACGATACTATTTATGGTGGGGATGGCAATGATACACTGTATGGCGATAACGGCGATGATGTCATTATAGGAGGCAAGGGAGAAGACTTCATGTGTGGAGGAGCCGGTGCGGATACATACATCCACGCAAGAGGAGATGGCAACGATGTCATTAATAACTACGATACATCAGACGGCAGGACTTCTGATAAACTCATATTGAAAGGAATAGAAGAGTCCGAAGTTGAAATAAGTCGCAGCGGTAATGATATGGTAATCCGTGATATTGTGGGTAAAGAAACTGTAACAATAAAGGAGGCTTACAATAACAGTTACGGTGACAATAGATACTATCTTGAAAATATAGAGTATGAAGACGAAGAATGTGTAAAAGAAAAGAGTGCAGATAAGCAGACAGCAATTACAGAAAAAAGTACATCAGAACAGAACAAAAAGAAAGGTGATACTTTATGCAAAAATACAGCGACAGTAACATCTAAGGAAGAAAGCAGTAATTGTTCAACTGGCATTCATGTTACAACATCCGGAAGCACATCTGATAATAATTCATTAAAGGTGGCAAATGAAACGGATAAGGATAAAAAAATAGTAAAAGAGATAAAAGATACAGAAAGTCAGAGCAAGACGGATGTGGTAAAAAATGAATACACTGTATCGGTCAGCAATGAATCAGAGATAACATCAACAAAAGAAAAAGAAGCGTCTGTAAACAATAATCATGCTGTATTAGACAAAAAAAGTAGTTTTAATGATGCAGAGCCAGACGTGTCTATAACAAAAACAAGCGATAACAAAAAGGAAGCTGGTAACACATCTTTAGAAAAGGAAGTAAAGACAGTTGACAATATTATTTCTAATATTGAGGTTGTTAAAGTTGAGAACGAATATACTTCCATAGCAGATACGAGCCAAACATTATCAGCTTCAAGCGATAGTATTACAAAGATGACCGAACTGATAATTCAGGATATGAGTACAGATGTATCAGGAAATGTATCAGATTCATCATTGCTTGCAAGTACCGGTGCTAAAGAATCAAATGTTCAGCTTTGGACCAATTGAGAAAACTAGGCTGATAAATATGAAGTAACGCGCAATAGACTTAATGGAGGTGATGGTTGTAAGGGAGAACTAATAGTTGTTGTTACAATGTTAGGTCTCCCTTTTTATTTTATGATGACATTTATTGCCGGTCTTGAGGAGAAAGTCATCTGAAGATTACGATTATATCTTTATAATGGTAATGAATATGGAAGCATTGGAACGAATAAAAGAAGCAATCAATAGTGGAAATACAACAAAACCAAATGATTGGGCAGAGGTAGCCCGTAATTATAATCTTTCAGGCAGTGATAATGCAGAAACAATAAAAAATATAGAAAGGTTTATTGCAGATAATTTTTCATTTGAAACAACTGCTGAAAACGCATATGTGTATTTTGGAAGTGATGGAAATATTAATATGTGGCAGTGCGTTGATTTTATATGTAAAGATCCTACCCAAAGTTCAGGATATATATCGTCCACACAGGCTGGAATACTATTTAACGATGATGGATTTTATGCATTTTTAGATGACGCATTAGGAAAAGATGCTTATTTATTTGAAAAAATCAATGGAATTAGTGCATTATATGAGGGTACCGATGCCTCCGGAAAAGTAATTATAGATGCAGGTAATAATGAGACAAAGGAAGTTCAGGCTCTGAATGATTTTTTCTCTGAAAACTATATAAAAGGAATAAAATCAAAAAATATAAAGACTATTTTCTCTGGAGATATTCTGGCGCGCAACAATAAGGGACTTAATGCATTCTGCCGTACAGAATTGGAGCAGATTTTTTTGAATGACAGCATTGAAAATATCAATGGTATAGAAAAAAGTCTAATTCAAAAACTAAAAGAAGCTGCACCTAAAGGTGAAGAATACGATTATGTTACAAATGTGTTGAAGGCATCCCAGATTAGTGAAATTAAGGATTTACATTATACATTTGAAATTACCGTGGAAGCTACAGGTGCTACAGAAATAAAAGTTTTAGAAGTTTCAAAAAATGAGCTTCAAAATGGTACTAAATTAATAGACCACATGATAGCCAATGATAAGCTTAGAATGGTGTTTGCATTGTTAAAATTATTCAAATGTGATGGAATGCTACATGTCAGATAGTTACCAGAAACATATGGTAATTGAATGTCTTTTATTCACTATACAGAAACAAACAAAAAGATGTTATTCTACCAGATATTCAAAAGATAGTTGAGAAAAATAGTGCCAATATGGGGAAGGCAGAGTATAGATTATGGAATAACAAACACAATCCATATGCTGAAAAAGAAAAATTTTCTGTCATCTATGATGGTGTAATAAAACATATAGAACCATTTAATGTAGATACTAAAATGCTGCCGGCTGTATTTGGTTTCGTATTAAATGAAATAACAGGAAAAGTAGCAGGTGTTTTCCCTAAAAATATTAATTGTTATGAGATGGTATTAGAGACGGTTATATTTAACGCACATATGGCTTATTAAAGGAGATGAAAGACTATGGGATTTGTTATTAGGAAATTAAAGGAAGATGAAATAAGAAAATATGTTCTTAAAGAAAAGGTAATAAGATATCGTTTTAGTAATTATGTGGCTGAATTTCCCGGTGGAGTTATAGATGATGAAAACGATGTGAGAATGTTTATATATGGAAATGCTATGAGACCATATGAAAGTCCTTTCTGGGATATGAAGGATTCTTATACACAATACGGAATATTAGATTATAAGGGTGAGGTTATATTTTTTACAGTATATGTTACATGTGAAAATTGGATAAAAATATGGAGAGTAAAAGAATTTTATACAAAAAATGATATAGAAGAAAAGAAAGACTTTTTGAAGAGAGCTTTAATAGCATATAAAGGTGAAGGCTATACGCCATGGTTTAAGTTTGAAGAGGCAGACCCTAATTACGATTGTTTAAATAGAAGTATTAAAGGCACAGAAGTGTATTTTGAGATAAGCAACAATTAATAATTTAAGGTTAGGTCTCCCTTTTTATTTTATGATGATGACATTTGTTGCCGGTTTTGAAGAGAAAGTCATTCAAAGATTATGATTATATATTTATAATGGTAATGAACATGGAAGCATTGGAACGAATAAAAGGTATATTTCAATATAGAGGGAAGGTGAAATCATGATTATAACCAAGGATGTGTTAAAAAATCTAAAATTAAAATATTGTAAGATAAGCGAAAAACGGTGTCAGGAAATAAATGCTATGAAAATAAAGAATCTTTATTATCCATTACCATTTTTTACCTGCAAAGGGGAGTATTTTACTATTCAAGATAGTTGTTTTGTCCACTCAGAAGATGAACGGATAGTGTACATGAAGGCGTTTGCACCTCTGCCGGTTTTAAAAAGAGAATCTTTGGATGATTATTATGATGTTTTTGTATTGGTAATTGATGATAAGTATTTTAGTGTTGTAATTGATTTCACAGACCATAAAAAGATTTATGTAGAAAATAGATATATAGACGAAGTTACTGGTAAATTAATGGATGATGTAGGGGTGGATAAGCGCTCTGATAGAGATGAAATTATATATCTCATAGGAGAGATGCAAATGTATGGATATGGTGGAATTGATTATAAAAATGGGAGGAAGATATTAAACTTAGAATACAAAGGGGAGTTATATAAATGGAAGCATTGGAACGAATAAAAGGTATATTTCAATATAGATAATTAAAGAGGGAAGGTGAACTCATGCTTATAACCAAGGATGTGTTAAAAAATCTAAAATTAAAAAAGGGTAAGATAAGCGAAAAACGATGTCAGGAAATAAATGCTATGAAAATAGAGAATCCATATTATCCATCATTGTACTGTACATGCGACAGCGAATATTTCACTGTTACAGATACAGATAATTATTATGCACATTCAGAAGATGAACGTATAGTATATATAGATGCGTTTGAACCACTAATGCTTTGGTATAGAGAGAGAGAGGCCTCTGAGAATTTTGTCTCTATATATATTCTAATTATTGATGATGAATGGTTTAAAGTTATATTAGATTATATTGATCGTAAGCGAACATGTATGGAAAAAATATGTATAGAAGATATGATTTATAGATTAAGGGAAGATTCCAAATTGGATAATCGACCGGATAAAGATGAAATTGTGTATCTGATAGAGGAAATGGACATGTTTGCCTTTGGCGGTATGATTTATAAAAACATGGAGAAACGATTAAATTTGGAATACAAAGGGGAGTTATATAAATGGAAGCATTGGAACGAATAAAAGGTATATTTCAATATAGAGGAAAGGTGAGCTCATGATTATAACCAAGGATGTGTTAAAAAATCTGAAATTAAAGGATGGAAAGATAAGTGAAAAACGATGCCAGGAAATAAATGCTATGAAAATAGAGAATCCTTATTACCCATTTGAATATTTTTCGTGTAAGGAAGAATATTTTACTGTTTCATATAATTATTTTACCCATTCAGAAGATGAACGTATAGTGTATATTAATGCATTCCATCCATTGCCGGTTTTGAGGCGGGAGTCATCCGAAGATTATGATGATATATTTATAATGATAATTGATGATGAATGTTTTAAGATTAAGTTTGATTACATTAATCATAGGAAGACATATGTGGATAACATATGTATAGAAGATATGACTTATAAATTAATAGCAGATGCACAATTGGATAATCGACCGGATAAGGATGAAATTGTGTATTTAATAGAAGAAATGGATATATTTGCTTATGGCGGTATGGCTAAAAATAGGGAGAGACGATTAAATCTGGAATACAAAGGGGAGTTATATAAATGGAAGCATTGGAACGAATAAAAGGTATATTTCAAGATAGATAATTAAAAAGGGAAGGTGAACTCATGCTTATAACCAAGGATGTGTTAAAAAATCTAAAATTAAAGTATGGTAAGATAAGTGAAAAACGATGCCAGGAAATAAATGCTATGAAAATAAAGAATCCATATTATCCAATGAAATATTTTTCATGTAAAGGAGAATATTTTACAACTTGGTATAATTACTATGTCCATTCAGAAGATGAACGGATAGTGTATATTAAGGCGTTTGAACCATTGCCGGTTCTAAGAAGAGAATCAGCGGAAGATTATGATGATATTTTTATACTTGTAATTGATGATCAATATTTTAGGGTTGTAATAGATTTTACAGACCGCAAAAAGGTTTATGTAGAAAATAAATATATAGACGAAGTTACTGGTAAATTAATGGATGATGTAGGGTTGGATAAGCGCTCTGATAGAGATGAAATTATATATCTCATAGGAGAGATGCAAATGTATGGACATGGTGGAATTGATTATAAAAATGGGAGAAAAATATTAAACTTAGAATACAAAGGGGAGTTATATAAATGGAAGCATTGGAACGAATAAAAGAAGCAATCAATAGTGGAAATACAACAGAATTAGATGATTGGGCAGAGGTAGCTCGTAATTATAAACTTTCAGGCAGTGATAATGCAGAAACAATAAAAAATATAGAAAGGTTTATTGCGGATAATTTCTCATTTGAAACAACTGCTGAAAGTGCATATGTGTATTTTGGAAGTGATGGAAATATTAATATGTGGCAGTGTGTTGATCTTATATGTAAAGATGCTACCAAAAGTTCAGGATATATATCGTCCACACAGGCAGCTATCGCCAATGGAGGAAAGTAGAAGATAACCGCAAATATATGTATTTCACAACATGCAGGATATGTACAGGCTGAACAAAACTGCATGAATTGACTTCACTCAAATATGACACAGCTCTGATCATGGAGAAAAATCTGCAAATATATCCTCTGTTTCGGATACTGCCGGACGGATATGCAACACCGTCTCCCGATTATTAATCGCAGATGAATTTGACAACCCCGAAAAACTTCGTGCAAAGTCGTCTGTGTGGGCTTGCTTTTATTCGGATATTCGTACATAATGTATTATATTGAGTATTATCCATGCGGAGGTGCGGTATGAACGGGATCAAGGGCTATATCTCCATTCGGGAGGCGTCCTACCGTTGGGGCGTATCAGAGCGGCGGGTCAATCAGTATTGCGCCGAGGGGCGGATTCCCGGCGCGTCCCGGTTCGGACGTTCATGGGCGATTCCGGAAAACGCGGAAAAGCCGTCCGACCCGCGCTTTCAGGAACAGCACCGCGATCCCGGCAGGACAAGCACCTGACGGATTCCCTCCGCATTGGAATTGGAAGCATCCGCAAAAAGGAAGTGAACGCTATGAACTGTGACGAGGCTTTATACCGCCAATATCTGAGCGGCGATGACGAAGGGCTCAATGCCCTGATGAAAAAATATGGCGACCCCCTGACCCTGTATATCGACGGCTATCTGCACGACGTTCACGAGGCGGAGGAGCTGATGCTGGATGTTTTCGCCTATCTGTTCACCAAAAAGCCCCGCATCCGGGACGGCGGCCTCAAGGCGTATCTCTATAAGGCGGCGCGGCACATGGCGCTGCGCCACAAGAGCAAACGAAAGCTGCTGTTCAGCCTTGATGCGCTGACCGATGAGCCGGACGGACGGCTGCTGACGGAGGAGGTCATCCGGACGGAGGAGCGAAACCGCATTCTGCATTTCTGCATGAGCGAAATGAACCCGGACTATCGGGAAGTCCTGTATCTCACCTATTTTGAGGATATGAGCTACGCACAGGCGGCGGAGGTCACGGGAAAAACGGTAAAACAGATCACCAACATGGTGTATCGCGGAAAAGAGAGCCTGCGAAGGCTCTTAGAACGGGAGGGAATCACAAATGCGGAGTCATGAGGAACGGGTCACGGAGACCAAGCGGCGCATCGCTAAAATTGAACAGGAGAAACGGCTGCGGCGCAATACGATTACCATGGCTTCCGCTGTGGCGGCGTGCCTTGTGCTGCTCATAGGCGCGTCCTTCGCCATGCCCGGCATTGCCGCAGGCATCCAGACAGGCGATTATTTCGGCTTTGAAACTGCGGCAAGCATCTTTCACAGCGGCGTAGCTTTGGGATACGTTGTCATCGGGCTTCTGGCGTTTTTACTCGGCGTGTGCGTGACCGTTCTGTGCTTCCGGCTGCGGCAGATGAACCGTGAGGACGGGCAGGACAAAGAAAGCGAGGGGATTCATGGAGCTGATTGAGAACCTGTTGCAATTACTGACCACATTCGTCGGCGCGCTGCTTTCGGGTATCTCTTGCCGAAAAAGTGGGCGGCAGGCGTACTTCCTGCTGCTGTGCTTCTACGGCTGCTTTGCCCTCGGTGCGCTCTACTGGACGCTGTATCTGCTGCTGTTCGATACCACGCCGCGGGTCTTTTATGTGTCGGAGTTCGGCTGGGTGGCCAGTGTAATTTTCCTGCGCATTTTGCAGGCTACGCTGACCGGAACAAATGAGCGCAGTTTCCGTTGCCGCAGGGCATGGCTTGCGCCTGCGTTCGGCGTGCCGCTGCTGGCGTTCTACTGCACTTTCGGGGACATTCTCTCCAACCTGATCTGGTGCGGCATGATGATATGGCTCTCCTTCTGCGCCATTCGAGGGCTTGCCTATGCGAAAACGCAGATGGGCGCAGCGCGGAATATGCGGTGGTTTCACATCGGCGTGCTGTGCTTTGCGTTCGCGGAGTATCTGCTTTGGACGGCGGGCTGCTTTTGGCCGGATACCTCACCGGCCAGCCCAACCTTCTGGTGCGATATGCTGCTGACGCTTGCGATTCTGGGGCTGCTGCTCGCCACGAGAAGGGCGGTGGAAACATGACCTATATTGAAAACATCTTCCTCTGCATGGTATCTCCCCTGCTGGTGGCCGCTCTGTGCATGGGCAGGCGGCAGCTCCGCTTCTTCCTGTTCTGCATTGCCGGAATGGGGGTGTGCCTGCTCTCGGCCTATATCAACACCTTCCTCGCGGCGGTGTGTCAGGCGGATGCCCTTGCCGCCACGGCGGAGATCGCGCCGGTGGTGGAGGAAATGATGAAGCTGCTGCCGCTGGTGTTCTATCTGCTGGTGTTTGAGCCGGAGGGGGATAAAATCAAGGCTGCCGCCATCACGGTTGCCCTTGCCTTCGCCACCTTTGAAAATGTGTGCTATCTCATACAGAACGGCGCTGACCGCTTCTCATTCATCTTCTTCCGTGGCTTCGGCACGGGAGCCATGCACGTCCTCTGCGGTCTGATTGTGGGCGGCGGGCTTGCCTACACATGGCGGCGGACGTGTCTGAAGGTCGCGGGCACCTGCGGACTGCTGGGCGCGGCCATCACCCTCCACGCCATCTATAATCTGCTGATCGCCTATGGCGGCGCGGCGCAGTACATCGCCTACGCCCTGCCGGTGCTGCTGGTGGCGGCAGGAAGGCTATCCGTTTTCCGATTATCACGGAAGCAATAACCGAATATCCACTCCCTGAGAGCTGCTTTTTTGCGGCTCTCAATTTTTTTTGAAAAATTTTGCGTTTTGGGTGAGAGTTTTTTCGATTTTTTGTACCTATATAAATGAAGGGGTTTTTAAGCCGCATTTCAAAGAATCCAGAGAGGAGGTTCAAACGATATGTACGATACCGCAATACGGGTCGCACTCGTCAAGCAGCGAGTGCGGGAAAACACCCGCCGAAGGCAGCGGCGCGAGGCAATAAGCCTCTCCGCAGTGTGTATGCTGCTGTGCGCAGCGCTGACGCAGGCGGTGGACGCATTTGCAGTGCAGGGACAGACCGCCGCATGGGGCAGCTTCGGCGCGATGCTGCTGCGGGAGGACGCAGGCGGCTATGTGCTGGTGGGCGTCGTCTCCTTTGCAGCGGCGGCAGCAATCACTGCGCTGTGCTTCCGGCTCAGAAACAGAGAAAACCGTAGAAAAGACGGAGCGGATAAGCCCGCCCGACACGAAAAGGAGGAGAAAAGTCAATGAAAAAACGAATACTCAGTATCTTGCTTATATGCAGCATGGTGCTGACCATGCTGCCGACAACTGCGTTTGCATCGGTGAGCGATTCGCTGGGCAACACACCCGAGGAAAATCAGGCGATTTTGGAGCAGCTCTCCGCCATGACTGGCGGTAGCAGCGACCAGGTGCTTTCCATGCTGAAGGCTTTGGGGCTGCTGGATGAAGCCGGCAATTTCAAGGTGGATCAAACCATCACGCTGGACGACCAGGTGTTGACACTGACGTCTGTCATGGAGCTGCTGGAAAATCCCGCCACGGATCTCACCCGTATAGCCGACGTGGATGGGACTCCGGTGGCGCTGGGCGATTTGAAGACCATGATCCAAATCGAACAGGAGCTGCTGCGGATCAAGGACACCTATTTCTCCGGCAGGGAGTTTACCGGGGAAGCTCTGGAGAATCTCAATAGCCTGATGGAGCAGTTGGAGCTACAAGGCATCAGTTTGCAGTATTCCGCCTCTGCCACAGCGCCTGTGGGCGTTGAGAAGGTGGATATGAGCAGCATGATGAGCCAAACGCTGGGGAATTCCGCAAACAACACCTGGAGCTCCGGGACTTTTACTGTATACCGCGGAAAACCGGTCGGCTTTTCCTACCGCATTCAAAAAGGTCAGCTCAGCGAGTATATCACCGATGTGGAGGTCTCGATAGGCGGGACGAGTGGGGTCGAGCAAAGCGACGGGTCCTACAGGCTGACCTATGACGTAGGCGAAACTTACAGTTTAGGTGGTTGTAAAATCACTGTCAAGGTTACAACCAAAGGAGGAAACCCAGCCTGGCTCGAGAATTCTTATTCCTATGGCGATTTGCTGGGGATGATTGAATTTTACGATGCGGAAAATCTGGTGTTCGATGACGGCGCCGGTTATGCCGACCACTGTCAGCTCAAGCTAAAAAAGACGGTTGACGCCTCCGCAATAAAAACATCAATGGACGCGCCGAGCTATGAGAAAACATACAAAAGTGAAGGCACAATACAGGGGGATATGTATATTCCTTTGCTGGCGTATGAATACAATGCCGGCGAGGGTGCCAAAAATCCGGATTTCGTTGCGCTAAGCGATACCATCGGAATTCTGGAGGGCGCCCGCAACTCGGTGCTTCCCGGCGGCTCCTCCAAATTTTATCAGCCATACCAAATCGACGCCAGCATCAAGTTTGACTGGAACCCCGGCAAAGAGACCTATACCGGCCCTGCGCCGTATGGCTATGATAGTGCCACACAACCCCATGCCCCGTTCTATCTGATGGAGTACAAGTTCGATGAAGCAGATCTGACGCCCACCAGCGGCGACAGAAAGAAACCGGGGAACTGTACGATTCAAAAGGGCAGTCCGGTCAAAATCTCCCTGCAGTCTACCACGCAAAACAGAGGGAATCAGAAGTACTGGCTGCCCTTCCGACTGTATATGAAGAGTGTAATTGACGACCAACCATATGCCTCCGCCACCGTCAATACCAGCAACGTCACTGCCAAGCTGTTGGACACGGACGCCCCCATCATTCAAAGCGTCACGGCCCCGGCGGGAACCTATGCCAGCGGACAGCACGTGCCAATCACAGTTACCTTTAACGAGTTCGTGGATCTTAGAAACGCCCGCGTGACCATCAATGGCAAAGAGTATACCGCCGATGAGCTTTCCATGAACGACTACGGCGTCAAGGCAATGCTCTGGTACCCGGTGCAGGATGCGGATGCCACCACGGTCACCGTCAATGGTATGACTGGTGTGGAAGATGTTTTCGGTCATACGCTGGATACCACGCCCTATCAAAGCAACTCGATTGCCGGCGTTGAGCTGAAGAGCGTCTTGATGCGCAACGCCCCCACCGCACTGACCGCCGACTATGACAACGGCAAGGCATCGTTCACGATGCAGGCCAACATGGCGAAGGACTACAAGACCGTATACAGCAATTATCACACCCCGGAAGGAACAGAGCCGAAGGAAGCTCCTTTCCGCCTCGAACTGAGGTACGACTCCGCGGTTGAACCAATCCATCTGCAGGTCTATCTGGACACAGAGAAGGAAGCCTTCACCATTAGCGACTATGCAATCGCACCCGAGGCTTACACCCGCACCTATACGGTGACGCTGCAGGCCAACGAGGGCACGAAAGCCGCTCCTAACTGGGTAAATGTTCTTCCCCTGACCCGGCAGTTCACGGTGATAAAGAAAGTTTCCGCGCACACGGTGACCATCGTCCCGGAAGCGAATGACGCCGACTATACGATTTCCCTCGGCGAAACCGCCCGCCGCACGCTTCAGGCAGAGGTTTTGGGGGAAGGCGGTGTGCCGGCCAGCTACACCACCGGCAAATGGAGCAGCAGTGACCCGCTCATTGCCACCATCAACGAGGATACCGGTGTTGTTGCCACCACAGGAACCAAGGTGGGAGCCGTCACCTTTACCTTTACGGCAGACAACGGGACTGAGGACGCTGCCGATGATGTGACGGGCGAGTCAGAGTCCTATACCGTGACGGCAGGCGATTCCCTGGCACTGGTGATTCCCGGCGGCTCGTCCATCGTGACGCGGGTAAATCAGCCCGCCACCGTGCTGTGGAGCTCCAACGCCGCGCTGATGGCACCGAACAAAGAGTTCAATTACAGGATTGACCTGTATGAGGGCAACTACGCGAATGAGGCGGCGCTGAGCGGTCTCAAGCCCGTTGCGACTTATACCGCCGGCAAGGATAAAAACAGCGTGCGGATCGAGGAGAATGTGCTCTCCAAGCTCTCCAACGGCAATACCCCTGCTTACACGGTATTGGTCTCCATGCCGCACCCCAACGCCGAGGGTGAGAACGTCCGCCTGTCGGCACTTGCCTGGATCATCGTGCAGGCACCACCTGCCACAGCCAAGCTGACACCGCCCCAGAGCATTTACCTCAAGGATACCGACGGCGCCGTCAATATCGACTGGTCGGTGGAAAACGCCACTGACGGGGCCTCTCCGCAGCCAACGCTGACAATTACCCGGGTCACAGAGGACAACAACACCCAAGAGGTGGCCCGTGAGCACCTATCCGGTACCTCCGGAAGCTTCTCCCTGTCATTACAGAGTGTGAAGGCCGGCAATCTAAAGGACACCTATCAAGTGGTTTTGAGCGTGGAGAACCCTGGTGAGGAATCTCCCAGCACCGACTCCTTCCCCCTGTATGTCTACGATGCCGACGCACTGAAGGTGCAGAACGACAAAGGAGACACGATTTCTAAGCTGACCATGGACAATACCTCCAAGGTCAGCGGCAGCCTGCCCACCGATACGGCTGAAATTTTGCAGCTGCGCCAGGAGTTGGGGCTGATCGAGTACATAGGCATCAACTATGACGAGTACGGATGGAACTCCTTTAAAGACGGCATCCGGTGGCTCTCCAGCAACAACAATGCCATTTCCGTCAACTACAAGCAGGGCGGACTGTATGAGGACATCAGAAACTTCTCCTTTGATTCCTACCTTCCCGAAACCAAAATGGCGCTGTCCGGCTTGGCCAACGGCACCGCAACCGTCACGGCTACCCATGCCGCCACGGGCATGCGTACCGACGTGCAGGTGACAGCGAAAACGCTGCAAAATAAGTTCTATCTCTTCCAGCTAACGCCTGCAGCGGAAACTACGCTGCAATACACCGACGGCAAAGGTGTGCCCAAAACGGTCACGACCAACAGTGAAGGCGTGCTGGCGCTTTACGAACCCAACGGAATTGCCAGTGAGGTGTCTCTGCGGTCCGGCTCCGGCACGGATATTTATCTGGGCACCATCTATAAAGAAAATCTGCGTTCCGGCGAGCGGGATGCCACAAAACTGCAGCTTTATCCCTTGAATACCTTCAGCCTTCGGCGAGTCGCCCGGGCATCTGTGACGCTCATCACGCCGGGCGGCGATCCGCTGGCGAACAAGACGGTGACCGTTCGCGGCGGCGTTTATAAAAACGGAGGCTACTGCGAGACAGCTCTGCTGGGCTCCGGGGCAGGAGCACTTGTCAGCGGCATCACCGGCGACACCTATACCACGGATGCGGAGGGAAATATAACCGTCTATCTGGATTCCACCCAGTTCTGGTCGGCCGAAAAGGGCGAGAGCAACACCACGGCGCTTTCCGCTCTGGATCAGCTGGAGTACATTCTGGAGATCAGCGCAATTGACGGCGACAAGTACTATCCGCTGCTGCTGACCGTCAACGGCAAGCTGGGCGTGGACGATGTAATGCGCACCGCAGAGGGCGTTGTCTCTCTTGAGCGCGTGCCGGAGGGGGAGGAAAACAAACCCTTCATTGTGGCGCAAAGCGTTGATTACGGTCTTGCCAACGGTCAGAAGGTGGATGTCCGCAGCTCGACTGGAAAGATTGGCCCTAACAGCAGCTTTAAAACAGCAACCCTGCACACCACCATGTTCCTCTGGGGCGAGAAGATTGCCAACGCGAAGAATTACAGTCTCAAGCTGGCGGACGAATACGGCGTTATTCCTGCCGCCCAGAGCAGCAGTACCAAACAGTATCCCTTCTCATCCATCCCTGTAGCGGAAAACGATCTGACCCTCACCGAGGCCACCATGACCACCTCTGGATGGATCGCCGACGGCAAGGATGTAGGTATGAAAACGCAGCTGAGCCTGAACGGCAGCCTGCTGCAAGAGAAAATAATGCCATTCCGGGTCGTTGATCTGACCCGAGTGCCAAAGGTGACAGAGGATGAGCACGTCACCGGTATTCTGCTGACGATGCAAGACTCCAGTGGAGTGAATGACGTTGACTTTGGCGGAGTGGGCGATAGTAACATTCTCAAGGTGCTGACCGGACGGCTGGATGATCTGAGCGGTCCGGTGGACACATCCGTGTTCAAAATGATTATCACCCCTAGCGAAGATCCCTCCGTGTTCCGTGCCATGATTTGGGCCGGGTACAATACGCTGGAGATGGAGGACATGGACTATTCCGAGGACGGCGTGGCCTTGGGTGCGAATGTGCTGACGCAGAACCTGGAAGTAGGCGTACCCGGGACCGGGGATCTGAGCCAGATGGCCAAGGGTACCTATAATCCCAAGGGGGAGTACAACGCCAACTCCATGGCCGGCAAGGTCACCAACACGGATCTCAACTTGCAGTTGGAGGGCTTTTACGAAGCGGAAATCCGCTATAACGCCGAAAAAAAGGAGTGGGAGGTTTTCACCGTAGGCGGCGGCTTTACAGCCGGCGTTGGCGTGGGCTTCACCTTCAGCGTGAACGCCATGGCTGGCCCCGTGCCGTTGACAGCAACCTTTGAGCTGGGTGGTGCCATTCAGCTGGATTTCCGTACCGCAGTGCGCTACGGCCGGCAGGGCGAGGGTACAGAGCTTGCCTGGAGCGATCCCACGGCCACGGCGGTGAATGACTTTTTGACCACGCTGCGTATCAACGCCTATGTCCACGCGTTTGGCGGCATTGGCTTTGACTATTCGGTCGTGGCGCTGAAGATCGGCCTATTCGGCAATTTGGATGTGGACAGTCAGAATAAGTTCCTTTCCCGCACCTATCTTGCCGACGAGACAAAGCGCCAGATCAACGGTCAGGCCCTGGGGATCCAAAGCGAAGTGGGAATCAAATTTGTGGCAAACTTCCTGTTTATCTCCTACGAGGCGGTGATCGCCTCCGGAACCCTTGAAGGTACCAAGACTTTTAATGACTGGAAAACAATCGACAACTACTGGAATAACGCCACCAGTGGGCTGAGCCTTGCCTCGCTGCGGATGGCGGCGGCTCAGAGCGGAATGCAGGTGGCTTCTGGCAGTGCAACGCTCCAAAGCCGGGACTATCTGGAGCAATATGCCCGTACTTGGGGCCAGCCCCAGCAGCGGATGATGCTGTTCTCTCTGAACTCCACCAGCGGGCTGGAAAACATCCAGACCAATGCCAACCCTACGTCCTATCCACAGCTCAGCGATGACGGGAAGGTATTGGCCTACATCAACGACGGCAACAGCAGCAGTATTTACGACAGCCGGGCGCATTTCTCCACCCTCAATGGCGGCGGCTATTCTGTCTCCAGCCAAATTGACGATCCCACAGGGTTCCCCGGCTACGGAGACACGAGCGTTTCTTTGTCTGGCACTGGCAGCTTCGCGGCGGCGGCCTGGGTTCGCATGGGCACCGACCTGCCGGGTAAAAATGCCGGTGATCCCGTGACATTGGAAGAGCAAAACCTGCTGATGAACAGCACGGAGATTGTAGCGTCCGTCTATGACGGCACAACCTGGACTTCCATCCGCCTAACCAACGACGGCACGCCGGATCTGGCCCCAGCCACGGCAGTGGGCGGCGACGGCAAGGCCATTGTGTTCTGGCGCAGCGTCTACACCCCCGATCCCGGTACGCAGGGCAGCAACCTGCTGAACTTCACGACCAGAGATTGTATCATGTACCGTTGCTATGACAGGAATAACGGCACCTGGAGCGAGTCCAAAATGCTTTATAACGGTGCTACTGGCAGAGTGAAGGCGTTGCAGGCGGCCATGCTGCCCGACGGAACCGCTATGGCAGTTTACTCGCTGGACCGCAGCGGAACCGGAGATACATCCGCCTACGAGATCGCCTATTGTACCGTGGCTGCTGACGGAACTCCCGGTACAGCCATGCTGGCGACCTGTGACAGTAATCTTGACGAAAACCCACAGGTCGTTGCAGCTAACTTCGGCAGCGGGGATGACCGATTTGTCATCGGTTGGCATAGTGTCCGAGACGGCAGCAACGATATCCAGCTGTTGGCTGTGGACGGCAGCGGCACCATGTCCAACAGTTTCCCCGGCTCTTTGTCTGCCCTGACCAGCAGCGGCAACGCCGTCGTGGGCGGAGACTTCCGCTTCGCTTCTCTTAGCGGGGATCATCGCAGCCTCAATGATCTTACCATCGTCTGGAATGAGACTGTCAATGACGTCAACGGCGCGGTAGATCACGGCATTTTGAAGGCGGCCAAGCTGCGCTATGCCACAAATACCTACACTCTGTCCGCACCATTGGAACTGGCAGAGCTGCCGGATCGCACGCTGGCTGACCACTTTGATGCCTATGTCAGCGGCACCAATCAGGTGCAGGCTGCCATTCAGGCCACCTTCTATGACGATGAAAACCCGCAGGTAATCGGCGGCGTGACCGTTCCGGGTGAGAAAACGAACCTCTATACCGCTACCTCTGATTTTGTCACCGATGCGGTGGCAGTGGAACAGATCGGTGTGGATTATGCAACGCTGGCGCTGAACAGCCTGACACCCGTTCGCTTTACCATCCGCAACACCGGGCTGAACGATGTGACAAACCTAAAGGTCAGCATTGGCAGCGGGGAAACCGCCACCCTTACGGAAACACTGCTGCCCAATGAAAGCACCACCATTACCGTCTGGCACCATGTGGGGAACCTCGTGACCGACCCGAGCTATACCATCACCGCCGCCGGCGGCATCAACGAAAAAGGCACAGTGTATCTGGATTATCCCGACATTGGAATCTCGCAAATGGAAGTGATTGCGGAGAGTGCCGGCAAGCGCACGGTGCGCATGACCCTCTATAATTCCTCTGCCGCCACTCTGGCCGGCGGAAAGAACCGCGAGGTGAAGCTTGCGTTCTATGCGGATGATCTGCATACCAAACATGCAGAGGTAGCCTGCACCACAAACGGCGTATCGGTTCGCGATAATGAAATCACCATTTCCGAAGACAACGCCCTTGCCCGCATCGATCAGGGAACCTTTACACTGGACCTGACCTATGATCTGGGCGAGTATATGACATCCATTGGCAAAGCCGAGATCCCCGATGTGGGTACCTATCTGTACGCCGAGGCGTGGGCGGAAGGTCAGATTGGTGGAACGGGAAGCAATCAGCGCCTGCCGGAGTATGACGGCAGTGACAGCGAGGCCAGCGTCCATATGACCGGCGCACTGGCCCGCACCGGAGAGCAGATGACGATGGATGTGACACAGGGGAACGACGGCAACGGTCACAGCACCGCCGCCATTACCCTGCGCAACAACTCCCTGCAGTCTCAGACTAGCGCAGTGCTGGTGGCCACGCTGCTGGATGCTGCCGGGACCGCTCTGGAAACGAAAAAGACCAGTATTGGCGGTGCCATCTCCGGGGAAACCTTCCGGACGGAAACCGTCACCTTCTCCCAGCTTGGCACCCGTGTAGTGGTGCGAGCCGCAGTGCCCGGTAATGACCTTCTGACCTTTGAAGGGCTGGCAGTAGGGCTCGGCGATTTTACCGCCAACGGAACGAACTATACCTATACGCTGCAAAATGATAGCGGAGCAACATCTACGCTAGTCACAGCGGTGTCTGGAAACGGCGAGCCCGTGAGCATCAACGGACAGGCTCTGTCCACCGGCGGCAGCGCAACCGTTGCCATCCCCAACAGCGGCACAACCGACATTGTTGTGGAAATCGGTGCTAAAACCTACACGCTGACGATTCTGCGCAATAGCGGCACAGGCGGCGGTGAGCATACTCACAGCTACGGCAGCGAGTGGAAGTACGATGCTACGAACCACTGGCATGAGTGTTCCTGTGGAGATAAGGCCGATAAGGCGGCACATACCGCCGGTGAATGGATTATCGACACCCCGACAACAGCTACCACAAGCGGCTCAAAACATAAGGAATGCACCATCTGTGGTTATACGATGACAACCGAAACTATCCCGGCAACAGGCGGCGGTGAGCATACTCACAGCTACGGCAGCGAGTGGAAGTACGATGCTACGAACCACTGGCATGAGTGCTCCTGTGGTGACAAGGACGATGTTGCAGCACATAGCTTCAAGTGGGTGGTAGATAAGGAAGCGACCGCAACCCAAAAGGGCTCCAAGCATGAGGAGTGCAAGGTTTGCGGCTACAAGAAGGCGGCAGTTGAGATTCCGGCTACCGGCTCCGCAACAAAACCGACCGATCCTACGCAAACCAACCCGAACACCGGTGCAGAAAGCCAGAAAACCGGTGACAACAGCAATATGATCCTCTGGATCGCACTGCTGTTTATCAGCGGCGGCGCAGTGATCGGCATCACCGTTTACAGCAAAAAGAAGAAAGAAAACGCTGAATAAATCAGCTGCGAACCTTTGAGCAAAGGGCGGTGACGGACATTGCCGTCATCGCCCTTTCGCTTGGACTGAAGAAGAACCACAACAGCGAAGATGGATGATAAACTTGTGGATGCAGCAAACTATACACTGCAATCTGGAAGTACAATAAAGGATGATGTTCCAAAGACCGGAGATAATGCTCCGATAGCAGGGCTGTTTGCTCTTATGCTTATCTCCGGAACAGTACTTTGTATCACTCATAAAAAGAAAGCTGTAAGAAAATAAATGAAAAAATATTCCCACGAAAACACTTTGTGGGAGAAAATAAGAAGGGCAGAGACAAAAGAATTCATCAGAAAGCGAATTTATTATCTCTGCCTGATTCTTTTTTCTCTTTGTATCATAATTGGTATTGTCCTGCTGTTCTTACCATACAGAAGACGGAAGATTTGTTGTGGTGGGAAAAAGAATTAAGTAATGAAAGCAGGTCGATGGAACCTGCTTTATCTTGTTTTTACACTAAGATTAATAGGATATAACTGCTTCTTATAGCCATATGTAAATAAATATCTATATTCAGTTATTTCTTTCCAAGCTTGTGCAGACTGCTGTAAGAGATTCATAATTCTTTAGTCCTTTGCAAAAACAAAGAGCCTCGCTAATGCAAGACCCTTAAAAGCGTTTTCGTTCAGTTCCGAAGAATCTATCCGGTTTGATGTTATCGCATAACCCAAGGCCAGGCTCCACAATCGGCTGCATGCTGACACAGGATGGAGTTTTTTTACATGCTCTTTTTAATTTCTTTTCTGTAATCGGTGGGAGTAATCCCATATCTTTTTTTGAACAATGTACTTATATAATTTCCATTTGATACTCCAACTTTAGCTGCAATATCATTTATTGACAAATCAGTTGTTCCAAGTAGTATTTGCGTATGTTGTAACCTTACGTCAGTAATATAATCTGTGTATGAAGAACCGGTAACATTCTTAAATAGTCGTGAAAAATGCGAGGGTGATAGCGAAACATAAGCTGCGACATCTTCAATAGATGAACCGTCCATAAGATTGTCTTCAATGTAACATAAGGAAGTTTGGATACGTTCATCAAATTTATTAATATACAAGGTATGTTCATCCTCTTCAGATGGAATATGGTTTTCATACATATAAAAAAATAATTTATAAACCATACCTTGAAGGATAAGTTGAGAATAAGAGGTATTTTTGTTGTATTCTTGTAGCATTTCTTCATACATAGAGTGAATAATTTTTTGAGAATCTTTTGTAAAATGAAGATAGTTGGAACATATAAAGTCTAATTCTTCCTCTCCTATAATATCAATTATGGGTTGAAAGATTTGTGTTTTGACTTTAATCACATATCTGTCATACGGAGTGTCGGACATAGAGCAATTACGATGATACACATGTGGTTTGGATATGCCGGCATCTCCAGCGTGAGAAGTACGAATTGCTTTAGTGGAAATCCATCGTCGATCGCCTGATACCATATAACCTATCGTATAATGATCGGATGCTGCCTGCATGGTAGGCATAGAGTAAGTTCCATCTAAGATTTTATGGTCAATATAAATATTTTCTTCAGGTTTTAAAGGTAGTGGCATATATAATCATTCCTTTCGTCTGTGATTAATGGGTGATTAATGCTATTTTATAAAAAGCATCAAATTATAGATATGTGATGAAAATTGCGTTTATAATTGATGAAATCACTTTTTTAATATTATATAATAATGCAAAAGTAAAAACAAGAGGAGGGATTATTATGAGAACGCAGCATACGATTAGAAGGATTATGTTGAAATATTGCTATTTATTCGTTGTGGCTGGAATTCTTTCATATATTTTATCTGAGTTAGTGGTTATTGGTTCTGAAATTATTTCCAACGCAATTAATGCAATGTTCGATGGCGATAATATTGATATTGAGTATGTTGCAGGTAATACCTTATTGATAATTATAATATCTATGGTGGTAACTTATATAAAAAGTATTACTAATGAACTTTTTAGCATTAAAGTACAAAAAGATTGTAAGAATATAACTGTTGAATCGTTGGAAAGGGTACAGTATAGATTTTTTGAAAAGAACGAAGGAACTATAATTAACAAACTTACTTCTGATATTAATGATATGGGAAAGCTGCTGTCGGAGATATTCCCGGAGATATTACAATATGCAGTAACCATTATAACTATCAGCATAGCTTTAGTAAAAATGAATTGGCTCATTTTTGCAGGAATCGTGGTCACGTTTCCGCTTGTTATATTTACAAGTGACATGATTGCAAAAAAAATAAATGATTTAGCAAGAAAACGTAGAGGAAAGTATGACGAACTTGCGGATATTGCATTAGACAACATAGAGGGTATTGAGGTTGCAAAAGCATATGCAATAGAAGAAACATTAGGGTTGCGGGTTTCATCAAAGGCAAAAGAAATACTTAAGAATGAATATTCGAGGAATAGATATCAGGCATTAGCTAATGGTATTGTTTTATTAATGAAATGGGTACCGTCCGTTGGTTGTTCTCTAATTGCCTTATTTCTTGTATTAAAGAATACGATTACGATAGGTGAATTTATGTCATTTCTTGTGTTGTTTGGTAAGATTTCTACATCGTTAAGTGAATTACCTTTTAGAATAATTGATGCCAGGGAAATGCTGATTTCGGTAAAACGAATAGAGGAGTTGCTTTGTGCGCCAAAAGAAGTAAGCGGTGACTATAAGGGTAGTGAATTAAAGAATGTGGAAAATATTATCGAATTGAAGAATGTGTCATTTTCATATGCAAGTGGTAATACGAAATGTTTTGAGAATAGAATTCTAAAAGATATAAATGTGAGTATAAAACAAGGAGAAAAAGTGGCGATAGTTGGTGCATCAGGAGCTGGAAAATCTACATTGCTTAAGTTGTTGTGTGGATTTGAAGAGGTTGATGAGGGCGATTATTACTTGTGTGGACAAGTGTTTTCCAAATGGGATATAAATGAAGCAAGAAGGTTGATTTCGTATGTACCGCAAGACTCATTTTTGTTTCCTGAAACTATATTAGAGAATTTAGCATATGGAGCAAAGAATATTGATATTGAGAAAGTAGAAAATGCTTGTAAAAAAGCAGGCATATATCAGAAAGTTTGTGAGCTGCCAGATGGATTTAACACAGAAGTTGGAGAACGGGGTGCGAATCTTTCGGGAGGGGAACGACAGAGGCTTTCTATTGCAAGAGCAATATATAAAAATAGTCCGATAATTTTGTTAGATGAACCAACATCAGCATTGGACGAGCAAACAGAGAAGATAATTAGTAAAACAATTTCAGAAAATCATGAAAACACAGTTATTATCATTGCACACAGATTATCTACCATTAAAAATGTTGATAGGATTTACTGCATGGATAAAGGAGAAATTGTTGAAGTAGGAAACCATGAAGAACTGATTAGGAAAAATGGAATATATGCTGCATTATATGGTAAGGAGGCGCATAATTAGTGGGTATTGCAAAAAATCTTGTAAAAAGTTTGCAGATGATGGAAAGAAGACTGCCATTATATCTGCTGTCCATATTTATGATGACTGCATTAAATGCTTTGTTTGAGGTTGCAGGCTCTGTATTTATGAAAATTATATTCGATTGTGCTAACCAGGGAAGTGTATATGAAAGAAAATCACAAATAATCATTACGGTTATTATGGGAATATTGGCAATTATAATGGCATCGATTTTTATGTGTATTTATAACAATGAAGCAAAGAGAATGTCATTAAAATTGAAGATGCTGGTATTTGAAAAATCCATGAAATTCCCATATGTGTATTATGAAGAACATCATAGTGGAGAAATTCTGTCAAAGCTGGTATATGATACAGACATCGCATCAAATATATACTCGTCAAGATTAAGAAGAGTTTTGGCTCCGATAATCTTTGTTGCTGTCTTCGCTGTTGCAATGATGATTATTAATCCTTTTATGACAATCGTGTTAATTGCATTTAATGTCATATTGTTCTTGATTAATGCTTTGCTTTCCAATCCGATGAAGAAGGTGGGAAAAAAGCTTTCAAAAAATAATGCCGTAATGACAAATATACTTTCTGATATGATTGCTGGCGCAGGTATTAGCAAAATTTATGATATCAATCATAAAGGAGTACTTAAGTATAAAACGGTTAATAATCAATATACTGTAGAACAAAAAGAAAAAATGCGTCTGGCTGCTTTACTAGAAATGTTTAATAGTGGATTTGATTTATTTTGTGCATTGATGTTTGTTGTGCTTGGAATTATATTGGTTCAGCAGAAATTTGCAACTATTGGAGAGGTGGCAGCAATATATACATTATATACATCGCTAAGTTTTAGATTTTTACAACTTGGTAAAAATTTTCCGGAACTTGTTAATTGCATAGCATATGCAGAAAGAATATTTGAATTTTTAGAACTGCCGGAAGAAAATAAAGAAATTATTTCAAAGTCTATATTGGTTAAGCCAGTCACTCAAAAAGAAGATGCAGTGGTGTTTAGCAATATATCCTTTGGATATAAAGACAAAGAAAAGCTCTTTAATAGAGCTACATATGAGTTTCCGGCAAATAAACTAATTGCTGCAGTTGGTCCATCCGGATGTGGAAAAAGTACATTAGCAAAACTTTTGCTGGGATTCTATACGATAGACCGGGGAGATATTCTGATTTTTGGAAAATCAATTAGTGAATTGGGAATTTCAAAGGTTAGGGAACAGATAGCGTATGTACCACAGGAGCCGTATTTATATAATGTGAGTATTCTGGATAATATTCGATATGCGAGAAAAACTGCTTCGAAGCAGGAGGTAATGGAAGCAGCAAAGTTGGCAAATGCACATGAATTCATATCAAAAATGGAAAATGGATATGATACAGTAATCATAAATAGAGGAAACAATTTATCAGGAGGAGAACGACAGAGAATAGCTATTGCCAGAGCTATATTGAAAGATTCTCCTGTTATACTTATGGATGAGGCAACATCGGCACTTGATAATGAATCAGAGCAAATGATTGCGGATTCAATAGCAAGTTTAAAAAAGAGAAAAACAGTAATTATGATTGCACATAGAAAAAAGACTATTCAAATGGCAGATAGTATTGTTGAAGTTTAGATGTGGAATAAGCCAGCAGGATGAGTTGGCAGCATTGAACGATGCCGGAATAAAATCAATATCATTGAGTACAAGCGATGACACGGGCAGAAATGTTGCTTCAGTTACAATGACGGACGGCTCAACAGTCAGTATGGGAGAGTTTATCGGAACAGAGGGTTAGGTCAGTTTACAAGGAACTATACGCAGACCGTGAAAATGCCGTTGCCGCCGGAGAGGACAAGGGAGTATCCCAAAGTTTGTGTAAACCTCCAAACTGATGTAAGATAAAATTACTCAGTTTGGAGGTTATTTTTATGGCAAGAAGAAAAGACAGCCCACAAAAAGCAGCAATGAGAGAAATGATGCGTGACTATCTGAAAAATAATGATATCAGCATCAAAGATGGCACTGATGTTAACAGCATCATGCGTGACATGATGTCTGTCATTTTGGAAGGTGCTTTGGATGAAGAACTAGATGAAGAATTAGGATATTCCAAGTATGACTATCGGAACAAAGAAACAGACAATAGTAGAAATGGACATTCCAGCAAAACCATGCACACCAGTTATGGAGATATGGATGTAGCTATACCAAGGGATCGTAACGGTGATTATGAACCACAGCTGATTAAAAAATATCAGAATACCGTAACTCAGGACATGGAAGAAAAAATACTTTCCATGTATGCCAAGGGAATGACAACTGGAGACATTGAATCCCACATGCGTGAATTATACGATATTGATATTTCTGACAGCACAATCAGCCGGATCACAGACAAAATCCTGCCGATTGTAAAAGAATGGCAGGAACGCCCTTTGGAAGAAGTGTATGCTGTAGTATTTATGGATGCAATCCACTATCACGTCCGCAGTGAAGGACGTATTGTAAAACGTGCGGTTTACATTGCCCTTGGTATCGATATGAATGGGAAAAAAGATGTTCTTGGAATGTATGTTGGAGAAAACGAAAGTGCAAAGTTCTGGCTTTCTATCATGAATGGATTAAAAAACAGAGGCGTTGAGGATATCCTGATTGCATGCGTTGATGGTTTAAATGGATTTCCACAGGCAATCGAGGCTGTTTATCCAAAAACAGAGATTCAACAGTGTATCATCCATCAGATTCGTAATTCAACGAAGTTTGTTTCATACAAAGACATCAAAAAACTGATGGCTGATCTGAAGCTTGTATATGCAGCTCCAACGGAAGAAACAGCTTTAAATGAGTTAGAATTGTTCAAGGATAAATGGGATTCCAAGTACCCAAAAATCTATAAATCCTGGCATGATAACTGGGCAACACTGTCCACTTATTTCAAGTATCCAGAAGCTGTAAGACGTTTGATTTATACCACAAATGCCATTGAAGGATTCAACCGTCAGCTTCGGAAAGTGACCAAAAGCAAGACCGTTTTTCCGTCAGATGACAGCCTTTTGAAAATGCTGTATCTGGCAACCATGGATATCACGAAAAAATGGACCGGACACAGGCAGGACTGGGGACAGATCCATTCCCAGCTTGAAATTTATTTTGAAGAACGTCTGGCAGGACGGAACCTGTAAAGCAGTCAATTTTAGGCAGGTTTTATTGACATGCCAAAAAACTACTGTATAATGCAGATATGGGCAGAATCCGGAAAATCGGCTCTGCCCATTTGTAACTATTCACAAATCTTATATCAGTTTTTAACGTTTACACAAAACTTGAAACGGTCTCGAGGACAACGGCATTTGAAGCGGCTCATCCCGTTTAATCAAAGCGGCATCGGAGTCCGGGCAATCACAATGACTGCCAAAACAGCGCCCGCAAACGCTGCTGCGCCGATAACTGCCGCCGTTTTTTTGCTGAGGTTCTTCTTTACTGCCTTGCAGATTAGCATGGCGCAAACCACGCAAACAGCCGCAGCCGCAAGCGCAATAACCAGCGTCTCCCATAACCATAAAAGTTCGTATAATATTCTCATTCGCTCACCATACCTTTCTCTTGCAAACTGGGATTTTTGTTATTCTACGATACCTTCAATATAGCTGTAATCAATATTTCCCTTTGTAACAGAATAGAAAAATGGATCTTTTCTAATTGTATCATCTGAATTGATAATAAAATTATTCCAATCGCCTGCCTCGTTGCCATCAGACAAATAAATAGTAACTTTGAAACTATATCCCATATATCCCAAAGATGGCTTTGACCGCTTTACTTCGACGCCATTCAAATTTTCGACAATATGCTGAATCTGCTCTTTGTAGGTAATATGTGTTGCGTTTCCGCTATTGCCATTGAAAACAACTATTTCTATGACCTCATTAGGGTCTAAGTCCATCAAGTCGAGTGGAATATTAAACCATACAACAATGCCCATCAAAAGAATTATCACAACAGACAGTAATATGATGATTTTCTTTTTCATATCAGCTCAACTCCTTTGTCAATTTCGATTTGAAAAGTGATGATTTTATAAACTATATACCCACTAATCCCATTGTAACTTAATCTTGCCATCTGCTTTTTCAAATTTAAGCATTAGATAATATCTACATTTTTCATCGACAGTCAACATACCGGTTTTTATCTCTGGTGTCAAATCTAATATGGTCTCTTTATTTTTATTTTCTACAATAACATGGATACTTCCTTTTGAGACATCGCCATCCAACTTAAAAGTATATTCACGACTTTCGTTAAATTTTATTACCTTTTTTACATATCCGCTACAAGATGAAAAAGAAACTTCGCATTTATTTTTCCCTCTGAGAGAACCAACAAATAATAAGGCTCGTTTTGCGTTCAAAATCATATATCCGTTGACCCATAAAAAATAAAACAAAACCAACATTGAAATAAATACAATCGCTAATATCATAAATTCACTCATGCCAACACCTCACAAACTTCCGATTTTCCAGCTCATTAAACTTTAAGTTATGAACTCAAGCTCGTTACCAGTGACGAATATCTTTCTGTCTTATTTACAATATCTTCCTCGGTAACACCATAATAACCGTATAAATCTCTGGCTATTTTCTTAAACTTTTTCATTACCGCTTTATTTCCTGAATAAGACATTCCAAATATATTCCAAGTATAATCTATTTCCATTGTAAGAAAATTATCATTAATTTCTATTTTATACAAATGAAAATCCATAGGAATTACACTATCGGGCATTTCAGCAATCATTTCACTCCGAGTCTTTATTTTACTCAAATACTCTTTAACAGATGCTTCATTAAAATAATCTGGTAATGGAATATCCTTCATTTCTCCCAAAAGTTCTGGTTCATGTTGCAAAATCAAACTTTCTTTTAGGCATTTTATTTGTTCAATATATTCTCTATCGACTGAAGCAGTTTCTGTCAATCCGTATTTTTCTTTTGCATACCGCACTGTTTCAGAAAGTGAATGCGGATTTGCCACTATTGTCTTCTCTACTTTTTTTCTCTTATATCTATATATGCTATTTTTAATCCTAAGCTTTAATGGGTGTTTTTTTGAATGTCCAGCTATAAAAACGCTTGTAGGACCATCTGCACCACCTATGATTGAAACCCCATTTTTACTCTTTTGTTCCATTCATCTTTTCCTCACAAATCCAGATTTTTCAGCTATATAAACTGGGATTTATATAATTATTCCTCTAACTTTCCCCATTTTATAGGCTTTCCCGCCTGTCCATTAGTGAAATGATATGTAGTTTCCCTTATTTTTGCCCTTATGAGATAATCACAAGGGAAATAAGGGAAATTTTTTAGTCATTGCCCACCACTTTATCAAGAAGCCGAACTGATTTTCGTTTCGCATCTCTTGTGGAGTGAGCATAGACGTTCATTGTGGTACTGACATCTGAGTGTCCCAACAATTCCTGCACATCTTTTGGGGCAGCTCCATTTGCTAAAAGGTTGCTTGTATAGGTGTGACGTAACTGGTGGAAATGAAAGCCTTCAAATCCCTCTAATGTTTTTGCCACCTTTCTGCAAACAGTCCCCAAAGTAGTTGGAAGTTCCAAACAACCATCCGGTCTTAAACAGACGAAAGAAATTTCTTTATAATCTGTCGGGACTTCCTCTGTTCTGTCTAAACAATAATATTCGTAGTACACTCTGTTTTTCTCTTTGACCTCTTTGTAGTAGTTCGTGTGATAAAGTTCTCCGTACTGCATTCGATTTTTTAACTGCTCTTTCCGGGCATTACGGAAAATCTCTACCAGTGTATCTCCAAAATCAACAACCCTTACTTTTTTCCGCTTGGTTGGTCCGATGATATATTTGCGCTTTGAGCCATCATATCGGATGCTGCGTCTTATGGTAAGGCATTGTTCTTCCAGATTTACGTCCTGCCATGCCAAACCGCAGGCTTCTCCAATACGAAGCCCGGCATAATAGGCTATCTGGATTGGAAGTATTGCGGCTGGGTTCTTTTTTTGCAGATAAGCAAGCAATCTTTCATAATCTTCTCGTGAAATTGGTTGGACATTTCCGTCCATATCCTCATCGGAAAACAAATCCACTTCATCCGTCTGATACCGCAGTTTAATATACTGCATGGGATTGAACGTAATATACTGCTTTGGAAATACTGCAAAACGGAAGGACTGCTGCATGACTGCGGAAAAAGAATGGATATAATCTTTGCTGTAACCCTTTCTCTCTTTTCCGTCGGGATGAACTCCCCCGAAGGAAAGCAAATCGAAGAAGGATTGCAAATGTTCAGAGGTTACATTTTTCAGTTTCCGTTCTGCCAATGGGTGTTTCTTGATATTTCGGATTGTTCCGAGGTAATTCTCCACCGTACCATTGCTGAGCGTACCTGTTTTTAATTCCTCCTCTGCCCACACATCCAAAAGCTGTCCGACTGTGAGATTTTCCGCTTTGGCAACAAATTTCTTTTTCTCATAATCATCCATTGCCTGACGGAGCAGCTTTTCAGTTTCACTTTTGCTTTCTGTTCCAACGCATTCTTTCTGAACAAGATTGCCGCTTGCGTCCTCTACATAGAAGCGGTAGTACCATTTCTTTCCTTTTTTTCTTACAGATCCTTTTGCCATAATCGTATGTCTCCTTTCGATATTAGACAATCGGAACTGATGAAATGCTTCGTGCGTGTAAGTATATCATAACTCCGGTTGTCTTACTATACCGATTCGGAATCTTCGTATAAGACTTCTGATAAAAGATTTGCAAGCCTTTGTTCTGCTGTTTTTGGTTTCTTGGAATAGAGCCTTACAACGTCTGCCATCTCATTAAAAGCATTGATGGTGTGAGTGATTTCCCTTAAGAACATAATCTCATTATATTCATCATTCGATTCAAACCCTATTGTTTTGGCAATATCCGTCTGACCAGCATTCCCCTTGAAGTTTTTGCAGGCGAACTGGAAGGAATCCAAAAACAGACCATATTGTTTTAACATCAGCAGTAATAAATCTTTTGAAAAAGCATCTTCTTCTTTGGTAAGGGCAAGCGGTAACTGTTCCAGAATATCTCCCATCGCATCACGAATCTGTAACTCTCTCTTATCCGTAATGTCGGTTTCATATTCATCTGTTTCCCCTTTGAGCCATTCCACAGATACATGGAGTGCTTCCGAAAGACCTTCCAGCACCATTTTTTTCGTATTGTCAATCGAACCATTCTCATAACGCAGGATTGTAGAAGCGGTAACACCCATCTTTTCTGCGACATAAGGCTGTGTCAGATTCAATTCCAGACGGCGCTGTTTTACTCTGCTGCCTATCAGCTTGCGTAGTTCTTTATCTTTCATGCTGACTGCCTCCTTTTTCGGTATGTATGAATTATAGCATTGTTTTTCTGTAATTGCAATATGCAACTTAAAAATTATTTTTAATATTTCGTAACGCTTGACAAAAAGATATGAAAAGGATATACTTACATCACAAGAATTGCATAATGCAATTTATAAGGAGGTGATTATATGACGCAAAGAAAAATTGCATTATCCATCGAAGAAGCTGCTGACTATACGGGAATCGGCAGAAACACCTTAAGACAGCTTGTAGAATGGAAGAAACTTCCAGTATTAAAGGTTGGTCGCAAAGTCCTGATTAAAACCGATATTCTGGAAATGTTTATGGAAGCGAATGAAGGTCGTGATTTGAGGGATAGAGGAAATGTAAAAGCCGTAACAAGAACTGCGGCAAATTAAAAAGGCGGCTTCCAAAGAAACCGCCAAAGGTTCTATCAGACCGAAGCCATGATATACCTACACGCAAGAAGATTATACCATGTGCTTCTTCTGATACGCAACCGAGAACTTATGTTTGTAAAAGAAAGGGGAATGTAATCATGGCAAAATCAACAAAAAGTTATGAAGAACGAATGCTTGAAATGGAAAAGAAGGAACAGGAAAGCCTTGAAAAAGCAAAACGATATGCAGCACAGAAGAAAGAACTTCTGAAACGAAAGAAAGCCGAAGAAAGTAAAAAACGAACCCATAGGCTCTGTCAGGTTGGCGGTGCGGTGGAATCCGTTCTCGGTGCGCCTATCGAGGAAGAGGACATCCCAAAGCTGATTGGTTTTCTGAAAAAGCAGGAAGCCAATGGGAAATTTTTTTCAAAGGCAATGCAGAAAGAAACACATACCGATATGGAGGAAGTGTAATGGCGGGGGGGGATGAGTTTTTCATTCCCTTCATTGCTTTTTCATGAAGGGCGCACTTATGGACAACCAGAGGTCGTCCCAATAAGTTTGCCACAAGTGGCAACCGGTCTTCGCTCACGCTTGCCGGGCTCGTTCCGTCGGCGGGGCTTTCAGCCAGACCTGCTCATGCCGCAGGAGGCACTCTTCGCCAGAGGGGCGCATTCCATGCAGGCTGCTATGCGCAGGGCACTCTTACGCAGAGGGCGTTCCGGCAATACTGCTTTTTCTAAAACTGAAAGCAATGTTGCCGGAAATCTATGCCGGATGTGCAGAAAGGGGGAATCCAGACATGGCGATTTTTCATTACACAATCAAAATAGTCGGACGAAGTAAAGGGAAATCTGTTATCTCCGCTTCCGCATATCTCAATGGGGATGTGATGAAAAACGAGGAAACCGGGCGAATCAGTTATTACACTTCTAAAAAAGAAGTGGTCTACACCAGTCTGATGATGTGCGAAAACGCACCTCCTGAATGGCAGATAGTACCAGAAGAAAATATAAAACGCTTTCAAAAATCTGTCCGATACAAAAGGTCAGAAGATAAAGAAGCTGCTTTAGAAAAATTTAAAATCACATTTCAGAAACAACGGTTATGGAATGAGGTATTGAAGATTGAAAAAAGTGCAGATGCCCAACTTGGCAGGTCATTTGAATTTGCCCTCCCCAAAGAATGGAGCAGACAGGAACAGATTCAATATACAGCCGACTATATCAAAAAAACATTTGTGGATAAGGGAATGTGTGCTGATTGGAGTATCCACGACAAAGGGGATGGCAATCCTCATGTCCATCTGCTTCTGACAATGCGCCCTTTTAACCCGGATCATTCTTGGGGGAAGAAAGAAGTCAAAGATTGGGATTTTGTCAGAGATAAAAGCGGAAATATCGTGATTGATGAATCCCATCCGAACTGGTGGCAGGATAAGAAAAACCCTGACCGTCATGGAATCCGTATCCCTGTATTAGATGAAAACGGAATCCAGAAGATTGGTGCAAGAAACCGCCTGCAATGGAAACGGGTACTGACCGATGCTACGGGATGGAACAATCCAAAAAACTGTGAACTGTGGCGGAGCGAGTGGGCAAAGGTGTGTAATGAACATCTGCCTTTGCATAATCAGGTCGATCACCGTTCTTACGAAAAGCAGGGAAAACTCCAGATTCCTACCATCCATGAAGGTGCTGACGCAAGAAAGATTGAACAAAAGTTTCTTGCCGGGCAGGAAATAAAAGGTTCGTGGAAAGTAGCGGAAAATCAAATCATAAAACAACAAAACACGTTATTGCAAAAGATACTGGACACCTTTGGGAAAGTATCAGGTGCATTATCATTATGGAAGGAGCGATTAAATGACATTAGAAGAAAGCCGGGAAATTATACCCTTAATGGAGTCCATGATTGGGCAAATCGAAGAACAGCAGACCTTAATGGCAGAAATGCTTCTGGAAATGCAGAACCGGGACACCCAACTCTCTCTTATGCAGGAACAGAATCAGAAATTGCAAAAATTAAACAGCGAGTTATCCGAGCTGCTCAACATTTTGCCAAATACCGAGGAACTACTTTCCAAGATGGAAGAACAGAAAACGAAGATAGAACTTTTGGAAAACGAAAATCAGCAATGGCAGATATTGGCACAGAAGCTGAACAGCGAAAACAGTTTATTACTGAAACAGAACACCGAATTGCTGAACTGGAACAGCAGGTAGAGAAAGGACGTGATATAGATGAACGAATCCAGAGAATTAAAGAACGCCGAACAGTTGGAAGAACTTCTGCTCTTGACCGAGGAGATACAAGAAGAGTTGGAACAGAAAGACCAGCTTATCGTGGAACTGAAGACGCAGCTCAACGAATCTCTGACCTTGAACGAGAAATTAAACAAAGAGAACAGAGCCGGGAATATTCAAGCATTAAAGAACGACTTGAAGCTGGCAGACAGAGCATTGCGGAGCGAGAAAGAGAAGCTGCGAAGCGCAAACGTCACGATAGAGGAATGTCAAGATAAAATACGATGCTTAACACAACAACGGGATTATGCCCGGACACATCAGAAAATCGTAGAGATACCGGTAGAAAAGCCGGTACTCTATAAAAAATGCGAAGCCTGTGACCGGACAGCCTATCAGAATGCAAAAGCAAGATACGAAACACAAAAAGAGCAACTTGCAGGACAATATAAAGCAAAAACGGTAATGTTCCAAACAACCTTGTTCCTTCTTGCATGGTATTCGCTGACAACCACTCTTTTTCAGGCAGTACAGTCAGATGTGTTCCTTTCCGATTGCAAATCATTCTTCCATGATGCAGCATCATTCATACAAACTTTTATCGGTTGGACGATTGATGCCGGGCAATCTGTGGCACAAATCAGCACAAAAATTCCAAATGAGATTATAGCCGGAATCATATATTGGTTATTGATGATATTGGTTGTTGGAATATGTGTGGCAGGGACAGGGATACTGGCAATACTGATAGAAATAAAGGTTATAGAATTATATAAGAAAAACTGTTGGGATGTTATTACCCTACTGATGATACTGACAAGTGCGGCTGTCATCATTTATTTTGGAGAAGTAATTAAAAAAGCATTATCAATAAATCTGTTGTTCTTTTGGTTAATTTTACAAGGAATATATCTTACAATTCGACGCTATATAAGTCAAGATACTGATTGACTAGATACAAAATATTTGATAAAATATAAATAGAAATACAGCAGATCATAGGAGGTAAAACTTATGAGAGCAAAGAAAGTGATTGTAGGGGTAGCTATTAGTGCAATGTTAATTTCTTCATCAATTCCAGTAATGGCATTTTCTGTTACAAACGGGAATAAGACATTTGATAAAAAGTGGGAATTGAGCACTACATCTGATGGCGGAAAAGGTGTTTTGACTTATGGTTATAATACTCTTGCTATTAATGAAGATTATGCACACGCATATCATTCAACTAAAGATCATTACGCATATGTCAAGAATGGAAATGGTTCTTTTTCGGGTTCAAATGTTGGTAAAGGTAATTGGTCTAAAATTGAGGTTGCTCATAAAGGAAATAGTATTACCTACGGTAATAGCTACTAAACAAAGGTTCGGGATAATGGCTGAGTGGTTGGAATTCCAACCACTCTTTTTTGTGGAGTGTATATAAATGAAGAAAAAAATAAAATATATAGGAATTGTTTTGGTTATTTTGTTCTGTTGCTATAATTTATTTTGGTACTTCGGGAGTTATAAACCATATAACGAATTTCAGAAAGACTTCCCTGAAATAGAAGAATCTGGAGTAAAAATTTACACAGATAAAGATGGATTCCAGTATAGTGTGTCTGTCCCTGATTATTTGCTTTGGAATGGAAATCTTGCGATAGCTGAGTCAGATGTTCGATATGCACTAATTATTTGGATAAAACCATTTCACCAAGGAATAAGTCAAGGCGTGCTATTTAATGACTATAAGGATTTGAATACTCAAATTATGTTGTCAAGTAGCAAAAAAGCTGAAGATCAAGAAGATCAATGGATTGTTGATGAAAATAGCACAATATTGACTACGATATTTGAAAAAGCAAATAAAGTATGGAATCTGGGGTTGAAATAAATGAAAGCAATTAAAAACTTATGTTTGTTTTGTTTCCTGATTTTTGGAATACTTATGCAATCTGAAATATTTCAAGATCAGCTTTGGAACTTTTCTACAGCATATTTTACGTCATCACGCTATGAAGTTGCTAGTGAAGATATGTCGCAGTTTCTGAAAGATGTATCAGAAACTGCAACGGAGAATGATGTACATATTTTTTCTCAGTACAATGAAATCAATAATAAATACCTTTCAACACTTCATATTTATGGCGATGATAAAGTAATCAGACAAACATTAAAAAATACTGCAAACATAGAAGAATCAGAATATACCGCTTTAGTTTCCGGAATTACGAAAGTAAAATTTCATAATCTCTCAGAATTGCAAAGTACCTCTGTGGGTTATGAAAACTTTATCTCATACATAGGAAATGAGGACAATATTATCTCTACATATCAGAAATTATCAGAAAAATATAGCTTAACTTATCCAGAATATTGGAATTCTACGGAAAAGGACATGATTTTTATTATATGGGGTATGATTATTGCATTGATGATTGTTCTAAATGTAATTGAAGTGGTTAGGCGAAAAAAAGAGGTTGTTGTACGAGTTTCCTTAGGAGAAAGTGCTGGTTTCATAGCATTTAAGGCTGCTTTATTCGATGTAACTTTTGACATTGCATTATTTATTGTTGCAAAAATATTGCTGTCAAATTATATATCGGGAGCATATGAGAATAGACTCGTCACAATTTTATATTCCATTGGAATTATTCTTTCCACTATTCCATATTGTTCTTTTTGCTTTTTTGATATTAGAAAGGCATTCGCAAATGCAACACACAAAAGAGGAGTGGATTTTTTAATTTATTCGTTAAAATTTATAGCAGGGGTAGCCGCTGTTTTTACAATTACCACTAATATTAGTAGTATTCATAATAACCTATTTACAAATGAACATTTGTTAGAAGAATATTATGATGCAAATTATTTTACCGTAAAGACTACTGATTTTAATGCTGAAAAAGAAGAAGCTTTTTGGAATAAACTATACAAGAATGAATATAACACATTAAAGCCTGTAATATGCTTGAATATTTTAAATGATAAAAATGATGTGATATATGTAAATAATCATGCAAAAGATATGTTACAAGGTTTTACGAAGCAGATAAATGCAGTAGAGAATGAATCTTCTGATTTGATTATTTTCATTCCAAAGAATAGATATTTTGCTAAAAACAAGCAATTAGCCTATGACTCCTTGAGCCATGTTTTAAATCATGATAATTTACAACAATTAAATATTCAGTACATAGAGTATAGCGAAACAGAATACTTTTCCTATTTAGATACAAGTAGAATAAATGGTATCGAAAAAAGCAAAAATCCGATAATTATTTATCAGGCAAACAAAGATTTAGCAGTCAATGGTGGGTATCTTGAAAGCTATAAAGCAGGAGCAGTTTTATTTCAATGTGATGAAAAACAGCTAAGAAATATCAGCAAAAAGTATGAAGATATGCTTGGAAATTATCAGCTAGTAATTACAAACGTACATGAACAGTATTTATATAATCACACATTTTTAATAAAACTCGTGGGATTTTTAAGTTCTCTTTGTACGATTGTATTGCTTTTAAATATTATGATTATTGTTACAGTAAGTAGACTAGAGTTCCGAGAAAATGCAATGAAAATTTCCTTGATGAAAATCTTTGGATATAGTTTATTTGAACGGCACAAAACACTTCTTAAAATGATTGTAGTGGAAAATTTTGTGATATTAGTAGGTATGCTTATCTATTCTTTATTATCGGTACAGACTGAAGTAGGAATTAGCATTCTTGTTAGTTCATTTATGGCACTAATAGAATTTACAATTATTTTCTTTAATATCACAATTGTTGAAAAAACAAACATACCGAAATCATTAAAAGGAGGTTGCTTATGATAACAATTGAAAATCTATGCAAAGCATATAATGATAAAATTTTGTTCAAAAATTTTCATTTGGAAATTCCAGATAGCCGTTTTTTGGTAATTAGTGGCGAAAGTGGATGCGGAAAAAGTACTTTACTTAATATGATTGGAGGTATTGAAACTCCTGACAAAGGTTCTATTATTGTGAATGGTTTTGATGTGGCAAAAAAAGGAAAAAAGCAGAAATATTTCAAAGAAGTTGTTGGATTTTTATTTCAAAATTTTGCCCTTTTGGAAAACAAAACAGTAAAAGAAAATCTAGAAATAATAAAAAAATCAGGTAGAACGGATATTTCAATAAATGAAGCTCTTGAAAAAGTTGGTTTACAGAAAGTAATTAACAAAAAAGTCTATCAATTATCTGGTGGCGAACAGCAGAGAGTTGCGTTAGCTCGTTTAATGCTAAAGAAATGTTCGATTGTATTAGCAGACGAACCAACTGGTTCCTTAGACAAAAAAAATAGTGAGATTGTTATGAATATATTGCATGAGTTAAGTGAACAGGGAAAAACAGTTATTGTTGTAACTCATAGTGAAGAAATTGTAGCACAAGAAAAGCATGTTCTATATTTATAATTACCCATAATAGAAGAATATGTTCTTTCGGGAGACACCTCCTCTAAGAACATATTCTTTTGGTTAAAATTGATTATAAAGATACTTTTATTTCAGTATATTCGCTATATTGATGGGATATATATTTGCATATTATTTATATGGATAAGGATTATAACTCTAGTGAGTCTTCTGCATCTACCCACATCTGTAAATTACCCTCAAGATATAATCTTGCATATTCCAAAGGCTCATCCACAGCCAATGAAGTAAGCGCACATTCTGATCCGTATGTGGTTTTTAGATTTTTTTCAGCTTTCCAGCAATCAATGCGAAGCATATATCCGGCACTTGTGTAAACATCAATACTATCGTGATTTATGTTGTATTCTGCATAAATTGTTCTCATCGTATCTTATCTCCATTTTCTTTTAATAATCAGTTATAGAGTTAAATATCGAAAACATTTCAATCAGTTCACCATGTCGTTATTGTTATACTGTGTTATGAAATTTTCTTTCCCTTATTTTTTCCCATATTAAGGTTCATGAAAACCAATGTGAGAATATAACACAAGGGAAAGAGTAAGGGAAAGCTCACTTGCTACAAACTTAGTATTTTCAAGGGTTTGCGAAGAATTTGATAATTAAATATAACAGTTATTAAATTTCCTAAAATATGTGAAATATCAACTGGGATTTAATAATTAGTTTTTTTCGCAATCAAGACTCCAACAGGAGCTAAACCGCCATCCACCAAATTCACTTTGACGACTGTAAAGCCATAATCCGTAATAAACTCACAAAAATTTTCCTTGTTCCATTCTTTGTATGCTTTAAATCCTGTAATAGACATCAATCGCTTTCGTAAACCACTTGATTTTTTCTCTGCCCATAAGAAGGTTGGTGCGTACAAAATACCATCTTTTTTTAATACTCTACGAATTCCCTGCATTGCTTTTTCAGGCTCTGGCATAATGTGCAGTGCATTTGAAATTACTACACAATCAAAATTTTCATTCTCATATGAAAGTGCCGTTGCATCGGCTACGCAAAAACTAAGTTTTTCTGTTGTACCTCTCCTTTTCGCTTGCTTAATCATATTTTCCGAAAAATCGGTTGCCGTCCAGCTATTAGTACAATCAGACAATGGGAAAGATAGCTGCCCTGTTCCACAAGCTAATTCTAATACATTCATATCAGATTTGAGATAATCTCTAATATATCCGCAGATTGCATTATAAAATTTCTTATCTGACTCCATCAAAGGTGCATATATTTTTGCAAGTCGTTGCCAATAACCCTTGTTTGCCCTGTCTTTCATATCAAAATCTCCATTTTATTCAATAATACAACTTCCAGTTTCATTAGACAGTGTATGATTTTTAATTTCATTAGACCGTGGAATCAGGATATTTGATCAGTTCGTATAATTTACTGCCGTTTTTGCAGGTACGGACGCCTGCCAGTTCCATGCCAAGGTGTCTGTATTTATCACTTTTCAGTTTGGCATCGGTATCCAGTACGACCGGGAGTCCCAGTCTGTTGCCCTCGGCAAACGCAAGCTCCAGCGCTTTCCTCATATAGCCTTGCCCCTGGTATTCTTCCCGCACACATACCAATCCGACAAACAGGTATTTTTGTTTTTTCTTTTTCAGTTTCTTTTCAATGGAAGATGATCCACCGCTTCCGAGAATGCTGAGCATCCGTACCACTTCACCAAAGGATGATCCTGCAAACATCCCTTTTATCAGCTTTTGACCTGCCTTCAGTCCCACTTTTTCATCACAGCGCTTATAGGCAATAAATGCTTCCTGCTGCGGACCGGTTGTATAAAGCATACCTGCCTGCAGTACCATTTCCACATAGCCGTTGATATAACTGACGACTGCGTCTTTGCTGCTGTATGCGGAAACAAGCCCCTTCTCGCCCTGTGCATATTCATAATAACCGAATGCATGCCCAATCGCATTGATATCTTTTTCTGATAATGTTTCAACCTTCATGATTTCCCTCTCACATCTTTTTCATATATCGTTACTCTATAGTGGCTCAGTTTCAAGACAAAAATCTAAGATTTTTATAATGAACTGATATTGTGGATAAGTTACAAGGGAACATGGGGAGGATAGTGGAATTGAATTTAACAAATTGGAATTTGGAACGTGCTTTATAAATTTTTTCCGATCCCCTCAAGTTCGTTCATGGAATCCTTGTTTTTTTCAAGTTCATCTCTGGCTGTTGCGTAATATGATTTTTTGAAAAGCATATCCCATGAAAGATATTTTGCCATACAGTCAAACTGCTTATCAATCAGCTCATACTGGATACTGTCTACGGGAGAACCGCCTACAACAATCGTGCCAACTTTTTTATTTTTTAACTGCAATCCACGGCAGTAGCACTTATCAATGATAAGTTTCAATTGTGCTGACATTCCCCACCAATAAACTGGTGTAGCAAAAAGAATCATATCTGCGGCAGCAATTTTATCAATTGTAGGATTTGTATCATCCTTATCGACGCATCCCTTAGAGCATTGACAGACACCACATCCCTTGCATGGTGCAATGTTGAGTTTGTCAGGTTCAATGATTTCAATTTCATTCTTTTCTGATGCTCCTTTTATAAATGCATTGATTGCTGTCAGCGTGTTTCCTTTTCTGGCACTTCCATTAATGATTACAATTTTCATGCGTGTATCCTCCAACTTTCGATTTATCACTCGAACTTTTTGTTTATATAGTTATCCACTGCACCTTGCACAAAATAGTAGATAAGTAATCATATCCGTATCTGTCCTCATTTGCTTGCAAATCGGATGTTTACAAAATCAAATCCTTTGGATTATCAGCTTTCAGCTCAACATATCCGCATTTTGTGCATACAAAGCATGAAACCGTACTTATATGCTCTGTTTCAAAAACTCCTTTCTTTTTATTGGTTAAGCGAACACTCATTCCGCTTACATCCCCACATAATTTTGCTGTTATCATTTCACAGCTACACTTCATACATTTCATATTTTTTTCTCCAATAACTTATTGCTATACAGTCAAATAGGGAGTTATCTTTCTTTTCGCTTGTCCTGCTCTAATGCAATAAATCCAGCGGTAACAGCTAGGGCAAGCATAATATCATGTTCGCCTAATGGGTCTGTTACTATGGAATAAATCAAAAACACCGCACAAACCAGCAATACTGCCAATATAATCCCACGAACAATTTTTCTTTTTTCCATCGCATAACGCTCCTTTACAACCGCCGATTTGTTGTTCCGTCATTTTTATTTTACCACAATTCCGAGAGCGTGGAAATAGAGAGATTTCAGGCTGATTTCCGACTTTATGGACATATGGCACAGGCAATCAAAAAAGTATACACTTGAGATAGTTCATCGGTGAACAGCACCTTGAAAATCGAATGACCGTCCGAAAAGGAATAACCCGGCATGGGAAGCAGCGCAAACAGGCAAAAGCCCTGATCCGCCGGGAGTGCTGTTGCTGTGAGGACGGCAACTGCATTGTCCTTGACGATGGGGACACCTGCGCCTGCCCGCAGACGGCTTCTTTCTCGGTCTGCGGCGGCGTATTCGTCCCCAAATCCAACCGGGCAAAATACTGCCCCGGCTGTGTCGCCAGAGTTCACAGGCGACAGAAAACAGAAAGTGAACGGATGATGTTAGGCTGGATAAGCGACTGGATAAAGAGAAACATTTAAATCTGGAATACAAAGGGCAGTTATATAAATGGAAGCATTGGAACGAATAAAAAGTATATTTCAAATTGACATGTATTATACAAAGAACTACAATTGGGGAAAGTCTGGATGGGTCGATGAGGAGATAGTGTAAAAATCAGTTTGATATCTGGTTTTACACGGCTATTTGTGCCTGCGGAATGGAGATTTTTATGACACACTTACAGGAAGAATTGTTTGAGCTACAGGACACGGCGTACAGGGATTTCCACAGCAGCCTTATGCCGGGAATTGATAAATCGGATATTATAGGAATTAGAACGCCGGTTTTAAGGACATTTGCAAAGAAATTCGCTAAGACGGAGGAAGCAGCCCGGTTTATGGATGAACTTCCGCATAAATATTATGAAGAGAATAATCTTCAGATGATGCTGATTGGGCAGATTAAGGACTATGATAAATGTATCTTTGAACTTGAAAAGTTCCTTCCGTATGTTGATAATTGGGCTACCTGTGATTTTCCGGTTCCAAAATGCTTTAATAAAAATAAGAAAGATGTTCTTTTGAGGGCAAAGAAGTGGATTGCTTCAGATGCAGCGTACGTTAAGAGATACGGGATTGGCGTCATGATGCGTCTGTTTCTTGATGAAGATTTTAAGGAAGAGTACTTGCAGATTGTCGCAGATGTAAAGTCTGAGGAGTACTATGTTAATATGATGATTGCGTGGTACATGGCGACAGCACTTGCAAAGCAGTGGAATGCGGCAATTCCTTATATACAGGAACGGAGGCTTCCTGAATGGGTACATAAAAAGACGATACAGAAGGCGGTAGAGAGCTATCGCATTACACCGGAGCAGAAGGAGTATCTGAAGGGGTTCAGATAATATATACATTTCTAATGCGGATTATCCAGAAGCCATTTCCATGCAGGTACAACTTCTACATTGATGCCATCGCAGTCAAGGATGGCTTAGGCTTTAATGCACCTCCACATAAGATAATTATGTAATGATATTGTTCTATACACAAGACAAAAATACAAATGTATAATATAATGAAATCGGCAGATGTTAATGCTGATTAATAACGCATTAATAATGTATGGAGGCTCGGGAATCAATATGTATTATGTACCTGACGGAACAAAAGAATGTGGATATTATGAGTGTAAGCAATGTGGCAAGAGGTTTCTTTCACTTCAGACAATTAGTAAGATTCCATGCCCTGACTGTGAGGCGGAAGTGGATTACGAGATAGGACCGGATGAGTCACTTGAAGATATAACTGATACGGCGCAGCTTATTGAAAAGATTGAGGGAGAGGAAGAGGTTGCAAAGATGGATTCACTCCTCAGTCTTGCGATTACAGGCGGAGATTACGAGTGGATATAGGAATAATGGTGATTGATTATGAGACTTGTTATACAGCGTGTTAACCATGCATCGGTTAAGGTGGATGGCAGTGTTGTGGGAAGTATCGGTAAAGGACTCCTGATACTGCTTGGTATTGCTGACGGAGATACAAAAGAAATGGCAGACAGATACATAAAGAAGCTGTCGGGATTAAGAATATTTGAAGATGAGAATGGCAAGACTAACCTTTCACTCACGGATGTTGGCGGTGAAGTTATGGTTGTGTCGCAGTTTACACTGTATGCAGACTGCCGCAAGGGCAACAGGCCAAGCTTTGTAAAAGCGGGAGCGCCTGATTTTGCCAATGAAATGTATGAATATTTTAAAAAGGGCTGTGCGGATACATTTGGAAGCGTCCAATGCGGAGTATTCGGAGCTGATATGAAGGTTGAGCTTGAAAATGACGGCCCGTTTACGGTACTGTGGGACAGTGACTGGTGGTAGTGAATGTGTGCCTGCCGGAATGGAGGATTATTATGAATAAAAAGGTAAAGATTATCTCAGACAGCACTTGTGATCTTTCCAAGGAGCTTGTTCAGAGATACGATATAGACATCCTGCCGCTTCATATTCTTCTTGGAGATAAGGAATATGAGGACGGTGTGATTACGCCGGATGAGATATTTGCATGGTCAGATGACAATAAGACAACACCTAAGACATCAGCGCCTGCGATAACTGAAGCAGTGGAGCTGATGAGGCCGTATGTTGAAGAAGGAAGAGAGATTGTATGCTTTTCCATATCTGAGAGCATGTCTACATCAGGCAATGTTATGAGGCTTGCGGCAGGTGAACTTGATGCGGATGAGCTTGTGACGGTTATTGATTCGGCTAATCTTTCAACCGGAATAGGGCTTCTTGTGATAGAGGCTGCAATTATGGCTGATAAGGGCTGCAGTGCGTCAGAGATAAAGGCAAGGATGGAGGAACTTAAGCCATATGTGCGTGCAAGCTTTGTAGTGGATACTCTTACATATCTGTACAGAGGCGGCAGGTGCAGTGCGGTTGCGGCAATGGCAGGAAGTGTGCTTAAGCTTCACCCAAGGATAGTTGTGGAGAATGGTGCTATGGATGCGGCTAAAAAATACAGAGGAAAGCTGTCATCTGTGATAATGTCTTATACAAAGGATATGGAAGAACAGCTTAAAAATGCACGTCCTGACAGAGTATTCATAACACATTCGGGCTGTGACAGGCAGATTGTGGATAATGTACGCGAATACCTTGAATCATTGGGGATATTTGATGAGATATTAGAGACAAGAGCAGGCGGAGTTATATCAAGCCATTGCGGACCGGGAACGCTTGGTGTGCTTTTTATAGCCGGATAGTATAGCTGAAAATAGAAGTTTAAGATATAGCCCGACAAATAAGAGACAGAAAGCTGGAGAAGATATGAGAGAATTAAGTGAAAGAACATCTGAATTTACTGACTCAGTAATAAGAAGAATGACAAGGATTGCCAACAGGTACGGTGCGGTGAATCTTTCACAGGGATTTCCTGACTTTGACCCGCCGAAGGCTATGACGGACAGGCTTGCGCAGGTTGCGGCAGAAGGTCCTCATCAGTATGCACTTACATGGGGCGCGCAGAATTTCAGGGAAGCACTTGCTGATAAATATGAGCATTTTTCAGGGATAAAGGTCGACCCGGACAGCGAGATTGTTGTCACATGCGGAAGTACGGAAGCTATGATGGCATCTATGATGTCGGTGGTTAATCCGGGAGATAAGGTGGTAATATTCTCACCGTTTTATGAGAATTACGGGGCTGATACGATTCTGTCAGGAGCACAGCCGATATATGTACCGCTTGTTCCGCCGGCATTTGATTTTGACGCGGAGCTTCTTGAGGATGCATTCAGACAGGGTGCAAAGGCACTTATACTGTGTAATCCTTCCAATCCGTGCGGCAAGGTATTTACATATGACGAGCTTAAGATAATTGCAGATCTTGCGATAAAGTATGATGCATATGTCATCACGGATGAGGTGTATGAGCATATAGTATATGCACCCAATAAGCACATTTACATGGCATCGCTTCCGGGCATGAGGGAGAGGACGATAGTATGTAATTCCCTTTCAAAGACATACTCGATTACAGGCTGGAGACTTGGTTATGTTATTGCCAATCCACAGGTTATTGACCGTGTCAAAAAGGTTCATGATTTCCTTACTGTCGGAGCGGCAGCACCGCTTATGGAGGCTGCGGTTACGGGACTTAAGTTCGGTGATGATTATTATGAAGGGCTTGCCGCGCATTATACACATATGAAGGAGTTGTTCTGCGGCGGCCTTAAGAATCTCGGATTTACATTTACAGAGCCGCAGGGTGCGTACTATGTGCTTATGGATGTGTCGGAATTCGGCGTAAAGGATGATGTTAAGTTCTGCGAATGGATGACTGAGCATGTGGGAGTGGCAGCAGTTCCCGGCTCAAGCTTCTTCAGGGAGGATGTACATAACCTTATAAGATTCCATTTTGCAAAGAAGGACGAGACGCTTAATGCGGCACTTGATAATCTTGCAACACTGAGGGCAAAGGCTGATGGCTTCAAAGAGTGATGAGACGGTCAGCTACATTAAAAATGAAGAATTCACAGCCGCAAAGAATAAGGTGGTGGGTGTCATCCGTGAAAAAAGCGGAATAGGGACTCTTGGCGAGAAGACGGTGCATGCGATACTCAAGAATATGTACGAGCCTGATGATAATTATCAGGAGGTTGCCATAGAAGGCTACGTTGCAGACATCTGCAATAATGACGGAATAATAGAGATACAGACAGCCAATTTTAATAAGCTGCGGCAGAAGCTTGCAGTGTTTCTTAATCTTTATCCGGTTACAGTGGTATATCCGATTCCTTATACCAAATGGCTTTCGTGGATAGACCCGCAGACGGGAGAGACAGGGAAACGGCGCAAAGCACCTAAGAAATGGAATGCATATTACGCATTTTATGAGCTGTACAAGATAAAGGATTTTCTTAAGAATCCCAATCTTAAACTTCGTATCGTGCTGATGGATATTGAGGAGTACAGGCTCCTTAACGGATGGAACGAGACGAGAAAGCGCGGCTCAACAAGATACGACAGAATCCCACTCGGAATAAGGGAGGAGACTGTCATTGAACAGCCTGAGGATTATCTGCAGTTTGTGCCTTATGAACTGGATTCGCTTGAAGGCGGCTTTGATTCGGCTGCATTTGCAAAGGCGGCGCATATTGATGTGAAGACGGCAAGGCAGGTGCTCAATATACTCTATTATGTCGGAGCGGTAAGAAGGACAGGTAAAAAAGGCAATTCGTATATTTATGAAGGAGTGTCGGACTGGTGAAAAGAATAGAGGATAAGGATATCCTTCCATATAATTTTTTTGCTTACAAAGGGATATACACAGGTGCGCTTGGCAATATGCGCTACAGGATATGGCGTACGGGAGAAAAGCCGGATTTCATACTTGTGGCATGTGCATGGGCGGGGCCTATGGCGTATGCATATATTCCGGATGAGGATAAGACAACGGCTGAGTTTGAGGCTTCGGAAGAAGGCAGGCTTGCTGCGATAGAGTGGCTTAATGAAGAATATGAAAAAGGCAGTTGGGAGCCGAAGGAACATTAAGTATGTATGTCATTAAAGATGGTGCAATCAGGATATCGGTAAGAAATCTTGTTGAATTCGTGTATAACAGCGGAGATATTGATAACAGGACAGGCTCCTCGCAGGATGTTGCAAGAATGCAGGAGGGCGCCAGAATACACCGGGCGATACAGAAGAAGTCCGGTGCGGATTATGCTGCCGAGGTTCCTTTTAAGATAAATATACCGGTGCATGATTCGTATATAATAGCTCTTGAAGGCAGGGCTGACGGCGTTATATCATCAGGCGATGAAGAGAATCCCGATGTGTGCATCGATGAGATTAAGACTGTGACCGGCGATGTAGGCAGGGTTAAGGAGCCGGTATATGTGCATAAGGCGCAGGCCATGTGCTACGCGTATATCTGTGCATGCGAGATGGAGCTTGAACGTATCCGCGTAAGAATGACATACTGCAGCATTGATGATGAAGCGGTTAAATATTTTTATGAGGATTTTTCATTTGATGAGATTGAAAAATGGTTCGACGGGCTTATAGAAGAATTCTCAAAATGGACGGATTTTGTATTTGAGGAGAGGGATAAGCGCAATGCTTCGATAAAGGGGCTTAAGTTTCCGTTTCCATACAGACCGGGACAGAAGGAGCTTGCGGCAAGCGTGTACAGGGCATGTGCGTCAGGCAGCAATCTTTATATAGAAGCTCCGACCGGAACAGGCAAGACGATATCCACGATATATCCGGCTGTTATGGCGGTCGGTGAAGGGCATGGGGACAAGATATTTTATCTTACGGCTAAGACGATAACAAGAACCGTTGCTGAACAGACATACGGAATACTGCGTGAGGGCGGGCTTCATTACAGGACTGTCACGCTTACTGCAAGGGATAAGGTGTGCATACTTGAGGAGCGCAACTGCAATCCTGATGCGTGTCCGTATGCAAAGGGACATTTTGACCGTGTAAATGATGCTGTTTATGATGTCATTACGCATGAGACGGCCATAACGCGTGACATTATCGTAAAATACGCTGCATTGCACAATGTATGCCCGTTTGAGCTGTCTCTTGATATATCGCTGTGGTGTGACGGAATTATATGTGATTACAACTATGTATTTGATCCTAATGTAAGACTGAAGCGTTTCTTTGCGGACGGAATGAGCGGCGGATATATATTTCTTGTGGATGAGGCACACAACCTTGTTGACAGGGGAAGAAGCATGTACAGTGCTGCGGTTGTGAAAGAGGATTTCCTTGAGGCACGCAAATATGTAAAAGGAATCGATAAAGGGCTTGCCTCGGCCCTCGATAAATGCAACAAAGACATGCTTGAATTTAAAAGGGAATGCGGGGATTACAATGTAATCAGCAGCGTGTCGGCATTTGCAATGCATCTTGAACGGGCATATTCGATGCTGCAGAAGTTCCTCGATAAAAACAGGCAGAATCCGCATATTGATTACAGGGAACGCCTGATGGAGATATTTCTTTCAATCAGGCATTTTCTTAATATGCATGATCTGCTGACCGATAAATATGTGATATATACGGAGCATGATTCACAGGGGCAGTTCTTTGTCAGGCTGTTCTGCGTTGACCCTTCGGATAATCTTAATTCATGTATAGAGCAGGGAATATGCGCCGTGCTGTTCTCGGCAACGCTTCTTCCGGTCAGATATTTCAAGGAAATGCTTACCGGCAAGGCTGACGATATGGCGGTATACGCAAAATCTTCATTTGATACCGATATGCGCCGTATAATTGTTGGACGTGATGTGAGCAGCAGATATTCAAGACGAGGTGATGCTGAGTACAGAAAAATTGCGGAATATATATTTGCAGTTACAGACGCGAAACGCGGTAATTATATGGTGTTCTTTCCATCATACGGCTTTATGCAGTCGGTACTTAAGGTTATATATGATATGACTGACGAGGGCTGCTTCCCTGATGAATTTGAACAAAGCATAATGTGTCAGGATTCATCAATGAACGAGGAGGGACGCGAGAACTTCCTGAAGGCATTTGACAACGGAGCCGGTGATGCCGTGACAGGCTTCTGTGTTATGGGCGGCATATTCTCGGAGGGAATAAACCTGAAGAACGAGCAGCTTATAGGCGCAGTAATAGTCGGCGCGGGACTTCCGATGGTATGTACAGAGCAGAAGCTCTTGCAGGAGTATTTTGACGATTCCGGCAAAAACGGTTTCGACTATGCATATGTATATCCCGGCATGAATAAGGTCATGCAGGCAGCGGGACGCGTCATCCGCACAGAAGAAGACAGAGGAGTCATAGCCCTGCTCGACGAACGCTTCCTGTACAGAGAATACCGTGACATATTCCCAAGAGAATGGAATAATTACATTGCTGTCCGCAAAGAGCAGGCAGCGCAGACACTTCGTGAATTCTGGGAGAGCGTATGAGTTTCCCCACAATAGCCCATTGCATTAAGTCATATACAATGATAAGATATAATTATCTGTGTATTAATGAGGTAGATATGATTAATGAAGTTGTTTCGGTTAAGATGCCGGTAAAAGAAAAAATCAGAATACTTAAGAATCATTTTGAACCGGAGAATGCTACCGGGAGAGAAGCGAGGCTTTCACTTGTTACAGGCATTCATGGTGATGAACTTGACGGACAGTATGTGTGTTATGAAGTAATAAGACAGATTAAGGCACATCCTGAACTGCTTACTGGAACGGTTGACGTGTATCCGTGCATTAACCCTCTCGGAATGGACATGGGAGCGAGAGGAATTCCGATGTTTGACCTTGATATGAACAGGGTATTTCCGGGAGATAATAATGGTGCAATGGCTGAATATGTTGCGGCAGAGGTTGTCAATGACATAATAGGAAGTGATCTGTGCATTGATGTACATTCAAGTAACGTATATATAAAAGAGGCACCGCAGGTACGACTTAATGAAGACTGTGCGGACAAGCTTCTTCCGTATGCCAAGATTATGAATGCGGATTTTGTATGGGTATATTCATCAATTACGGTACGTGAGGCAACACTTGCATACAGCCTTAACAAGCTTGGTGTTCCGACACTTGTAACAGAGATGGGAGTCGGATTAAGAATAAATAATGCATATTGCAGACAACTCATAGACGGAATATTTAATATAATGATAGAGCTCGGAATATGGCAGGGAGAAAGACCGGCGGTTAAGGAGCCTATAATGTCAACAGAAGGACAGGTGGATTTTATACATGCTGAGCATGCCGGACTCTTTGTATCAGCTCTCGGTGAGCAGATGGGACACATTAAAAAAGGAGAACGGATAGGTGATATAATAAGTCCTGTTGATGGAGAGATTCTTCAGGAGATAATATCGCCGGCTGACGGAATTGTATTTTCGTTAAGAGAGAATCCGGTCATTTACAAAGGAACACTTCTTGCACGTGTATATGCAGTGCGTTAGGCATATGCATATCTGTATGGGAGAAAGTTAAGATGAAGAGCAGAGGCGTTTGGGATTATTATGCATAAAGAAGTTTTGTTTTCGGTAGAGGGACTTTACCGTGAAGATAATGAGATAACAGGATACAGATTCGGGCATGGAGAGAAGGCTGCATGTATAATAGGGGCAATGAGAGGCAATGAGCTTCAGCAGCTTTATATATGCTCGCAGCTTATCAGGACACTTAAGACGCTTGAGGAGCATGGTGCCATATCACATAATAAGGAGATACTTGTTGTTCCTACAGTTAATATGTACGGAATTAATGTTGAAAAGCGTTTCTGGCCGATTGATAATGTTGATATCAACAGATGCTTTCCGGGTGGCATGAACGCGGATTCTCCAAAGAGGATAGCAAAGGCATTATTTGACAGTGTACAGGGGTACAGCTACGGCATACAGTTTGCATCATTTTATATGCCGGGAGATTTTATCCCCCATGTAAGAATGATGGAGACAGGCTTTCAGAGTCCAAGTCTTGCCAATCTGTTTGGATTACAGTATGTTGTAACGCGTAAGCCGAAGCCGATGGACACAGTCACACTCAATTACAGCTGGCAGATGAATGGCACGAATGCATTTTCGATATATACCAATGCAACGGACACAGTTGATGAAAAGTCAGCAAGACAGGCTGTGTCAGCTGTGCTTCGATTCCTTACAAGAATGGGAATTGTCAAATATAACAATCACAGCGGTTATATAGCAAGCGTGATAGAGGAGCATGAGCTTATGCCTGTCAAGTCTGATACGGCAGGTTTTTATAAAAGGCTCAAGGAACCGGGGGATCCGGTGTATCACGGAGATGTGATTGCACAGGTAACGGATCCGTACGAGGGAGAGGTAATCAGAGAGATAACGTCGCCTACGGACGGAATTATATTCTTTGCACATACGGCACCGATGGTAATGGAGAATGCAGTCATATACAAAATTATCAGAAGGATGCACGAATAATTGTTAAAAGAATTAAGCATTTTCATAATATAAAAATTATTTGCGGCTTGAGAAATAGCCGCAATAATGATAAAATTAAAGCTTATTAAAGAACTATGGAGGTCTACCGATGAGTAGCGTAAGAAGAGTTTATGTTGAAAAGAAGGCACCATATGCCGTCAAAGCCAAGGAACTCGCTGATGAGATAAGGGGTTATCTTGGAGTTGAAACTGTAACAGACGTAAGAGTACTGATTCGTTATGATATTGAGAATCTGTCAGATGATACTTACAATAAGGCACTTACAACTGTATTTTCAGAGCCGCCTGTAGATAATGTATATGAGATGACATTTGAGTCGGGCGCAGATGATTTTATCTATTCCGTAGAGTTCCTTCCGGGACAGTTTGACCAGAGAGCGGATTCGGCAGAACAGTGTGTTAAGTTCTTTAATGCGGAAGAAAAGCCTGTAATCAAGTCTGCTACAACATATGTAATCAGTGGTAAGCTTACAGATGAGCAGAAGGAACAGATTATGGGACTCTGTATCAACCCTGTAGATTCACGTAAGGCAGATGAGGCAGTCCCTGAGACTCTTATCACTAAGTTTGCAGTACCGGCAGATGTCAAGGTGTTTGACGGATTCAAGGATATGCCTGAGGGTGAGCTTAAGAAGCTTTATGATTCACTCGGACTTGCAATGACATTCAAGGATTTCCTTCATATACAGAATTATTTTCATGATGAGGAACACAGAGATCCTACTATGACGGAGATTCGTGTATTGGATACATACTGGTCAGATCACTGCCGTCATACAACATTTTCAACAGAACTCACAGACGTTACTTTTAAGGACGGCTATTACAGAAAGCCTATGGAGGCTACATATAATCAGTATCTTGCTGACCGTGCACAGATTTTCAAGGGACGTAAGGATAAGTTCGTATGTCTTATGGATCTTGCACTTATGGCAATGCGTAAGCTTAAGGCAGAGGGTAAGCTCGCAGATCAGGAGGAATCAGACGAGATTAATGCATGCAGTATCGTGGTACCTGTAGAGGTTGACGGTAAGACAGAGGAATGGCTTGTTAATTTCAAGAATGAGACACATAACCATCCTACTGAGATTGAGCCGTTCGGTGGTGCTGCAACATGCCTTGGCGGTGCAATCCGTGACCCATTGTCGGGACGTACATATGTATATCAGGCTATGCGTGTTACAGGTGCCGCTGATCCTACGGTTCCTATGTCAGAGACGCTTCACGGCAAGCTCCCACAGAAGAAGCTTGTTACAGGCGCTGCTAACGGCTACAGCTCATATGGTAACCAGATTGGACTTGCGACAGGCTATGTTAAGGAGATTTATCATCCGGATTATGTTGCAAAGAGAATGGAAATCGGTGCTGTTATGGGTGCTGCTCCAAGACGTGCAGTCATCCGTGAGACATCAGATCCGGGCGATATCATAATCCTTCTCGGCGGACGTACCGGACGTGACGGCTGCGGCGGTGCTACAGGTTCATCCAAGGTACACACAGAGAAGTCTATTGAGACATGCGGTGCTGAGGTTCAGAAGGGTAATGCACCTACAGAGCGTAAGATTCAGAGACTTTTCAGAAGAGAAGAGGTAAGCTGCCTTATAAAGAAATGTAATGACTTCGGTGCAGGCGGTGTATCGGTTGCAATCGGTGAGCTTGCAGACGGTCTTAAGGTTGACCTTGATAAGGTTCCTAAGAAGTATGAAGGTCTTGACGGAACTGAGCTTGCTATCTCTGAGTCACAGGAGAGAATGGCAGTTGTAGTTGCACCTAAGGATGTTAAGAAGTTCCTTGAATATGCTGCGGAAGAGAACCTTGAAGCAGTTGAGGTTGCTGTAGTAACTGAATCACCAAGACTTGTTCTTAGCTGGAGAGGCAAGGACATCGTTAATATTTCAAGAGCATTTCTTGATACAAACGGAGCACATCAGGAGACTAAGGTACTCGTTGATATCCCTGAGAAGAAGGGTGATGAGGTGCTTGATGATAAGAGCTTTACTGAGTGTGAAGAGAAGAATATAGAGGCAGATGTTAAGGCTAAGTGGCTTAAGACACTTAATGATCTTAATGTATGTTCACAGAAGGGACTTGTAGAACGATTCGATTCATCAATCGGTGCAGGTTCAGTATATATGCCATATGGCGGTAAGTACCAGCTCACTGAGGTACAGACAATGGTAGCGAAGCTTCCTGTACTTAAGGGAACATGTGATACAGTAACTATGATGAGCTACGGATTCGATCCATATCTCTCATCATGGAGCCCATACCACGGTGCAATCTATGCGGTTATCGAATCAGTTGCCAAGATTGTTGCCGCAGGCGGTGATTTTAATAAGATTCGTTTTACATATCAGGAATATTTCAGAAGAATGACAGAAGATCCTTCACGCTGGAGCCAGCCATTTGCCGCACTTCTCGGTGCTTATAATGCGCAGCTCGGCTTTGGACTTCCATCTATCGGTGGTAAGGATTCAATGTCAGGAACATTCAATGAGATAGATGTTCCGCCTACACTCGTTTCATTTGCCGTAGATGTTGCAAAGGAGGCAGATATAATTACTCCTGAGCTTAAGGCAGCAGGCAATAAGCTTGTTATGTTCAGAATTGCCAGGGATGAGTATGACCTTCCTGATTATGATCAGATTAAGAAGCTCTATAATGCAGTCCATGACATGATTCAGAATAAGACAATCGTGTCAGCTTATGTTCCGGACAGAACAGGTATTGTTGCAGCAGTCAGCAAGATGGCATTCGGTAATAAGCTCGGAGTTGCATTTAACAGTGAGCTTAAGGCTGCACAGTTATTCTCACCTGAGTTTGGATGCATTATAGCTGAGGTTCCTGCTGATAAGCTTGGCAGTGTAACAGAGAGCTATACACTTGTGGGTGAAGTTAATGATTCAGCAGCATTTACATACGGTAATGTAACTGTAACTATGGATGAAGCCCTTAAGGCATGGACAGAGAAGCTTGATAAAGTATTCCCTGCCAAGGCAGCAAAGAGTGATTCAGCAGTCGTAGAGACAAAGCTTTACGATACAAAGGATATCCATATCTGCAAGAATAAGGTAGCAAAGCCTACAGTATTTATTCCGGTATTTCCGGGTACTAACTGCGAATATGACAGCACTAAGGCATTCGAGAGAGCCGGTGCCAATGTTATCGTAAAGGTATTCAGGAATCTTGATGCACAGGGAATCAGAGATTCTGTTGATGAGTTCACAAAGGCAATTGACCAGTCACAGATTATTATGTTCCCGGGAGGATTCTCAGCCGGTGATGAGCCTGATGGTTCAGCCAAGTTCTTTGCAACTGCATTCCGTAATGCAAAGATGAAGGAAGCTGTACAGAAGCTGCTTGATGAGAGAGACGGACTTGCACTTGGTATCTGTAACGGATTCCAGGCGCTGATTAAGCTTGGTCTTGTGCCTGAAGGTAAGATTGTCGGACAGAATGCCGATTCTCCTACACTTACGTTCAACACAATCAACCGCCATATATCAAGAATGGTATATACAAAGGTTGTTACCAACAAGTCACCTTGGCTTGCCGGTGCAGAACTTGGCGGAGTTTATGTAACTCCTGCATCACACGGGGAAGGACGCTTTGTTGCTCCTAAGGAATGGATTGACAAGCTCTTTGCCAACGGACAGGTTGCTACACAGTACTGTGATCCTGAAGGCAATGTTACTATGGACAGCGAGTGGAATGTCAACGGCTCATACATGGCTATCGAGGGTATTACAAGTCCTGACGGACGCTGCCTTGGTAAGATGGCGCATGTTGAGAGACGCGGCAGAAGCGTTGCAATCAATATCTATGGTGAGCAGGATCTTAAGATATTTGAGTCAGGTGTTAAGTATTTCCAGTAGGATTATTCTAAGCAGCAGTGACTGATTTTAGATACAATTAGATATTAATAATTACTGACCTTGCAGAGAAGAGCAATCCAATCTGCAAGGTTTTTTTGTGAAAGTATAAATGCTGGAATAAACTTTCACTTCTGTTTTTTCTTGACTTCTCAAAGTCATATGATAAAATGTTTTTATGTGTTTTATGGTATTCGGGTGTATTGCGCCCAAATGCGATTTTTCGCTGGAAATAGCCAGAATATAGGAGGAGTGTTATGGCAGAAGTACGTTATAACCATAAGGAAGTAGAGAAAAAGTGGCGCGGTAACTGGCAGGCAAAGCCGATTAACGTGAACGATGGCAAGAAGCCAAAGTATTATTGTCTTGATATGTTCCCATATCCGTCAGGAAGTGGTCTTCATGTAGGACATTGGAGAGGATATGTTATCAGTGATGTATGGAGCCGTTACAAGATGCTCCACGGATATTATGTAATTCATCCGATGGGCTGGGATGCATTCGGTCTTCCGGCAGAGAACTACGCTATTAAGACAGGAGTTCACCCTAAGATATCTACAGCAAGCAATGTTGCTAATATAAAGAGACAGATTAAGGAAATCTCAGCAGTATATGACTGGGATATGGAAGTTAACACAACAGACCCTGAGTTCTATAAGTGGACACAGTGGATATTCGTTAAGATGTTCAAGGCTGGTCTTGCTTATGAGAAGGAGATGCCTATTAACTGGTGTCCATCATGTAAGACAGGTCTTGCTAACGAGGAAGTTGTAAACGGATGCTGTGAGAGATGTCATTCGGTTGTTACCAAGAAGAATCTTAAGCAGTGGATGCTTAAGATTACAGCTTATGCAGACAGACTTCTTGATGACCTCGACAAGCTTGACTGGCCTGAGAAGGTTAAGAAGATGCAGACAGACTGGATCGGACGTTCATACGGTGCAGAGGTTGATTTCAAGGTTGAAGGAACAGATGACAGCATAACTGTATATACAACACGTCCTGATACACTCTATGGTGCAACATTCATGGTGCTTGCTCCTGAGCATAAGATGGCTAAGCAGCTTGCTACGGATGAGACACGCAAGGCTGTTGACGATTACATTTACAGAGCATCAACACGTTCTAATATCGACAGAATGCAGGATAAGGAAAAGACAGGTGTGTTCACGGGAAGCTATGCTATTAATCCTCTGAACGGAGCTAAGGTTCCAATCTGGCTTTCAGATTATGTACTTGCTGATTACGGTACAGGCGCAATTATGTGTGTACCTGCACATGATGACAGAGACTTTGAATTTGCCAAGAAGTTCGACCTTCCAATCATCCAGGTAATTGCCAAGGATGGTAAGGAAATCGAGAACATGACAGAAGCATATACAGAAGCTGCCGGAACAATGATTAATTCAGGCGACTGGAACGGCATGGAATCTTCAGTACTTAAGAAGGAAGCTCCTGCTATGATAGAGAAGATGGGCTTCGGAAGAAAGACTACGAACTACAAGCTTCGTGACTGGGTATTCTCAAGACAGAGATACTGGGGTGAGCCGATTCCTATAGTACACTGCCCTGACTGTGGCTGTGTTCCTGTACCTGAGGATCAGCTTCCGCTTCTTCTTCCTGAGGTTGAGAAGTATGAGCCTACAGGAACAGGTGAGTCACCACTTGCTGCAATTGATGAATGGGTTAATACAACATGTCCATGCTGTGGCAAGCCTGCTAAGAGAGAGACTAATACAATGCCTCAGTGGGCAGGTTCTTCATGGTATTTCTTAAGATATGTTGACAATAAGAATGATAAGGAGCTTGTAAGCCGTGAGAAGGCTGATAAGTATCTTCCTGTAGATATGTATATCGGTGGTGTAGAGCATGCAGTTCTTCATCTTCTGTATTCAAGATTCTACACAAAGTTCCTTCATGACATCGGAGTTATTGACTTTGACGAGCCATTCAAGAAGCTCTTTAATCAGGGTATGATCTGCAAGAAGCCTGATGATATTGAGAAGTATGGTACTAAGGCTATGAAGATGAGTAAGTCAATGGGCAATGTTGTATCGCCTGATACACTTGTTAATGACTACGGCTGTGATTCACTGAGAATGTATGAGCTCTTTGTAGGACCACCTGAGACAGATGCAGAGTGGGATGACAGAGGTATTGACGGTGTCCGCAGATTCATCACACGTTTCTGGAATCTTGTACATGAGAATGCCGGCAAGAATGTTCCTGAGACAGATGAGTGTACAAAGCTTCAGCATAAGATGGTTCATGATATTACTGAGCGTCTTGAAAGCTTCAGTCTTAATACTGTAATAAGCGGTTTCATGGAATACAACAATAAGTTCATTGAGCTTGCAAAGAAGCAGGGCGGAATAGATAAGAAGACTCTTGAGATAATGGTAACACTTCTTGCTCCGTTTGCACCTCACGTAGCTGAGGAACTCTGGGAGGTACTCGGACATGATACAAGCGTATTCGAGAACAACAGATGGCCGGAGTATGATGAAGATGCAATGAAGGATAATGAGGTTGAGATTGCTGTACAGCTTAACGGCAAGACAAAGACTGTAATTACAATCGCAGCAGACGCAGCTAAGGATGATGTGCTTGCAGCAGGCAAGGCAGCGCTTGGTGATAAGCTTACAGGCTCAATTATCAAGGAAATCTATGTTCCGGGCAAGATTGTCAACATCGTTGCAAAGTAAGCCGAAGGCATATACACCATGACATTCGGACAGATATTGATAATAATTGCCATTATCTGGCTTATACTGATTAATCTTATAGCATTTGCAGCGTATGGAATGGATAAGAGGAAAGCAGTTAAGGGACAGTGGCGTATACCGGAAGCAACGCTTATCGGGCTTGCCCTTGCGGGCGGCCCGGTAGGTGCTTATGCCGGTATGAAAGTATTTCACCATAAGACAAAGCACGCAAAGTTTACAATAGGCGTGCCGGTAATAATGGCTGCATGGATAGCAGCTGTCATATTTCTACTGATTCATAATGTTTAACATCATATTGATTTGCTGGCGTTGTGCAGGCGTTGCCTCCGACATCAGCGAATCAATTATTATTTTCATTTCTTCGTTCGAGAATTTTAATCCAAGTGATTTTGACTTTTTTGAGACTGCAAGAAGGAGCGGCAGCATTTCATTACTGCTTTTGCCTTCAGCCATTTTTTTAAATTCATTGATTAATGCCATTTTTTTAGGGTCAATGTTTGGAATATTTTCCATTATCTAGTCCTCCGCCTGTTCAGATTTTGCGATGATATCATCAAGCTGTTCGAGATACTCATTATAGAGACTGCGCTGGCTGTCATCCATTAAGCTCTCTGTATCATTCATCATATTCATTATATTCTTCATTTGTGGATTCTGTTCCATATTGTCCATATTCCCAATATTGTCAATGTTGTCCTTAGGGGTATTGAAGGATTCGTTAGTGTCCTGTGATGCAGCATCATTCATGACATTACCGGAAGACTGTTCCAGATCATTGTACATTTTCATAATATCAGAGAATTGTGACATCTGACGGATTGTATTTATGCCTGAAGCAATATCGGGTGGACCGTACTTACATAAAGCATCCATCATATCATTGCTTCCGCACGAGGCTTTGTTGAGAAATATGCACTGGCTGCTGCTGTAGCAGCGTATGGTATCCTGAAGTTCTTTGATTCTTATCATTATGGCCATATTTTTTTGAAGAGGAAAGTCAATGTACGGAATAATTGCTTTCATCATCTGTGTGGTATCGTCTGTGGTTATAATATCAAACTCAGTCATTGGCATGGTTGTCTGACATCCCATACATGCTCCATATCTGTCTGCTTGTATCATTTATATTCGATATATTACATTCATAGAACAGTGAACATATAATAATATTGACAGTATTTGTGGAAAGAGGTATGGCAGTTGAATGAGAATTACATTATTGAAGGCAATGCGGTTTATGAGATAGATGCGCAGTGCCGGCAGGAGAAATATGGAGACGTGATTGAAAATGAAGTGAAGCTTTCTATGGTACACGGAACCGGGGAAGATAACGCCAAAGACTGCAATACAAAAGCTGCTGATGAAAAAGTCAGTGTATTTTTTGAATAAATAAACAAAAAATGCACCGGACCGATGCCGGTGCATTTCTTCAAAGATGCTTATGCAGTTGTGGTGCAGCTGTAATTTTACAAAATTAGCAGCCGCAGCCACCGCAGCAGAGGAGAATGAGGATGAGCCAGATGCATGAATTGTCACCGCAGCCGCCATTTCTTCCACAGCCGTCATCGCAGCCACATCCGCCGCAGTTACCGAAGAGACCATTGTTGCCACATCCGCAGAAGCAGAGAATGAGGATGAGCCACAGACATGAATTGTTACCGAATCCTCCACAGTTACTGCCACATCCGCAGCTGTTGCATCCACAGTTTGTTGCTGCTAAATCACTCATGTTAAATCCTCCCAGGGAGATTATTATGTTTACAATACATTAATATGGCAGGCGGCTTGTCAGTGTTACAACTTTCTTGCAAAAAAGTATAAGATGTTATAAAATAATAGAGTATGTGCAGCAGCATAAAACATAGCATCAACATTGCAGAAATGAGGCAATATGAAGAATATATCAGTCATAATTCCATCACTTAATCCGGATGAGAAGCTTGTCAGGGTGGTGGATTCGTTAATCCGGCATGGATTTGAAGATATCATTCTCGTGAATGACGGAAGTGACAGCGGGCATATGGAACCTTTTAACAGGGTCAGGGAATATCCGCAGTGCACTATGCTTAACCATGAGGTTAACAAAGGCAAGGGACGTGCACTTAAGACAGCATTTGAATATTGTCTGGCGAACAGACCGGACATAGATGGTGTTGTGACTGTTGATGGTGACGGACAGCATCAGGCATCAGATATAATGAAGTGTGTTAATGCCATGCTGGAATCTAAGGATAAGGTTATACTTGGTTCAAGAGATTTTTCCGGAGATAATGTACCATTTAAGAGCAGATTTGGCAATAATATAACAAGCTTTGTATTCAGGACGGCATGTGGAATCAATATACATGATACACAGACAGGACTTAGGGCAATACCTGCTGAGTATCTTAAGACATTTGCAGGAATAAGCGGTGAGAGGTTTGAATATGAGACCAATATGCTGCTTGAGATGGGAAGACTTGGAATAGGGTACAGTGAAGTTACTATAGAGACTGTGTACATAGAAGAGAATGCCTCAACGCATTTTCACCCTTTCAGGGATTCATTCAAGATATATGGCGTGATACTTAAGTTTATGGCCAGCTCACTTGCATCATCGGGAATCGACCTTGGAGCGTTTGCAATAATCAGATGGCTGTGTGTTAAGGTCATGGAGACTAAGACGGCTGTATTTACGGCAACTGTGACTGCCAGAATTATATCATCACTGTTTAATTATACGATGAACAGAAAAGCAGTTTTCAAGGATGACGGCAACGTTGGAAAGTCACTCGTAAGATACTATATACTCTGTGTTGTACAGATGCTGGTTTCGTACTACCTTGTGTGGATGGTAACAGATGTGCTTTCATTGGGCGGCGTGCTTACTGTGGTGTCCAAAGCAGTTATAGACACAATATTATTTTTAATAAGTTTTCAGATACAGAGAAGATGGGTATTCAGAAAATAGAAAGAGAGAAATGTAATGTCAGAGAACAGACGAAGGAAGAGGGAAGAAGTAGAATTGTTTGAAGTGGATGACTCACAGATGCTTGACCCGGAGGACGATGGAAAGGACAGAAAGCCCGGAAGGGTTCTTAGTGCTATAGGAAAGGTATTTCTTACGATAATCGTAACGCTGGTGATACTGTGCGGAGGAATATATGCACTTATGTGTGTTGTTGTATATGGCCCGTCCAGGACTGCGCAGGAACAGTTTGTTATGTCACTCAGAGAGACAAGTGCCATTGGATTCATTGCCAACTGGTTTTTCTCAGAGGATGAGGTGAAGGCTATCATAGAGAAGAATTCAATAAAAGATACTGATGTCATTACAAACACAAGCCTTGTGACAATGGCATCGGGAACAGATTCTTCTGATGAGAGCGAAGAACAGAGTCAGGATATAGAGATTGTTGATATTAAGGGAACAACCTATCGCGGCAAGCTTATGATTATTAAGGATCCTTCAAGGGTGTTTGTGGGAACAGTTCCGCAGTTCTTTGAGGGAGACGGTAAGGTCGTTGCCAAGATAGCAGCCCGGTATAATGCAGTGGGTGGTGTCAACGGAGGAGAATTTGTTGACGGAGAGCTTACATATACTGCTATGCCTGTAGGTCTTGTAATGACAGATGGCAGGATTGTTAACGGGGATACAGCTACAAGATGCCATGTTACGGGATTTACAAAGGATAACATACTTGTTGTAGGTAACATGACAGGACAGCAGGCTCTTGATATGGGGATGCGTGACTGTGTAAGTATAAGCAGCAGCATAGGACCATTTCTTATTATCAATGGCGAGGCACAGGATGTATCAGGTGTAGGCGGAGGACTTAATCCGCGTACGGCTGTAGGTCAGAGAGCGGATGGCGCAGTTCTTCTGCTTGCAATAGACGGACGTCAGGCTAACAGCCTCGGGGCGTCATTTGCGGATCTTCTCTATATAATGCAGCAGTACGGAGCCGTTAATGCGTCTACTATGGATGGCGGAACATCAACACAGATGTATTATGAAGGCTCGGTAATTAACACACCATATTCGCCAACAGGACCAAGACAGTGTCCTACGGCATTTCTTGTAAAATAAGAGGGATAAGCAGATGATCGAAGATAAGAAGTCAGATAGAAGATATAAGAAGAAAAGAAGGCTTAAAGGCTACTGGAAGTTCCTGGCAATATATTCGGGCGTACTTGCCGGACTTATTGTTATAGGCCTGATATGGGTGTACGGACTGCTTGGTGCGTACGAAAAAGGTATGCCGGATGTGGCAATGGATAATATAATCAGGACACAATTCTCATCTGAGAATATTGATAATCTTGTTAATCAGAATGCTGGAGAAATAAGTCCTTATGAAGATGTTGATAATGTGAGAAAATATCTTGAGAATACCGTAAACGGCAACCTTACATTTGCAAGAAAAAGTGGTGAATATACCAATGATAGTCCGGTATATCTTGTAAAGTCAGATGATAAGAATATTGCCAAGGTGTCTCTTAAGGAGACAGGCAAGAACAGAAGAGGATTCTCAGTATGGGCTGTTGACGCAGTTACATTCGGCGAATTCCTTGGCAAAGATAATGCAATTACGATAACAGCTCCTTCAGATGCAGTTGTTACAATTAACGGAAAGCAGGCAGGAGAAGATATTATCCGGGAGCAGGGTGTACCTGTAGAGATAGCAAAGAATGTCGGCGATTATGTTAAGGTTCCGTGTAATAATGTCTACAGGATTGAGGGACTTATGGCTGAGCCGGAGATTACGGCTGTCCTTAATGGAAGGCAGCTCGAACTTAAGAAAGATGAGAGTGCTGATGGAACATATACGGCAGCATATCCTTCAGATGATGAACTTCTTGCAGGCCAGAGTGACAATATTAAGAATATTAATATTGAATATGGTAAATATATCATTAATAAAGGAAGCCTTACACGTCTTAAGAGTTATATGACAGGTAATGCCAAAAAGTATGTAAGTGACATTCCGGCTGTATGGGCGTTCCTTTGGGGTAAGAATTATACATATGAGTTCAAATCCAATGAGATAAGCAATTTTGTTAAGTATTCAGATGACTGCTTCTCCTGTGATGTCCATTTTGATTTGTATGTTAATTGGAATACAGGCGATAAGACTTATGATACTAACCTTTCATATGTATTTGTAAAGCAGAGCGGCAAGTGGTATCTTGCGGATTTTGCAATTAAGTGATAAAGGTTCGGAGAGACTGGCCATGTCTGAGAATAACAGTATAGGAAAAAAGTTCATAATTCATGGTGGAATTCTTGCCATGGCAGGAATTCTGGTTCGGATAATCGGAATGGTATACAGAATACCGCTCCTTAATATTATTGGCAGTGAAGGCAATGGAATATATAGTGTCGCATATAATATTTATAATATTGCACTTATAATATCCTGTTACGGGCTGCCAATGGCAGTATCAAAGCTGGTTTCGGCAAGACTTGTTGAAAAACAGTACAGTAATGCTTTCGGAGTGTTCAAAACAGCACTGCTTCTGTCATTATGTACAGGTGGTGCGGCAGCACTTCTCATATTCTTTGGTGCGGATTTCCTTGAAAATGTTGTATATGCAGGCAGCTATCCGGGAGTGTCAATGCCTCTTCGTGTGCTTGCACCCACAGTCCTTATAGTTGCGGCGCTCGGAGTGTTCCGTGGTTTCTTTCAGGGACATGGGACGATGATTCCAACTGCCGTATCCCAGCTTGCAGAGCAGGTTGTCAATGCAATAGTGAGCGTGCTTGCAGGGTATCTTCTTGTAAAGGCTTACAAAGGTGCTTCTGATGTTGCGGCATATGGTGCGGCGGGTGGAACACTTGGTACGGCAATGGGTGCATTTACTGCACTGCTGTTTGTAGGCTTTGTGTATATGGTGTACCGGCCTGCATTTACAAGAAAGATGAATCATGACAGATGGGGAGCCACTGAGACAACGGCAGAGCTTTGCAGGCTGATTGCTCTTACTGCTATCCCTATAATGATAGGCCAGACATTTTATCAGATCAGTGCGGCAATTGATGATATTATGTATGCCAATATCATGAAGTCAATAGGAACTGCTTCGGATGTGATATCCAAGACGAACGGTAATTATAATTCAAGTTATATAATGCTTATTAATCTTCCGATGGGTGTGGCATCTGCAATGTCGTCATCAATGCTTCCGAGTGTTGTGGCATCGTATGCACAGGGCAAGATTAATGATATAAGAAGCAAGATTGAAGCGACGATAAAGATTAATATGATGATTGCTACTCCGTCATTTATCGGTCTTATAATGCTTGGCGGCCCGATAATACAGCTTTTATTTCCGAGATATAACAGCGCTGAGGGTGCAATGATGCTTAAGATAGGCGCAATTGCGGTTGTGTTCTACACAATGTCAACAGTTACTTCATCTGCGCTGCAGGGAATTGACAGGATTAATTCTCCGGTGAGACATTCGTTTATTTCACTTATTGTCCATATAGTTCTGACATGGGGACTTCTTAAGTTTACAAGACTTGGAATATATGCGCTTGTAATAGGAAGTGCATCATTCCCGGTAATAATATTTATACTGAATCTTATAGAGCTGTATAATGAAATAGGTTACAGACAGGAAATCAAAATAACTTATGTGGTTCCGCTTATCTGCTCAGTTGTAATGGGAATCGCAGCATGGCTTACATACAGGCTTTTTCATGTATTTGCAGGCAACACGGTGTCGCTTCTTGCAGCACTTATGATTGCTGCAGTGGTATATTTTGGACAGCTGTATGTCTGCCGTAAAAAAGGCATTTATTAATATATCTGCCGGTGCAGGAGAGAATTATTACTCATGCACCGGGATATATTGACAAAATGCCTTTCTTGTTATAGCATATATATAACAAAAGATACTGGGAGGTGCAGGCAATGATTGTTGTAACAGTAGATTTTAACAGTGATGAAGCATTGTATATGCAGCTTTGTAATCAGATTATTCTGGGAATTGCAACATCACAGATTCAAGAGGGGGATTCGCTGCCTTCAGTAAGGCAGATGGCGGATGATGTCGGAATCAACATGCACACAGTTAATAAAGCATATACTATACTTAAGCAGGAAGGTTATATTAAGCTTGACAGGAGACATGGCGCAATCATAGCCGTTGATTCTGATAAGCTCGAGGCGCTGGAGAGGCTTGAGAAGCAGCTCAGGGTTGTAATAGCACAGGCTATGTGCAAGTGCATAACTAAGGATGAGATTCATACGATGGTTGATAATATTATTGATGACTATATAAAATAGGAGTTGAGCGTTATGCTTTGTGAGAGATGTAATGAAAGGGAAGCAACGATTCATTATACGGAACTTGTTAACGGTGTCAGAAGCGAGCACCACATATGCAGTGAGTGTGCATCAAAGCTTATGCCGGCAGAGTATGGAAGCATGTTTGGTGCCGATATGCCATTTGCAAAGTTCCTGACGGGACTTTTTGCGGCAGGAAGAGCTGATGCCGGTACGGCGGATGACCCGATGGCACATATTGTATGCCCTAAGTGCGGAATGAATTTTGAAGAATTTACACGGGTTGGCAAGTTCGGATGTGCAGAGTGCTATAATGTATTCGGACCGCTTATAGACGATAACATAAGAAAGATACACGGAAGCAATATTCATACAGGCAAGAAATATGCTGAGGCACCGATGGCTGATACGGCTGATGAGACAGGTGATGATGGGATTAATACAGAAGAAGAGATAGATCTTCTTCAGGCTAAGCTGAAAGAGGCAGTTGAACTTGAGAATTATGAAGATGCTGCCATGTTAAGAGACAGGATACGTGAGTTACGGAATGGTAATTAACGTGTGGGAATGGAGATAATTATGGCCAGATGGTTTGAGAATAATGGGCCTGACAGTGATGTCGTAATATCGAGCCGTGTCAGGCTTGCAAGGAATATCAGGGATTATAATTTCTCATTGAAGCTGGATGGGAAATCAGCTTCTGACATGATAGATAAGACTATGACAGAGTTATCCGGGTGTATGGAATTTGCAGATTACACAGGATATAATTTTAAGGATCTTAACGAATATCAGAAGCATGCGATGGAAGAGAGGCATACAATAAGCAGATTCCTTATGGAGCAGAAGTATGCTGCGGGACTTGTATCACCTGAAGAAGATGTATCAGTTATGATTAATGAAGAAGACCATATAAGGATACAGAGCTTTGTCTCAGGCAGAGATATGAAGAGTGCGTACCAAAAGGCTTCATCGGCAGATGATATAATAGGCAGGCATGTACCGTATGCATATCACGAGAAGTACGGATATCTGACAACGTGTCTTTCAAGTGTGGGAACAGGAATGAGAGCGTCATATATGCTTCACCTTCCGGCTTTGTCGGGTACGGGGCAGCTTGCAGGAATTATAGGTGAGCTTGGAAGATTCGGACTTAAGATGACAAGTGTGTTTGGTGAGGGAAGTTCTTCACCGGGGGATATCTACAGAATATCCAATCAGACTACGCTTGGGCTTACCGAACAGGAACTGATTGATAATCTTGATAATATAGCAGGGCAGATAATTGAACAGGAGCGTCTTGGAAGACAGCAGTATATGAAGCTTCAGCAGGTAGCAGCAGAGGATGCGGCTTACAGGTCATACGGAGTGTTAAGATATGCAAGGAAGCTGTCGCTTAAGGATGCACTTGTGCTGCTGTCTGAATTCAGAATGGGGCTTGCGCTCGGCATGTTTGGAGATAATATTGAAAAAGGGTATTCCGTATATCAGCTTATGATAGGAATACAGCCATATAATCTGCAGCTTGCCTGCAACAGCAGGCTGGAGCTTACTGAGCTTGAAGTTGCGAGAGCAACATTTATAAGGAATAATCTTCCTCAAATAGTATAAGAATGGAGATGAATATATGCAGAGCAGATTTACAAAGAAAGCAGAAGAGGCGCTGCAGGCTGCAGGGCTTGTGGCAGTCCAGCTTGGACACGGGTATATAGGATCAGAACATATACTTATCGGACTTCTTCAGACAGAGGATTCGCTTGCGTCTGCGGTGCTTGAAAGACACGATGTTGACGAAGAAAGGATAATTGATCTTGTTAACCAGCTGATAACACCTGATGATGGGATTGGTGTTAAGGAACCGTCAGGTTACACACCGAGGGCAAGAAGAATTCTTGAGGCAGCTTCAAGAGAGGCGATTAGATTTAAGTCTCCGCTTATCGGAACAGAGCATCTTCTTATTGCAATAATCAAGGAGTCAGACAGTGTTGCAGCAAGGCTTCTTAACACAATAGGTGTCAATATCAAAAAGCTTTATGTGGATCTTATGATGGCCATGGGCGAAGATACAGGCAATTACAAAGAAGATTTCCAGAATGGAAAGCCGAGAGACAGAAAGAACAGTACACAGACACTCGATCAGTATAGCAGAGATCTGACACAGCTTGTCAGGGAAGGTAAGCTTGACCCTGTCATAGGAAGAGAAAAAGAAATCGAGAGAGTAATACAGATATTAAGCAGACGTACTAAGAATAATCCGTGCCTTATAGGCGAACCGGGTGTTGGTAAGACTGCAATTGCTGAGGGCATAGCTGCCAAGATAGCCGCAGGCGATGTGCCTGACACAATAAAGGACAAGAGACTTGTAACGCTTGATCTTTCAGGCATGGTTGCAGGTTCCAAGTATCGTGGGGAATTTGAAGAGAGAATAAAGAAGGTAATTGCTGAAGTAAAGCAGGCAGGTAATGTGCTTTTGTTCCTCGATGAACTCCATACAATAATCGGAGCCGGCGGTGCGGAAGGAGCAATTGATGCATCCAATATACTTAAGCCGTCACTTGCGAGAGGTGAGATACAGCTTATAGGTGCGACAACACTTGAAGAGTATCGTAAGTACATTGAGAAGGATGCGGCGCTTGAAAGAAGATTCCAGCCGGTAAGGGTTGAAGAACCTTCAGAAGAAGAGGCAGTTCTTATACTCAAGGGTCTCAGACCTAAGTATGAGGAACACCATAAGGTAACGATTACTGACGAGGCGGTTGAAGCAGCAGTAAAGATGTCATCAAGATATATTAATGACAGATTTCTTCCTGATAAGGCTATAGACCTTATAGATGAGGCAGCTTCAAGGGTAAGGCTTTCATCATACGCAATGCCGGATTCAATTAAGAAGCTTGAGAGCCAGATATCACAGCTTGAGAATGAAAAAGAAGACTGCATACGCCATGAGGCATATGAGGATGCAGGAGAGATAAAGAAAAAGCAGAATAAGCTTCGTGAAAAGGTTAAGAAAAGCCGTGAAGAATGGGAGAAGACTAAGACAGAGCAGCAGCTTTTTGTGGGTGAGAATGAGATTGCTGATGTTGTTGCAATGTGGACTAAGATTCCGGTACAGAAGCTGGCAGTTGCAGAGTCAGAGAGGCTTATGAAGCTTGAGGAGACTCTTCATGCAAGAGTTGTCGGTCAGGATGAAGCGGTAACGGCCGTTGCCAGGGCTATAAGGCGTGGACGTGTAGGACTTAAGGATCCTAAGAGACCTATAGGTTCATTCCTGTTCTTAGGACCTACAGGTGTAGGTAAGACGGAGCTTTCAAAGGCACTTGCAGACGCAATGTTTGGAAGTGAGAGTGCACTCATACGAGTTGATATGTCTGAGTATATGGAGAAGCATACGGTTTCTAAGATAATTGGTTCACCTCCGGGATATGTAGGATATGATGAGGGCGGCCAGCTTAGTGAAAAAGTACGCCGTAATCCATATTCCGTAATACTTTTTGATGAGATTGAAAAGGCACATCCGGATGTATTTAACATACTTCTTCAGGTGCTTGATGATGGACATATAACTGATTCTACGGGAAGAGTTGTCGATTTTAAGAATACGGTAATCATAATGACATCCAACGCCGGAGCTGAGAATATTGTTGCACCTAAGACGCTTGGATTCAATGTCGGCAGCGATGAGAAGCAGAATCATGAGCTGATGAAGGGCCGTGTGATGGAAGAGGTAAGAAGACTCTTCAAGCCTGAATTCCTTAACCGTATTGATGAGATAATTGTGTTCCATGTTCTTAATAAGAGCCACATGGAGAAGATTGTTGATATCATGATTAAGAATGTTAATGCAAGAACTCTTGAGCAGATGAAGATTTCAATTGAACTCACTGAAGAGGCAAAGCAATATATAATCGACAAAGGATATGATTCCAAGTATGGCGCAAGACCGTTGAGGAGAGCGATACAGACGGAGATTGAAGACCCTATGGCTGAGAAGATTCTTGAAGGAACAATTAAGCAGGGAAACCGTGTCCTTGTTACATGTAAGGATGGAAAGCTTGATTTTGAGCGCAAGAGAGGCTATAACAGATAGTCAGGGAATGTGACGCCTGATATTTCAGAAATTATTATAATGTGATACTGATTTCACAAAAAATTTAAAATAAAAGGATAGAAATACAGACGATTTTATTGTATAATTTAGCTAGGTTTAAAAATGCATTAGAGGAGGACAGATAGATGCCAGTAGTTAAAGAGCTTATCCGTACCGAAGCTGACGGAACACTTAGTTTCGGTAACTATAAGTTAGATACAAAGTCAAAGCTTTCAGATTATGAATATTGCGGAGATTCCTATAAGGTCAAGACGTTTAATGAGATTACAAAGCTTGAGCGTAACGGAATGTTCGTATATGAGTCCGTACCGGGAACGGCTGTCAATGAATTCAGACAGAATGAGAAAGAGACAAGCTTTAAGGTAGAAGGAGATAATGATGCCCAGATTACTCTTGAGATGGAAGAGGGAGCTGAGTATGAGGTCTCGGTTAACGGGGATTATGCAGGCAAGATGAAGACTAACATCGGCGGTAAGCTTGTTTTAAGTGTAGATCTTCAGGAAGGTAATGCTACAACAGTGGTTATCACTAAGGCATAATCAGATATTTAAGATTTATATATTGTTTAAAAGGGCTGTCGCGTCAGTGTGGCAGCCTTTTTTGACAATATGCGTAATAGAATGGAGATAATAATGGCGAAGAGTAAGACAGCTTTCTTCTGCAGGGAATGCGGATATGAATCTGCCAAGTGGTCGGGGCAGTGTCCGGCATGCAAGGAGTGGAATACATTTGTTGAGGAGCCTGTAGGGGCAAAGACTTCAAAGGGGCGTGCGGCGTCATTACATGAGTCTGCTGCCCCTGTAACACTTAAGGATATAAGCACTGAGGATGCGGACAGGACACCTACGGGCTTTGAAGAAATGGACAGAGTGCTTGGGGGCGGGATTGTAGAAGGTTCTCTTGTTCTTGTAGGGGGAGACCCGGGAATAGGTAAGTCAACACTTCTTCTTCAGATGTGCCGCAATGTCTCTGCAGCGGGTAAGAATGTACTGTATATATCAGGTGAGGAGTCACTTAAGCAGATTAAGTTAAGAGCAGGACGTATTGGTGATTTTACGGATAATATGCAGCTTTTGTGCGAGACGAATCTTGAGGCGGTAGAGTCGGCAATTAAGTCAGTTAAGCCTGATATTGTAATAATCGATTCAATCCAGACTATGTATCGTGAGGAGATAAGCTCTGCACCGGGAAGTGTAAGCCAGGTAAGGGAATCTACTTCTGTTCTTATGCAGATAGCAAAGAGCATGGGAATATCAATATTTATTGTAGGCCATGTGACTAAGGAAGGTGTTGTTGCGGGCCCGAGAGTGCTTGAACATATGGTGGATACAGTGCTGTATTTTGAAGGTGACCGCAATGCGGCATACAGAATTGTAAGAAGTGTCAAGAACAGATTCGGTTCCACTAATGAGATTGGTGTGTTTGAGATGAGAGAGAATGGTCTTAACGAAGTCGCCAATCCTTCAGAATATATGCTGAGCGGTAAGCCGGAGGGGGCGTCAGGCTCGGTTGTTGTATGCCTTATGGAGGGAACAAGACCTATGCTTGTTGAGGTTCAGGCACTTGTCTGCGATTCCGGCTTTGGAATGGCAAGGAGAACGGCGGCAGGAACAGATTACAACCGTGTCAATCTCCTTATGGCAGTTATTGAGAAGAGGGTAGGAATACATCTCGGAGGCTGCGATGCCTATGTAAATGTTGCCGGCGGACTTAAGGTTAATGAGCCGGCACTTGACCTTGGAATTGTAATGGCACTTGTGTCGAGCTTCAGAAATCGTGAGATAGATTCGGGAACGATAATATTCGGAGAAGTCGGACTTGCCGGAGAAGTAAGGGCGGTAAGCCAGCCGCAGCAGAGAATTAATGAAGCGGTTAAGCTTGGCTTTGACACGTGTATTTTGCCGGAGGTATGCTTGAAAAATGTTACAGATAATGGTAAAATCAAGCTTATAGGTGTGCGTAATCTGAGTGATGCGCTGGAAATATTTGTGTAATATATTGTTATGAACGGATATTATGATGATTGGAGATTACTATGGAAGACAATTCATTTAAGGAACTCGGAACTATCCTGGAAGGACTTGATGAGTCACAGGACAGACTTGAAAAGGATGCATTTGACGTTATTAATTCGTCTGATACTTCTCTTAATATGGTAAGAGACAGCATCGGAAGTGTAGAAGAGATTCTTAAGATGATAAGCGACATGAATGAAGTTGTTAATGATGCATCTGAGAAGATAAACCAGCTTGAACAGCTTTCAGCACAGATTGAGAAGTTTGTCACTGTAATAAGCGGAATTGCCAACAAGACGAATATCCTTTCACTTAATGCATCGATAGAGGCTGCCAGGGCCGGTGAACAGGGAAGAGGATTTGCGGTTGTGGCAGGAGAGGTACGTAATCTCGCAGCGCAGTCATCTAAGTCATCAAGAGAGATAACTGACACGATTGCCAAGGTGCAGTCATCGGTAAAGGATGCAATAGATTCAATGCACAGCATTTATGATAATGCACAGAAACAGCAGGAGAAGGCAGGTGTGGTCAGCGACGTACTTAATAAAGTTGTTGATGCTGCATATACAGCTAACGAGGCTGCACGTAATATTGAGAATGAGGTCGCCGTACAGCGTGACATAACGGATGAGGCAAAAAAGAAGATTAATAAGTAATCCGCATTGCGATATTGTAATCGGATTAAATGAATTTAACAATTAGGAAATCATTGGAATGGAGACTGATATTAAGATGGATATAAGCTTTAAAGTTGAACGTCCCGTATTCAGGGAAGCACAGTATGATATAAGAGATTACGGAGCTGTAGCGGGCGGACGTGTGTCCAATACAGAAGCAATCAATGCTGCAATAAGAACATGCTCGGAAGAAGGCGGTGGGCATGTAATTGTACCTTCCGGATTGTGGCTTACGGGACCGGTAAGAATACTTACGGGTGTTGACCTTCATGTAGAGAATGGTGCGGTGCTTATGTTTGACAAGAACAGGGAGGAATATCCGCTTATTATCTCAGATTATGAGGGACAGCCGAGAATCAGGACAGTGTCTCCGATAATGGCAGCAGACGCGCAGAATGTTGCCATAACAGGTGAAGGAACAATAGACGGTAATGGAGAACTGTGGAGACCTCTTAAGAAGTTTAAGGTTACACAGAGGCAGTGGGACAAGTTTGTTGCGACAAGCCCTGATACAGTAATTCCGACTAATGAAGGCGGAATGTGGTTTCCTACAGTTACTTCATATGACGGCTGCATGGAAGGTGAACCGTCTTTGGATGACCCGGATGCGCTTAAGAAGGCAGAAAGACATTATGATTTTTACAGGCCGGTAATGGTTAATTTTGTAAGATGCGACAGAGTGCTTATCGATGGAGTTACGCTTCAGAATTCACCGGCATGGAACGTGCATCCGCTTCTTTGTACCAATCTTACAGTAAGTAACGCATTTATAAAGAATCCATATTATGCACAGAATGGTGATGGTATAGATGTTGAATCATGTCAGTATGTGGAGATTTACAATACAAAGTTTGAAGTAGGTGATGACGGAATCTGTCTTAAGTCCGGTAAGAATGAGATTGGACGCAGAATCAAGACTCCTACTAAGTATGTATATATCCATGATTGTACCGTAATGCATGCACATGGCGGATTTGTTGTCGGAAGTGAGATGTCACGCGGCATGAGCGAGGTTTATGTGCAGAACTGTGCATTCATGGGTACTGACGTGGGAATAAGATTCAAGAGCCAGCTTGGACGAGGTGGTATTGTTGAGAATATTAATCTTGAGAATATCAATATGACAGGCATTGTAGGTGAAGCAATAATATTTACAATGGGATATTCTCTTTATAAGCTTGAGCATGAGAAGAAGGATGAGGATGTGTTTGTGAGCACTGAAGATATTCCGGTATTCCGTAATGTCAATATGAAGAATATCACCTGCGTTGGCGCTAAGACAGCCTTCAAGGCAGAAGGAATTGCATTCCCTGAGGGGAAGGGCATGCCTACGGTATATGGAATAACCCTTGAGGATTCGGAGATTACCGCGGACAGCGGACTTACAATAAGCAATGCACAGGATATCCACATGAAGAATGTGACACTGCATATTGCCGGTGAGGATATCCGCATAGATAATGATGAGAATGTAAGATAGAACAATTGCGAGGGCAGACTGCTGCGCAAAGCCGTATGGATAAAATGACGGTTTTGTGCAGCTTTTTTAAATTTTTCAAATATGTGCAACCTTAGCGGAGTAAATTTTCGTATGGTAAGTGAAAGGGGGACAGACAATGTTTGGAAAACGAAAAGAGGCACACACTGCCGGGTCTTACTATGCAGGACTTGATTACGAACAGGCAATGAGAAAATATGCTGACATGATAACAAGAATCTGCATTATGCGGTGTGGAAATACCGAAGATGCCAAGGATTGTTTCCAGAATGTCTTCATTAAGCTTTATACCGCGGAAAAGCATTTTGAGACGGAGGAATATCTTAAAGCATGGCTGATTCAGGTTGCAATACACCAGTGTACGGATTATCACAGACAGGCATGGAACAGAAAGGTCGCACTTGAGGATGATATTACAAAATTAGATATACATTCGGGAAAGAGCGATGAGTATGAAGAAGAATCAGAACTCCTGCTTATGGTAAAAAAGCTGCCGGATAAGTATAAGGATGTTCTTTATCTCTACTATTATGAGGAGTACAGCGTGGCACAGATTGCAAAGCTGCTTGGCTCCAATGAGAATACAATTAAGTCGGTTCTTAAAAGGGGAAGAGATAAGATTAAGATTATGATAGGAGGAATGGGCAATGAAATGGTTATCTGAACTTGATGATATTAAGACACCGGATTCCTGGATTGAAGATACGCTTAATATGACTTCAAGAAAGGAAGATAACAGGGGACGAAGAAGAGAGGAAAAGCGAGGCAGTGTAGTAAAGATGCATAAGGGAGCAGGCAATATCGTTAAGGCGGCAGTTGTGGCAGGAGTGCTTATTGCCGTATCAGGGGGAAGTGTTTATGCATATAATCAGTATGTTGCAAAGTATTCAATGTCTAACACGGCATCATCATTAGACCACATGGGGCAGAGCGTTGATGAGGATGGCAATGTTTATTCATATGATGCAGCACAGAAGGTAAACGAGACAGCGGTATCAAGCTCGGATGCACTGTCGGTAGAGGCAACAAATGTGATAACCGAGGCACATCAGGCAGTGATCACACTTGCTGTTAAGAGTAAGAACGGAGAGCCTATTGTATATAATGATGAGACAAGGTTATCATATCCCGCACGTCAGAGATTTGAGACTGCAATGGTAATTGTAGATGATGTTCCAATCAGCGGCTCGGGAGTTTCTTCCGGCGTATGGGTCCAGAGGGTTGATGATGCATCAGTTCCTTCCGAGGCAAGATTTGAGCTTACAGTAAGAGCATCAAGTGTTGACTTTGCCGGCAAGGATATGAAGGTCAGACTTACAAACTTTGTGGATTCATGGGAAGTAACCAAAGGTATAGGCTTCAGTTATGACAGCGTTGCCGATATCCTTGCGCAGGGCAAGGCGGCTGACAGCAGCAGCTTTAAGAAGGTTGAGAAAGGTAAGTACGCGGACGGCTCATCACAGTATGAGTATGCACTTAATCCGGGAAGCTATAAGATTAAGTTCAGTGAGCAGTATCCTGATGCATATATCGATAATATGGGCTTTGGACCAAGAACAGATTATGACAATACGAATGCATTTTATATAACTGTTGTTCCGGGCAGGGATGCAGATGCTCTTGAGAAGCTGTGTTTCCAGAACAAGACAACGGGAATGATGTATAATTCAACATCAATAAGAAAGCTTGATGACGGAAGAATACAGGTATCCGTATCGCCTAATCAGGACAGACAGTATTCCAGGACCAACAGCGGTGTATATCAGAATTCCACAACAGATATGCTTAAGAATTACCGCCTTGTGCTGAACAACCCTGATAAGGAGCCGCTTACAGGCAACAGATATGAAGGCACATGGGAGTTCACTGTTAAGTCAGATGAGAGCCAGGCAGTAGCAGACAGGGTATTAAAGGATCTTGATATCACACCGGACATAACAAGTAACTACGCAGTTACCGGAATAAGACAGGTTACACTTACCGATACTGAATTTGCAATGGAATTTGATACAGATTATACAAAGTGGGGCAATGACAAGACTCTGTTCACAAAGTTCCAGAAGAGCATAAAGATTGTAATGAGCAACGGAAGTAAGATATCACTTGGCAATAAGGTTGGCGGCGGCTGGTCAGACAGAGAGACGGCAGCCGAGATGGACGGCAGGCTTCCTACATTCATTGATGCTGATGATGCCGTAGGTATAGAGATTGGAGGACATCTGTTTAAGTTTGAATAAAAACCGGTACAGAATCTGATACCAAAGAACGGACTGACATTCGGGCAGATGTGTTCACCCGCACGTATAATGTGTAATATACTATTATTATAACATTATATGTGCGGGTGATTTTTTTGGAAAATGAGCAGACGGGCAGCCATATTACGGTAGCAGTTCTTGATACCGGAATATATCCACACAGAGATTTTGGCAGCAGGATAGCTGTATTTAAAGATTTTATAAATGGTCATTCTAATGCATATGATGACAATTCACACGGAACGCATGTGTCGGGAATAATAGCAGGTGACGGTACGGCTTCTCGCGGCAAATACAGAGGTATTGCACCCGGATGTAATATTGCGGCAGTCAAGGTACTTGACAGAAATGGGGAAGGGAGTTCTAAGACTGTTGTTGAAGGAATAAAGTGGGTCATTGAACATGCGGAAGAATATGGAATACGAATAATAAATCTTTCATTTGGAACAACACCTGAATCGACTCAGGGGGAAGATTCGGTTCTGGTAAAGGCTGTTGAGGAGGCATGGGACTGTGGTATAACAGTTGTGAGTGCGGCGGGAAATAACGGACCCGGACGTGGAACCGTGACTGTTCCCGGAATAAGCCGCAAGATAATAACTGTAGGGTCACTTGATGACAGGATATATACAGATGAACGTGGAAGAAAATATGCCAATTACTCCGGAAGAGGGCCTACAAAATCATGTATTGTCAAGCCGGAGATTGTTACTGCCGGTTCCGGAATAGTGTCGTGTTCTAATAAGAGGGACGGCTATACCGTGAAATCCGGCACATCTATGGCTGCACCTATAGTTACGGCGGCAATAGCTCTTCTGCTTCAGAAAAAGCCGTATCTTACACCGGCAATGGTGAAGATGCGCCTCCATGACACGGCAGTTTCCATAAGACTTCCAAAGGAGCAGCAGGGATGGGGAATGCTTGATGTAAAGGCACTGCTTGATTCATAGTTTACTGTGGACTTAAAAGTGGTATAATTAAAAAGACACATTGAAAAGCCATGTTATGTGGCAGAGGCTGCGTGCGCAATTAGATGCGGGAACGGAGATTAGCGATGTTTGAGGAAATTGATTTAAAGAGAGAGTATACACTGGATGAAGAGATCAGCATAAAAGCAGAGATTGATGAGCTGGGAGACAGATTTGCACAGCTCCAGCAGAGACTTAAGAAGGCCGGAATTCCGGTTATTATTGCATTTGAGGGCTGGAGTGCTTCGGGTAAGGGAAGTCTTATAGGGAAGCTGCTTAAGTATCTTGATCCGCGAGGCGTGAAGATGTATTCGATTACATCTCCAAGTGATGAGGAATCAAGAAAACCATACATGAACAGATTCTGGATGAAGATACCCGGAAGAGGCGAGATAGCCATATTTGACAGAAGCTGGTACCATGACTGGATGACAAGCGGTAAAGAAAGTCATTCTAAGGATATAGAAGTGTTTGAAAGACAGCTTACGGATGATGCATATGTTATTTTTAAATTCTTCCTGCATATAACCAAAAAAGAACAGAGCAAAAGGCTTAATGAGCTTGAAGCATCCAAAGCAACAAAGTGGCGCGTAAGCGCACATGACTGGAAACAGAACAAAGCATATGCCGTATGTAAGGAAGAATATGACTTTATGCTTGAGAAGACGAACTTTGAATATGCGGGCTGGAATGTAATATCAGGAATGGAAAGAGACGTGGCTCTCAAAGAAGTGCTCGAGACAGTTGTCAAGCGTCTTGAAAAGCTGTGCCGTAAAGTAGAAAAGGATGGTATACATTCTATAGAAGGCAGGGGAATACCTGTGTCAAAGATGGATTTTGAACTTGTCAGGAAGCCGCTTATTCAGGATGTAAGCCTTGACTGCACGCTTTCAGAGAAGGAATATCATAAGAGGCTTGACAAGCTTCAGGATAAGCTTCTTAAGCTCTCATATAAGCTCTACAAAAAGAAGATTCCGCTTATTATCTGTTATGAGGGATGGGATGCGGCAGGCAAAGGCGGTAACATTAAGAGAATGGTATCATGTTTTGATGCAAGGGATTATGACGTTAACCCGGTAGCTGCACCGGATTCATATGAAAAGGCAAGACAGTACCTGTGGAGATTCCAGAAGAATCTGCCTAAGACGGGACACATAGCTGTGTTTGACCGTACATGGTACGGACGTGTAATGGTAGAGCGTCTTGAAGGCTTTAATACGGAGACTGAGTGGAAGAGAGCCTACAATGAGATTAACGAATTTGAACAGGAGCTTATGGACTGGGGAGCAATTGTGGTCAAGTTCTGGCTCCAGATAGACAAAGATGAGCAGCTTGCAAGATTCAGGGAAAGAGAGAATAATCCGGCAAAGCAGTGGAAGATTACCGATGAAGACTGGCGCAACCGTGATAAATGGGATAAGTACGAAGTCGCTGTTAACGATATGATAAAATACACCTCTACCAAGGATGCGCCGTGGCATATCATTGAATCAAACAACAAGTATTACGCGCGTATAAAGGCAATAGAGACTGTTGTCGATGCAATAGAAAGCAGACTTTCTTAATGTGCATGCTTACGAATCGGTTCAAGTATTGATTCCGGAACAAACAGGTGGCCTTTGCCTGTGCCAAGGCTTATTGACGGCTTGTTGGCACCATGAAAATCAGAGCCGCCTGACGGAATCAGCCCGAATTCCTTAGCAAGCCTGCGCATCTGGATCTCTTCTCCCATTGTATATGTTGAATATATACATTCCATGCCGGCAAGACCGTCTGCTTTGAGGGCAGCAAGCATGTCACGCATGACATCATTGCCGAGATGATACAGAGTTGGATGTGCAAGTATCGGCACACCTTTGGCATCGAGTATTATGCGGATTCCGTCGCCGGAACTCAGATAACGTCTGGGAACGAAGCAAGGGGCATTATCACCGACATAACGGTCAAATGCCTCTTTTTTGCTGCTCACATATCCATGTTTCATAAGATAATCTGCAAAATGTGCTCTTGTTATTACGGCATTTCCATAATCATTATCCATGTCATCAAAGGATATATCAATTCCATGCATCCTGAGCTTCCCACACATCAGGTGGTTGCGCTCATCCCTTGTAGTGCGGAGCTCTTCAAGCTTCGCGTTGAAAGCTTTATCTTTATCATTAATAAAAAGTCCCACTATATGGATTTCCTTAAAGCCTTTGTAGCTGCAGGAAAGTTCTATTCCGGGAATAAGCTCGACATTTGTACCGGCTGAAGCCAGGCGTGCATCATCTATTCCGTCAGTTGTGTCATGGTCTGTAAGCGCCATTGCCGAGAGCCCTTTCCTGACAGCTTCATCTATAAGCATCTTTGGTGTAAATGTGCCATCAGAATATGTTGAGTGAACGTGTAAATCTATAGCATTCATAAATTCTATAACCTCCGTCTATAAGGAACATGCCTGTATATAAGAAAATACATCAGTATTGTACATATATTTCTTAAATATGTCAAAACTGACAAAATATTATGTGTAATTTTGTATACAATTATTTGTGCGATTTTTCATATATTTATTGACCTTGCAGTTAAGAATTGGTAAAATTGTACATATGTTTTACACAACATAAATGTTTGGAGGGTTTAGGAAATGGAGGTTTTATTAGTTCTCGTAATAGTGGCAGCGTTGCTGGCACTAGGCTATGCCGCATTCAACTTCGCAAGTGTGAAGAAGATGGATGAGGGCAACGCTCGTATGTCAGAGATAGCAGAGGCAATCAGGGTTGGTGCCAATGCATTCATCACATACGAGTACAAGATAATCGCAGTGGTAGTTGCAATTATTGCAGTTGCATTTGCGGTAATATTCAGTCTGCAGAGCAGCACATTTATGTGGCAGCCGTCTGTATGCTTCGTTATCGGTACGGTAATGAGTGCATGCGCAGGATGGGTTGGCATGAAGATAGCGACATATGCTAATGTCAGGGTTGCCAATGCAGCGAATAAGACAAGAAATATCGGTGAGACACTTAAGGTTGCACTTAAGGGCGGTTCGGTAATGGGACTTTGTGTCGGCGGATTTGCGCTGCTCGGTCTTTTTATTGTTTATATAGTATTCGGTATGTTGCTCGGACTGCTTGATATCACGGCACTTACAACGGGCGGACATATATTTACGCAGTGTCTTTCATGCTATGCACTCGGATGTTCAATAGTTGCAATGTTCAACCGAGTTGGCGGTGGTATCTATACTAAGGCAGCAGATATGGGTGCGGATCTTGTAGGTAAGACAGAGGCACACATTCCTGAGGATGATCCGCGTAACCCGGCAACAATAGCTGATAATGTAGGTGATAATGTAGGTGATGTTGCAGGACTTGGCTCAGACCTTCTTGAGTCATATGTTGGTGCAATCACATCATCAATAATACTTGCAGTCAGCCTGTTCCTTTCTAACATTGCTTCAAGCGGAGCTGCTTCAGAGAATATGCTCCAGAAGATGATGTATTATCCGCTTGTATTTGCTGCAATAGGACTTGTTGCATGTATACTCGGTATTGCATATGTACTTCTTAAGAAGGCAACAGATAATCCTCACAAGGATCTTAATATTTCAACATGGGCTGCTGCGGCTATAACAGTTATTGGCGGACTTGTTGTTACATATCTTATGTTTGGCAAAGCAGGTGCAGCGGATATGGCATTTGCAAAGTTTAATGCAGGATGGCTTTCACCATGGATTGCAGCAACACTCGGAGTTGTCAGTGGTGTAATCATCGGAGCTATCGCAGAATACTATACAAGCTATGATTACAGGCCTACACAGATTATTGCGCAGGCATCTAAGGAAGGTCCTGCACTTACAATCACGCAGGGACTTGCAGTAGGAATGAAGTCATGTATGTATCCGCTTATCGTACTTGGTATCACAACATATGCATCTTATGCAGTATCAGGTATGTTCGGTATAGCTATGGCAGCAGTAGGAATGCTTTCATTCGTATCTGCTACTGTATCAGTTGATACATATGGTCCTATCTCAGACAATGCGGGTGGTATTGCTGAGATGTCAGAACTTGATTCAGATGTACGTAACATAACAGATAAGCTTGATTCAGTAGGTAATACTACTGCAGCAATCGGTAAGGGATTTGCAATCGGCTCTGCATCACTTGCAGCACTTTCACTTATGGTAAGTTTCCTTTATGCGTTCCAGCCGGAGGGTTCAACACTTGACCTTAACTTTACGGATCCTAAGATTCTTGCAGGTGCGCTTGTAGGTGCTGCCCTTCCTTATCTGTTCTCAGGTATGCTTATCGAGGCTGTTGCTAATGCTGCCCGTAAGATGGTAGAGGAAGTAAGAAGACAGTTCAAGGAGATTCCGGGAATACTTGAAGGCAAGGCTAAGCCTGATTATAAGACATGTATTGAGATTTCGTCACAGGGCGCTCTTAAGGAGATGAGAGTTCCTGCGATACTTTCAATCCTGTTCCCGCTTGTATGCGGTTTCCTCTTTGGACCGTATTTTGTAGGCGGACTTCTTATCGGTGCAACACTTTCTGCAATCATGCTTGCTATATTTACAGGTAATGCAGGCGGTGCCTGGGATAACGGCAAGAAGTATATTGAATCCGGTGCTATCGAAGGACAGGGCAAGGGTTCACCTGCACATGATGCAGCGGTTGTAGGTGATACAGTAGGTGATCCTCTTAAGGATACGGTAGGTCCTTCACTTGATATCCTGATTAAGATTATGTCAACAGTATCACTTGTTGCAGCAGTACTGTTCAGAGATTACAATCTTCTTGACTGGATTATGAAGATGATGTAATGAATATGTAACCAACACATACATGAGGTCTTGTAAGTTGCTATTATGCGGCTGTACAAGGCCTCTTTTTTGTGCTACAATATCACTAATAAAGTCTTGAATCGTGGGACTTATTATAGTAACCAATAATGTACAATATATGAGGTGAATAATGAAGACATTAATCAAAGGTGGAAGAGTGATTGACCCTGCAAGCGGTAAGGATGGAATATACGATATCCTTATCGAGGATGACAGGATTGCAGATGTTGCCGGAAGTATATCCGCAGAAGCGGATAAGGTTATTGATGCATCGGGATATTATGTTATGCCGGGACTTATAGATCTGCATGTGCATTTCAGGGAGCCGGGTTTTGAGCATAAGGAGACTATAAGAACAGGTGCGATGGCAGCAGCCAAGGGTGGATTCACATCGGTATGTCCTATGCCTAATACGAGACCTGCAGTGGACAATGTAGATACACTTCAGTATATTATAGATAAGGCTAAGGATGTCACAAAAGTTAATATTCTTCCTATCGCAGCAATTACGGCAGGACAGGAAGGAGAATTCCTTACAGACATTGAGAAACTTCACGAAGCAGGAGCCGTGGCACTCAGCGAGGATGGAAAGTCTGTTATGAATGCACGTGTATACAGACAGGCAATGAGGCTTGCAGCTGAGGTTGGAATCCCTATTTTTGCACATTGTGAGGATAAGAATCTTGTCGCAAGAGGTGTAATGAATGCGGGTGCAAGGGCTAAGCAGCTTGGACTTTACGGAATTATGAATGCGGTTGAGGATACAATTGTTGCGAGAGATATTCTGCTTGCCAAGAATACGGGAGCACAGCTCCATCTGTGCCATTGCTCTACGGCAGACAGTGTGCGTATGGTGCAGCTTGCCAAGGAAGCAGGACTCCCTGTAACAGCAGAAGTATGTCCTCATCATTTTACACTTACAGAGGACGATGTTGACGGAACAGATTCTAACTATAAGATGAATCCTCCGGTAAGGACTAAGGCAGACAGGGATGCACTTATTCAGGGACTTGCATCGGATATAATGGATGTTATATCAACAGACCATGCACCACATCATAAGAGTGAGAAGGATCTTCCGTTTGCAGAGGCTCCGTTTGGAATAGTAGGTCTTGAAACATCAGTAGCACTTACCATGACAGAGCTTGTACATAAGGGACATATAACACCTATGCAGATGGCTGAGAAGATGAGCTATAATCCTGCAAAGGTTCTTGGAATAGATAAAGGAACACTGCTTCCGGGCAGGATTGCGGATATTACAATTATCGACCCTGACAAGGAATATGTAATTGACAGTTCCACATTTGTATCAATGGGTAAGAATCAGCCGTTTGACGGGAAGAAAGTCAAGGGTGAAGTAAGATATACACTTGTAGGCGGCGAGGTAATATACGAAGCCTAGATAATAAAACTAAAACGAGAGGTATGAAAGACCATGATTAACAAGCTTGTTGAGAAGATTCAGAAGATGGATGCACCGGTAGTTGTAGGACTTGACCCTACAATGAAGAATATTCCGGATTACATTATTAAGAAGGCTATAGAGGAGTATGGTGAGACTCTTGAGGCAGCCGCTGAGGCAGTATGGGAGTACAACAAGGGAATAGTTGATGCAATCTATGATATCGTTCCTGCAGTTAAGCCGCAGATAGCTATGTATGAGCAGTTCGGACTTGAGGGACTTAAGGCATTTAAGAAGACTGTTGATTACTGCAAGTCAAAGGACATGGTAGTAATCGGCGATGTTAAGAGAGGCGATATCGGTTCAACATCTGAGTCATATGCGATTGCACATCTTGGCAGGGTTACGGTAGGCTCTAAGAGAATTGCAGCATTTGATGAAGATTTTGCAACAGTTAATCCATATCTTGGAACAGATGGAATTAAGCCATTTGTTGATGTATGCAGGGAAGAGAAGAAAGGTATATTTGTACTTGTTAAGACATCCAATCCTTCAAGCGGCGAGTTCCAGGACAGACTTATTGACGGCAAGCCTCTCTATGAGATAGTAGGTGAGAAGGTTAATGAGTGGGGAAGCGACTGCATGGGTAATGATTACAGCTATGTAGGTGCTGTTGTCGGAGCTACATATCCTGAGCAGGGAGAGCTTCTCCGCAAGGTTATGCCTAAGGCATATATACTTGTGCCGGGTTATGGCGCACAGGGCGGTAAGGGCTCTGACCTCGCACATTTCTTTAATAAGGACGGACTTGGTGCAATCGTTAACAGTTCAAGAGGAATTATAGCTGCGTTCAAGCAGGAAAAATATGCAAAGTTTGGTGCAGAGCATTATGCAGAAGCATCAAGACAGGCAGCTCTTGATATGATTGAGGATATTAATTCAGCAAGAAAATAATAATGCAGGGGCATATTGCCCTAACCGATGAACAAACAAGGAGCAGATATGTCAGACAATTACAGAGAGAATGTAAGCATAGTAAGTCAGGAAAAGCTTGCATCAGATGTATTCAGCATGTGGATACAGACTAAGGATATTGCAAAGAATGCCAGGGCAGGCCAGTTTATATCAGTATATTCAAAGGATGGCTCAAGACTTCTGCCAAGACCTATAAGTATATGTGAGGTTGAAGGTGACAGATTGAGAATTGTATACCGTACTGTCGGCAAGGGTACTAAGGAATTCTCAGGATACGGAGCCGGAGATACGCTCGATGTCATGGGACCGCTTGGCAACGGATATACAAAGCTTAATAAGAAAGCTATCCTCATGGGTGGAGGAATAGGTATTCCTCCTATGCTTGAGCTTGCCAGGGAGCTTAAGAACGGCGGATATGATGTGAGTGATGCAGATATAGTACTTGGTTACAGGGATGAGCTTTTCCTTAATGAGGAGCTTGCACAGTACGGACGTGTTACTATTGCTACTGAGGACGGAAGTGCCGGAACTAAGGGCAATGTCCTTGATGCGATAAAGGCTGAAGGAATAAAAGGTGATGTCATATACGCATGCGGCCCTACACCTATGCTTCGTGCAATCAAGGCCTATGCAAAGGAGAATGGAATAGAGTGCTACCTCTCACTTGAGGAGAAGATGGCATGCGGAATCGGAGCGTGTCTTGCATGTGTGTGCAAGTCAAAGGAGATTGATGACCATTCACATGTGCATAACAAGAGAGTATGCAAAGAAGGACCTGTATTTAACGCGGAGGATGTTGAATTATGAACACAAAAGTAAATCTTGCAGGTGTTGAGCTTAAGAATCCGGTTATGACAGCATCAGGAACATTTGGCTCAGGTATGGAGTATGCACAGTTCGTAGACCTTAATAAGCTTGGCGCGGTAGTTACCAAGGGAGTTGCCAACGAGCCGTGGCCGGGCAATCCTACACCAAGAATTGCGGAGACTTACGGCGGAATGATTAATGCCGTAGGACTTCAGAATCCGGGAATAGATGTATTCTGCAAGAGAGATATACCATTTCTTAAGCAGTATGATACAAAGATTATTGTAAATGTATGCGGACGCAGTAAGGAAGACTATGTTGAGGTGGTTGAGCGTCTTGCTGATGAGCCGGTTGACATGCTTGAGATTAACATTTCCTGCCCTAACGTAAAAGAGGGCGGGATTGCATTTGGACAGAAGGCTGAGGCAGCATATGAGATTACAAAGGCAGTCAAGGCAGTCGCAAAGCAACCGGTAATCATGAAGCTTAGTCCTAATGTCACTGATATAACTGAGATGGCGCGTGCCGTTGAAGCGGGTGGAGCAGATGTTGTATCACTCATTAACACTCTTACAGGCATGAAGATTGACATTAACAGACGTACATTTGCAGTAGCCAATAAGACCGGCGGTCTGTCAGGCCCTGCAATAAGACCTGTTGCTGTACGTATGGTATATCAGGTATCCAATGCAGTTAAGATTCCTATAATAGGTATGGGAGGAATAACATGTGCCGATGATGCACTCGAATTCATAATGGCAGGTGCAACGGCAGTATCAGTCGGAACAGCGAATTTCCATAATCCTAAGACAACAGAAGAGGTTGCAGCAGGAATTGAAGCTTATATGAACAAGTATAAGGTTGAAGATATTAATGAGCTTATCGGAATCGTGCGATAATGGATTACACAGATTGCAGACATTATATGAATGACAGATTCTATGAGGACAGATTCCCGGACGGGAGTGTTGTCGATGAGTGGTTTCATGATGTACATGTGCCAAAGCTTGGTGAGCTTGGCAGGCAGTATATACTTACCGATTACGGAATAAATGCTGACGGAAATATACACACGGAGCAGCTGCAGAAGCTGATAGATACAGCGGCAGATAATGGCGGAGGTGTGATTGTTGTTCCGGAAGGCACTTATCTGACGGGAGCATTGTTCTTCAGACAGGGCGTTAATCTGTATGTTAAGGCGGATGGAATGCTCAAGGGGAGCGATGATATATCGGACTACCCGGTAATTAAGACTCGCATAGAGGGCGAGAACTGCATATATTATGCAGCCCTGATAAATGCTGACGGAATTGACGGATTCACGATGTGCGGTGAAGGAACGATAGATGGCAGCGGTCTGAGGTCATGGAAGAGCTTCTGGCTCAGAAGAAGCTGGAATCCTGCCTGCACCAATAAGGACGAACAGAGAGCGCGGCTTGTATATATATCAGGCTGTACCAATGTTACGGTTGCAGGGCTTAGATTGCAGAATTCGCAGTTCTGGACCAATCACATTTACAAATGTAGTCATGTCAGATACATCAACTGTTCAATATTCAGCCCCAGAACGCCCGTGAAAGCGCCAAGCACTGACGCAATAGATATTGATGCATGCAGCTGTGTGCTTATAAAGGGATGCCGCATGGAGGTCAATGATGATGCCGTGGCACTCAAGGGCGGCAAGGGACCGTGGGCGGATGAGGCACCGGAGAATGGTGCTAATCAGAATATTATTATCGAAGACTGCACATTCGGATTCTGTCATGGCTGTCTGACGTGCGGCTCTGAGTCGGTGCATAACAGAAATATCATAATGAGAAGAATCAATGTGCAGGACGGATATAATCTTCTGTGGCTTAAGATGCGGCCTGATACGCCCCAGCGTTATGAATATATTCTGATTGAGGATGTGAGTGGCAGGACGGATAATTTTATAAATATTAATCCGTGGACGCAGTTTTTCAATCTGCAGGGACGCAGCGATGTTCCGCTTTCGTATGCGGGACACATTATGATGAGGCAGTGTCAGTGCGAATGCATCAACGCTTATAATGTGCAGGAGGCACACGAACAGTATATTCTTGAGGATATCAGGCTTGAGGACAACTGTATAAAACAGCCGGAGAACCATAATCTGAGTGAAGATAATTTGAGCAATAACTTGCACACACAGGCTGAATAATGTATACTTACAAATGATTTTAGTTGACTAAACAGTGCGCAGACGCCTGTATATAAGTGGAGGATGAACGATGGGAATGAATATTGTATGTCTTGACCTTGAAGGAGTACTTGTACCGGAGATTTGGATCGCATTTGCTGAGGCAAGCGGTATTCCGGAGCTTAAGAGAACTACAAGGGATGAGCCGGATTATGATAAGCTTATGAAGTGGAGAATTGGAATCCTTAAGGAGCACGGACTCGGACTTAAGGAGATTCAGGAGACAATTGCAAAGATTGACCCTATGCCTGGTGCAAAGGAATTTCTTGATGAGCTTAGAAGCATTACACAGGTAATTATCATAAGCGATACATTTACACAGTTCGCGGGACCTCTCATGAAGAAGCTCGGCTGGCCTACAATATTCTGCAATACACTTGAGGTTGCTGACAACGGAGAGATTACAGGCTTCAAGATGAGAATTGAGAATTCAAAGCTCACAACAGTTAAGGCTCTGCAGTCAATCGGATATGACACAATTGCAAGCGGAGACAGCCACAATGACCTTGGCATGATCAAGGCAAGCAAGGCAGGCTTCTTATTCAGAAGCACAGAGCAGATTAAGAAGGACAATCCTGAGCTTCCTGCATATGAGACATATGATGAACTTATGGATGCAATCAAGAAGGCACTGTAAAATTACAGATAAGGTTTGTGGGAGTGCGCAGCGCGGAACAATCCGGAAATATCTGTATTATGGTATGTATTTATTATATTATTAGGGACCTGAGCCGTGAGGCTCAGGTCTTTTTGTAATGGGATGAAAGTATGTTGGAAGAAATACTTAATATTGTATCACCGCTGCATTGTGAAAAGTCCATACAATCACTCAGGTCAATAGTTTCGCCGTATGCAACTGTTCTTTTTCCGACATTATCTATAAAATCAGAAAGTACGGCTTCTTCACCCGGAACGTATTTGAACCAACCTACTTTTTTTAAATTGCTGTAGTCAATAGCTGTTACGGCAGATGCAGCTTCTTCTGTAACTGACTGAGCCGGAACTTCTGCAGCCGCCTCCGATGCCACAGTAACAGCTTGAGTAGCTGCCTGAGTAGCTGCGACAGTCTGTGTCACAGTGCTTTTCGTACTGTATTATGTCGTTTCGTACTATAACGCTCCAATGTGGGAATAAATATAGTAATATAAATGCAGTTATGGTTTGGATTAGTCGGACAGAGTCAGACAGGCTGTCATGGTGTCATTTTGTCTGAATAATGGAGGAGAGTATGAAAAAGAAAGCGGTAATCATAGGGGCAGGACCTGCGGGAATAACGGCGGGCTGTGAGCTGCTTAAGAGTTCGGATGAATATGATGTGGTGATACTTGAGCAGAGCGACAGTATAGGGGGAATATCACGTACAGTCAACCATGAGGGCAACCGCATGGATATGGGAGGCCACCGTTTTTTTTCAAAGGATGAGAGAGTTAACAGATGGTGGGAAGAGATTCTTAAGATGCAGGGAAGTCCGTCATCTGATGATATAGCAACCTCGAGAGACGTACATTGCAGTGAAGGAGGACCCGACCCGGAGCAGCAGGACGAGGTAATGCTGCTGAGAAGAAGGGTTTCACGCATTTATTATAATAAGAAGTTTTTTGATTATCCGGTGAAGATGAATCTTAATACGATATGTGCAATGGGACCTGTAACAACAATTCAGGCAGGCTTCAGCTTTCTGTGGGCATGTATACATAAGCTTCCCGAGACATCACTGGAGAATTTTTATATTAACAGATTTGGCAGAAAGCTTTATTCTATGTTCTTTGAATCTTATACACACAAGCTGTGGGGAAGACATCCTTCAGAGATATCGGCAGACTGGGGTGCACAGAGAGTTAAGGGGCTGTCTGTGGCAGCGGTGCTTAAAGACTGTTTTGGAAGACTTCTGCATATAAAAAACAGTAATGTAGAGACATCGCTTATAGAAGAATTTAAGTATCCCAAATATGGTCCGGGACAGTTATGGGAGTGTGCCTCGTAAAGATTCAGGACAATGGGAGGCCGTATTATAACGGATTGCCGTGTTGACAGAATTATTGTGAAAAATGGGAGTGTACAGGGAATTGAATGTGTATGCGGTGGGGAGAAGAAGACCTTCTGCGTAGATGTGATATTTTCAAGTATGCCTGTTAAAAATCTTATAAGAGGCATGAACAACGTGCCGGCAGATGTCAGAAGCATAAGCGAGGGACTTCCGTACCGCAACTTTGTGACGATAGGTGTGCTTGTCGACAGGATTAATCTCAAGAATAAAACTAACTATGCAACTGTAGGTGATATTGTTCCGGACTGCTGGATATATGTTCAGGAGCCGTCAGTTACTATGGGTAGAATCCAGATTTTTAATAACTGGTCGCCATATCTTGTTAAGAATCCTAAGTCAACAGTGTGGATGGGACTTGAATATTTCTGCGGTGATGATAAAGAATGGAACAGATCGGATGAAGAGTGGAGTTCACTTGCTGTGAATGAATTGAAGCAGATGAATATCATAGATAATGATACAAAGATAATCACAACACACTGTGAGCGTGTTGAAAAGGCATATCCGGCATATTTTGACACGTATGACAGAATAGACAGGGTTATTGGATGGCTTGATGATATTGATGAGCTTTACTGCATCGGCAGGAATGGACAGCATCGTTACAACAATATGGATCATTCAATGCTTACCGCAATGGAAGCGGTCAGCAATCTTCTTGCCAATGACAGCGACAACAGCAATATATGGAATGTTAATACAGAGCAGTCGTATCATGAGGATAAGGCAACGGCGTAGCATTAACGCTGCGTAAGCATTGGTTATATTACGAAGAATGAATACGGGTTAACTGACAGGAATGGGGAGAGAGAGTTGGCTTCAACATATTACGCAATTGGAGTTATATTTGTAATTTATATATGGGTATATTTCTGGAAAGACAGATGTACTTCCAAACAATATAATAACAGCGACAGGTTCAGCCGCTTCATGTGGTATGCGGTTACAAGATGTGCAGTACTGCTGATGTCACCTGGGAATATTAAAGGAAAGCTTATATGTGTTACGGTGGACGCGGTTGTATATGTGGTTCTTAATATCGCAGCAGGTAATGTTGCCATGCAATATATTTTCTGGCCGGGAACAATTATAGCGGCAGCATCCGGAAGCATTAGAAGAGCAGCATACATACTGGCTGCGGAGATTTTGCTTGCAGGATATTTGTATATTGTCAGGTCAGTGCCTGTCAGAATTAAGAACGGAACTGGTTTGTACTGCTTTAGCGGAATGGCAGTGCTTATGTTCTTTTTTGCGAGGGATATTGATGGACAGTATATCGGAATGCTTGCAGATAACAGCGGAAATGCGCCAATGCTTCTGGTGTTTTCGATTCTTCTGATGGTTGCAGCACTGGTGAGTGTATTGATAGGAATGTCCGGTAATGATTTGAGAATATTGCAGCTGCAGACACAATCAGCAGGTTCCGGTGCCACTGGCAGAGGCTTATTGGACTGTGGCTTTTCAGGCTTTAAGTGCGTGGATGCCCTGATAATGATAACAGGTACGTTAGCATTTTTTATAATGGGAATTACAGGGCTTGGAACGCATACGATACCATCAAGCCAGCTTCACATTCAGGCTGACAGGAACAGGGATGTGGTGCTTGATTTTGGAAGAGATGTAACGATATCAAAAGTAGAGATATTTCTCGGATATGAAGGTAAGCGAACGGTTTCATTTTCAAAGCTTGAGGATGATGCATGGAATGTCTTTAAGAGCAGACAGGAAGTTACAGCTGCATACTGCTGGAATGAGATTAAGCTTGACAGCACCCAGAAAGTGCTTGGCTGTGTATTTCTCGATAATGATGCATATGTTGGTGAGATGATATTCTTTGATGACAAGGGTAATAAAATCCTTCCGCAGAATGCAGGTGCATATATGAAACTGTTTGATGAGCAGGCGCTTTATCCTGAGGATGAGACATATTACTACAGGACTATGTTTGATGAAGTATATCATGCAAGGACGGCATATGAATTTGCCAATGACCTGCCGATATATGAGAATACGCATCCACCGCTTGGTAAGACAATAATCTCAATTGGAATAAAAATGTTCGGAATGAATCCGTTTGGATGGCGTTTTATGAGCGTTGTGTGCGGCAGCTTTATCGTTACGCTTGTGTATGCATTTGCACTGAGAATCACCGGAAGCAGGGAATGTGCAGTATTTGCAATGCTTCTGCAGATGACAGAGTTTATGCATTTTACGCTGTCGAGGATTGCCACAATAGATATTATGGCGGCGGTATTTATCATTGCAATGTTTTACTTTATGACTGCATTTATGCAGACGGAAAAAAGAGCATATCTTCTTTTGGACGGAATTGTATCGGGTGCCGCAATTTCTGTCAAGTGGACGGGAATATATGCGGGGGCAGGGCTGGCAATTATTTTTCTGCTGTGGTGCCTGAACAAGAAAAATACTCTGGGAAGCAATGATGGCATACTGAACAACAAAGTCATTAAAATGAACAAAGATTGCGGCCGGAACGCATACTGGCTAAGGCTTGGGGCTGAGTGCCTGGCATGCTTCATAATTATTCCGCTTATCATATATACACTCTCATATGTCCAGTTTGCGCAGGTATATACAGATAAAAATGCTATAGAGCATGTTATCTCTAACGGAAAGCTTATGCTTTCATACCACAGTAAAACTATATTTGAGCATCCGTATGCATCGGAGTGGTATGAGTGGATATTTGACAAAAAGTCACTGCTTGATGCGCTTACGGTTAATAGAGACGGAAGCATAAGCAGTGTTGCAACTTTTGCGGGGCCTGTCGTGTGCTGGGGAGGCATTGTGGCATTTTTTCATCAGATATACAGATGGAGTGTAAAAAAAGACCGCGTATCGGCAATGCTTGTTATTGCGTATGCATCTCTGATAATTCCGTGGATGTTTGTTAAGAGGACTGTGTTTATATATCATTATCTTACCTGCCTGAGTATTCTTGTGCTGATGATATCATATTCGGTAAGGACAGGAATCAGGGATGGTTCAAAGCGGAAGAAAGTCATGATTGTGACAGCAATAATATCAATTGCGCTTTTTGCGATGTTTTATCCTGTATTATCAGGAGCGGATGTGCCGCGTGAATATATAAATGCTGCACTCAAGTGGCTGCCGGGATGGAGGTTTGTGTGATGAATCAGATTAAAAAAACATCTGTCGCGACAGCAGTTATAGTGATTACTGTTATAGCTTCGTATGTCGTTGCACATCTTACCGGAGCGCAGCAGAGCCGGTTATATATAAAGATTGCCATGTGCATGGCTCTTGCATTAACAGCAGTCATAGCTTCCGTTAATGTCAGAACTATGACATGCCGTGATATCCATTATTATGATGTGATTATTATTGCAATTATGGCAGCCGGAATAATAATGAGGATTGGATACATGCTTTATACGCCATGTAATATAAGACAGCATGATCTGTGGGGATTTGATGCTGATGCAGGAGGCCATGCGGCGTATATTCTTAACCTGATGCAGTATCACAGGCTGCCTTTAAGCAATAAACTTCAGTTTTACCAGCAGCCGTTCTTTTATATTGCTGGAAGCCTGATGTCATTTGTTGTTAATTCAATTCTTAATACTTCATCGGCGTATGAACTTGCTGATGCTGCAAGGACAGCGGCATGTACGGCATCATGTCTTATGCTGCCGGCATCAGATGCACTTTGCAGAGAATGTGGCATAGGTGGCAGGGGACGTGTTATCTCAACAGCATTAGTGGCATGTTCGCCTGTATTCTACATGACAGCCGGAATGCTGACACCTGATTCATTAAGTACACTGCTTATGGTACTTGCAGTATTGTACACAATAAAATGGAGCAATGACTGTTCGTGGAAGAATACAGTATTATTGGCAGTTATATACGGACTTGGCGTCATGACCAAGGTATCTGTCGGAGTGATTGCACTGTTTACCGCAGTTGTGTTTGTAATCAGGCTTGTAAAGACTGTTAAAACAGACGCAAAACAATGGAAAATGCTCATGCTGCGCTATATAGTATTTGGCTTAATAAGCCTGCCGCTGGGATTATGGTACAGCGTTCGTAATTACAGGATGTTTGGTCAGCCTCTCGGATATGTTCTGGATATAGGCGGAAGCCGCTCTAAGCTGTATACGGGAGACCGTTCGATAGCAGCAAGAATATTTACATTTTCAATTGATAATATTATGAAAGGTCCATATGCGGATGTCTTTAATGACTATAATGCACCTGCATATTATCTGAAATCATCACTTTTTGGTGAATACAGATATGAAGTTCCGGCAATAATTCCGGCAGTACTTCTGTTTGCAGCGTTGTTTATAACATTTATTGCAGTGGTTGCTTTTATTTATCAGTTGATACATCTGAAAAATAAAAGTATTGCATATTATGCCGTACCTGTTGTAAGCGTACTTATGTATGCGAGCGTTACGTATTTCTATATGAAATATCCTTACGGATGCAGCATGGATTACCGCTATATGGGGCTGTTATCCGTTATGGCGGGTGCAGCTCTTGGCAGAATGTGTGAGAATACTATTGAAATCAGATTCAGAAACATAGTCATGAATACCTGTAAACTTAATAAATATATCGTATTCATGCTGACAGTATTTTGTCTGGCATCAGTTATTATGTATGTTATGGTTCAGTGATGTGAACCGAAAACATTTGACTGATATTAAAAATGATATTTAGCTGCATTAATAATTAAAGCGTTGCCTCTTAATGCAGATAAATATAAATCCCGGCAGGTCAGTATGCCGGAGGGGAGTACCCCTGAATAAGTAAAAGGAGGATTAATAATGAGCAAAAGAACTAAAAAATTACTGACGTATTTTATGGCGGCAGTACTTGCGGGAGGCGGACTTGTAAGCTCGCTTAACGCAGGACAGGTCAAAGCAGCTGATATGTACGATGTATTCATCGGCAACAGTAAGAGGTATACCGTCGGCTGCGCAGAAGATTGGCGCATAGTGCTGGAGGCACCGGCTGATGAGTTTAAGTCAGTTGCTGTCGATGGCAAAGTGGCACCTGAATATGCGGTTAAGTCTGTTAAGGCGGTTGGATATCCGGAAGGATTTGAGCCTGAGGTACCAGCAACAACAGAGGCACCTGCAGTAACAACAGAGACCCCGGCAGCGACAGGCTACAGCTATTTATCTTCGAATGCCGTAGCAGTCTTTGCGGCAGCACCTGAATCAGGCAGCGCAGCTGCATCAGCGTATAAGTGTACAGAGATTATTCTTAATTCCTCATGGATTGATACTATTGGTACCGGAAAGCATATGGTTACATTAGCTTTTGATAACGGAAATGCATATGTAGGAATTGTTGTGACAGGCTCTGATAAGCCTGAAGAAAGTACGACTGTAGCTTCAACAGAGAGTACGACTGCAGCTTCCGGTGATTCTGATGATACAGACAGTGATGATTCTTCATCAGACAGTATTAATGTAAGTCAGAAGACGGATTCCAATGGAATTATAATCCAGAAGTTCAGTTTTAAAAACGGAGCATTGCCTGAAGATACAGTATGGATGATAGGCAATATGTCAGATGACGACATTGTGATGCTTAACAATAATGGAATTAATGCAAAGCTTGGATGGGACATTAACCCATATTCGGGCGGCGTGAGAGCGCAGGTAGCACCTGGATATAAAGTTAATGTACAGTTTGCACTTCCTTCTGATTTAGCATATATTTCTACGGCTGAGTACAAGATATATGACCTTACTTACAATGTATATCAGGATGCTGTGATTAATAATGGAATTGTTTCATTTGATGCGTCACATTTCAGTAAGTATGCATTGGTAGAGATGACAGCAGGTTCAGGAAGTGCTGACGGCAATGTTACAGATAACGCATCAGAAAGCACAACTTTGGCAGGTGCACAGGTAACAAGCCCTAAGACAGCAGATACAACAGGAGTTGTATTCTGGGCACTTTGCATGGCAGCGGCTATCGGTGCATTTGTTGTAACATTTGCAAAGGGCAGACAGTGTAAGTAATCAGTCCTGGAAAAATCAACTCAATGAAAATCAAATCAACAAAGAATAAGTTGAGAACAAAAAATTAATAATGTATAATAGGCAGTATATGTTTGCAGCACGGTTGTGTCATCAGAAGAAATGGAGATTGTTATGAAAAAATCCAATATAGCAGCATTGCTGCCTATTTTAGTATTTTTAATACTTTACCTTGGAACAGGAGTATTATTTGAATATGTACTGAAGATTCCGATGGGATTCTATAATATACCGATTGTAGTGCCGTTTATGATAGCAATATTTGTTGCATGCATGCAGAACAGAAAGGCCTCATTTGATGAGAAACTTCAGATAATGGCGAATGGTATGGCTGACAAAAATATAATCACAATGCTTCTTATATTTCTTACGGCAGGTGTATTCGTAGGAGTTGTCGGAAGAAGCAGCGCAGAGAGCGTTGCATATTTTATGTTGTCGGTTATTCCAGGAGAATATGCTGTCGCAGTATTATTTGCAGTTGCATGCTTTGTATCAACGGCTATGGGAACTTCAGTTGGTACGATTACACTTATAACGCCTATAGCAGTTGCAGTATCGGAAGCATCAGGCTTTGACATGGCATTGTGTGTAGCATCTGTAATGGGTGGTGCAATGTTTGGAGATAATCTGTCATTTATTTCTGATACGACAATAGCAGCATGCAATGGCCAGGGATGTAAGATGAAAGATAAGTTCAGGGAGAATTTTTTTATAGCACTTCCGGCGGCAATCGGAGCGCTTATTATAATACTTGTGCTTTCATTCAGAACTGACATTGCAGGAGGCGTCCGGCATAACTACAATCTTGTACAGATAATTCCTTATGTACTTGTTATGGCAGGAGGAATTGCCGGATTTAATGTATTTGCAGTATTGATTACAGGCATTCTGTCGGGAATATGCATTATGCTTATTACCGGACATATGGGAATTGCTGACATTGTGGCAGGAATAGGCTCCGGTGTATCTGGCATGTTTGAGACGTGTATGGTTGCGGTGCTGGTGGCTGCAATGTGTGCGCTTATACGCGATAATGGCGGCTTTGAGGCTCTTCTTGGAGGAATAAGGAAGATGTTTAAAGGTAATAAAGGCGGACAACTTGGAATAGGGCTGCTTGTAGGCGCAATGGATATTGCGACGGCTAATAATACCGTTGCAATAGTTATGGCGAATCCCATTGCACTTGAGATGGCTGATAATTATGGGATAACTCCAAGAAAATCCGCATCGCTGCTTGATACATTTTCATGTATAGCCCAGGGAATAATCCCTTACGGAGCACAGATGCTTGTAGCCATCTCAGCTGTGGCAGAACTTGGATATGAGATATCTGCGATGCAGATAATACCTAAGCTTTATTATCCTATGCTGCTTTTTGTCAGTTCAGTTATATGGATTTTTTTGATTCCGGGGGTTGACAAAAATAGCAGGCAGAGGATAAAATAACATGACTTTAAAGAAGTCGGAAGGAAGGTGCAGCAAATGGACAGTTGCGATAGTAGTTATCGAAGTTGGAACATGAATTATAATTCGGAACACGCTACCGGTCTGCGGTTTTATTTGCTGCGGCTGGTCTGATTGTTGTGTCTGATTTTTTTCATGCTCCGTACAACGGGGCATTTTTTTTTGAAAAATACCTCGTAATAACGGAAAGAGAGGTATGGAATTATGATGACAAAGTACATTTTTGAAGAAACACAGATTGGAAGCCACATTACTACAAACTTTATCTGTATCGACAGAACTGATTCTGTTAAGGAAGCAATGAATCAGCTGCTTGTGCAGGCCAGGAATCACGATAACATTGAAACACTTTATATTATTGAACCGGACGGAACTTATTACGGAATACTTGAACTTAAAAAACTTCTTGCAGCAAAAAAAGAAGACAGTCTGGAAACACTTATTGTAAGGGATTACCCTTATCTGTATGCTGATGAAGAGACTGAGGACTGTGCTTCGGAACTTAAGGAATATGAGGAGGACTCAATTCCGGTACTTGACAGGGATAAGCACATAGTCGGAGTAATTACGGCTTCTGAGACCGCTAATATTATTGATGATGAGCTGGGCGATGACTATGCCAAGCTTGCCGGTCTTTCGGAGGAATCAGATCTGGATGAACCTATAACCGTAGGTATTAAGAAAAGACTTCCATGGCTTATACTTCTTCTGTTCCTTGGAATGGGCGTGTCAACGGTAGTAGGCGTATTTGAGAATATTGTGCAGCAGCTTACACTTATAGTGTGCTTCCAGTCACTTATACTTGACATGGCAGGTAATGTAGGTACACAGTCGCTTGCCGTAACAATCCGTGTGCTTATGGATGAGCATATCTCATTTGCACAGAAGATTAAGCTGATTTTTAAGGAAATGAGAGTTGGACTTGCCAACGGACTTATTCTTGGCGCAATGGCACTCATATTCATAACAGGATACATAATGCTTTTTAAGCATGAAAATATGATATATGCGCTGGCAGTAGCAGGATGCGTGGGAGCTGCGCTGATTATATCAATGGTGATATCAAGTCTTATAGGCACATTAACACCGATTATCTTTGATAAGGTAAATATTGACCCGGCAGTAGCATCAGGTCCGCTTATCACAACTGTTAATGATCTCGTTGCAGTTGTTACATATTATGGATTGGCAGGAATATTTCTTATTGAGATAATGCATTTGTAATTTTATGAATGCACGATGTATTTATGGTGCATTGAAATATATAACGATTAATATAGCAAATACAGCAAAATTGTGGTACTATTATCCTAATGATTATGTAAATTTGTACTGTGTATTGTATGAATGATTATACAATATGCTTGGGGGATAATATATGATATTACATGCAAAGAAACAGGATGACGAGACAGAGCAGATTATTTCCTATATGAATTCGGCAGCACGCAACGAATACATCTTTCCGGATGCGGCAGAGGAAGGCAGTAAGCCTCTTACCGAAGCCTATAGCCAGATGCTTAAGAAGTTTATCAATGCAGATAATCAGGTTGCAATGGACCTTAATAATGCAATGAGTGTTATAGGCAACAGCAGTAATGTCAAGTCACTGCTTGAGATTGCAGCTAACCAGAAGCGCTCTATAGCAACAATTGTGGAAGACAGTAAGAAACTTACGGATTCAATAGCTGAGAGTGAGAATATACTTGGCAACATACAGCAGAATGTGCAGGAAGCGGATGCACAGTCTGAGGAGTGCAGCAGAATAATGCGTGATACGGTTAACAGTGTTAATGGCAGTTACGAAGAACTGTTATCGTCCTGTGAGGCACTCGAAGGATTTAAGAAAAAGGCAGAACAGATTGATGACATAATGAAGCTTGTGGCCTCGCTCAGCACCAAGACACAGCTCCTTTCACTCAATGCCAAGATAGAAGCAACCAAGGCAGGAGAGTACGGAAGAGGATTCAGTGTGGTGGCTGATGAGATAGGCAGGCTCTCATCTGACACGCAGAAGTCGATGAGCAGAATATCAGAATATGTGTCTGCAATTAAAAGTGACATTGATGTGCTTGTTACGCAGATGAGCCAGCTTCGCAATACACTTGATGCATGTAAGGTTAATGCAGATGAGTCAGATAAGCATATAGCCAATATGGGTGACTCAATGAACTCGATAATGGATCAGATTGATGATGCATTTGCACAGACAACGACACAGAATGATTCCGCAAAGATATTTCTTGACCAGCTTGCCAATGTAGAAAAAGATTCGGAGTCGCTTATTGAGCACTGTCAGGATCCTGCAAGAGACATGTATACCATAAGCAGGACGATAGATAAGATCAGAGGTAATGTTGCAAGAAAGCAGGCGAAGCTTTCCAACAGCCAGTGGATAGATATATATATTGTTGACCACATGATATTTACGTGGAGACTTTATAATATGATTGCCGGATTTGAGACACTTGAACTTAAGAATCTTAACAGACCCCAGAGATGTAAGTTCGGTCTTTGGTATAATGCGGAAGATAAGGATTATCTGAGAAGCAATCCGGTGTTTGCTGAAGCAGGTCGTGTGCATGATGAACTGCATCATCTTGCAGTTGAGTGTTATAACGCTAACGAGAATGGTGACAAAGAGGCTGCCATGGATTATTTCCGGCAGGCACAGGAAGAATATGGAGTATATGCTGCGACAATGGAAAAAGTAAAGCTTTTGTTCAATGACTGATATAATATTAGGGCTGTGTATGCAGGCCTGCACCGGTATTTTATATGGTGCAGGTTTCCATACACAGCCTTTTTTGTTATCAGTATTCTATGCTTATATTATATTCACTGAGCCAGTAATTAACCTGAAGCATGTAAGCGAGCATCTGCGGACCGGCCATCAATTGTCCATACCATGGCCTGCCATAATCAGATGGGGCTTCAATGAATCTGTTTACTTTGGCAATATCGAGCAGAGTTCTTATTGGCGAGGCTGTGTCTGATACAACTTCACGGAGTTTGCCGGCAAGCATTTTCTCATAATAAGGGTCGTAAGTCTTAGGATAAGGACTTTTCTTGCGCCAGAGGACATTGTCGGGAAGGAGTCCGGCTGCGGCGTGCCGGAGAAGACCTTTGGTTACACCTCCGGCGCATTTCATATCCCACGGTACATTAAATACATATTCGACAATTCTGTGGTCTGCAAAAGGAACACGGGCTTCCAGACCGTTATACATACTTGTTCTGTCCATTCTGTCAAGAAGCGTAGCCATGAACCAGCGTATATTAAGATACGATATCTCACGGCGGCGGCGCTCTTTGGCGGAATCACTCTGAAGAACCGGAGTCTCGGCAATAGTCTGCCGGTATGCGTTATCAGCGTATTCTTCCATATTCAGGCTGTTTATCAGCTCGTCGTACAATAGAATCTGTCGTGCAGACATGTCATATGACCACGGAAATGCGTCCGTGGAAAATGCGTTCTCATTGTGAAACCAAGGATATCCTCCGAATATCTCATCTGCGCATTCACCGGTAAGCGTTACTTTATTATAATTTTTAACTTCGGAACAGAAATAGAGCATTGAAGATTCTACATCTGCCATACATGGAAGGTCGCGTGCCCTTACTGCTTTATAGAGGTAATCAGCATGCTGCCTGCTTGTGCATTCGAGAAAACGGTGCCTTGTTCCCGTATAGTCTGCCATCTCTTCCACATATGGGCGGTCACGGCTTGGCTGGAAGCTGTTTGCTTTAAAATAACGGTCATTGCCTGTAAAATCAAAAGAAAATGTATTGAGCTGTAATCCCTGTTTGTGGAGCTCTTCCGCACATATTGAGGTTACGATGCTTGAATCTACTCCGCCTGATAGAAATGTGCTTATCGGGATATCGGATAACATCTGCATTTTGATGGCATCTTTTATAAGCCATGAAGTTTTTTCAATGGTTGTTTCGAGAGAATCTGTATGTTCGTGGCTTTCGAGCTTCCAGTAAAAATGCTTATCACAGCGTTCATTTTCAAATGTTATACATTGTCCTGGCATGACTTCAAAAATATTTTTAAAGACCCCTCTGCCGTGTGTCCGGGCAGGACCAAGTGCAAAAACCTCACAGAGTCCGTCGCGGTCTATTATGTGTGGTATCCCAGGATATGCAAATATTCCCTTGATTTCAGATGCAAATACAAGAGTGTTTTCATAATGTGTATAAAACAGAGGTTTTACACCAAGTCTGTCGCGGAACAAAATGAGTCGGTTATGGTTTTCATCTAATATGGCGGCAGCAAATATGCCATTAAGACATTTGATAAAATCACTGCCATGGCGCATGTAGCCTTCAAGAATGACTTCTGTGTCACTGGCAGTGTCAAATGTGGCGCCTTCTGCCTTGAGTGCTGAACGGAGTTCTTTCATATTATAAATTTCACCATTATATGAAATTGCATATTTCAGTCCCCCGTGGCTCTTCACAAGTGGCTGCGAACCGTTAACGAGATCTATAATGGCAAGCCTCACATGCGCAAGGCCACAGCAATCGCACAGATATGTCCCGTTACCATCAGGTCCGCGGTGAAACTGTGTACGGTTCATGTCGTTGAGAATGCTGATCCAGTGCGGGGATTCCGAAGAATATCCACCGTTAATATTATAAAAACCGGCTATTCCACACATGGAGCACCTCCGATTACCGGCTGAATCTGGCGGCCTTCAAGAGCAGCCTCAATCGACGGAATAAGAAGTTCTGTGTGTGATATCATGGAATTAGGCTTTTTCCCGGGATTATCCTGTGCAAAAGGTATGAAGAATATGTGTTTTGTGTTCATAAGTATTCCTATGTTTTTCATATTCATGCCAAGAGCATCATTGGTTGACAGTGATATCAGGAGAGGCCTGTTATTGCGAAGATGAGCCTTGGCAGCCATAAGTGCAGGAGTGTCTGTTATCCCGTTAGCAAGTTTGGCTATAGTGTTGCCGGTGCAGGGAAGAAGTACGAGTATATCAAACATTTTTCCGGGACCTATAGGTTCTGCATCGGGAATTGTAAGTATTGGCGGATATCCGGTTATATCTGTGGCAAGCTTTAAGAACTTATCTGAACTGCCAAAACGGCTGTCTAATGAGGCGGCCGAATTAGAAAATATAGTTCTTACGGAAGCACCCTGCCGTACAAGACTTTCCATCTGTGTAAAAGTTTTTTCGTAAGTACAGAATGAACCTGTTATTGCAATTCCGATATTCTTTCCTTTTAAAGACATAAGTTAAGCTCCATTTCCAGGACGTGTAAACGCCTATATACTACAAATTATTACATTCGGATGTCAGTGAGTCTATTATTCCGGCGAGCATTATGCCGCTTGACATGGGGGCGTATTTCCCCGGAAGTCCGGGATACAGATGTGCATTAATACCGGCAATGCCGGCAGCGTTGAAATCTGTTCCTCCACCTGAGGCTATATCTATAATTGTGGTGTTTTTATTGAGCGTGCGTATTATGTCTGAGGTGATTATACCGGATGGGACAGTATTAAAAATAAAGTCGTATACGGCAGCATTCTGACCAAAACTGGATATTGTACGGCAGCAATATCCGAATGAGCCGGCCATAGCAAGTTCACGGCTGTCATTGGAATATATGTCTGTAATACAGTGCATGCCGCTAAGACGGTCTGCAATTGCGCGGCCGCAGCGACCGTAACCAAGGACTGCACAACGGCTTTTACACAGGTTAGCAGGACTTCCTTTTATGGCCTCACACAATGCGCCTTCTGCGGTTGCGATGGAATTATATATTGCCAGATTTTCATTTTTCATAAGGTCATATACAGACACATCTTTTGCAGTAAGTTCTGATTTAAGCTGTGGGCTTATGCAGCCTGCGATAAGATGCTGCCCGGGATGAAGCTGATTAACAAGCATCCGGATAGTTACATCAGTATTAGCAAGCTTTGACTCAAAAACGGAAAAATCCGATGTAATGGGAACCGGGCATATTATATATTTGGATGAACCGGCGGCTATCTCCCAGAATGCCGCATGGTCGGCAGTGCATTCGAGTCCAAAAGATATAACGCTGTGACCGCGCGATACAAGTTCATCGGCAAGATATACCTGTCTTTTATCTCCGCCGATAACAGCATATTCATAATCCAATATCGATGCTCCTTTTTGTCTTTATTTATTATATGCATGCAAGTTTGGTATTGGCAGCGAAAAAAATAAAAAAATTGACCTTTAAAAGACAACCAGAGATTATAAAACGGGGCGTTTTTGGTGATGAATAAACAATTGGTGACCTGAAAACTGCAATTGGTGCCAAAAGCAACACAAGAGCAAAAATTTCTGCTATAGTATATAAAGCTGTTGCAGGCATGATGCAATGGCTGACGCTTTTCTGTGATTTTAGCGGATCCTGACAGGCGTTAATACATTACTGAAGATTCATAGAATACAAAAGATAAATTTCCGTGAAAAGAATATATTCAGTCTGCAAATAACAAATCTTTTTAGTCTTTTTAGTAATCCCAAAATGTAGGTCCAAAATGTAAAATAATGGCAAACAAATATTCGCATTAATATTGACAAAACCATAGCACTGCGTTAATATTACTTTATAAAGAACAGATATTCGATTACCTGAGTTTGGATAATATGCATATAACAGATTTTGCAAATATTTGTTTTGAATCATGAAACGGAGCGTAATATGGTAATACAGGAACAATTGTCATTACAACAAAAGCTGGAGATATTGTCAGATGCAGCTAAGTATGATGTGGCATGTACATCCAGCGGAGTTGACAGGAAGAACAACGGCATGGGCATAGGTAATGCGGCTGCATGTGGAATATGCCACAGTTTTTCGTCTGATGGGAGATGCATCTCTTTGCTGAAGATACTGCTTACCAATGAGTGTATATACGACTGCCGGTACTGTATCAATCGTTCATCTAATGATGTTGTAAGGGCAGCTTTTACCCCTGAAGAGATATGTACACTTACCATGCAGTTTTACAGACGTAATTATATAGAAGGGCTTTTCTTAAGCTCAGGAATAATCGGTTCTCCGGATAATACCATGAGACTTATGTGTGAGACCGTAATTATGCTCAGAAGCAGATATAATTTTGGTGGTTATATTCATCTTAAAGGTATCCCGGGTGCCTCACAGGATTACATAGATCTCGCGGGATGGTACGCGGACAGGATGAGTGTTAATCTTGAACTGCCGACGGCAGATGGTCTCAAGCAGCTTGCACCACATAAGAGCAGGAAGAATATTCTTACGCCTATGCGTAGAATACAGAAGCAGATTATAGCCAATGGCAATATATTGCTTGGGGAAGATTCGGCACATTATGGTAAGGCATCATTACATGGCGGGGCAGAAGCATCAGCCGATGTCAGGGCAGAGATGTCTGACAGCATTCTGTCGGAACATGGCGGCATGCTCCATAATATTAATGACATATCACCCGGAGGAGCACTGTCTGTAGTTAAGGGGAGAGGTGCCAATACAAGATATGCACCGGCAGGTCAGAGTACACAGATGATAATAGGCGCAACTGAGGAATCGGATTATCATATAGTCACAGTGGCAGAAGCTCTGTATCAGAAGTTTGATCTTAAGAGAGTATTTTATTCTGCATTTATCAATGTCAATCATGACAGCAGCCTTCCGGCACAGCCTGATGGCGAAGGTGTGCCGCTTCTCAGGGAACACAGACTTTATCAGGCTGACTGGCTTATGCGGTATTATGGATTTAAGTCATATGAACTGTTATCAGAACAGAAGCCTAACTTTAACGTGCTGCTTGACCCTAAGTGTGACTGGGCAATAAGCCATCTTGAGTTGTTTCCGGTAGAGATTAACAGAGCAGATTATTACACACTTCTAAGAGTCCCGGGAATAGGTGTTACATCCGCAAGGAGAATTGTTAAGGCAAGACGTTGTGCCATACTGGGATTCGACGATCTGAAGAAGATGGGAGTTGTGCTTAAGAGGGCACTGTATTTTATAACATGTAATGGCAGAATGATGTACAACACGAGAATAGATGAGGACTATATAACGAATGGACTTATTGGCGTGGAGAAGCTTAATAATTATCAGATAGAGCATCATCATAGTTACCGGCAGCTTTCGCTGTTTGATGATACGATTGGAGACGTTAAGTTATGGCAGAAGAACGCATGATATTCCGTTGTGAGGACAGTGTTGATGGAATATTTACAGCTATATATAAGGCATGGGAATATGGAACATCGAGAAGCAGTGTAGAGCTTAATATATGTGCAACGATGAGGCTTTTTGTACAGTATGCCGATGTTGAGGCAGATTATGGGATTGCTTTAAAAGTAGCTGATACTATAAGGAACAGGCTGTCGGAAGAAGTCTATAACATAGTATGGCGGGCGGCTTTATCAGATGGGGCTGATAAGGCAGAGCATATATACAGATTCTTACGGAAGGGTTTTAGAATGGGAGCATCAGTAATTGATTACAGGCAGGATGAAGATGTGAATGCTGTGTGCAGAATGTCTGAATACGCAGGAAGGGAAGCTCATAAGTATACAGGATTTGTAAGATTTGAAGAGAATGTGAACGGAGTGCTTGTAGCACGGATTGCTCCGAAGAATAATATTGTGCCGCTGATTGCAGATCATTTTGCGGACAGATTAAGACAGGAGAACTGGATTATAGCAGATGTGAACCGGGGATGTGCTGCAATTCATAGGGCATATATGGAACCTGTTATTATGATGGGAATATCAGGTGACAGTATAGCGGCTCTGACAACCGAATCAGCAGATGAGACTGAATTTAAAAAACTGTGGAGCAGTTTTTTAAATTCAGTCTCAATAGAAGAACGCCGCAACAGAAGGCAGCAGATGACAATGATGCCATTAAGATATCGTACATTTATGAGTGCAGAACGATAACGTATATTAATATTATTTCAATTCGTTGCGAAGCTGTCTTGCAGCTTCAACCAGATTGATGAGACTGGCTTTTGTCTCGTACTCTCCACGTGTCTTGAGACCGCAGTCAGGATTTATCCAGAGCTTGTCTGAATCGATTTTTGTAAGCATTTTGTTAACGGCAGCCTTAATCTCTTCAACTGAAGGAATTCTTGGAGAGTGGATGTCATATACACCGGGACCGACTTCAGTCTGGAAGTTATCAGCTTTTAATGCGTCAAGAATCTGAAGATCGGAGCGTGATGCTTCAAATGTTATTACATCAGCATCCATAGCTTCTATTGCCGGAATTATATCTGTGAATTCGCTGTAGCACATATGAGTGTGGATCTGCGTATCAGGCTTCACTCCGCTGTGAACAAGCCTGAAGGCAGGAATTGCCCAGTCAAGATAATCATCATACCAGTCGCTTTTCCTGAGAGGAAGCTTCTCTCTAAGAGCAGCTTCGTCAATCTGGATAATGCGGATACCGTTGGCTTCAAGATCAAGCACTTCATCTCTGATGGCAAGTGCAATCTGCATTGTAGAGTCTTTAAGTGAGATATCTTCTCTTGGAAATGACCAGTTGAGTATTGTAACCGGCCCGGTAAGCATACCCTTCATAGGTTTGCAGGTAAGAGACTGGGCATATACTGACCAATCAACAGTCATAGGCTTTTCTCTTGAGATATCACCCCATATTACAGGGGGCTTAACACAACGTGTACCATAAGACTGTACCCATGCTTTTTCGGTGAATAGGAATCCGTTAAGGCATTCGCCGAAGTATTCAACCATGTCATTACGTTCATATTCGCCATGAACAAGTACATCAAGGCCGATATCTTCCTGAAGCCTGACACATTCAGCTATCTTGCTGCGGTTGAATGCAACATATTCTTCCTTTGATATTCTGCCTTTTTTGTAAGCAGAGCGGTTAGCTTTGACAGCCTTTGTCTGCGGGAAGGAACCTATTGTAGTTGTTGGCAGTACAGGCAGCCTGAAAGTATCTTTCTGAATTTTAAGACGTTCGGCACGCTTTGGAAGACGTGTATACTCATTGTCAGTCACTTCCGTAAGGCGTTTTGCAACAGCCTCATTGCCGCAGTTACGGCCATTGGCGAATAATTCACAATTGGCAGCATATTCAGGAATATCATTATAAGAATCAAGGTCAGCAAGAACCTTTAATTCACGGAGTTCATCAAGCTTTTCCACTGCGAAAGCAAAGTGGCTTGTGTATTCATGACCGAGTATGCTTTCATTAGCCAGTGTGTAAGGTACATGCTGGAGAGAACACGATGTACCGAGAACTATATTATTATTATCACCTGTGAGCTTTTTGAGCAATGTGAGAGTGTCTAAAGTGACGGCATAATGATTTTTCCATATATTTTTTCCGTTGACAAGACCTGCAAAAAGCAGTTTATCAGAAGGAAAGCCATACTTTTCTACTAACGATAATGACTGACGGCCTTCTGCAAAGTCAATACCGATTCCGTCAAAAGGCATTGTTACGGCTTTGCTGTATATATCGCGTATGTCTCCGAAGTATGTCTGCAAGAGAATATTGCAATTCTGCTTATTGGCAAGAATAGAATCATATATTCTGCTGAATAGTTTAATATCAGCATCATTCATATCATGTACAAGGAATGGCTCATCAAACTGGATCCATGATACACCGGCCCCGGAGCATTTGCCAATCAGTTCAATATATGCATTTATAAGATCACCGGCATAATGCTCTGCAGAATATTGTCCTGTATATCTTGCGAGTTTAAGGAATGTATAAGCACCTGTGATTACGACTTTGGCATTAATTCCGGCTTTGCGTGCTTCAAGATAGTCATCAAGAGGTTTTGTGCCTGTAAGCTGTATTGTTGTATCATCATCGATTTCGGGAACGATATAGTGATAATTAGTATTAAACCATTTTTTCATTGCAAGAGCTCTGACATCACCATTAGAGCCCTGATAACCACGTGCCATTGAGAAGTAGGTGTCAAGAACGGAGAGGCCGAGAGCTTTATATCTTGCCGGTATTACATTGAACAAAACTGCGGTGTCAAGGACTGTGTCATAGAATGAAAAGTCATTGCATGGTATATAGTCAATAAGGGCATCTTTTTGTGACTGCCAGTGAGCCCTGCGAAGTGTGCCGGCTGTCTGGCGGAGTTCGGTTTCAGATATCTCATTTCTGAAATATGCTTCTTCTGCAAATTTAAGTTCACGAAGTGAACCGATTCGTGGGTAACCAATAACTGATGTTTTCAATTTTATACTCCTGTCCGGGAATTACATATGTATCCCTGTTATTATTGCCATACGAATCCACGGAGCCTTCATGAATTGTGTTTATATCAGAACTTAATCGGAAGGTCATGAATATCTGCGGCACTTTGTGCCTGCAGAATTGGGATTGGTATGAGTGTTGTCAGAATGTATTATAGATTGAAAACGGATATAAGAAAAATACTTTTGAATTACAGTTTGATATAGAAAAAAGCTATGACAATTACAGGCAGTAACGCTTCAATGCATCAATATATACTTCTCCGAGACGGCTTGGAATGCATTTTTCATGTGTTATGTATCCTATGCGCATATTGCCTTCAGCTTCGAGAGGAATTGCAATAATATCAGCACCGTTGAGTTCTTCATCGATTATTCCGCTGCATACAGTATAGCCGTTAAGACCTATGAGAAGGTTGAATAATGTTGCACGGTCACGTACACGTATGTTTTTTGGACGCTCAACAGAACTGAATATCTCTTCCGAGAAGTAGAATGAATTGTGATCACCCTGCTCGAATGAGAGATAAGGATAAGGCGCAAGTTCATCCATTGTAACTGATTTCCTGCCTGCAAGAGGGTTGTGCCTGCTTATGAATATATGAGGCTGTGCCACAAACAGTTCATTGAAGGCAAGTCCGTTGGCCTTCAGTATCTTGCAAAGAACAGTATCATTGAAGCTGTTAAGATACAGAACCCCGATTTCACTCTTCATCTTGGCTACATCATCTATGATCTCATAAGTCTGGGTCTCACGGATACTAAAGTCATATTCGTCATGACCGAACTGCTTTATCAGATCAACAAAAGCGTTGACAGCGAATGAGTAATGCTGGGTTGATACGCAGAATCTCTGCTTGCCGCCAATGCCATGCTTGTATCGGTCCTCAAGGAGGTTAGCCTGTTCTACAACCTGCCGGGCATAACCTAAGAAGGCTTCGCCGTCCTTTGATACAATGATACCTTTGTTAGTACGGTCGAATATCCTGATGCCCATCTCTTTTTCAAGCTCATGTATTGCATTGGAAAGACTTGGCTGTGATATAAACAGTGCGTTGGCAGCCTCAGTCATAGTTCCAGTCTCAGCTACTGTTATGATATATCTTAACTGCTGTAATGTCATATTGCGTACCGGTCCTTTATCTGAATATTCTGATATAATATGATGGATACAAAAGTCAACAGTATCATTATACAGTATTTTAAAGAATGTTGCATGGAAATCTTGTACATAGTACATCAGATGTGATATTTTATATCAGTATAGGAGCATTTATGGAAGAAAAATATAATTATTATAATGATGATTTTGTAATATGCCGTGCGTCAATGGATGATGCCGGTCTTATATATGACATGATGATGGAAGTGTATTCCGGGCTTGAAGATAAGTCAGTCCTTGTATGCGGTGATATTGACTATGTGAGGCGTAATATTGAAGATACGGGATTTGCACTTATTGCATATCACAAAGAAAGTATGACAATGGAACCGGCAGGAATATTTGTTTTTGAATATCCCGGGGAATCAGAAGATAATCTTGGTAATGATATAGGACTTACTAAGGAAGAACTTTTAAAAGTAGTGCATATGGATACAGTTGTTGTACGGAGTAAGTTCAGGGGGCATCATCTGCAAAAGAGAATGCTTGAAGAAGGCGAACGGCAGATTGATAATAACAGATACAGGTATCTTATGGCAACGGCAGCTCCGTATAACAAACCAAGCCTGAATACATTTTGGGGAAGCGGATACAGAATAATGAAAGTTAAGAAAAAGTATGGCGGGGTGGCAAGAGCCATACTGTTAAAAGAAATCTGAATATATATCAGCAGGAACGGAGAAGATGATGGGAATAACATTAGAAGAATTAAAGAAGCTTGACAAGGATACCTACAGTATAATAGATATCAGGGATGAATCAGACATAGACAGCGGCGCAATGCCGGGAGCAATATGTGTACATGCGGAAGATATCATGGATAATGAGAATATAGATTTTTCAAAAAAGCTTGTCATATGCTGCATGCATGGAAGAATAAGTGAGGATGTGGCTGACGAGCTTAATGAAAAAGGGCTGGATGCCGTAAGTCTTGAAGGCGGGTATATTGCATGGCTGCTTGATGACATAAAGCAGAAGCAGGCAATGGACTTTGCCAAGGATGTGGAACAGAGCATCCGTAAGAAGTTCCGCAAATCAATTTGGTGCAAGTTTACCAAGGCGATTAATCAGTATGAGCTCGTTAAGAAAGGTGACAGAATTGCCGTATGTATATCAGGTGGCAAGGACTCAATGCTGATGGCCAAGCTGTTTCAGGAATTGAAGATTCATAACAAGTTTCCTTTTGAGGTTAAGTTCATAGTAATGGATCCGGGATACAGCCCTGAAAACCGTAAGGTAATAGAGGATAATGCGCGTAATCTCAATATTCCGATTACGATATTTGAATCAGATATATTTGAGTCAGTATATCATATAGAGAAGTCACCATGTTATCTGTGTGCAAGGATGCGAAGAGGACATCTTTACAGTTATGCAAAGGAACTTGGCTGCAACAAGATAGCACTCGGACATCATTATGATGATGTAATTGAGACGATTCTTATGGGAATGCTCTATGGAGCGCAGATACAGACTATGATGCCTAAGCTCCACAGTACGAATTTTGAGGGAATGGAACTGATACGTCCGTTATATCTTGTAAGGGAAGATGATATTAAGGCATGGAGAGACTACAATAACCTGCATTTTATACAGTGTGCATGTAAGTTTACGGACACATGTACAACATGTAATAATAATGAAAACCGTTCCAAGAGAGTTGAAGTCAAGGAACTCATAAGAAGCCTTAAGGAAGTTAATCCATTTGTGGAAGGCAATATATTCAAGAGCGTTGAGAATGTTAATATTGATACAGTTGTCGGATACAAGCAGAAGGGTGTAAGACATCATTTCCTTGATGATTATGATGCATGAGATGAGTAGTAATTATTAAAAGAACATGATAAAAGCCGGACAGAATAATCAATATAAATTAGCAATTGATTATTGCATCCGGCTTTTTATGGTTAAAGTTTGTCTTCCTCCATATATATTGCGTTCATTCCATGAATCTCGTTGAACAGCGGAGCAGCTTTTTCGCCTATAATATCGGCGTGATGCTGTGCATTGGAAACTACTTCCTGTACGTTGAAGGTCACCGGTACGTGTTCCTCCATAAGTATGCGTCCGTCAACAATAACAGTTGCAACTTCATTGCCGCGCGCACTGTATACAAGATTAGGAACCATGTTACGCATAGGAGTTGTGTAGACCGGAGCCATACTTGGAGTGTTTAGGTCAACACATATTATATCCGCATGCTTACCGACTTCAATTGAACCGACAAGCTTGTCAATGCCTATTGCACGTGCACCTTCAATCGTAGCCATTCGTAAGCATTTCCATGCCGGCATAATTGTCGAGCTTTTATATTTTAGCATGATGAGATAAAACGCGGACATCTGTATCCGCGTCCGGTTGTGCTTGCACTTAAGGCAAAAGTGGCAGAATATGTGGGGAAAGAACCGGAATGTGTGACAATGTACTGCGGTGCGGATGCGGCAATACAGACAATATGTGAAACATTTCTCAATCATGATGATGAACTGCTTGTATGTTCGCCAACTTATATGCTTTATTATAAGCTCCCGTTCCGATTCGGTGCAAAGCTTGCCGAAGCACATTCATCAGATGGTGTCAGTACGAACCTTGATGCATTATATAATGCGATTACGGACAAAACAAAGCTGGTTTTTATATGTAACCCTAATAGTCCGACAGGAACGCTGGTTGATAACAGGAAGCTTGATGAATTTGTGGAAAAGCTGCCTCCACATGTAATATGCGTGATAGATGAGGCGTATTATGACTGGATTACAGAGGAAAATTATGAGAGCGCACTCAGGTTTGTAAATGACAGAAATAATGTAATAGTGCTCAGGACATTTTCCAAGATATACGGGATGGCGGGACTGCGTGTGGGCTACAGTGTGGCAAATAAGGATATTACGGCATGTCTCGGATGTATATGAGAGTGACAATAGGGCTGCCGCATCAGAACAGGATATTCCTTGATGCATTAAGGGAAGTGCTTGCCTCACAAGAGAAAAGCTGCTTGATATCTGGAAAGAAAAACTGTCAGTATGTCCGGAACTGGATGTATCATATTACGGCAGAATGAAAATGGACAAGAATAACGCAGCATATTGCATTTGCAACTCCCGAAGCTAAGATAAGGGCAATAGAAATAGCTGCGGACAATCTTATTAACTGGTACAAGGGAACTCCGACGAGCGTAATAATGTAAATTACATATCAAATATTTTTCAATTGCAGGTCAATTTTGCCTGAATTGAGAAATTACTAATAATAGCCGTGTTGACCAAAAGCAGCAATGCGGTTATTATTTAACTGTAAGGTTAGTTATAACTAACTAAAAGACAGAAAGGAGTCCGACACATGAGCAGCGAAGTATATGAGCTTATAAAAAAGCTTAGTCTCAACAATCTGAATACACAGACGGCAATGCAGTGCGCTCCTCTTATTGCGGGGCTTAAAGCATCGAATCTGATGACGATTGACCGTGGATATTACAGGCAGCTTATGCAGATAATAAAAGGAACTAAGATAAGCTGTTATGTACTTGTGATGACAGACACAAGAATTACGATGCTTATGTATAATGAAGAAAAACTGAGAGCGTATCTTGAAAGTGAACATACATCGGAACTTATGAAGAAATTCGGATATGAAGACTGTAAACTTGAAAAGATACTTCCTGTATTCAAAACAAGATACAGAAGATATATTTCCGATAATAAAGATTTTCCACATGAGCTTGGACTTCTCCTTGATTATCCGGCGGAGGATGTGGAAGGCTTTATTGAGAAACGGGGACAGGAGTCATTATATACAGGGTATTGGAAGGTTTATGATAAGCCGGAAGAGAAATGCAGGCTGTTTGACAGCTTTGAAAAAGCAAAACAGGATATCCTTGAGAAAATATCAGGCGGGATGGATATGAGGCAGATTATTGCCGTATATGCATAGATAAAGAAAATTATATGGAGGATTTGAAAATGTCAAAGGTATATGTAATCTACTGGAGCCAGACAGGCAACACACTGGCAATGGCTAACGCCATCGGAGCAGGAATTGAGGAGGCAGGAGCACAGGCGGATGTTCTGGAGGTAGGCTCAGCCAATATCGGTGATATAAAGGATGCAGCCGGATTTGCACTCGGATGCCCTGCAATGGGTGCAGAAGAGCTTGAGGATTCAGAGATGGAACCGTTTGTGAGTGAAGTTGAAAAGATTGCAGCAGGCAAGACAATCGCACTCTTCGGCTCATATGGCTGGGGAGACGGCGAATGGATGAGAACATGGGCAGACAGAATGAAGGCAGCAGGAGCCAATGTTATAGGAGGGGAGAGTGCAATCTGCCAGGAGATGCCGGAAGATGCAGATCTTAAGGTCTGCCGCGAACTTGGCAGCAGTCTTGCAAAGCTTTAATATATGAATTACATTAATGCAGAAGTTATAAAAGGCGTGCTTATACCATTTGCCGGAACAGTACTCGGGTCTGCAAGCGTATTTTTACTTAAAAATGCCATGAATGAGAGAATACAGAAAGCACTTACGGGTTTTGCGGCAGGAGTTATGGTAGCAGCATCAATATGGAGTCTTATAATTCCGGCGATAGAAGCGTCCGGGTCGATGGGAAGACTGGCTTTTGCACCGGCGTTTGCCGGAATATGGGCAGGAATACTTTTTCTGCTTTTGCTGGACCATATCATCCCACATCTGCATATGTACAGCGATGAGGCAGAGGGAATCAGAAGTAAGCTTAAAAAGACAACAATGCTGGTGCTTGCAGTTACAATGCATAACATACCGGAAGGAATGGCAGTAGGAGTTGTCTATGCAGGCTGGGCTGCGGGAAGTACACAGATAGCCCTGACGGGAGCAGTGGTGCTTTCTCTTGGAATTGCAATTCAGAATTTCCCTGAAGGTGCGATAATCTCCCTGCCATTAAAATCAGAAGGAGTAGGAACATGGAAAGCATTTCTGTATGGGGCACTGTCAGGAGTGGTTGAGCCTATAGGAGCTGTTCTTACAATAATTGCGGCAGGGCTGGTCATTCCGGCCCTGCCGTATCTTCTTGGATTCGCTGCCGGGGCAATGTTATATGTCGTGGTAGAAGAGCTGATACCTGAGATGTCGGCAGGCAGGCACAGCAATGCGGCGACCCTTATGTTCGGACTTGGTTTTACTGTAATGATGATGCTTGACGTAGCGCTGGGATGAGCGGAAAAACATTAAAAACTTAATGAAATATTTTTCGTGAAATATTTTTTGAAATAAGTATTGACAAATGCTTTGTACATGGTATAATCCTAAACATAGATTTCATATTAATTCAGTATGAATTATATGAGAATAGGGAAAAGGAATTTCTATATGGTTCATTGAATATTCAGGGGATTGAAAGGAGACAATTATACCATGGGAAAGATTTATGAGAACGTAGCGGAACTTATAGGTAAGACACCACTTTTACATGCTAATAATTTTGAGAAGAAGAGAGGTGTTGAAGCTAACATATTCGCCAAGCTTGAATACTTTAATCCTGCAGGAAGCGTTAAGGACAGAGTAGCACTTGCAATGATTAATGATGCAGAGCAGAGAGGAATCCTTAAGGAAGGTTCGGTTATAATCGAGCCTACAAGCGGTAACACAGGAATCGGGCTTGCTTCAATCGCAGCAGCAAGAGGATACAGAATAATTCTTACAATGCCTGAGACAATGAGCATTGAGAGAAGAAACCTCCTTAAGGCTTATGGTGCAGAGCTTGTTCTTACAGAAGGTTCTAAGGGTATGAAGGGTGCAATTGCTAAGGCTGAAGAACTGGCTAAGGAGACACCTGATTCATTTATACCGGGACAGTTTGTTAATCCTGCCAATCCAGCAGCACATAAGGCTACAACAGGACCTGAGATATGGGAAGATACAGAAGGCAATGTAGACATATTTATCGCAGGTGTAGGTACAGGTGGTACAGTTACAGGTATCGGAGAATTCCTTAAGTCTAAGAATCCTGATATTAAGGTTATAGCAGTAGAACCTGCGGGTTCACCGGTGCTTTCAACAGGCAAGGGCGGCCCTCATATGATTCAGGGAATTGGTGCCGGATTTGTTCCTGATGTACTTAATACCAAGATTTATGATGAAATAGTAACAATTGAGAATGAGGATGCATTTGATGCAGGTCGTGAATTTGCCAAGGCTGAAGGAATACTTGTAGGTATATCTTCGGGAGCAGCACTTCATGCGGCAGAGATAGTTGCGGCGAGACCTGAGAATAAAGGCAGGAATATAGTAGTACTTCTTCCTGATACAGGTGACAGATACCTTTCAACTGCATTGTTCAACCGTTAAACAGATGCAGTGAAGAGGTGAAAGAATGAAGATTTCAACAAGAGGAAGATATGCGCTCAGAATGATGCTTGACCTTGCCGTCAATAATAATGGAGAGCCGATAAGGCTTAAGGATATTTCGAAGAGACAGGGAATATCAGACAAATATCTTGAGCAGATAATATCGATACTTAATAAGGCGGGCTTTGTGCGAAGCATCAGAGGTCCGCAGGGCGGATACATGCTTAACCGTGAGCCGAAGGAATACACTGTGGGAATGATTCTGCGGCTCACGGAGGGCAGTCTTGCCCCTGTAGCGTGTCTTGACTATGAACCGAATGACTGTGAGAGGCGGAATGAATGCGTAACACTGATTCTTTGGGAAAAGCTTAATGACGCGATAAAGAGTGTTGTAGATAATATCACACTTCAGGATCTGGTGCAGTGGCAGATGGAGAAGTCTGATAACTATATAATATAATCTGATTAAAACATTTATGGAGGAGAAAAAGACTATGGCAGATAACAGAAATTACAGATTCGAGACATTACAGCTTCACGTAGGACAGGAGCAGCCTGATCCGGTAACAGATGCAAGAGCTGTACCTATTTACCAGACATCATCATTTGTATTCCGCAATTCACAGCATGCTGCTGACAGATTTGCACTTAAGGATGCAGGTAATATTTATGGAAGACTTACTAACCCTACAGAGGATGTATTCGAGAGAAGAATTGCAGCTCTTGAAGGCGGTGTGGCAGCACTTGCTACAGCATCAGGCGCAGCAGCAGTTACATATACAATCCAGAATCTTGCACTTAGCGGAGACCACATTGTAGCAGCAAAGAATATCTATGGCGGTACATATAACCTTCTTGCACATACTCTTGTTGATTACGGTGTAACAACTACATTCGTAGACCCTACAGATCCGGCTGACTTTGAAGCAGCAATTCAGGACAATACTAAGGCTCTTTATATTGAGACACTTGGCAACCCTAATTCAGAAGTTGTAGATATTGAAGCTGTTGCGGCAATTGCACATGCACATAAGATTCCGCTTGTTATTGATAATACATTCGGTACACCATACCTTATCAGACCAATTGAGCACGGAGCAGATATCGTTGTTCATTCAGCAACCAAGTTCATTGGCGGACATGGAACAACAATCGGTGGAGTTATAGTAGACGGCGGTAAGTTTGACTGGGCAGCTTCAGGTAAGTTCCCACAGCTCACAGAGCCAAACCCAAGCTATCATGGAATCAGCTTTGCACAGGCAGCAGGTCCTGCAGCATTCGTTACAAGAATCCGTGCGATACTTCTTCGTGATACAGGTGCAACGCTTTCACCTCTTCACTCATGGATATTCCTTCAGGGACTTGAGACACTTTCACTCCGTGTTGAGCGTCATGTAGAGAATGCACTTAAGGTTGTACAGTACCTTAACAGCAATCCGCTTGTAGAGAAGGTTAACCATCCTTCAGTGTCAGATGATCCAAAGCAGCAGGAACTTTATAAGAGATATTTCCCTAACGGTGGCGGTTCTATATTTACATTTGAGATTAAGGGCGATGATAATACAGCTAAGAAGTTTATTGATAACCTTCAGTTATTCTCACTTCTTGCTAATGTTGCAGATGTTAAGAGTCTTGTAATCCACCCTGCTTCAACAACACATGCAGAGCTTAACGAGGCAGAACTTGCAGATCAGGGAATTAAGCCTAACACAATCCGCCTCTCAATCGGTACAGAGCATATTGATGATATTATTGAGGACCTTGAGGGCGCTTTCAAAGCTATACAGTAACAGCCGGCACGCAGCCTGTTAATATAGCCCGGAATATTGAATAATTGCCGGTCTCCCCAAAGCATAGTCGTAAGATGAATGCTTTGGGGAGATTTTTGCTTTGCATGTGATTTGTGAAAAAAGTTTGTAAAATGCATTAAAATGCAAATATCTATGGAAAAGTAGTGTGGAATTTGATAAAATATATTCGCAAAAAGAATTTGATTGCGAGGAAAGAAAAGTGGTTGATGATAACGAGCTTATGGCACTCAGTATTAATGTGAATGACCAGCTCCTTGATATTATTAAGAATATACGATCAGATGCGAGTGAATACGGAAGACTTATGGCATACTACAGATGTGCCATAATGGAAGTTGAGACTAAGTTTAACGTGCTTAACGTAGAGCTTTCAAGAGGACGTGAGTCTAATCCTATTGAGACAATCAAGTCAAGGCTCAAGTCACCTGAGAGCATAGTAGAGAAGCTTCAGCGTAAGAATATTCCAATGGACGTTGCATCTATTGAGAAGAATCTGTTTGATATAGCAGGTGTACGTGTAATATGTGCATTTCAGGAAGATATATACATGCTTGCCGACAGCCTTGCCAAGCAGGATGATGTTAAGGTCCTCGAAGTTAAGGATTATATAAAGCATCCTAAGGATAACGGATACAGAAGCCTTCATCTTATAGTTGAGATACCTATATTCCTGCTTAATGAGAAGCGCTTTATGAAAGTTGAGGTGCAGTTAAGAACAATTGCCATGGATTTCTGGGCAAGTCTTGAACATAAGATAAGGTATAAGAAGAATCTGCAGATGTATGATGAGTACAGTGAGATTTCTGACAGACTCAAGCAATGCGCAGACCAGAGTGCTGCCCTTGATAATATGATGGATGAGACACATAAGATGATTATAGGGCTCAAGAAGCGTAATGAGGAAGAATGAATATTATGAATTGGGAGATGAGATTTCTACACTGGCTTAAAGACCGGCACAGCCCACTTGCAGACAGACTTATGCGTACTGTTACGAGAATGGGTGATGCGGGCGGATTCTGGATTGCACTGTCTGCCGGATGTGTCAAGTCTGACAAGTATAGGAAGAGCGGGCTTTCTATGGCAATAGCCCTGTTATTTTCGTTTATTTTCAGTAACACGATAATTAAGAATGCAGTGGACAGGGCAAGACCATTCTGGAAGGATAAGAGCTTTAATGTTAAGATTCGTGAACCGAGGGATTATTCATTCCCTTCAGGGCATACATCGGCATCGATAGGTTCGGCAGTCGCATTATTCCTTAACAGGAAGAAGGAAGGAACTGCGGCGCTGGTGCTTGCAGCACAGATTGCATTTTCAAGACTGTATCTGCTTGTTCATTATCCTACAGATGTAATTGCGGGGATAATTCTGGGTATAGCATACGGATACAGCGGTAACTATATAGCGGAACGTATAATGAAGAGGCTTGATAAGAGAAAGAAGCAGGCCAGGGATTTGTTTTGAAAGGGGATATTTTTAATGAATCGAGAGTATGCAGATGAGATAAGCACTGCCATCGGGGAACTCAAGAAGGACGGAAGGTATAGAGAGCTTAATAACTATATACAGCACGGTACGGTGTCGGTATTCAAGCACTGCCGCAATGTTGCATATGTAAGCCTCCTTATTGCAGACCGGCTTCACATCAGGGTTGATCGTAAGGCACTTGTTAAGGGCGCACTTTTACATGATTATTTCCTGTATGACTGGCACGAGAAGAACAAGAATCACAGACTGCATGGATTCTATCATCCAAGACATGCACTGCGTAATGCAATGCAGGACTATAATATATCAGATAAGGAAGCGGATATTATACTTAAGCATATGTTTCCGCTCACAATAATTCCGCCTAATAACAGGGAAGCGTGGATTGTATGTATGGCAGATAAGATTTGTGCGACATACGAGACGGCAGGTAATTTCAGACTTCACGCTAAGCCTGTAGGCTGACCCGTCATAATTACACATTACACCATGTTAAAATCTTGACAAACGGTGCTATAATATAGTCAAAATAAAAAGAGATGTAATATTACACCTCGGATTGGAGCAGACTATGTTATTTGCAAAGAAGACGCCTGAGGAAAAGATGGAAAAGATGATTAAGAGGAATGACTGGGGAGAACTTTCACAGTATGTATTCGATACCAAGGAGAACAAGCTTGCACTTGCCAAGGCACTTGCCAAGTCGGATTCGCAACAGTCAATTGACCTGCTTTTAAGACTGGCTGATGATAAGGATGAAGATGTTGTTTTTGCAACATGTGAGACACTCAGACAGGTAGGAGATGACCATGATACGGCAGATCTGCTTACTATACTTCAGAAGCTCCCACAGTCAGAGACTAAGCTGCGTGATGAGATTAGCAGAACAGTTGCAGAACTGCACAAGAGAATGTAAAAACTTTTTTAAAAAAACTTTTTTGAAAAAGTTAAAAAAGCGCTTGACAAATGCCCTTATATGGTTATATAATAGCAAAGCAAGTTCGCGATAGGACAGCTGCAGACGGGGTCTTAGCTCAGCTGGGAGAGCATCTGCCTTACAAGCAGAGGGTCACAGGTTCGAGCCCTGTAGGCCCCACTACAACGAATCCTTAAGCAACTTAATTACATATGGCGAGATAGCTCAGTTGGCTAGAGCATACGGTTCATACCCGTAGTGTCGAGGGTTCAAATCCCCCTCTCGCTACTAACGGAAGCATTTGAAGAAGAATCTTCAGATGCTTTTTTTAATCAGAAAAATGGACATCATGCCCTTGACAACAGCCCTGAAAACGTATAGCATAAACTCTATATGGATTGTTTTTGGAGGAAATTTATGCGCGTTGGAATGGGATACGATGTCCATAAGCTCGTTGAAGGACGTAAGCTTATAATGGGCGGAGTTGAGATACCATATGAAAAGGGACTTTTGGGGCATTCAGATGCAGATGTTATTCTGCACGCAATTATGGATGCGCTTCTTGGTGCAGCGGCACTCGGAGATATAGGTAAGCATTTTCCGGATACGGCAGCTGAATATGAGGGAGCATCAAGTATTGAACTCCTTAAGGTTGTCGGAAAGATGCTTGCGGATAAGAACTATATAATAGAGAATATTGACGGAACAATAATTGCACAGAGACCAAAGATGCGCCCTTATATTGACCGGATGAGAGAGAATGTTGCCGGCGCACTCGGCATAGATACCGACAGAGTTAATATTAAGGCAACAACGGAAGAAGGTCTGGGATTTACAGGAAATGGTGAAGGAATAAGCGCACAGGCTGTTGCAAGTATTAATTCTGTAGCTAACTATATGTATGAGAATTCCTATGTAACAGGTTCGGATGGCGGATGTGCAGGATGTCAGGGCTGTACAAGACGATAAGAGAAAGCTATGTAATATGATATGAAATGCACATAAATGAGCATAATGCACATAAATGAGCAATGCACATAAGTGAGCATAATGCATATCATATTAATGCAATAATCAGGAGCGGAATGTAGACATGGGAATGATAACATTTATAAAACAGGAAATGGCAGTAATTAAGGACCGTGATCCTGCCATAAGGACGTCAGCGGAAGTTTTTCTGTATCCGAGCTTTAAAGCAATAATAAAGTATAAGACAGCTCATAAGCTTTATCTTAAGAAGCATTACTTCCTTGCAAGGTGGATATCACAGAGGTGTGCAAGAAAGACCGGAATAGAGATTCATCCGGGTGCACGGATTGGGGAAGGCCTTTTTATCGATCATGGACATGGAGTCGTAATAGGAGAGACAGCCATTCTTGGCAATAATGTTACACTTTATCAGGGAGTGACACTTGGAGGCACGGGTAAGGAAAAAGGCAAGAGACATCCGACGCTCGGTGATAATGTAATGGTAGGAGCAGGTGCCAAGATACTGGGTTCGGTAACAATAGGCAACAATGTTAAGATTGGTGCAGGCTCGGTTGTACTTAAGGATGTTCCTGATAATTCAACTGTTGTCGGAGTGCCGGGAAGAGTTGTAATACAGAATGATGTAAGGGTTAATGACCTTGACCAGATACATCTTCCTGACCCTGTAATGAATGATATAGAGTCACTTAAGGCGGCGAATGTAAGACTTCAGAGAGAGATAAATGAATTGCGCAGAGATGCGCACAAGAATGCGCAGAGTGGAGGAGAAGACTAACATGAAAATATATAACACACTTACGGCGAAAAAGGAAGAATTTGTGCCACTTGAAGAAGGCAAGGTGAAGATGTATGTGTGCGGGCCTACAGTATACAATCTTATCCATATCGGCAATGCACGTCCAATGATAGTTTTTGATACTGTAAGAAGATATCTTGAGTATAAGGGATATGAAGTTAATTATGTATCTAACTTTACTGATGTTGATGATAAGATTATTAAGGCTGCCAATGAAGAAGGTGTTACAGCTGATGTGATATCAACAAGATATATCGCAGAATGTAAGAAGGATATGGCAGGAATGAATGTTAAGCCTGCAACAAAGCATCCCCTTGCAACAGAAGAGATAGACGGAATGATTGAACTTATACAGACCCTTATTGATAAAGGATATGCATACAATGTCAATGGTACTGTATATTACAGAACAAGAAAGTTCAAGGGCTACGGCAAACTTTCCAAGAAGAATATTGATGACCTCGAGGCAGGACACAGGGATATTAAGGTCGCAGGCGGAGAAGAAAAGGAAGATCCGCTTGATTTTGTACTCTGGAAGCCTAAGAAGGAAGGAGAACCTTACTGGGAATCACCATGGAGTGAAGGACGTCCGGGATGGCATACAGAGTGTTCTGTAATGGCCAAGAAGTATCTTGGAGAGAGCATAGATATACATGCAGGCGGAGAGGATCTTATATTTCCTCATCATGAGAATGAGATAGCACAGAGCGAAGCAGCTAATGGTGTGCAATTCTCAAAATACTGGATGCATAATGCATTCCTCAAGATTAATAATGTAAAGATGTCAAAGTCACTTGGCAATTTCTTTACGGTAAGAGATATAGCAGCTAAGTATGATCTTCAGGTACTCAGATTCTTTATGCTTAGTGCCCATTACCGCAATCCGCTTAATTTCAGCGAGGAGCTTATGGAGTCAGCAAAGAACAGTCTTGAGAGAATTACAACTGCAGCCGGCAATCTTAACCATATGATAGACAATGCACAGGACAGGGAAGTCTCAGAAGAAGAAAAGAATATTCTTGCGCAGCTTGATGGCATGATTAAGCAGTTTGAAAATGCAATGGATGATGATTTTAATACAGCTGATGCAATAACGGCAATATTTGATATGGTTAAGCTTGCCAATACGTCGTGCAAGTCATCAGACTCAAAGAAGTTCTTACAGGATGTCCTTGATAAGATAGCCGGAACATGCGGGATACTAGGACTTGAAGTTGTAAGTGAGAAGGAGCTTCTGGATGAAGATATAGACAATCTTATTCAGGAGAGACAGCAGGCAAGAAAAGACAGGAATTTTGCAAGAGCTGATGAGATAAGGCAGCTTCTTCTTGACAAAGGCATTGTGCTTGAGGATACAAGAGAAGGCGTGAGATGGAAGAGAAGCTGATTGTGGAAGATAATAAGGATTTCATTGGAATAATAAGGCAGGTGCTCGATGTAAAGCAGGTTGATGTCATGTCATATTCGCCGCTTACACTTGCGTATATAGGTGATGACGCATATGACCTTGTGATAAGGACATATCTGCTTGGCAAAGGCAACATGCCTGTTAATAAGCTTAACAGAATGGCTGACGGACTGGTAAGGGCCAAAGCACAGTCAGATATGATGGACGTTATAGAGCCTATGCTCGATGAGGAGGAACATGCGGTGTATAAGCGCGGACGCAATGCCAAGTCTTATACAAAGGCAAAGAATGCTACTGTTGCAGATTACAGACGCGCAACCGGTTTTGAAGCACTTATGGGATATCTGTACCTGCAGGGAAGGTATGTGCGAATGGTCGAACTTATCAGGGCAGGTATTATTGAAAGGTTGGATGCAGATGAGATATGAAGAACTTACAATAGAAGGACGTAATGCCGTCACGGAAGCATTGCGTTCGGGAAGACCGGTTGATAAGCTGTTTGTGCTTGACGGATGTCAGGATGGCCCTGTAAGGACAATAATACGTGAAGCTAAGAAGCATGATACAATAATTAATTTTGTATCTAAAGAGCGTCTTGATTCAATGTCTGAGACAGGTAAACATCAGGGTGTTATTGCATATGCCGCAGCTTATGAATATGCTGAGGTGCAGGATATTCTTGATGCAGCCGGGGAAAAAGGCGAACCGCCGTTTATATTTATTCTTGACGGAATAGAAGACCCGCATAATCTTGGGGCTATAATAAGAACAGCTAACCTTGCGGGAGCACATGGTGTGATTATTCCTAAGAGGAGAGCTGTAGGTCTTACTGCTACGGTCGCAAAGACAAGTGCAGGGGCAATCAATTATACTCCCGTAGCCAAGGTTACCAATATAGCACAGACAATTGAGGAACTCAAGAAAGAGGGAATGTGGTTTGTGTGCGCGGCTATGGATGGAGAGGTTATGTATAATCTTGATCTCAAAGGTCCTATAGGCCTTGTAATAGGTGCAGAGGGTGAAGGTGTGAGCCGTCTTGTCCGTGAAAAGTGTGATTTTACGGCCTCAATTCCTATGAAGGGCAATATAGACTCACTCAACGCTTCTGTTGCTGCGGGAGTACTTGCTTATGAGATAGTAAGACAGAGAATGTTATAAATGTTATTTGTACAAGGGGGAATTTTGACTGGTAAGCTTAGTGATGAAGCACTTATACAGATGTACAGGGATGGCAGCAGGGATAGCATAGATGAGCTGTTTGAGCGTTACAAAGGCTGTGTAAGGCGCAAGGCACATGCAATGTATATAGCCGGAGGCGATGAAGAGGACCTGATTCAGGAAGGCATGATAGGTCTGTATAAGGCGGTGCAGGATTATGACGCAGGCAGGGAGGCTTCATTTGCAACATTTGCAAGTATGTGCATAAACAGGAATATGTGCACTGCAGTAGCAAAATCCAACCGCAAGAAGTATCAGCTCCTTAATGAGTCGCTTTCTCTTGATATGCCGGTAGCGGTTGATGAGGAGGCATATGATGAACCGCAGACTCATCTTATAGATGTGGTTGTAGCGTCTTCGGCTCAGGACCCTGAGAATATGTACATTGACAAGGAGCGCGTTGATGTAATATATGAAGCAATAAGGACCTGCCTCAGTGAATATGAGAAACAGGTCCTTGATCTTTATATTGACGGTAATGATTATGTTGCGATTGCACGGCTGCTTAATAAACAGCCCAAATCAGTAGATAATGCGCTTCAGCGCATACGCTCCAAAATAAGAAAAAGCTGCTGAGGGGAGTCGGACCCCCGACCTCTTCATTACCAATGAAGTGCTCTACCACTGAGCTACGGCAGCATGTGATGTATGTGTTATATTCAAACCAACCATTAAAGTATATTACAACAGATAATATATTGTCAATATGTTTTATTGTGCATGTCAGCATGAGTGCAGCCGGATATCATTTGAAAGGTTGTAAGTTCAATGGATTTCTGTTAAAATATAATAGATTGGTGATATGAATGGATTTGGCATCGGTGATGCCGGAACGGAGAGGAAAATGAAAAAGAAAAACAGTAGTAAAGGAACAGGTATCAAAGGAACAGGTATCAGGAGCATCAGGACGCCTATACGAGTAAAACTTGTGGCATATTTCCTGCTTGTTATACTTATATCGATGATTCTTAGTGCTGTACTTGTAGACAATCGTGTAACGGCAATACTTGACGATAACATGAAGCTTACAAGCCGGCAGACGCTTGATGAGGCACTTGACGGATTTCAGACATACCTGAATACGATCAGTATTCCTGTCGATCTGCTTACCCGTAAACAGGAAGTAAAACATCTTGAGGATCAGGGTGATTTTGACACGAATGTCAGTGCAATCCAGGATTCACTTGTTGCGTCACTGAAGGTTACTGAGAATCCGGTAAGAGCGTATTATTCAACAAAATCAGGATATCTGCTTAATGCTTACCTCTGGAATGATCCGGGAACGGGCAAGGTTAAGCAGACTAAGGAAATCAAGACAGGTGTTAACAATACTTCTAAGGACTGGTATACAAAGTGTATCGGAAGCAAGAAGAGAGCTAATATATATGCTACGTTTACAGAGCCTTATACAGATACACAGTCACAGACTGACAGACCTGCAGGCTCTAAGATTATGACTGTATCACAGGAGATTAAGATTAATGATGAAGTGGTCGGTGTAGTCGGCATGGATATTGACTTCAGTACCGTTGAAGAGTATGTGAAGAATATCAGTCTTATGAATACAGGTTATGTTCTCCTCGTAGATGGCAGCGGCAATATAATTGTTGATAATGATGCCAACGATGCAGTTCAGGGCAGTGTTTCAAATCTTAAATGCTGGTCAGAAGCATCAGATGATAATGAGGCTGTAAGCTATGAAGAAAAGATTAATGGTAAGAACTATTATGTAACAGTTCTTCAGGATGAGATTACGGGATGGAAGCTTGTAGGGCTTATACAGAGCCGTGTTGAGAACGCATCAAGCCAGAAAGCACTTCTTAATACAGTTATAATAGCAGCTGTTGTAGGTGCACTCATCGGAACAGCAATTGCAATATTCGTGGCATTCTCAATTGCCAAGGCTATTAAGAAGATTCAGGGTGCTACAGAGAAGATTTCAAAGGGTGACCTTACTGTACATATGGATGTGACACGTAATGATGAACTCGGAGAGCTTCAGGCTAACTTTAATGATATGGTAGAGGCGGTGTCTGCACTGATTCATGAAGTTAATGATAAGTTCACGGTCGTACTTGGAGTAGCAGAGAATATTTCCGGAATTTCAAGCAATACAAAGGAGACAACTAGCCAGGTGTCACTGGCAATACAGAGTGTTGCCCAGGGAGCTACGGAACAGGCTCAGAGTACACAGGATGCCAACAGTGAAGTGGATAAGCTTGCTGCAAGTCTTGAAGAGACTAAGGCTTATGTTGAGAATATCAACCAAGAGTCAGAAGAGGCTGACAAGCTTAGTGCACAGGGCATGGATGTTGTTAAGGAGCTTGTTGAAAAGTCAGACAAGACTGTAGAGAATGCCAAGGCATCAAGCCAGATTATAAATGAGATGCTTCAGAGCATAGAGAAGGTTAACTACATATCTGATGCGATTGCCGATATAACAGAGCAGACGAATCTTCTTTCACTTAATGCTTCCATCGAGGCAGCAAGAGCCGGAGAGGCTGGCAAGGGCTTTGCAGTTGTTGCAGACGAGATTCGTAAGCTTGCAGAACAGTCGAGAACATCAACTGATGAGATTAAGGCTATCATAGCTGAGATTGCAACTAAGTCAGGTGAGGTTAATGATACACTTGAAGAGAGTAATAAGCTTCAGGCAGAGCAGAGTAAGACAATTGATTCGACGCTTCAGCTCTTTAATAAGATTTCGGAATCACTCGGTAAGCTTATTAAAGGACTTTCCAAGATTGGTGAACTCAACGACAACATGGCAGATAACAAGACTACTGTTGTTAACAGCATGGAGAATATAGCTAATGTGTCAGAGCAGTCAGCTGCGGCTGCAGAGGAAGTAACTGCATCGGCAGACCAGGTTAACACAACTATGGAAGATGTTGCAAGTGCTGCAGAGAAGCTTAATAACATTGCAGTGGAACTTAAGGCTTCAATTAACAAATTTACATTATAAGAGGTCACTTTAGAATGGCATTTGAGGATAGAACCGTTACAGACAGAATTGCCGGGAGAGTGCTTCCGTTATACGGGTGGCAGCACACACACATTGCAAAGATGATAATGGTCTCTGAGAATGCATCATATGCAATTATTAACAGAATGACGGGAAGTACGGACGCAGTACTTAGAATAAGCAGGCCGGGGTATCATACCCTGGCTGAGCTTGTTTCTGAGGTAAGATGGATAGATGCACTTGCCGGATACGGACATGGGATAAATCCTGCAAAAGTCCTGCCGTCACTTGATAGAAGCTGCATCCGGAGCATCATTGGTGATGATGGAGTTGAATATTACTGCATTATGTTTGAATATATTAATGGTGTATGTCTTGAAGAATGCATCAATGAAAAGATATTGGAATGCTTTAAAACACTCGGACATATGACAGCGTGGATGCATATACAGTCTGCATCCTGGAAAGATATAGTATCCATTCACAGAATGCATTTTAACTACGAAAATATAATAGGAGAACAAGTTGACTGGGGAAGGTGGCAGGATAGAAAGGATATAGACAGGTGTTCGGCATACGTAATGTCAGAAGCGTCTGATATAATAAAGCTGAGACTGTCGGATTATGGCATAAATAATGCAAATTACGGACTTATCCATGCAGATATGCGGCTTGCCAACATTATTATTGCAAATGACGATAATTCAATGAGAGTAATCGATTTTGATGACTGTGGGTTTGGATGGTTTGTAAGTGATTTTGCGTCATCAGTAAGCTTTATGGAAGAGAGGGCAATCGTGCCGTACCTCAAAGATGCATGGCTTAACGGATATAGCGCGGTGAGGACACTCTCTGACAGGGACATAGGGATGATAGATACATTCGTAATGATGAGAAGGCTCCAGCTTACTGCGTGGATGGCGGGACATCCCGAATCTTCGCCTGTGAAGCTGTATAAAGAGAACTGGATAAAGAATACAAAGACGCTTGCGCACAAATATCTTTCGGGAGAATAAGGGTAAATATATTTATATATTTGCTCTTTTTTTTATGATTGTTTTATATTATAATTAATAGGTAATAGACTAATATTGTACGGAGGTTAATATACGATGAGAATAGGAATTCGTGCGCATGATGTTGCATATGCACCGCTCGCAGAGCTTATACCTAATATACATAACCAGGGCTTTCACTGTATGCATATAGCGCTTAATAAATCAATAAAAGAATTCAACCCGGCACTTGAGACAATGACACCGGGGCTTGCATGTTATATCAGGGAATTATGCCGCAAGAACGATGTTGATGTTGCTGTGCTTGGATGCTACAAGAACCTTTGTAATCCTGACAGCGTACAGCATGCAGCAATTGTTGAGCAGTATAAGACACATATACGCTTTGCAAGTGTGCTTGGATGCGGTGTCGTGGGAACGGAGACAGGTGCGGTTAATACAGAGTATAAGTATGAACCTGCTAACCATTCAGAAGAGGCACTTGAGCTTTTTATACAGAACGTAAGACCGATTGTTGAATATGCGGAGAAGATGGGAGTTATATTTGCTATTGAACCTGTTTACAAGCATATTGTATATAACGTGGAGCGTGCAAGAAAGGTGCTTGATGCAATCAATTCGCCTAACCTGCAGATAATATTTGATCCTGTCAATCTGCTCAGTATTGATAATTATAAGCAGCAGGATGAGATTATAGAGCAGGCATTTGACCTGCTTGGACCTGATATTGCTGTTGTGCATGCCAAGGATTATGTTATAGAGAATGGAGAACTTAAGTCTATAGCAGCAGGTACAGGCGGGATGAACTATCCTCTTCTCCTTAAGAAGATTAAGGAACATAAGCCATATGTACATGTTACGCTTGAGAACACAGTTCCATCTAATGCAGTGGCAACAAGAGAATTTATGGAAAAGTTATATGCAGAGGTTTAATGGCTGCATACAGACTTAAGATACCCGGATATCAGGTAAGAAATGGAGATTGTAATGAAAAAGTTAGAAGAATATGTAAGAAGTATACCGGATTTTCCTGAAAAAGGAATTATATTCCGTGATGTAACAAGTGTTATTCAGGATGCGGACGGACTGCATCTGGCAATAGATGGATTACAGAATATTCTTGATGGTGTTGATTTTGATGTTGTAGTAGGTCCGGAATCAAGAGGATTTATATTCGGAGTTCCTGTTGCATATAATATGCACAAGGCATTTGTTCCGGTGCGTAAGAAGGGAAAGCTTCCGTGTGAGACCGTTTCACAGGAATATGCACTTGAGTATGGTACGGCAACAATAGAGATGCATAAGGATTCAATCAGACCGGGACAGAAGGTAGTAATTATTGATGATCTTATTGCAACAGGCGGAACAACTGAAGCTATCATAAAGCTTGTAGAACAACTTGGTGGAAAGATTGTTAAAATTGCATTCCTTATGGAGCTGGAAGGCCTTAAGGGAAGAGATAAGCTTGCAGGATATTCAATGGATTCCGTAATTAAATATCCGGGCAAATAGAGTACTTTTATATATTGCGGAGATTACGTGTATGGAAAAATTATGTAAGTTTTTTGAAAACCTTGATGAGTTTGTATATGTTGCTGATATAGACACATATGAGATAGTGTATATGAACAGAAAAACACTTGATGAATATGGATACAGCTCATTGGATGAAGTTAAAGGGAAAAAATGTTATGAAGTGTTGCAAAAAAGCGCAACGCCATGCACAATATGCAATAATGCCATGCTTGAAGAAGGCAGATTCAAGGAATGGAGATATTTTAATCCGCTGCTGAACAAGCATCTGCTGCTTAAGGATACAATGATGCAGGATAATGGCAGAAGATACAGAATAGAGCTGGCATTGGATGCTACAACAGAAGAAGTGAAGAACGGAATGATTCGGGAATATCAGAATCTTGAGGAGATTGTGAACGAAGGGCTGAGACTTGCGCTTCGAGCACCTATGCCGGATGATTCGATTAATGTTCTTCTGGAATACATAGGCAAAGAGCTTGATTGTGAGAGAATATATATATTTGAAAAGGATGACAGGGGATACGATAATAATACATACGAGTGGTGTACAAGCGGAGTAGAACCACAGATACAGAACCTGAAGAATCTGTCACCGGATGTCTGTGAGAGCTGGTACCACAATTTCAGCCATGATAAGAATATAATGATAGAGTATCTGGAGGATATTAAGGACAGCAACAGGATGCTTTACAATGTGCTTGCACCGCAGAATATTCATTCGCTGGCGGTAGTACCGCTGTATGACGATGGAAAGATAATCGGCTTCTACGGTGTTGACAATCCACCGGCCAGATCACTTGAGTATTCGACCAATATGCTCAAGATAATGGGGCATTTTATAGTATCTGCACTGAAGCGCCGTGATCTGGTAAAAGAACTTGAGACGATGGGAATGACAGACCAGCTGACCAAGCTTGGCAACAGATTTGCAATGGACAGATATATATCTGAGATAAGACCTGAGAGCAGTATAGGTGCGGTATATTGTGATATAACAGGCCTCAAGAGAGTTAATGACAGTCAGGGACATATTGCCGGAGATAACCTCATAATAAGGGCCTCACAGTGTCTTGCAAGGACATTTGACGGATATGGTGTGTTCAGAATAGGCGGTGACGAGCTTCTTGCATTGTGTCCCGGAATCAGCGAACATGATATGACGGCTCTTGTAGAAAAACTCCGTACTGACATGCCGGATTATAATGTAATTATGGCAGTTGGCGCAATATGGCGCAGCAGCAACAAAGAGAGCATGGACAGGCTGTTGTCAGAGTCTGAAAAACTAATGTATGAAGATAAAGCGAGATATTATGCGAATGCAAATATTGACCGCAGACGTTAAGGAGGAATATGCCGGCAGTAAAGGCATTACATGTATTGGCTGATGGCCGGTATGTGCACATTCGCGGCAGAGATTAATAAATGGCATATGTGTTGCAAAAAAGCATGGTTTAGTATATAATAATTATATCCGGTCTGCAATGAATATATGTGGGATACAGACCAAAATACAATAGAAGGGTGCTAGTTATAATGGACGTGATTGTTAAGTATATTGATGAGCTGCTTGAGAGAAGTACTCCTGAAGCTCCAATGTGGAACATCGAGAAGATTAAGCAGGGGTTGAAGTCAAACTGGAATTATATCGACGGATGCATGATTAAGGCAGTTCTTGAGATGTATTCTATATCTAAGGACAAGAAGTATCTTGATTTTGCAGATGCATTTATTGATTATCGTGTACATGATGATGGAACAATTGAAGGATATGATATTAATGAGAAGAATATAGATAATGTTAATGCAGGCAAGACATTATTTGAACTGTATGATGTTGTAGGTAAGGAGAAGTACCGTAAGGCAATCGACCTCATTTACAATCAGATTTCAATCATGCCAAGAACGAAGAACGGAAGCTTCTGGCATAAGGATATATACCCTGAACAGGTATGGCTTGACGGACTTTACATGGGTATGCCATTCTATATGGAATATGAGACAAGATATAATAATAAGAAGAATTATCCTGATATTTTCCAGCAGTTCAGATTCGTTATAGAGAATATGCGTAACCCTCTTAATGGATTATATTTCCACGCAATAGACACATCTAAGAAGATGTTCTGGTGCGATAAGGTTACAGGACTTTCACAGCTTAGCTGGCTCAGGGCTATCGGATGGTTCTCAATGGCACTTCTTGACACTATTGATAAGTGTGACCAGACAGATGAGAAGTACGCTGATGATATCAAGCTTATGAGAGATGCATTCGTTGATCTCATTGATTCAATGCTTAAGTATCAGGATGAGAGCGGAATGTGGTATCAGATAGTTAACTTTGGCGGAATGGATGGTAACTATCTTGAAACAAGCGGAAGCTCAATTATGGCATATGCAATTCTCAAGGGTGTACGATTCGGATATCTTCCTGATAGCTACAGACAGTATGCTGAAAAAGCTATTGATGGAATCTGTGACAAGTACCTTACAACTAAGGATGGCGAGATGCATCTTGGTGGTATCTGCCTTGTAGGTGGACTTGGCGGCAAGACAAGACGTCATGGTACATATGATTATTACATGTCAGAGCCTGTTGTTGAGGATGATGCTAAGGGAGTTGGACCATTCCTTCTTGCATATACAGAGCTTTTAAGATATAAGAAGATGGATTAATCATTTATCAGAATACTATAGGGCTGTGTATCACAGCCCTTATTTTATAAGGAGGCCTGAATATGAAGCCATATACAACACTTGAAGAAGCATTAGCTTCAAGAAAGCCGGGGAAAAAGGGATATACACTTCTTGATGGGGAGAACGGATGTACCAATGGATGCCGATGCGGCGTATCAGTATATGATAATACGGAATTTCCTCCCGATTATGGCGCACATGAGGATCAGGAAGGGTTTTATGTGCTTGAAGGGGAAGGAACCGCAAGACTTGGAGACCTTGAAATTGATATTAAGCCCGGAGATGCATTTGTTGCACTTGCCGGAGTAAAGCACACCATAAAGTGTAAAATGGCTGACAGACCGGTTAAAGTATTATGGTTCCATTCTGCGGTATAATTGTTGTTAGCGAAATTTGGAGGTAATTGTATTATTATGAATTCACTTAGGGCACAGGATATATTAAAGCATATTACAGGGGATGAAGATTACGGTGTGGCAATGATGCAGAAGCTCCCGCTTGACGAGGCAATTGCTGTTGAAGGTGACCTCCTTAATGCATGCATTAAGGAAGCTGACGAAAAGAAGAATGCAAATGATGCTGCTTTTTTCGGGGATATGCAGGAAGCATTCAGACCTATAATAATCGATAAGATTCGCAATGAATCACACCTCTGGGTAATATACAGTGATGTTAACGGATATCCGTATGATGTTGACGGAGATATGCTTGTTGTATATGATTACAATAAGTCAAAGGAGATTACAGACAGACTTAATGCACAGGGATATCTTGCAGTGCTTTCACTTGCAACACCTGAACAGTTTGCTAATGAAGTAGCTCATATGTATCGTAACGGATATAAGAATGTAAGATTTGTCGGTGGCAATGAGACACCGTTCATTGTATCAAGGGAAGAACTCTACCCGTATGATAAGTTCATGAAGGAAGATTATGTAACTAATCCGGCACTTTCACAGGCTATGATTGCGCTGTTCCAGGAGACAAGAAAGACATCTAAGGTAGAAGAGGGTGCCCCTGAGGAGGCATTTACAAGGATGCTTAAAAAGCGTGAAGAGGAATTCGTGACAGCTCTCAAGAATGCTGAGTTTATGGTGCCATGTGTTAAGACTGAGAATGGAGAAGAGATAGAGATATCATTCCAGTATCTTGATGTTACAGAACAGATAGGAAGCGATAACGGAGAGAAGGTAATAGCAATTCCGGTATTTACAGATGGATTTGAGATGAATAAGTGCTATCCCGGCAAGACAGAAGATATGCTCTGCACATTTGATGAGCTTGTTGCAACTGTCGTTGAACTCGGGGCGTCAGGAATTATAATCAATGCACTTGGAATAAGCCATTATATGAGTGTAAAGACACTTGAGGCATTGTAGAGAGACATTGCAGAATCATAGCCGGCTTATTTATCCGGCATATAATAAAATAGCAGCCCGCACCGGTTAAAATAAGATGCGGACTGCTATTTTGTTATGTTCTGATATGAATTACATGTTCTTTCCGGCTTTATCAGTATCAATCATAGCCTGGATAAACTTCTCTTTGGAAGGTGTTCCCGGAACGTATGTCCATTCAACTACACTTGCAGCCTTGTCAGCAATCTTTGTAAGGTCGTCATGTGTAATCTCAAGCTCGTCAAGTGTTACAGGGAGACCGACACTCTTGTTGAACTTCATAATGCGGTCACGTTCTTCAAGCTGGCCGTCGTATGTAAGAAGACAGAGAACGCCAAAAGCCACAATCTCACCATGAAGGTGCCGCTCACACTGTGGCAGTGTTGAAGCTCCGTAATATACGCAGTGTGCGAGAGAGCTGTTATAGTAATAATTATCTGCCGGGTCAGGCTGATTCTCATGTGTTGCAAAGTTAGAAACAATTCCTGTCGATATTATTATATCAAGAGCTACCTGCTCAAGAGCAAAGTCCGGTTTGTTGTTGCGGCATGCTTCAAGAGCCTTTGCACCATATTCAATAAGCGGAGTTGTGCAGATCTTTGCAATGCACTGTCCCATAAGCGGGGTGTGGTACATGAACTTGTCACGGCCTGCATAAAGCACTTCACATTCTTTGGACAATGCATCACCGATTCCTGCCCACAGGAGCTTCTCAGGTGAGTCTGCAATTATCTTTGTGTTTATGAATGTATGATATGAAGGTCCGTGCATGTAGTAATATTCCTTGAATGAACCGTCAGGATTATACATAACTGTTATTGCCGTGCATGCTGCACAATTAGATGCAAGCGTAGGAAATGTAAAGAACGGCTTGTCAAGCATATCAGCAAGTGTCTTGACTGTATCACATGCGCGTCCGCCTCCTACACCAAAAAGCATATCGGCTCCTGTAACGAGCGGATTGTTCTTAAGCATTTCAACATTCTCATAACTGGAGTCACCACCATACCATATATAATCAAGAATCTCAACATCTGAATCCTTAATTGCTGCTTCAAGCTCAGGCTTAGCCTTGGACATTGCAGTCTTACCACCGATAACAACGGCTCTGGTGCCAAACTTTCTTGTCACGTAAGGAATCTCTTTGTAACAATTCTCCCCGACACTGTAGCTTGGTAAAAATACGCTGTAACCTAACATTAAATCGCTTCCTCTCAATAAAATTACAACAATTGTAGCACTATGCTTTTATGAATACAACACTTTACCGGACATTAATCTGCTCTATAGTTGTAATCTTACCGATAGTCGGAACACGGTAAAGAGTTACGTTATCATTGAAATACTGGAAAAATGTATATTGTGATGTGCATGATATATTGTTGAAATCACCCTGTGCGATAAGTTCTTTCTGGGAACCGTCAACATTCATCCTGTAGATGCCGTGGACATCATCACCCTCAATCATTGCAAATACCTTTGTGCCGTATACATTATAATGTACACATCTGCCGTCAATCAGTTTTTCTTTTATGCGGTTGGCTGTGTTGTAGCGCATAAGTGCGTAGTTGTCGTTCATATCAATATAATATATATACTGGCCTTCCATATCGGCCATATAAGCATTGGCTTCGAGGACGGTTGATATTGAACCTGTGTTGACATCTAGAGAACATAGATTGTGGTTCTCGTCAATGTTGGCAAAGTATAATCTTCCGTTGTAATAACTTGAAGGTTCATAAGTTGTATTGGATACCTTTACATCCTCACTTCCGTCAATCTTGGCTCTGTATAATGTGAATGAAGGACTTTCTTTTGTATTATAATGCTGATAATAAATGTAGTTGCCACATAGGGCAGCTGTGCCTGACTGCTTCTCATACAGGTCTGCCGGATTGGAACCGTCAAGTTCACAACGATATAAACCGAAGAGATATCCGTGAAGAATTGAAGCAACGCGGTCAGAACCTGAATTGTTGCGGACATAATAAATATGATTGCCGTCAACATTAATATAAGCCACACGGTCGTCACTCAGCTTGCGGGCATTGGTACAATCGGAATTCATGCGGTATAAAGCACCGTCATCGTAAGGATTGGAAAAGTATATATATCCGTTATATTCACAGAATAATCCGCCGTTATTAATGTTACCGGCAGTGTTACCGGCAAGATTCGGATCATTATATACGAACCTGTTGATATAAGAATATATGTATACACCGGCTGCAGCAAGTATAACAGCCAGAATTGACAGAACAATTATTTTGGCACGTCGTTCTTTCATGTTAATCCTCCATTCCTGCCCATCTTCTCAGGGCATAACAAGTCTGTGCGCAGATGCGAAGCCTGTTATCATAATTATTGTTATTATAGCACTACATGTGCTATAATGACAATAATTATGATGTTAAGTAACGAGGAGATATAAGATGCTTGATTTGAATGAGATAAGAACAGAGATAGATGACGTAGACAGACAGCTTGCTGCATTATATGAGAAGCGGATTGCTCTTGCAACTAAGGTTGCAGAGTACAAGATAGAGACAGGCAAGAAAGTATTTGATGAAACAAGAGAGAAGCAGAAGCTTGATAAGGTTGCAGAGCTTGTATCCGATGAGAAGAATATACATGGCGTAAGAGAGCTGTTTTCACAGCTTATGTCTACAAGCAGAAAGATGCAGTACAAGCTTATAGAAGAACACGGACTTACATTAAGAGAACCATATGAGACTATGGATGCGATAGATAAGAAGCATTGCACTGTTGTATATCAGGGAGTTCCCGGAGCATACAGCTACATTGCCATGAAGCGTTTCTTTGGGGAAGATGTCAATAACTTTAATGTTGAGACATTTGGTGATGCAATGGAAGCTGTCAAGGATGGAAGTGCTGATTATGCAGTACTTCCTATCGATAATTCGACTACCGGAATGGTTAATCAGGTATATGACCTGCTTGAGGAATATGACAATTACATAATAGGAGAACAGTTTGTTAAGGTTGAGCATTCACTTCTGGGGCTGCCGGCTGCAGCAATAAGTGATATTAAGACGGTATATTCACACCCACAGGGGCTGATGCAGTGCCAGAAGTATCTTGATTCACACAGGGAATGGAATTCGATAAGCCAGCTTAATACGGCAGTGAGTGCGAAGATGGTTGTTGAGCAGAATGACATCTCCAAGGCAGCAATAGCCAGTGAAGAAGCAGCGAGAGTGTATGGTCTTAAAGTGCTTGAGTCAAAGATTAATGACAGTGACAGGAATACTACAAGATTTGTTATTGTATCCAATAAGAGAAGGTTTGTTAAGGGCGCAGGAAAGATGACAATATGCTTTGAGACGAATAACAAACCGGGTGCATTGTATAATCTGCTGAGCCATATCATATATAATGAACTGAACATGACCAAGATAGAGTCAAGACCTATTGAGGGAAGAGAATGGGAGTTCAGATTCTTTGTTGATTTTATGGGTAATATTGATGACACCAATGTTATAAATGCACTTCACGGAATACAGGAGGAAGCTAATAAGCTTAAGTTTCTGGGGAATTATTAATAGACAATACACCGGCGTGGGGAAGGAGCGTGTACAGGATGTCTGTAACAACATTTGCAGCAATAAGTATCGGGTCTTATGAAATTGAACTGAAGATATTCGAGATATCTCCCAAGACAGGAATACGTGAGATTGACCGTATATCACACGTTATTGAGCTTGGACGTGACACATATAACAAAGATAAGATAAGCTTTGAGATGGTGGATAAGCTGTGTGGTATTCTGTATGATTTCAGCTATATAATGAAAGGATATAAGGTTAAGGCATACAGAGCCTGTGCAACAAGCGCCATAAGGGAGGCTGTGAATTCAAAGAATGTACTTGACCGTGTAAAGGTAAGAACGGGGCTTGATATTGAACTTCTGTCTAATTCAGAGCAAAGGTTTATAAGTTACAAAGCATTTTCAATGCAGGATGAGATAATTGAGCAGGCTATGAATGAATGTACACTGCTTGCGGATATAGGTTCGGGAAGTGCACAGATTACGCTTTTTAATAACGGAAAGCTAATAACAACACAGAATATAAGGCTCGGAGTGTTAAGAGTAAGAGAGCTGCTTGCACGTCTTGCACAGAATGCAGACAAGTACAGATGTATACTTGAGGAGTATATTGATAATGACCTGGAGACATTTACAAAGATATTTCTTGAAGGATATAAAGTAACTAATATTGTAGGTACGGGAGAGAACCTTTCATATATCAAGCTTGCGGGAGAAGACAAAAAGTATGTAACAAAGAAGGAGTTTGCCGGTATATATGACCGGATAATCGGCAAGAGCGAGGATGAGATAGCACAGCAGCTGGATATACCGCAGACACATGCAAGCCTGGTTACACCGGGACTTATGCTTTTTGCAAGACTTTTTGCATTCACTGATGCAAAGAGGCTGTGGATGCCGGATGTAAAGCTTGGAGATGGTCTTGCGGTTGATTATGCACAGAAGAGCAGGCTGATTAAGCTTAAGCATAATTTTAATGATGATATTCTGTCGGCAACAAGACAGATTGCAGAGCGTTATCAGTGCAATGTTCCACATACCAGGTTTGTCGAGAAAGCAGCGCTTGGAATATTTGACGCAATGAAGAAGCTTCATGGCCTTGGTGAGCGCGAGAGGCTTATATTGCAGCTTGCAGCAATTATGCACGACAGCGGCAAGTTCGTAAGTCTTATGTATCCGTCAGAAGCCGGATATGATATAATTATGGCATCAGAGATTATAGGTATATCGCATGAAGAACGTGAGACAGTTGCCAAGATAATAAAATATAATACAAGGGATTTTGATTACAGGCAGATGAATCTGACACAGTCGAAGCTTACTGCAATGTTAAGACTTGCCAACGCACTTGACAGAAGCCACAAGCAGAAGATGAGTGACCTTAAGATATCACTTGAGGGAGACGAGCTTATAATTGCTACATCAACTTATGAGGATATAACTCTGGAATACGGATTGTTTAAGGAAAAGACAGAATTATTCGAGGAGATATATGGAGTAAGACCGGTATTAAGACAGCGCAAAAATACAAGATAACCAGGTGTGTGCATTAAGCGTCTGTGGAATTGGAGGAAGGATATGAATTATTCGGATTCAGGAAATTTTATTAACCGTGAACTAAGCTGGATGGAATTTAACTCAAGAGTATTGGCAGAAGCAAGAGATAAGAGTATTCCATTGTTTGAAAGGCTGAAGTTTTTAAGCATAACGTCATCCAATCTGGATGAATTTGTAATGATACGTGTTGCATCACTTAATGACATGGTTAATGCCGGCTATAACAAAAAAGATATAGCAGGTCTTACACCTAAGCAGCAGCTTGAGCTTATCAGCAGCAAAGAGCATGAATTTGTTAATCTGCAGTATTCAACACTTAACAGATCGCTTATTCCGCAGCTTGAAAAAAATAATCTTATTTTTGTAAAAAGCTATGAAGCGCTTGATGAAAAACAGAATGAATTTGTCGACCAGTACTTTATGAATGAAATATATCCGGTTCTCACGCCGATGGCAGTCGATTCATCAAGACCGTTTCCGCTTATAAGGAATAAGACACTGAATCTGGCTTCACTTATGCGCAAAAAGAACGGAGATAAGGAACTTGAATTTGCAACGGTCCAGGTACCGTCGGTGCTTCCGAGAATTGTGGAGATTCCTTCATCTGAAAAGAATAAGAGAATGGTTATTCTGCTTGAAGAGATTATTGAGAAGAATATCCAGAAGCTTTATCTTAACTATCATGTAATAGCAACGCATCCATACAGAATTATGCGTAATGCTGATTTTGAGATTGATGAGGAAGAGGTTGCAGATCTCTTGCAGGAGATTCAGAGACAGATTAAGAAAAGACAGTGGGGCGAGGCAATCAAGCTTGAAGTTCAGGATGACATGGATAAAAGGCTCATTAAGATCCTGAAGAAGAATCTTAATATTGCGGATGATGACATTTATTATATAAATGGTCCGCTTGATCTGACATTTCTTATGAAGGTATACGGACTTGACGGATTCGAGCATCTGAAACATCCGAAGTATACGCCGCAGCAGCTTCCGGAGCTTATGGATGACGCAGACATATTTGCAAGAATCAGAGAGCATGACATACTGCTTCACCATCCGTATGATTCGTTTGAGCATGTTGTTGATTTTGTGAGACAGGCAGCAAAGGATGATAAGGTACTGGCAATCAAGCAGACGCTGTATCGTGTCAGCGGTAATTCACCTATAATAGCATCCCTTGCAGAGGCGGCGGAAAGTGGCAAGCAGGTTACGGTCCTTGTAGAGCTTAAGGCTAGATTTGATGAAGAGAATAATATAATATGGGCAAAGAAGCTTGAAAAAGCAGGATGCCACGTAATATACGGACTTATGGGACTTAAGACGCATTGCAAGATTACACTTGTTGTAAGGCGCGAAGAGGATGGTATACGCAGATATGTGCATCTTGGAACAGGTAACTACAATGATTCAACTGCCAAGCTGTATACGGACCTTGGTTTGCTTACGTGTGCCAACCAGATTGGTGAGGATGCGACCGCTGTATTCAATATGATTTCAGGATATTCCGAACCGATAAGATGGAATAAGCTTGCTCTTGCACCTCTGTGGCTGCGTGGAAGATTTATGAGGCTTATTGACAGAGAGATACAGAATGCAAAAGATGGCTCACAGGCGCACATAATGGCTAAGATGAATTCGCTTTGCGACAAAGAAATCATAGAGAAGCTGTATGAGGCGTCATGCGCCGGAGTTAAGATAGAGCTTATTGTCAGAGGTATATGCTGCCTCAAGCCTGGTATAAAGGGCTTAAGCGAGAATATAACAGTAAGGTCGATAGTGGGTAATTTTCTTGAGCATGCCAGAATATTCTACTTCGAGAATGGCGGTAACTGGGAAGTTTATATGGCAAGTGCAGACTGGATGCCGCGTAATCTGGACAAGAGAGTTGAGATTATGTTCCCGGTTGAGGATGAAGAGCTTAAGAAAAAGGTACTTCATGTTCTTGAGATACAGCTTGCCGATAATGAAAAAGCGCATATAATGCAGCCTGACGGTTCCTATGAAAAAATCGACAGAAGAGGCCGGAAGGAAGTTATTAACGCACAGGAGATATTCTGTGAAGAAGCAATCCGGAGAAACAGTGAGATTAGTAAGGGACGTAAGACAAGGACATTCAAACCGAGAATGGGGAAAGAATGATTAATAATTACATATATAGAACGCAGGAGGCTTAAAGAGTAATAATGAATATCATGGCAGATAACAGAAGCGGATTTGTATTATCTACACCTGAACAGGAGGGGATATCTACTGATTCAGTTAAGAGATTTCTTACAAGGCTTGAGAACAAACACATACCGTTACACTCATTTCTTCTTATGAGACATGGCAGGCTGGTAAGCGAAGTGTACTACGCACCATATGACCGTAATACGATGCATAGGATGTTCTCAATAACAAAAAGCTTTACATCTATAGCAATAGGCTGCCTGGTCCGTGAAGGAAAGATATCGCTGGATGATAAGATAACAGACTATTTTGCGGATAAGCTTCCAAAAAGCGGTGCACATCCGCTGCTTGCAATGACAACCATCAGGGATATGCTGAGAATGGCATCACCGTATGATAAGACTACATACAAACAGTTTGATATGGATGACTGGGTGAAGACATTTTTTATTGCACATCCTAATCATATACCGGGTACATGCTTCTCATATGATACGTCAGCATCGCATACGCTTGCGGCTCTTGTGGAAAAGCTGACGGGTATGACAATGCTTGATTATCTGAGGAGTATTTTCCTGGATGAGATAGGATTTTCTAAGGATGCATACGCTGTTAAAGACCCTGTGGGCAATACGCTCGGAGGTTCCGGACTTATGTGTACTCCGAGAGATCTTCTGGCTGTTATGAGCGTGGTTGCGTCAGGAGGCGTATATGACGGAAAGCAGCTGCTTCCGGGAGAATATCTTAAAGAGGCAACTTCAAAACAGATTTCAACAACGGCAAAGGCAGCAACATACGAGGAGAGCTTCGGATACGGATATCAGTTCTGGATGACAAGACACGGTGGCTATGCATGTTACGGAATGGGCGGTCAGTATGCGGTATATATTCCAGATAAGGACATAATATATGTGACAACTGCCGATACGCAGGCAGTCAAAGATGGAACGCAGGAGATATATGATGCGTTCTGGGATGAGATATATGATAATGCAGGTGACGGAGAGCTTGAGCCGCTTACAGATAACCGTCGCAAAGAGTATGAAACATTCTTTGCAGGAAGAAAGCTTGCATCTGTAAAAAATGAATGTACAGGTGATGAGGTAAATAAATATACAGGCGGAATGAAGAATATAAGCGGTCAGTATGCCGTCGATGATAACGACATACAGTTCAATGGATTCGATATAGAGTTCAGGGATGATTTTGGAATGCTCAGGCTTGATATTGCCGGAATGGATATAAGCCTGCCATTCGGTATGAACTATAATATTGAATGCGGAATACCTGATGATGGTAAGGAGTATACTGCTGCGTCATCTGCCGGATGGACAGGAAGGGATACACTTCTTATTAATGCACAGATTATTGATGAATGTGTAGGCAATATAATTATCCAGATAACATTCAGACATAATGATGCTGTTGTGATGATGCTCAAGCATGAGGAGAACAAGTTTAATGAATTCAGCGGCTTTTTCTGCGCACATAAGGCGTGATTGCAATATTATGCGGCATATGATGCAGATGCAGCAGATACAGCAGATACACAGCATGTAGTTTCCTAAATTTACGGTAATTTTACATTACGTTTACGATAGCAGGATATTCCGGAATATGTGAATACTATATACTTATGCATAAATAATTATGCGAGGTGTACAATGGAAGATATCAGATGCTATCAGAACAGGGAGCTGTCATGGCTCAAATTTAACGAAAGAGTGCTTGAGGAAGCTGAGGATACAGACAATCCATTGTGTGAGAGGCTGGGCTTCCTGTCAATATTCCAGAGCAATCTGGATGAATTCTATATGGTGAGAGTAGGATCTCTTCATGATATGACACTTCTTAAGAATGAGGTGCGCGAGAATAAGACGCAGATGACGGCTAAGGAACAGATTAATGCTGTCCTGGATGAGACAAGACGTCTTACGGCAAAGAAGGATATGATATATGCTGACCTGATGGATGTGGTACGCCGTGAAGGAATTACACTCGTAAGATATCAGGAGCTTACAGAGCAGGAGCAGGATTTCCTTGAAAGGTACTTTACACAGGAGATACTGCCGCTTCTTTCTACGATTGTAGTAGGTAAAAAGCAGCCATTTCCTTTCCTCGTCAATAAAGGATTGTATGCAATTGCGCTTCTTGGCACGAAGAATGACAAAGGCAAGATAGGAATAATTCCATGTAATTCGGGCGTCTTTGAGAGAATGATAGAGATACCGTCAAGACCGGACAGCTTTATGCTTACTGAGGAGTGTATACTGCATTTTCTTCCAAAGGTATTTGAAAAATATAAAATTCAGTCCAAGGCACTGATAAGAGTAACACGTAATGCTGATATAGACGCAGACAGCATATATGACGAGGATCTTAATTATCGAGAGCATATGGCAGAGGTTGTTAAGCTCAGAAGAAAGCTATGTCCTGTAAGGCTTGAGATAAGCAGGGAAATGGACGAAAAATGTATTCAGAGCGTATGTGAGCAGCTTGGAATAAATGAAAAACAGGTATTTTTATATAAGAGTCCGCTCGACTTCTCATTTTTCTCAATAATTAAGGACAGGCTGCACAGCAGACCTGAACTGTTTTATCCGAAGCGTGTTCCGCAGAGGCCTCAGGCTCTTGAACCGGGAGAAAGGCTGCTTGATAAGGTTATGAACCAGGATGTGCTACTGTCTTTTCCGTTTGAGAGCATAACACCGTTTCTTAACATGCTGCATGAGGCTGCGGAGAGTCCGGATGTAGTGTCAATCAGGATGACATTATACAGACTTGCAAAACACAGCAAAGTTGTAGAAAGCCTTATAGAGGCAGCAGAGAACGGCAAGCAGGTAGATGTGCTTGTTGAACTTAAGGCCCGCTTTGATGAAGAGAACAATATCGAATGGTCAAGAAGGCTTGAAGATGCAGGATGCCATGTGATATATGGGCTGGACGGGCTTAAGGTACATTCAAAGCTCTGCCAGATAACAAGAAGATGTAATGGTAAGATAACATACATTACACAGATAGGCACAGGTAATTATAACGAGACAACATCAAGAATATATACAGATTTATCACTGGTCACGACGAATGAGGATATAGCAAGGGACGCTGCCAATGTATTCCAGGCACTGGCGCTTGGCGATACGGTTGATGAGACGTCAGTCCTCATGGTTGCTCCGAATTGTCTTCAGAACAAGGTAATTGCACTGATAGACAGAGAGACAGAGATTGCAAAAAGCGGCAGAAAAGCATATATAGGGCTGAAGCTGAATTCTCTTACTGATAGAAAGATAATAGACAAGCTGATTGAGGCATCACAGGCAGGTGTAACAGTCGAGATGGTAATACGCGGTATATGCTGTCTTAATGCAGGTGTTCCCGGATATACGGATAATATAAGAGTTATAAGTATAGTGGGGCGTTATCTTGAACATTCAAGAATATATATATTCGGCGAAGGAGAGAGAGAGCAGATATATATAGCTTCCGCAGATTTCATGACGCGTAATACCGTCAGGAGGGTAGAAGTCGCGGTCCCGATTATTGATGACATGATAAAGTTAAGAATCAGGGAACTGTTCATAAGCCTTTTGAGTGACAATGTCAAGGCGAGGGAGCAGATGCCTGACGGAAGCTATCATCATGTAACAACGGGAGATACTGCTTATAATTCTCAGGAGGAGCTCTTCAGAATGGCCTATGATAATGCAAATCATAGGGAGCTTAATGAAAATATCAATATTTCCAACAATTAAAGGTTACAAAGCAGAATATTTAAAAAAGGATGCATTTGCCGGGCTTATTATCGCGGCAATGACAATCCCGATATCAATGGGATATGCACAGATATCAGGCTTAAGCGCAGTATACGGACTGTATGGTTCTATACTGCCGCTTATTATGTTTGCAATGTTCTCTACATCAAAGCAGTTTATCTTTGGCGTGGATGCCGCACCTGCGGCAATTGTAGGCAGCTCTGTTACTGCGATGGGGATAATGTCCGGCTCCAAAGAAGCTGCGGCTGTTGTGCCTGTGATTGCCTTCCTTACGGGAATGTGGCTGCTTTTATTCTATATAATTAAGGCAGGCAGGGTAGTTGGCTTTATATCGACACCTGTAATGGGGGGATTTATAAGCGGAATTGCGGTTACGATTATTCTTATGCAGATTCCTAAGATTATGGGAGGAAGCGCAGGACACGGAGAGCTGTTTGAACTTTTAGGATACATTATTAAGGCAGCACAGAATATAAGCTGGATGTCGGTGCTGCTTGGATGTATGACGCTTGCAATAATACTGGTATCCAAGAAGCTGTTTCCAAGATTTCCAATGGCGATAGTAATGATGGCAGCAGGTGCATTGCTTACATATTATACCAATATTACGGATTATGGAGTTGCACTGCTGGCTTCGGTGGAGCCGGGTATTCCTGCTCCTTCACTGCCTGATTTTGCATCTGTGGATGTTATATCATGTCTTGGAACAAGTATAACGGTTGCGGTAGTTGTTATGGCGGAGACTTTGCTTGCGGAGAATAACTTCGCATTCCGTAACGGATATAAGCTTGATGATAACAGTGAGATACTTGCATGTGCAGCGGGGAATATTACTGCGTCATTAATGGGATGCTGTCCTGTTAACGGAAGCGTATCGAGAACTGCGATGGGAGAACAGTTCGGTGGCAGAACACAGATGATGTCACTTATTGCGGCGGCACTGCTTGCTATTCTTTTGATGTTTGGAACGGGATTTATCGGGTTCCTTCCGGTGCCTGTTCTTACTGCGATAGTTATAAGTGCACTTATGAGTGTTGTTGAAGGAGAGCTTGCCATACGCCTTTTTAAGGTGAGCCGTTCGGAATTCTGGATATTCATGGCGGCATTCGGAAGTGTTCTGCTGCTCGGAACTATATACGGAGTTGTTGTTGGGATAGTTTTGTCTTTTGCACAGGTTGTGCTTAGAGCATCCAAACCGCCGAGAACATTTCTTGGAATGGTTCCGGGACATCGTAATTTCTATGATTTGAAAAGGAACAGCAATGCATATCCGGTTGCTAACGTAGTTATATACAAATTCAGCAGTAACCTGTTTTTTGCCAATGTAAGTGTGCTTCAGCAGGATATAGAGGATGCCGTCAAACCGGATACAAAGTGTGTTATAATAGATGCGTCAGGAGTAAGCAGTATAGATATAACTGCTGCGGACAGACTTGAATCATTGTACAGAAGCCTTGCAAAGCGTGGAATTAAGCTGTATATGGCAGAACATATTGCGGCAGTGAATGACCAGCTGCGCCAGCTGGGATATTCGGAGCTCATAGAGGAAGGATTTGTAAGAAGAACAATAACACTTGCCCTTCTGGATGCAGGATATGAAAAGCCGTACCATCTTGAAGGTGTTGACCAGAATGTACGCCAGCCGCAGATGTCAGGACATTTTAAGTCAGAGCAGGAAGAATCGCTTGATGAATATGAGTGGGCATTTGGTGAATTTGCACCTGCGCGTATGGAAGAGGATGTTAAAGAAATAATTGAAAATATTACAGATGTTACGGAGATTGAAGCAGGAACGAGAGAGCTTATTAATGAGGCAATCGGACATGCCCATATCTGGGGAGGACTTGGTTCAATAGATGAAGATGAGCTGTTGAGAAGATTGGAGCTTCATGCATCAGAGCTTGCAAAGCGTGTGCATAATAACGAGACAACAATTGCACATATTATCGAACAGAGGCGTCATGAGATAGCCGAACACCTTATGGAGGTCAACCCGCAGGCTGCAAGAAGGCTTCGTGAGCACCAGAAGATGCTTGAGGAGAGGCTTGAGGAAGAGAATAAAAAGAAAAATAATTAGTCATAAAAATATAGTTGACATAACATTGAACTAATGATAATATATAGTAGTTGTTTAGGAAAGAAGCAGAGTATCCACTCTCACCTCAGCGCATAGGCGACTTGGGTTAATATTTAAGAATATGCATGCAATCGTATGATTGATATACCGGATAGATTTCCGGAGATGTGTACTTGAATTGATGTGGATGGCTTCTGTCATCCACTTTTTTTAGAATTTGGAGGTATACTGACATTAGCGAGTTAATGATTAACGAACAGATCAGGGACAAAGAAGTACGTGTTCTTGGTGAGAACGGTGAACTTGTAGGAATTATGTCACCTAAGGATGCATTGAAGATTGCAAAGGAGCAGGGCGTAGACCTTGTTAAGTTCGTGCCGAATGCTAATCCGCCTGTATGTAAGCTTGTTAATTACAGCAAGTTCAAGTATGAGCAGGCTAAGAGAGAGAAGGAAGCAAAGAAGAAGCAGAAGGTCGTAGAGATTAAGGAAGTAAGACTTTCACCTAATATTGATGCTAACGATCTCAATACTAAGATCAGTGCAGCCAGAAAGTTCCTTGAGAAGGGCAACAGAGTTAAGGTTACCTTAAGATTCAGAGGACGTGAGATGGCTCATGTAGAGGCAAGCAAGCATATACTTATCGAGTTTGCACAGAAGCTTGAAGATGTCGCTGTTGTAGAGAAGCTTCCTAAGTTAGAAGGAAGAAGCATGACGATGTTTTTAACTGAAAAACGTTAAAATAATATATAGTTCATATTTAAGGAGGATTATTATGCCAAAGGTAAAGACAAAAAGAGCTGCAGCTAAGCGCTTTAAGAAGACTGGAACAGGTGAACTTAAGAGAATGAAGGCATATAAGAGCCACATTCTTACTAAGAAGACAACAAAGAGAAAGAGAAACTTAAGACACTCTACTCTTACTGATGCAACTAATGTAAAGACAATGAAGAAGATTTTACCATATCTGTAATCGTAATTTAGGAGGAATGAACTGAAATGGCAAGAATTAAAGGCGGTTTAAACGCAAAGAAGAAGCATAACAGAGTTTTAAAGCTGGCAAAGGGTTACAGAGGAGCCAGATCTAAGCAGTACAGAGTTGCTAAGCAGTCTGTAATGAGAGCACTTACATCATCATACGCTGGCAGAAAAGAGAGAAAGAGACAGTTCAGAAGACTGTGGATCGCAAGAATCAATGCAGCTGCAAGAATGAACGGACTTTCATACAGCAAGTTCATGTATGGCCTTAAGCTCGCTAATGTAGACCTTAACAGAAAGGTTCTTTCAGAGATGGCAATCAACGATGCAGAAGGTTTTGCAAAGCTCGCAGAGGTTGCAAAGTCAAAGCTTGCTGCTTAATTGTTTTTTGGACAAATATCGGTGGACAGGCTTATGCCTGTCCATTTTATTATATGCAATAATTTATAGGCAATAATGAGGATTAATATATGAAAAGTAGAATGTTAAAGAGACTGTCATCATTAGCTCTTGTAGCCGTTACGGCTACAAGCCTTGTGGCATGTAACAGTAAGATAAAAGTATCTTTTGACTGTAATGCGGAAGATTATGTTACACTCGGCCAATATAAGGGAATAGAGGTTACTGTAGATACAACAGCAATCAGGGATTCGCTTGTTAACGAGAAAGTACAGAATGATCTTGATGAGGTTACGGAATACAGCGGGGTAAGCAGAGGTGCCCAGGATGATGATCAGTTAACACTTTCATTTACCGGAACAATCGGGGGGAATTCCGTGGATGGATTCAGCAGCGATTCTTACACACTTGTACTTGGTAAGGATAGCTTTGTAATTCCGGGCTTCACTGATGCATTATATAATATGAAAGCCGGGGAGCAGAAGATAATCACACTTACTATACCGGAAGGAATAAAGGATGCAGAAGACTATGCCAATAAGCGTATCGTGTATGAGATTAAGATGGAGAAGGTTGAACAGCCTATAGTGCCTATGATTACCGATGCGTATGCAAAAGAGAATTTTGGATACGATACTGTAGCGGAATACAGGGAAGCACTTGCCAATGACATGAAGGATACAATTGATGAGAATATCCAGAATGCAAAGAAACAGGCAGTACTTGAAAAGCTGCAGGATAATGCAGAAGTTAAAGGATATCCTGAAGATATCGTTAATTCCAAGTCGGAAGATCTTGAAAGATCGATAAAGTTCTACTCGACAATGTATGGAATGAGTGTTGATGAGTATTGTCAGGACAGATACGGAATCTCATTTGATGAATACGTTAAAAGGTCAGTTACGCAGGAGCTTATTATGCAGCTTATAGCGCAGAAAGAAGATCTGAGCGTAACGGAATATGAGTACAAGGGCAATCTTGCTTCATTTGCCAAGGATAACGGATACTCAGACGAAGAGAAGTTCGTTAATGATTTTGGCAAGGATAAGATAGTTAAAAATATGCTTCTTCAGAAAGCAGTTGATGTTGTTATGGGCAGTGCTGTTATTAATGAGAAGTAATTTAAGGCCGTCCGGTCTGTATGCGAACGATGAACTGATATGTAAGTCGGAGCATATGGACCGGACGGTTTTGTCAGCACAGTAACAGATATTATGATTAAGATTGAAATTTTGATACACGGAACACAATCAGATGGAGGCAGACATGGCTGTGATGAATAGTAAGAAGATGGATATGACACAGGGGTCATTGTGGGACAAGATACTTATATTTGCAATACCGCTTGCAGCCAGCAGCATACTTCAACAGCTTTTTAATTCTGTAGATACTGCGGTGGTCGGAAGATTTGCAAGCAGTCAGGCGCTTGCAGCAGTTGGAAGCAACAGTTCGCTTATATCGCTGATGATTAATCTTTTTATCGGTATATCACTTGGCTCTAATGTTGTTATTGCACATTATATAGGGCAGAAGTCGGAAGATAATATACATGCGGCGGTACATACGGCAATTCTTGTTGCGATAATAAGTGGATTTTTTGTAATGATTCTTGGACAGTTCATTGCAAGACCGGTACTGCTTCTTATGGGAACACCAGAAGATGTAATAGAGCTGGCAGTTCTTTATCTGAGGATATATCTCATTGGGATGCCGTTTATAATGCTGTATGACTTTGGCTCATCAATCCTTAGAAGTATGGGGGACAGCAAAAGACCGCTGTACAGTCTTATTGCAGCCGGAATAATTAACACGGCGCTTAATCTTGTGCTTGTTATAGTATTTGGACTCGGAGTTGCCGGTGTTGCGATTGCAACAGTAATATCCAATGTTGTAAGTTCGGGAATAGTTATATATGTGCTTACACATGAAGCAGCACCGATAAAGCTTGATCTGCGCAAGCTTTCGATAAGCGGCGGGGAGTTAAAGAAAATTCTGTCAATAGGTTTGCCGGCAGGAATTCAGGGAATGATGTTCTCTATTGCCAATGTGTGTATACAGAGTACGATTAACAGCTTTGGTTCAAGTGCAATTGCAGGCTCCGCTGCTTCACTTAATTTTGAATTTTTTGCGTATTTTCTTGTAAATGCATTTGCACAGGCTACGGTAACATTTACAAGCCAGAACTACGGTGCCGGAGAATACGGAAGATGCCGTAAGATATTCAGAATAGCGATGATATTCTCTTTTATATCATGTGGAGCATTGTCTGCTGTATTCGTTGCCGGAAGAGGAATGTTTCTGAGACTGTATTCAACAGACCCTGCAGTGCTCGAATTTGCAGCACAGAGGCTGCTTATTGCAACAACACTTGAATGCCTGACATCAGTATATGAGATAAGTGCCGGTGCAATGAGAGGGCTTGGCCATTCACTGCTCCCGGCAATTATAACATTTATTGGGTCATGCGTATTAAGACTTGTATGGATATCAACGGCATGCCGTATTGTCCATGAATTCTGGATGTTATTAATAATATATCCTATATCATGGGTTGTTACCGGAATTGCGATGATGATTGCATATTATGTAATAGTTCATCATATATTTCCTGAAGCTTCCCGTCAACGTCTGAGTTGAAAAATACTGTTTCGCCGTCCGTCTTAACCATGAGAACCGGCGTATGTCCGGTATATATGTACAGATTGCAGTAGCCGTAGGTATTTCCTTTAAAGCGGCCTACAAGATATGTATCTGTTGCACCGCCGTTTATCTTGGAAAATCCGTCATCGGGAAGTTCGTTAAGAATCTGTACATCAGTTATACTGTTCATGTCTATGTCGGAGGAATAGCCGGCGGCATCAACGTGAAGGCGGCTATTGTCTGTCCTTATATCAACTTTTACGTTAACAAACGGAACAAGGACAGCAATTGTAAATATAAATGATGCTGCGATAAATACTGTAAGACCTGCGGTAATTATGCGTGCGCCCCTGTTGGCGTAGTTAAAAGCATAATTGCCGCTTTGCAGTCTGTTAGGCACTAACATGTGTGGGTCATCCGGATTATAATAAAAACCGCTTTTCCAATATTCATCATCATCAACATATATAGGAGCAGGGTTGGCGGAAAGTAATTCACTTTTTCTGCGTATACCCGCGATAAGTATTGGGATAAATGCAAATGCAGCAAATAATTCAATCAATATATAAACACATACAGTTGTGCCTGTAAGACGTCTGCTGATTAATACGGCGATTGCGGCGTATATCCATGCGGCTGCATTGGATGCACTCAGCACCAGCATTGATGCACCTTTGTAGCACTTGACTGTCCTGTTCACAATCCGGTTTAATTCACTATTTTCGCTGTAAACTGTGCGTTCATTGTGATTGACATATATATGCATCAGCCATGATACGGCAGATATGAGTAATGAGCAGACGAAGAATATTGCTATCGTCTCAAAATAACCATAGGCACGCCTGCTGATAAACGGTAAAAAGCATGCAATTTCAGCTATTATTATTGCGATATGGTACCGGTAGCTCAATTCACTTTTCCCGGCTTCTGCTGATACGCGTGTATCTATAAATACCTTCTTTTTCTAGGATTCTATTATCCATCCGTTCTTTTCCTTAACAGAATACATCCGGCGGTGTGAAGACACTGATAATATACTTATGGCAGCACAGAAACCGAGAATCCATATAATATAGACGAATAGAGATATTATCATATTCAGGAAGATTAATAGGCATGATGCAGTGGATAGGATAATATTTATTATGAGAAAACGTTTAAAATTCTTATATTCCTTCTGCGCAAGTGATATTACTGCTTCGTCCCCTGAATGCTCTGAAGGAATATGTACACCAAGAATCATGCCGTTATTGTAGTGATAGTTTCCGTCGCAAGAATATTTTAATATGAGAATCATAAAAAGATTGGTGGACATAAACATTATAAACATAAATATCTCCATAAATTAACCTCCCTTCGGCAGGCACAAATGCCCACTGACTATGCAGTACACGGATTCATCCTTGAATATACTTAACTGCACATATTTAAAAATGTCTCTTTATCCATACCTGTTATGCATGCTTCTGCGGACAGCAACTCAAGCTCTGCTTCAAGCTTCTCACAAAAATCTTTATTCATATCTATATTGTCTGCAACAAATGCACCAAGCCGTCTGTCAGTGCGTATAAAACCTTCGTTTTTAAGAATCTGGTAGGCTTTGCTGACTGTCATTGTATTGACTCCTGCATCTGCAGCAAGCTGTCTTACGGTTGGCAGCTTCTCGTCAGCTTTCAGCTCACCCTTTCCGATACCCTTTACAATCTGGTTGCGTAGCTGCACATATATCGGGATATCACTGGACATATCTAGTTCAATTATCATGTAGGGATGACCTCCATTCGTATAAAATATAAATCGATAAAATAAAATCAATTATAAATCCTGTATTATTTGTATTATATATAGTAATACAGAAAGAGGACAATGTCAATGAAGAGAAATTTTTCTTATTGACATTTGCGTACATACTGTATATAGTGTGTATATACGGATGATGCGACTTGCGGAATATAGGATGCAATATCCTGCAATTCAGTAATAACAGCATAATTGTAAAGGAGGTATTCACATGCGCCTGTTCATCGATAACCGCAGCGGCGTGCCGATATATGATCAGATATATACACAGATTAAATCACAGATTATATCGGGGGAGCTTGAAGAAGATGCACCTCTGCCATCTATCAGGAATCTGGCCAAGGACCTGAGGATAAGCGTCATAACAACGAAGAGGGCATATGAGGAGCTTGAGCGTTCGGGCTTTATATACACAGTTGCAGGCAAGGGATGCTTTGTGGCAGATAAGAATATTGATGCGGTCAGGGAATCAGTTATGGCTGAGATAGAGAAGCATCTTGAAGAGGCACTTAAGCTTGCCGGTGAGTGTGGGCTAACAAAGGAACAGTTAAAAATTATGATTGACACATTACAGAATGTGTAGAATTGGGGGATGGAATGGAAGCAATAAAAGTAAGTAATCTGGGCAAGAGATATAAAAAGAGCAGCAGGCCGTCACTGGATAATGTATCATTAGACCTGCCGCAAGGCTGTGTGCTTGGACTTGTCGGAGAGAATGGTGCAGGAAAGACAACGCTTATTAAGGCAATAACAGGGAGTGTTAAGTTTGACAGCGGAAGTATTGAAGTATTAGGACATGATATTGATGCTGCATCACAGAATAAAACAGATGACAGATTCAGACAGGATATCGGAACTGTGCTTGCAGAAGATTCATTTCCGGAGATAATGACGGCAGGTATGATTGGCAATGTCATGAAATCTATTTACATTAACTGGGATAGTGCATGCTATAACAGATACCTTGAAAAATTCGGACTTGACAGTAAGAAAAAGTACAAGGAATATTCAAGAGGAATGAAGATGAAATTGTCAATCGCTGTAGCAATGTCGCACAATGCGAAACTGCTCCTGCTTGATGAAGCAACAAGCGGACTGGACCCGGTTGTAAGAGATCAGCTTCTTGATGAGTTCAATGAATTTACAAGAGACGAGAATCATTCGATACTTATATCGTCACATATCACAAGCGACCTGGAGAAAATATGCGACTATATTGCATTTATACATGAAGGAAGAATTGTTATGTGTGATACGAAAGATGCAATCCTTGATAAATACGGAATCCTGCACTGCACGGATGATGTGCTTGCAGAACTTGAAGACGGTGCGGTTGCCGGAAGCAAATCATCTGATTATGGAGCGGAAGCACTTGTCGTAAGGTCAAAGGTGCCGGATACATTTGACATAAGCCCGGTGAGCCTTGATGATATTATTGTATATATAGCAAGAGGAATTGATAACAGTAAGGAGGTTGGCAGATAATGAAGGGACTTCTTATTAAAGATTTATATTTGGTTAAGGGTTACGGAACAAGCATAATATTAATAAGTGCCTTGTTTATTGCAATAGGTATAATGAATGGGTCTTATGCTTTTCTTATGCTGACTGCATTATATTCAGCAATGATTTCAATCAACACTATGTCATACGATGAGAGAGGACACTGGGATACATATGCAGACTCACTTCCTGTAAGCAGGACACAGGTTGTTCTGAGTAAATATATTCTTTCATTTATTGCGATGCTTATTGTATGGATTTTATATCTGGCTGGGCAGACGATAGCAGATGTATGCAGTGGAACAGGAGTATCAGCACATATGCTGTCAATGTCACTTATTCTGTGGTCATCATGGGGATTTATGGTTGCATTGTTATATCCGGTATTGTTCAGATTTGGCATGGAAAAGGGAAGAGTACTGTATATGCTGGCTATAATGGTTATTTCCGGAGTGAGCGGCATTTTCCTGTCAATCAAGGATGAATTAGACGTTAGTATTACAGTATCGGATATTACACCATATACAGGTATTGCTGCATGTGTGATTGTGCTGTCGGCTGTCCTTGTAACAATATCAGTGCTGCTTTCGATTCATTTTTATGGCAAAAGAGACCTGTAATCTATTGCTCCATCAGACAGAATAAGTGTATAATAAAATCTGATGTTCAGATTGTAATTTCTCAGACACTTTGCGTCTGGAAGTGGAGATTGATATGAATGATATTTTTAAATATGAGATAAAAGACGGCACCTGCACTATTATGGGTTACAGAGTGGATGATGTGGCAGAGTGTATAATTCCTGATATGATAGATGACGCTCCGGTAACCGGGATTGCAAAATATGCTTTCAGTGAGCACAGAGAGCTTGTAAGTGTGTCATTACCAAAAGAGCTTGCAGCTATAGGTGCGCATGCATTTTATAACTGCAGAAGTCTCCGTATGATAAAGCTTTATGACGGTATAACCGATATGGGTGACGGGGCATTCAAAAACTGTGCGATGGTATATAAGGCGGAGATAACCCGCGTGAAGGGAAACATGAAATGCCTGAAGGCACTCATGGAAGAGCTTAATCAGGAACTCAGGATTACGATTAATTATGATAATAATAAGAGTGCAGTTATTGTATTCCCGTATTATATGTATGAGTATGAAGAGAATACGCCCGGAAGGATTATTAATCAGGTAACAATCGGGTCCGGTGTGCATTACAGGGAATGCATAGGAGGCAGTGATATCAACTATGTGCAGTACGACCGCATTTTCAATGTGGAAAAGAATATTGATGTCAATGAATCAGCGTGGAAAGTTGCCTATTGGCGGCTCAGATATCCATATATGCTGTCAGAAGAATCATATGATATGTATAAGACATATGTACATTCAGCACTTGAGGATATAGCAAAGTCAATGATGCGCGCTGAGGATTATGAGGATCTTACGGCACTTCTTGATATAGCTGTCAGTGAACGCAAAGAGGTCAGCGCAATAGTTGAGACGGCACGTGATTTGGGAATGATAAAAGCAGTAGGAGTACTTCTTGAGTATGAAAAGGGAAGATGGCAGCAGAGCAGAAAAAAATATGAATTCTGATGATGTAAGCAGAGAACTTATATCAGATGCGCGCAATGAATTATATCTTGCAATGAGATATCTGTTCCTCCCGCTTAACAGCCTTGTGCCAAAAGAGGACAGAAGCAATTATTTTATTGCGACAGACGGAAGCTATATTCTGTATAATCCGGTAATAACCCGGCAGAAGAGCATGATAAGCCCGGTTGTGCTGAACAGGGCTTATCTGCATACGGTTCTTCACTGCATGTTCAGCCACCCGTTTGTAAGACCGGCCGGGCTTAACGAAGAATTGTGGGACATAGCATGTGACGTGGCTGTCGAATCAATAATTGATTCGCTTTCATTAAAATGTGTTATGCAGGTTATGCCATTGCAGCGCGAGGAGGCATACAAAAAGCTTAACGATAATATGACGCTTCTTGACGCAAACAACGTGTATGAATACCTGAACAGCCTTGACAGGGGGGAGCAGGCTGTGTGGGAAGCAGCAGGGACATTTACTGTTGATGATCACAAATACTGGTATTCACATAATGATAACGAAAATCGTGATAATAGCGATGATAAGCATGATAACCGCGATGGGAGCAACGATACTGACGATACTGGCGATACTGGCGATACTGGCGATACGGGTAGTGATGACAATTCGGATAAGAACAGCAGCGTGCAGCGGCTGACTGCAGAATTGTGCCGCCAGATGAAGATTCGCTGGGATAAGGCAGCAAGGCAGGCAGGCAGTGAGATGGAAGGACTTATTGCATCAGCGGGAACCGGAATGGCGGGGATAATTAAGGCACTGAAGCCGGGAACTGTGAATAAGCAGTCATACAGGGACTTCCTCCGCAAATTTGCATCGGCAAAAGAACAGATGCATATAGACATGGATGCATTTGATTATGGCTTTTATAATTACGGACTGATGATGTACGACAATATGCCGCTTATAGAAGAACTTGAATACAGGGAAGAGCTGCGTATAGAAGAATTTGTAATCGTAATAGATACATCAGGCTCATGCTCAGGGCGTATAGTCCAGAGATTCCTTGATGAGACATTCGAGGTGCTGATGACAGAGGGCATATTTGCAGACCGGACAAGGCTTCATATAATACAATGTGACAACAGGATTCAGTCGGATACGGTTATTAATAACAGAAATGACATGGCAAGGTTTAAAGATAATTTTGAGGTGAAGGGCTTCGGCGGAACAGATTTCAGACCTGCATTTGAATATGTTGCAGGACTTATTGCTTCAAAGGAGATTAATAATCTTCAGGGAATGCTGTATTTTACCGATGGGCACGGAATATATCCGAAGGCACGCCCGGCATACAAGACGGCATTCGTATTCCCGGGAGAGGATGATGCGCGACCGGCAGTCCCGGCGTGGGCAATAAAGGTTGAACTGTAAAAGAGATTTAATGTTGAGATTGGAGCAGTTATGAACATAAAAAGAGCTAAGGAAGAGATTGTTAACACTGTAAAAGCGTATTTGCAGAAGGACGAAGAGGGAGAGTACCTGATACCTGCGATAAGACAGCGCCCGGTTCTTCTGATAGGAGCGCCCGGAATCGGTAAAACTGCGATTATGGAGCAGGCAGCAAGAGAATGCAATATCGGACTTGTGGCATACACGATGACACATCATACAAGACAGAGCGCGATGGGACTTCCGTTTATCAGTAAGAAAATGTATGGCGGAGAGGAAAAGTCTGTAACTGAATATACAATGAGTGAGATTATTGCCGCTGTATATGACAGGATGGAGAGCACCGGACTTAAGGAAGGTATTCTGTTTATTGACGAGATTAACTGTGTGTCGGAGACTCTTGCACCTGTTATGCTTCAGTTCCTTCAGGGAAAGTCTTTTGGCAATGCAAAGGTTCCTGCCGGCTGGATAATAGCTGCGGCAGGCAACCCTGCGGAATATAACCGCTCAGTGCGGGAATTCGATGTTGTTACGCTTGACCGCGTGAAGATGATTAATGTTGAGCCTGATTATGATGTGTGGCGTGAATATGCTCGTATGCAGGGGATACACGGAGCCATCGTATCTTATCTGGACGCAAGAAGAGATAATTTTTACAAGATAGAGACAACTGTTGACGGAAAGCATTTTGTCACAGCCAGAGGCTGGGAGGATCTGTCGTGTCTGATCTATGCATATGAGAGGCTTGGACTTGCGGTTGATAAAGAGATAGTCGGGGAGTACATATGTGACCCGGCAACAGCAACAGACTTTGCCAACTATCTTGAGCTTTATTATGTATACGAAAAGACATATAACATGGAAAGCATATTTGCAGGGCATGCTGATCCTATGCTTAACAGGAGACTTTCAGAGGCTCCGTTTGATGAGAAGGTGAGTGTTATAAGCATACTGCTCGGACGGCTTTCGAGAGGTTTCAGGGATTATGCAATCCTTGAGAATACAGTCGACAATGTTTTTGATGCACTTAAGACATTCAGAAAAAATATGCAGACTGCGGACAGACCGCCTATCAGTATATTTGCAGATATCATACAGTCAGTTAATGCTGCTTATACACGAAAGAAGGAGGCAGGCCTGTATGCTTCTGATGATGATAAGAGCATGGTTAAGACGATAAATGTACTTGAGGAGATGTCACGAAAGCTTGCCGGGGACGGGACTGCGGATGCCGGCAGTGCATTTGAGCTTGTGAGGACGGAGTTTGAGCAGCTTAACGGTCAGCGTGAGAAGATGTGTGACAGGGTAAGTGCAGAGCTTAATAATACATATGCATTTGTGGAAAATGCATTCGGTGAAAGCCCGCAGCTTGTACTGTTTACAACTGAGCTGGCAGCAGGTTCCCATAGCATGCATTTTATCGAAGAGAACGGCTGTGATGCTTTCTACAGGAATAATAAGGGGCTTATCAGGGCTTAATAAGGTGTTTTGCAGCTAAGGAATCAGGCTTGGGAATTATTAAAAATTTTTGTTTGACTTTTTCAAAAAAGTAAAATATAATAACTTTCGAACGAGTAGCAGACTAGCGTAAATCCAGTTTTGCTGCTCGTTTTTTTGTGCACCTGACGTCGCACATTATGAAAATATATAATGCAGTTAAAAGTGTGTAGCTTATCAGCGTAAGTCCGGCTTATGGGGTAAGTACGCACTTTTTTTTACGCAAAACAAGGAGGATTATAAAATGGCAGAAAGTAACAAGATGAAGGAGATGCCGGTAAATAAGCTCATGGTTCAGATGGGAATACCGATGATCTTATCTATGGCATTGCAGGCGGTTTACAACATTGTAGACAGTGCCTTTGTTGGAAACATGAAATCAGGAAGTGAGGCGGCACTTAATGCGCTGACACTGGTGTTTCCGGTTCAGATGCTCATGGTAGCAGTTGGAATCGGAACCGGTGTGGGAACCAATGCACTTCTTGCAAGAACACTTGGACAGGGAAATTGTAAAAAAGCAGCAAAAGTTGCAGGAAACAGTTTGTTCCTTGGGGCGATTATTTATGCAGTGTGCCTGTTGTTTGGAATTTTGGGAGTAAGAGCATATATTTCATCGCAGACCATTGATCCGGAAGTTGTTGCAATGGGAACAGACTACTTAAGAATATGCTGCGTAATTTCATTTGGAATTATTTTCTTTTCATTATTTGAAAAACTCTTACAGGCAACAGGACGTTCACTATATTCTACAATAGGTCAGGTTGTAGGTGCAGTGGTGAATATTATTCTAGATCCGATTATGATTTATGGTATCGGACCGGTTCCTGAAATGGGAGTGAAGGGAGCTGCATATGCAACTGTTATTGGACAGGTTGCGTCTGCAATATTATTGTTTGTATTTCATATGAAACTGAATAAGGAATTTGAACATGATGTAAAGTATATGAAGCCGGATAGCGGAATAATCAAGGAAATATATGCAATTGGACTTCCTGCAATTATTGCACAGGCACTTATGTCTATCATGGTATATGTGATGAATCTGATTTTGAAATTCAGTCCTTCTGCACAGACAGCATATGGATTGTTCTATAAAGTTCAGCAGTTTGTATTGTTCCTAGCCTTTGGACTTAGGGATGCAATCACTCCGATTATTGCATTTGCATATGGAATGCATAGCAAAAAGAGGATTCAGGATGGAATCAAATACGGATTGCTCTATACGATTGCACTTATGATTATTGGTGTGGCAATTACAGAAATTTTCCCTGGAGCTTTTGCAACTTTGTTCAATGCAGGACAGTCAAGGGAATATTTTATCGGAGCAATGAGAATTATCTCAATCAGCTTTATTTTTGCCGGAATCAATGTAGCATATCAGGGTATTTATCAGGCATTAGCTGGTGGTATGGAATCACTGGTAATTTCACTGCTCAGGCAGCTTGTAATCATATTACCGCTGGCAGGTATTTTCTCTATTTTTGCAAGAAACGGGCAGGTGGGAGTTTCAATGATCTGGTGGGCATTCCCAATAACTGAGCTTATTGCATGTGAGGTAGGCTATGTGTTTTTAAAGAAAATAAAAAAGAACAAAGTGGAAAGTTTAAGTTAAGGAGGAAACGGTTATGACAAAGAGAATTATTACAATCAGCAGGGAATTTGGAAGCGGTGGACGTTTTATCGGTGAAGAAGTGGCAAAGAAATTAGGAATTGCATATTATGACAGGGAAATCATTGGGCAGATTGCAGAACAGTCTGGATTATCACCGGAATATATTCAGGAAAATGCTGAATTATCTCCAAAGAAAGGATTGTTTGCGTATGCTTTTTCCGGGCGCGACATTACAGGAAAATCAGTAGAAGATATGGTATATGAATCACAAATAAAAGTGATTTTAGAAATAGCTGAGAAGGAAAGCTGCGTGATTATAGGAAGAAATGCAGATTTTATCTTAAGGGACAGGAATGACGTGCTGAATGTGTTTATACATGGGGATATGCCGGAAAAAACACAGCGTATCACACACTTATATAATGTTGCGGAGAAGGAAGCTGTCAAAATGATGGCGGACACAGACAAAAGACGTATGACAAATTATAATTTTTACACGGAGCAGAAATGGGGAAAAGCCAGTAATTATACGTTGTGCCTGAACAGCTCACAGATTGGATATGACAGGTGTGAGAAGATAATTATGGATTGTATGTGATTTTATCATGAATAATCCATAATTATCTATAGGAGATAGGACGTAGACAGGAAGGATAATAGATATTGACAATTGTCAATAAGCGTTGAGTTGGCGAAGGAGCAAGATTGCAGCATATTTAGAATTTCAAGAAGATTGAAAGTTATGGTGAGAGCGGAGTGTTCCCTGTGTACGGCGGAAAGATGTAGTCTTATTGCTATTAAATTAAATAGGTACTTGTAACTCATAAAAGAATGTAATATGATTATTACTGACATATGACGGAAATGGATGAGTGAAATATGGCTAGACCAACGAAATGCAGAAGAATATGTTCAGAACCTGCTTATGATATTTTCAGACCGGAAGGAATACCAACAGATGGGCAGGTTAATATGACTGTGGATGAATATGAGGCAATACGCCTGATAGACCTGGATAGATGTACGCATGAACAATGCGCACGGCAGATGGAAATTTCCAGAACAACAGTTACAGAGATCTATGAATCTGCCCGCTATAAGCTTGCATACAGCATAGTACATGGTAAGGTACTGAATATTATTGGAGGAAACTATCGGTTTTGTAAAGGCAAGGATGATTTTTGCTGTGACCAGACATGCATAAGAATGAGCAGGTTCATTTCCGCCGGAAACTTTGAAGGAAAAGGAGAACAACAGATGAGAATTGCGGTAACTTATGAAGATGGAAAGATTTTTCAACATTTTGGACATACAGAACAGTTTAAGTTATATGATGTTGAAAATGGAGAAATTAAAAAGGTACAGGTCGTAGATACCAATGGACAGGGACATGGTGCATTAGCATCATTCCTGACTAACGCCGGAGCTGATGTGCTTATATGCGGTGGTATTGGCGGCGGAGCCCAGAGTGCACTTGCTGAGGCAGGAATTCAGCTGCTTGGTGGTGTAAGCGGAGATGCAGATGAAGCGGTTAAAAATATATAAGCGGACAATTGGATTACAATCCGGATGTACATTGCACACATCATGACCATGATCATACATGTGGTGAGCATCAGTGCGGAGAGGATAAGCATGGATGTGCCGGCAATTGAGGCTTGCGTTAAAATAGTTGGCAAGATAAAATTACATCATGGATTTAAACCTTAAAACAGAAGGATGTCGTTTATCAACAGGATGGATGTATCCTTCTTTTTTTGTACCTATTTTTAGATATAAAATCAGGAAAGAGAAGGTTTTGTTTATGAAAAAATATATATCAGTTCTTTTAATTGTTGTCATGGCAAGCATCGGACTTGCTGTGTGCGGCAGTTTATCATCAGATAATTCCAATAATAAAAAGATAAAAGTTGTTACAACTATTTTCTCTGAGTATGACTGGGGTAAAGAAATTGCCGGGAACACAGATAGCAGATAATCTGGCAGAGGCAGATTCTGAGCATAAGGATATGTATAGCACTAATTATGCCGCATTTGTGGGATGCTCCGCAGAGAGGATGGAGATGACAATCTTTACTGCAGGTTATCGGATGCAAAAATATGGAAAGAAAATAAGTACAAAAAAATTTAAAAAATATATTGACACCCATAATATTCTGTGATATATAACATATAGAACAAACAAAACAAATGAAACATTATAGGAGGGTGCCATGAATATTAATAAATTTACTCAGAAATCCATGGAAGCTGTTCAGGGATGCGAGAAGCTTGCATATGAATACGGCAACCAGGAGATAGATCAGGAACATTTTCTCTACAGCCTTCTTAATATAGAGGACAGTCTGATTGCGGGACTGATTGAGAAGATGGGAATTGACCGCAATGCATTTACAAGGGATGTAGAAGCTCTTATACAGAAGAAGCCAAAGGTATCAGGCTCAGGTGCAGGTCAGGTATATGTAAGCAATGCACTTAATAAAGTACTTATAAGCGCAGAGGATGTTGCTAAGCAGATGGGCGATTCATATGTGTCTGTTGAGCATCTGTTTATAGCATTGCTTAATGAGCCTAACAGAGATGTGAAGGAACTGTTCAAGCGCTACAATGTAACGAAGGATGGATTCCTTAAGGCGCTTTCAACAGTAAGAGGTAATCAGAAAGTTACAACAGATAATCCTGAAGCAACATATGATACACTTAAGAAATATGGTCAGGATCTTGTCGAGAAAGCAAGGGATGGCAAGATGGATCCTGTTATCGGACGAGACAACGAGATTCGTAATGTCATAAGAATCCTGTCACGTAAGACAAAGAATAATCCGGTTCTCATTGGTGAGCCCGGTGTAGGTAAGACAGCAGTTGTAGAAGGTCTTGCGCAGCGTATAGTACGCGGTGATGTTCCTGAAGGACTTAAGGATAAGAAGCTTTTTGCACTTGATATGGGTGCACTTGTTGCAGGTGCCAAGTATCGTGGTGAATTTGAAGAGCGTCTTAAGGCTGTGCTTGACGAAGTTAAGAAGAGTGAAGGTCAGATAATTCTTTTCATTGATGAGATTCATACAATAGTAGGCGCAGGTAAGACTGAGGGTGCAATGGATGCAGGCAATATGCTGAAACCTATGCTTGCAAGAGGTGAACTGCATTGTATCGGTGCAACAACTCTTGATGAACACAGAGAATATATTGAGAAGGATCCGGCACTCGAAAGGCGTTTCCAGCCTGTAATGGTTGATGAGCCTTCTGTTGAGGATACAATCTCAATACTTCGTGGACTTAAGGACAGATATGAAGTATATCATGGCGTGAAGATAACTGATGGCGCACTTGTGAGTGCAGCTACATTGTCAGACAGATATATTTCAGACAGATATCTTCCTGACAAAGCAATCGACCTCGTAGATGAGGCATGTGCAATGATTAAAACAGAGCTTGATTCAATGCCGGCAGAGCTTGACGAGATGCAGCGTAAGATTATGCAGCTTGAGATTGAGGAGCAGGCGCTTAAGAAGGAAGAGGATAACCTGAGCCGTGAGCGTCTCGATAGCCTTCAGAAAGAGCTGGCACAGCTTCGCGAAGAATTCTCACAGCAGAAGCAGAAGTGGGACAGTGAGAAGAGTTCTGTTGACAAGATAAGCAAACTGAAGGAAGAGATTGACCATGTCAATCAGGAGATTCAGAATGCAAAGAGTGATTATAATCTTGAAAAAGCTGCAGAACTGCAGTATGGCAGACTGCCGGAGCTTACAAAGCAGCTGAATGAGGCTGAGGAAAAGGCTCATTCAAAGGACATGCAGCTTATACATGAGAGTGTTACAGAGGATGAGATTGCCAAGATTGTATCCAGATGGACCGGCATACCTGTAGCAAGACTCAGTGAGACAGAACGCCAGAAGACACTTAAGCTTGATGAATTGCTCCACAGAAGAGTTGTAGGACAGGATGAGGGCGTTACTAAGGTGACGGAAGCGATAATCCGTTCTAAGGCAGGTATTAAGGATCCTACAAAGCCAATTGGCTCATTTCTGTTCCTCGGACCTACAGGTGTAGGTAAGACAGAACTTGCCAAGGCACTTGCAGAGAGTCTGTTTGATGATGAGAGCAACATTGTACGTCTTGATATGAGTGAGTATATGGAGAAATACTCAGTGTCACGTCTTATAGGAGCGCCTCCGGGATATGTAGGATATGATGAGGGCGGTCAGCTTACAGAGGCTGTGCGCCGTAAGCCATATTCAGTAGTCCTGTTTGATGAGGTTGAAAAGGCACATCCGGATGTATTTAATGTACTTCTTCAGGTGCTTGATGACGGACGTATAACTGATTCGCAGGGACGTACGGTTGACTTTAAGAATACAATCATAATTATGACGTCTAATATAGGCTCGCAGTACCTGCTTGACGGTATTGATGCGGATGGCAATATAAGCAGTGATGCGGAGAATGCCGTAATGGGAGATCTTCGTAATCATTTCAGACCTGAATTCCTTAACAGGCTTGATGAGATTATAATGTTTAAGCCTCTTACCAAGAGTAACATTTCTTCGATTATTGATCTGCTTATTAAGGATGTCAACAAGAGACTGGCGGATAAGGAGCTGACTGTTAAGCTTACGGATGCAGCAAGAGACTTTATTGTTGATAATGGATTTGATCCAATGTATGGTGCAAGACCTCTTAAGAGATATGTACAGAAGACAGTCGAGACACTTGCAGCAAAGCTTATTCTGGCAGGCAACATTGATGCGCAGAGCGTAATCCTCATAGATGTAGAGGATGGTAAGCTCACGGCAAGAGCAGAAAAATAATCTGTCACGACGATTTTTAAGATGTCCCCTGTGGAGTTGCATTTCCTTTAATTAGAATGTAATTCTTCAGGGGATTTTTTATGTTGAAGCTGTAATAAAGCATTCGTTGAATCTTGGAATTAATTTCTTTGATAGGAGCATTGGATATTCACATTACATGGGAAGATATTGATTACCTTGAAGAAAAGAAGTAATATTTTTTAATTGGCTGCCGATATATTAATATATACCATTGTGAACGGAGGGACAGAATATATGGCAATCAGCAGTGTAGACAGCAAAGCCGGTACTAATGCCGCAACAGGAATCGGCACAATAACAGACGCTAATACTGCATCAGACCATATGAAGGCGGCATTGAAGAATAAGGATTACATGGAATTTATCAGCCTTTATAAGGAGAAGATGCGCGATGATATAGATAATGGCACGGCAGAGCCTTCTTTTCAGACCGGCAGCCAGACTTTTACTGACCGACAGTGGGACAGGCTGTTGGAGAACTTTGACAGTGCTCAGGATGATATAAAGAAAGCGGTCAAAGAGCAGGGCAATAAGCTTAAGGAAGAGGCTGATGAGTCAAGAAAGCTGTCAAAGGAACTGAACGAAAAGATACTTAAGGAATTACTTCAGAAGCAGGAAGATGACAGAAAGCTTACATTACTTACGTCAGAGCTTTTGAAGGCAGTATACCCTGTATCACCGGAGGATGCTATGTTGGGAGCTGTTCCGAGAATGTATATAACGGCGGTCAGCGAGGATGGAATCAGATGTATTTCACAGGATTCCGAAGAGTATGACTGGGAACTTTTATTTGCCAATTCTATTCAGTACAGACAAGCTATGGATATTATTGACTGGGCATCGGAAGAGATGGATAATTATCTTTTTGCAGCCAATGAGAATTTCTGGCAGGACTATCTTGGTGGGAATATAGACATAGAGGCATTTAAGGATTTTCTGGCAACAACCAATAATGGAATCCCTGACTACGTAATCGGTGATGAATATAACATGAGAATAGATGAAAGCAAGATTAAGTGGGCGCAGTACATGAATTAGCATGTAAAGTGTTTCTGATAATATGATAACAAAATCTCCGGTGCCGGAACTGATAATGTCCCGGCACCGGAGATTTTATTTTATGCTCTATAGAATTTATTATACATTTGATTGCTGCTTTAAGACTGTTTTACCTGAACAAACTGGCTGTTGTAAAGTGTAGCGTAGAAGCCGCCCTTTGCAAGAAGCTCTTCGTGCCTGCCCTGCTCAATAATCTTTCCGTCCTTCATAACAAGGATTATGTCAGCCTCACGGATTGTCGACAGACGGTGTGCAACGATAAAGCTTGTCCTGCCCTGCATCATCTGTGCAAATGCGTGCTGTATCTTAAGCTCAGTTCTTGTATCAATAGATGAAGTAGCCTCGTCAAGAATAAGCATAGGCGGCAGGCAGAGCATGACACGTGTGATGCACAGAAGCTGCTTTTGTCCCTGTGAAAGGCTTCCGCCATCCTCAGTAATCCATGTGTTGTAGCCGTCAGGAAGACGCTTTATGAAACTGTCAGCATGCGAAGCCTTTGCAGCGGCAATAACCTCATCGTCTGTGGCATCAGGCTTACCCATAACTATGTTATCACGGATAGTACCTGCCTTAAGCCATGTGTCCTGAAGAACCATGCCGATGTTCTGGCGAAGTGAATGACGTGTCATATTCATTATCGATGTTCCGTCAACAGATATTGTTCCGCTGTTTACATCGTAGAAGCGCATAAGCAGATTAATAAGAGTTGTCTTACCACAGCCGGTAGGACCTACTATTGCAACGCGCTGGCCCGGCTTAACTTTAAGGTTGAAGTCCTCAATGAGCGGACGGTCGGGAACATATGAAAAATATACATGTTCGATGTCAATGTTGCCTTTGACGGCAGGCATTGTTATGGCGTTGTCACTGTCAGGTATCTGTGGTTCTTCTTCGATAAGCTCAAATATTCTTGCGGCACATGCAATTGCATTCTGAATCTCCGTAATGACACCTGAGATTTCGTTAAATGGCTTTGTGTACTGGTTGGCATAGCTTAAGAAGCATGAAAGCTGTCCTACAGTAAGCCTTCCGTTGATTGCAAAGAATGCACCGAATATTCCCACACCCGCATATACAAGGCTGTTTACAAATCTTGTTGCAGGATTGGTGATTGATGAGAAAAATATGGCACGCAGAGAATAGTGCTGGAGCTTATCATTAATCACATCAAAGCGTGCAAGTGAATCATCCTGATATCCAAATGCCTGAACAACCTTCTGGTTACCGATCATCTCATCAATAAGTGCCGTCTGCTCACCTCTTGTCTGCGACTGAAGTTTGAACATTGAAAATGTGTGCTTGGCAATAAAGCTTGCCACAAACAGTGAAAGAGGAGTAATAAGAACAACTATTAATGTTATTCCGGCATTGATTGAAAGCATAAATCCGAGTGTACCTACAATTGTAAGAACACCTGTGAAAAGCTGTGTAAATCCCATGAGAAGACCATCTGCAAACTGATCGGTATCGGCAATGACACGGCTTACAATATCACCATATGAATTGGCGTCAATATATTTGAGAGGAAGAATCTCGATTTTTTTGAATGCTTCATCTCTTATATCACGTACTACATGAAATGTTATCCTGTTGTTACAGGTATTCATTATCCACTGTGAAATGGCTGTTATGCCCATTACAACGCATGCTTCAATTATAATCTTAAGTATTGCGCTGTAATCGACTTTTCCCGGACCTATAATATAATCAATTGCATCACCTGTAAGAATGGGAATGTACAGTGATGAAGCAACGGTTACGGCGGCTGTTACAAGAGAAAGAATAATGTACAGCTTATATTTTTTAATATATGACAGAACCTTAAGAAGTGTAGCTGTCTGCGATGATTTATTTTCCATGCTCATTATTCTGCCACCTCCTTAGGAAACTGTGAGTAGTAAATCTCCTGATATACATGGCAGTTTTCAAGCAGCTCTTCATGCCTTCCGATGCCTGCAATATGTCCGTCATCAAGAACAATTATCTGGTCGGCCTGCATCATTGAAGCTGCACGCTGTGATACGATAAATGTTGTTGGCGCATCAGGCATAGCGGCTATCGACTGGCGGAGTGCCGCATCAGTAGCAAAGTCAAGCGCTGATGCACTGTCATCAAGAATAAGAATCTCAGGACGCTTTACAAGAGCACGGGCAATTGTAAGACGCTGCTTCTGGCCGCCTGAGAGATTCCTGCCTCCCTGCTCAACCATATAGTCAAGCTTTTCTTCTTTTTTATTAACAAATTCAAGTGCCTGTGATATCTTCAGCGCATCCATAATCTCAGCATCTGTGGCATCCTTCTTGCCCCAGAGAAGATTCTCGCGGATAGTTCCCTTGAAGAGGATGGCCTTCTGGAGAACCATGCCTATCTTGCTGCGGAGTTCATCGAATTCATAAGTCTTGACATCGCGTCCGTCAACAAGAACTGTACCGCCGGTTGCATCGTAAAAACGCGGAATCATGTTGACAACCGAAGATTTACCTGAACCGGTACCTCCGATGATACCGACAGTCTGTCCATGAAGAATCTTAAAGCTTATATCTGACAATGCACTTTCGCCTGTTGAGTTGTACGCAAGGTCTACATGCCTGAACTCAACAACTGCATCTGATGAACTACTTCCGGCATTACCTGGATGACCGTCATATGCTGACTCGGCAGGTTCAGCAATCTCCTGGCTTGACTTAATCTCAAATACAGCTTCTATACGGTTGGCGCATGCAAGCGCCTTGGTTATTGTGATTATAAGGTTGGCAAGCTTTATGAGCTCCACAAGAATCTGTGACATGTAATTAACAAGGGCAACAACAGCACCCTGAGTAATAATGCCGCCATCTACCTGGATTGCACCTGTCCACAGAAGTACAAGGGTTGCTGCATTGATGATTACATAAGTAACCGGATTGGTAAGAGCAGATATCTTGCCGACAAACTTCTGCATTGACGTAAGTGATTCGTTGGTTTCTTCAAAATGCTTACGCTCATCTGCTTCTTTGTTGAAAGCCCTGATAACACGGGCACCTGTAAGATTCTCACGGGTTATGCCAAGGACATTGTCGAGAAGCCCCTGAACTTTTTTATACAGAGGCATCGTAATTTTCATGATTCCGAATACAACGATTGAGAGAAGAGGAATCGTCACAACAAATATAAGAGCTGCCTTAACATTTATCGTAAATGCCATTACCATAGCACCGAATACGATAAAAGGTGAACGCAGGAACAGTCTCAGAACCATGTTGACACCTGACTGTGTCTGGTTAATATCACTGGTTATTCTTGTTATAAGTGTTGATGTGCCGACAGTATCAAGTTCAGAGAAGGAAAGGCCCTGAATGTGCTCAAACAGGGCATGGCGAAGTTTTGTTGCAAAACCGGTCGCAGCTTTGGCAGCAAAAAACTGTGCAGTTATCGAACTGGTAAGTCCGACAACTGCAAGAAGAACAAGAACAAGGCACATCTTAATGATATATGGCTTGTCTGAATTGGCGATACCGGTATCAATTACGGCAGCCATGACAAGCGGAACAAAAAGTTCAAACAATGCTTCGAGCATCTTAAAGAGCGGAGCAAATATACATTCCTTTTTATAGTCCTTAAGGTAAACTAATAATCTGGACATCGAAACATCTCCATTTCTAAAAAAGTAAGGGTATACTGCAAATCATGCGGATTATTCTGCGAGATACTGCTCATACTGTGCTATGACGGCATCCATTGCAGATTTGCCCGGAGCACCGATTGTAAGGCGCTTCTCAACGCATGTCTTAAGAGAGATTGCATCGTAGATATCATCATCAAATACATCGCATACAGCTTTGTATTCATCAAGCGTAAAGTCATCGAGAGCCTTGTGATGCTCAATTCCGTAGAGTACGAGCTGACCGATAATTCCATGAGCATCGCGGAATGGGACACCCTTACGAACAAGGTAATCAGCAGCATCAGTAGCATTAGTGAAACCATGCTTTGCACTTGCTTCCATTATGTCTTTGTTAAGAGTCATTGTATCAATCATGCCCTTGAATAAAGAGATGCATCCCTTGGCAGTATCAATTGCGTCAAATGTAAGTTCCTTATCTTCCTGGATATCCTTATCGTAAGCGAGAGGAATTCCTTTCATAGTTGTAAGAAGTGACATAAGTGCACCGTATACACGGCCGGTCTTACCACGCACAAGCTCAGCAATATCAGGATTCTTCTTCTGAGGCATGATACTGCTTCCTGTGCTGTATGCATCATCAAGTTCAACAAACTTGTACTCATTTGAATTCCAGATTATGATCTCTTCTGAAAAACGGCTGAGGTGCATCATTATAATTGAAAGTGCATCAAGGAATTCAATAAGGTAATCCCTGTCAGAAACTGAATCCATGCTGTTGAGTGTGGGACCAGTAAAGCCAAGAAGCCTTGCAGTCATCTCTCTGTCGAGCGGATATGTAGTTCCTGCGAGGGCACCTGAGCCGAGAGGGCAGTAGTTCATTCTGGCAAATATATCAGAAAGACGGCTTCTGTCACGCTTAAACATCTCAAAATAAGCACCAAAGTGATGTGCTACTGTAACAGGCTGAGCCTTCTGCATATGTGTAAAGCCCGGCATATATGTCTCAACATTTTCCTTCATTATTCGTAAGATTACCTGAAGAAGCTCCCTGAGTTCTTCGTCGACATTGCCGATCTCGTCGCGTGTATAAAGCTTCATATCAAGTGCAACCTGATCATTGCGGCTGCGTCCGGTGTGGAGACGCTTGCCGGCATCGCCGATGCGCTCAATAAGATTAGCTTCGACAAATGTATGAATATCTTCATACTCGTCAGTAATCTCAAGCTTTCCACTCTCTATATCTTCAAGAATGCTCTTAAGGCCTGCTACGATTTTTTCTGAATCATCCTTAGATATAATTCCCTGTGCACCGAGCATTGTAGCGTGTGCAATACTTCCCTGAATATCCTGTCTGAAGAACTTCTGGTCAAATGATATTGATGCATTGAAGTTGTAGACAAGCTTGTCTGTTTCCTTGGTGAATCGTCCTCCCCAAAGTTTCATGTTATCCTCCATTCCGGCTGTTATGAAGCCTGTATAAATTTTATAATATTGAATCAACGGCCTTTTAATTATGCAATAAGATGATTGCTGTATTAGTTGTGAAGGCTGTCATCATCTCTGAGATAATCCTGTACAAATCCCGGAAGCTTAGAAGAATCTATGCGTCCTTCGCGTACATACTTTCCAAATAGTGTAAGTGCTGCAAGTATGAGAATGCTTGCCAGTGTTATCATAATTCCCGGTATAAGATTAACCGGGCGGTACTTCAGCTCAATTGTGTGTTCACCTGCTGAGAGGTTAATTCCAAGTACGGCATCCTTTATTGCAAATGCAGACACCTTTTTACCGTCTACTTTAACAGTCCAGCCGTTGTCATAAGGTATTGAAAAGAACATTACTCCATCTCTTGCTGTATTGACGGTTCCGCTTATTGCTGTGTCACTGTGCTTTGTAACATTAAGTCCGCCTGAACTTAATATGTTGCAGGCTCTTACGAACTTATCAGAATCCATTGCATACACAAGGGCGTTCATGCTTGTGTCTCCGGCAAGAATAACACTGTCCTCGGTTGTCACATATCCGATATCGATGATTCTGTTACCGTTCTTAAGACCTGAATATGTGTACATCTTACCGTTAATCGTTACTGTAACCGTATCACAGTTAACATTGCGAACGACAGCATACATATGTGCATTAGTATAAGGTGTAAAATTAACCTCAGTATCTGTACGGAATTCATATACCTGCTCAAACACGTCTTCAATTCCTGTATTAGTCTTATAAAAACTGTTCTGAACCTCAATTCCGTTATAAGGCGAATTAGTAATCCATCTGTCTTCAATAGCGGAATCAACCATGAATCCTACAGGAAGAGTATATTTGTTCTCGTAGAGAAATTCGCCGTCACTTCCGTAATAGAAGTTAAAAAGATTACTCTCAGGAAGCAGCTTATTGCTGATTATATATTTTACATTAAATATAGAAGCAGTTGCAAGTGTTGAACCATGGTATGAGTAAGCATTCATTGAGTGCTCGCAGCCCAAGCTTCCGAGAAGGTCTGTTATTCCTGACGGAGCAGTGGAAGAGAATGTTGATATACTTGGATAACCATGCCATGCCGCATCGTTCTTAGTCTTAAGACCAAAAGTCTTCTCAATTCTGTAGAAACCGGTATCATCAGCTCTTACCTTCTCAAGAAGATTATCAACAGCAGCGTTGTCTAGAAGATAAGCGCTTCTGCCGGTTGTGCTTAAGCCTGTATTCTCCATATTAATGGTGCATTCTATGATTGTTGATGCAAAGAGTACAAAAAGAAGTATTGGAGCCTTCAGTCTGTTGCGGTTATAGAAGAGCGCAAGCAGCGCATATACAATTATAAATGCCGCACTGATATATACGGACTTCCATTCATACATCTCGTTCAGACCGCATTCTTCAATAAAAAGCATTATTGCAAAGGCTATTGCAAATGCAGTGCCAATCTGTTTCTTTGAGTATTGTTTTATGTCTTTAAAGCCTTCATAGCACATCGTCAGAAGGAAAAAGATATATATAAATGACTGTCTGGCAGGAAGGCTGTTTGGATAATGGAATCCATGCCAGATATAATTAGGAATATTGAGATTATATGCCGTAAGGAAGATAAGCAGAAGGAGACATTTGCCAACCTTCTCACCTGTCTTTGCATTTTTATTCATGAGATACAGCGGAACAAGCATAAAGACCATCACACCGCAGTAGATGTTAGGATAATGCTCAAGTCCGAGATGTACAGGTATATTGATGAGATGCCTGCACAGCATGCTTACTATTGAAAAATAGTTTGTAAGAGTCTCAGGAAATGTCGAACTGCTTGATGCCGAAAGTGAGAAGGCATACATTACAGGAAGCAGGAGACACGCTGCCAGACCACCTGCAAGGAGTGAGTAAAGGCAGAAGTTAAAAAACTTTTTAAGGTATATCTTAAAGCTTCTGTTCCTGTTATACACGAACATGAGCACAACAAAATACAGAACAACGGATATACATATCATAATTGCAATATAATAATTAGTGTAAATGCAGAAGCCGAGACTTATGCAGTAAAGAAGACATTTGTTTTCATTAACGAGGCGCTCAAGACCAAGCATGACCAGCGGAAGCATGACAATACAGTCAAGCCACATGATATTCCAGCTGTATGCGGCAATGAAGCCGGACATTCCGTAGAACATACCGAAAAGAGCAATAGTGCAGCTTTTATTGTTAAAATGCCTGCTGATATAATATGTGAATGCAACACTTGCGAGAGAAGCTTTTATGATAATAATTGCATTCATTATCTCGATGATATATTTTTGCGGGAAAAGAACTATGAGCCAGTTAACGGGACTTGCAAGATAGTATGCATACAATGCAGTGAAGTTGGTGCCCATTCCTATGTCCCATGAATATGAGAGACTTTCACCATGGGCAAGCTTGCGCCAGAGTTCCTTGAAGAATGGCGCGTACTGGTGGTACATGTCCGAACGCAGATAGCAGTTATCTCCGAAAGGGTATATCTCACGTACATAATAAAGTGCCATGAACATTATAAGAGGAATTAAAAAGGCAACTATATATGTAAGGTTGCCATGTGGAATCCTCTCGTCATCCTCGTCTATGAGATTAAAATGAAATGAAAACTTCTTCATCGATGCCTCCTTATAGATTATTTATTCTTGAATATAAAGAACTTGCTGAGTACATAATTGATTATTACCACAAATACATTGCTTATAATCTTCGCAAGAAGACTGTTCATGCCAAGGAGTACAATTGCAACGAACATAAACCCTTCATCGAAAGCAAGTGAGAGAAGTCTTGCGATTACAAATCCTGTAAGTTCTGCCATTACTACTTTAAAAGCCATGCTTTTGCTTTCAAAGACAAAAAGCTTGTTAGTTACAAAAGCAAATGCAACAGAAATAACCCATGCTATAACATTGCCTACAAGGGATGCGGCATCTTCAGACATTATAAATGCAAGTTCGCGTTCGGCAAACCAGAAGACAACAATATTGATTATTGTTGTGAGTACACCGAAAATTAAATAGCTTATAGTTTCTTTGTTCAGAAATTTTTTGATAAGATTGTTGATTTTATCATTCATATTTTATATAACCATGCCTTTCCAATACATGCTTTCCATTGTACTATATCGCTAACTTAGTGTAAATATTTTTTTGGGTTTTGCAGGCAAAATCTGTTGTAAATCTCTTGCAAAATCACTTGTAATATGAAGCTGATTCATATAAAATGAAATAAGCATAAAGGGGCTTCTACCGGAGAAGGTGGGAGAATATGCATAAAACTAACAAATTAATAATTTTTGCACTGGCAGTTCTTATATGCGGAAGCATATACTATATGTCAGATTATATGCCGGACTACAGACCGGAGAGCATGACTGAAATGCCGGATGCTGGCACAACGGACGCTGAGCTGCAGAACGGTAAGAACGATACGGCCTTGCAGGAATCACAGCCGGAACTTATATATGTTTATGTGTGCGGAAGTGTCAATGAACCGGGCGTCTATGAAGTGAGGGAAGGCTCAAGGGTGCATGAACTGATAGCACTTGCAGGAGGCTTTGCAGAGGACGCGTACACTCTGTCGGTTTCAATGGCTAAGACTGTCACTGACGGACAGACCTTGTATGTTCCTCATCTGGATGAAGCAGAAGACGATGTGGCAGGAAGCAGATTATCCGGAAGTGTAACCGGTGATGATGACATTTATGGACAGAAGACAAAGATTAACATTAACACGGCGTCTGTTGAACAGCTGATGACACTTAAGGGAATTGGGGAGTCAAGGGCAAGAGATATAGTAGATTACAGAACGCGCAACGGAAGTTTCAAGAAGACGGAGGATGTCATGAAAGTAAGCGGAATAAAGGAAGCCGCGTACTCAAAGATTAAAGATGATATCTGTGTAAAGTGACCGGAATTCGGAATTATATATTTAATTATGAAAATTGGAGAATCAGATGGCAAGGAAGATTTTGGTAGTAGATGATGAAAAATTAATCGTAAAAGGAATACGCTTCAGCCTTTTACAGGATGGAATGGAAGTTGACTGTGCTTATGATGGCGAGGAAGCACTTGAGATGATCAAAACCAACACATATGACATGGTGCTGCTTGATCTGATGCTGCCAAAGATAGACGGAATTGCAGTATGCCAGCAGGTAAGGGAGTTCTCCAATGTACCGATAATTATGCTTACGGCTAAGGGCGATGATATGGATAAGATTCTCGGATTGGAATATGGTGCCGATGATTATATAACGAAGCCGTTTAACATTCTCGAGGTTAAAGCAAGAATGAAGGCAATATTCAGAAGAAGCGGTGGAAGTGAGAGCGAGGGCAGACAAAGCGAGGCCGCACGTAAGGTAATCAGTTCAGGAAGTCTTAAGCTTGATTGCGATGCAAGAACGCTTCAGATAAGCGGAAGAGAGATATATCTTACAGCCAAGGAATTTGACCTTATGGAACTGCTTGCATCTAATCCCGGCAAAGTGTATTCAAGAGAGTCGCTTCTTAATACAGTCTGGGGGTATGATTATCCGGGAGATGTAAGAACGGTTGATGTACATGTAAGAAGACTGCGCGAGAAGGTTGAACCTAACGCAAGCGATCCTAAATATATACAGACAAAGTGGGGAGTAGGCTATTATTTTGGGCAGAATTAAGACCATTATTGGTAAAATCAAAAAGTTTATCCATAGTATGAGATTTGGCATATTTGCTGTGATACTCATACTTGGTTCTATACCGATGACTGTACTTGAACATTCCATGCATGCTTATTACAGGTCAGCGATGATTAATAATACGCAGGCACAGCTTCAGGTACAGGCTGTTGCACTGGCCGGAGAGATTGGCAAGTATCAGGATAAGACATTTACATCAACCGGTTCTTATGAGGCTGTCATAAGACAGTATTCTACATTCAGTGATTCACGGATTCTTCTTGTTAATTACGGATATGTTATTGCATATGATTCATATGCTTTTGAGAGCGGCAAGACAATTGTATCTGAGAATGTTATCAAAGCGTTTACAACGAAAAAAACTATTTCTGCGTATAACAAAGCAGCAGGAAGCATAGAGATAATGACTCCTGTTCTGGATGACAATAAGAATGCATATGCAGTTGTTGTTATGTCAACAGATGTAAGTGAAGCTCTTAATTATACTGATGATGTGCTGCAGAAGATATACATAATCAAGGTTTCGGCAATAACAATGCTCATTATTATTGCATTTATCATATCCGGGATACTTGTGCGTCCCATAGGCAATGTTACGCACCAGGTCAACGATATAGCGATGGGACATTATGACCGCAGAATCAGGAAGGGAGCGTATAGCGAGCTTTCGGACATGACATCGGGCTTTAACGACATACTTGATAAGATGAATAATCTTGACGAGTCACGGCAGGAATTTGTGTCTAATGTATCACATGAACTTAAGACACCTATCACATCAATGAAGGTACTGGCAGATTCACTTAATACGCAGGAAGATGTCCCTGTTGAACTTTACCGGGAATTTATGGCAGATATTGTTGAAGAGATTGACAGAGAGAGTAAGATAATTGATGATCTCCTATCGCTTGTTAAGATGGATAAGTCTTCAATGACGCTTAATATTTCTTCGGTTAATATTAATGAGCTTCTTGAGCTTATACTTAAGAGACTTAAGCCGATTGCCCAGAAGAAGAATATAGAGCTCCTTTTTGAAAGCTTCAGGCCCGTTGTTGCCGAGATTGATGAGGTTAAGTTTACGATTGCCATATCCAATCTTGTGGAGAATGCAATCAAATACAATCGTGACAACGGCTGGGTGCATGTATCACTGAATGCGGATCACAGATATTTTTATGTGCGTGTGGAGGATAACGGAATAGGTATCCCTCAGGAGAGCCAGAAGATGGTGTTTGAGAGATTCTACCGTGTTGATAAGGCACGTTCAAGACAGACAGGCGGGACAGGACTCGGACTTTCGATTGTACGTAATGCGGTTCTTATGCACCATGGGGCAATAAGGCTTCACAGTGAAGAAGACGTGGGAACTACATTTACGGTGAGAATACCGCTAAATTACGTACCCGAATAGATGGCAGGAGGCAGTTGTGAAAAGTCATAATATTAATATATTGAATACATGCAAAAAAATGCTGGCCGTTCTGTCGGTATGTGTGTTTATTACAGTATCATTGACAGGCTGCGGGGCATCATCGTCAAAGAATCAGTTCACAATATACTATGTTAATCAGGAACGCACGGCATTGGCCGAATACAAGACAAAGCTTGACGAATCTGCAGATGCACAGGCGCTTGTTAATGAGATGGATAAGGCAAGAAAGAAAAGTACATTTATTCCGGCAAGACCTGCATATGTCAAAGTGGATCATGTACAGACAGATGGTCAGAATGTATATATATATTATACGGATACATATAAGTCAATGGATAATGCAACGGAAGTGCTTTACCGTGCAGCAGTTGTTAAGACACTTACGCAGCTTCCGGAAGTTGACCATGTTACGTTCTATGTAGATGGTGCACCTGCAACATATGCTGATGGAACTGTGATAGGAATGATGAGCGCAGATGATTTTGTTGAAGCATCAGGGAGTAACTCGGCAGATATACAGTCAGCCGATATAAAGCTTTATTTTGCTAATGCTAAGGGCGATAAGCTTATACCGATGGATATGAACGTAACATATAATAAGAATGTTCCGATTGAAAGAGTAGTGGTCGAGCAGCTCATAAACGGACCGGGGATTTCCGGATATTACAGGACACTTCCTGCCAATGTAAAGCTTCTTGGAATATCTGTTACCGACGGAACATGCTATGTTAATCTTGATTCTACATTCATAGACGGTATGGTTAACGCAGCAGAGATGGTTCCGGTATATTCAATCGTGAATTCACTGTGTGACATTCCGCAGATTGACCGCGTACAGATTCTGATTAACGGGGAATCCAACAGAATGTACAGGGAGAGCATTTCGCTTGAGACAAAGTTTACAAATAATGAAGATATAGTGCAGAAGACAGGGGAGTAGATCTGCAGCATATACATAACTGCCTGCACATAAAAAGGGGGAATGTTAATGATAAAACGCCCGCTTGTATGGATGGCACTCGCACAGATTACCGGAATAGCGGGTGCTGTCTTTGACATGATGTGGCTTCCATCAGCATTTGCAATCATGGTAATTATATCAGCGGTAATGCGTCAGTGCCATGATTTGCATTTATCAGGACGGCGCAGCATGGCCGAAAAAAGCGATGTTGCCGGTCACTTCGGCAATAGTCATTGCGGCAATATTATTACAACAGTCTTAATTCTAATATTTATCTTTGCCGGAGCGCATACAGCGCAAAGGCGTATGAACACAACATATCCGGAAGATATATCACAGATTTCGGGTAAAGTCACCAAAATCCGCAACAAATCCTCAGGAAAACAGATTCAGATTTCATGCAGTTATGCAGACAGAAGAAAAACAATATGCAGAGCGGGCACGCATTATAATCTCATTGTATATGTGCCATATGGTACGGAAGAGTGTGGCGAAGGAGATACCATAATTGTGTCAGGCAGGCTTTCGGATTTTGACAGTGCAATGAATCCGGGAGAATTTGATGCAAAAAAATACTATGCTTCACTTAATGTAAATGGGAAAGTAAATGCAGATAGCATTAGTGTAATACGGCATAATGAAAACAGGTTACTTGGGCTGATATTCGCCGTGAAGGCTGTGATGCAGCAGTCAATAACAAAATGCTCGGAGGCGGAAGATGCAGGAATAGTCATGTCGATGATTCTGGGAGACAAGTCAGAACTTGACAGCGCGATTAATGTCCTGTACCAAAGAAGTGGAATAGCACATATACTTGCAATAAGCGGTGTTAAGACTCTAAAGTTGGATATCCCCCTAGTGCCTGAAACCCGCATAAACTGGGCATTTGTGCCACTACATATCGCTATAATTTACATTCTAAAACTGTGCTTAGACGAGGAAATTATTCCCCGTTGTCGTTTTCCTTGTTCAAGGGGGTATTTCACAAAATGTATAAATTAGCAAAAGAAGCAATAATTCAGCGTAAGTTTAATCTTATGGCAGAAGTCTAAAAAATGGCAAAAGGAGAAGATGAATATGGCATATAAAAAATATAGAGAAATGAAGGTTTATGAAGCAAGTGGATATCAGTACAAGCGGACACCGAGCATTGTGTTGAAAGGGAAATGGCTCTCGGAACTAGGATTTGACATTGGGGAGCAGATTGAAGTGAAGTGCGAGGATGGACGCCTGATTATAACTAAAGCAAACGAAATATGGCAATGCGAATAGGAGCGTTTTATATATTCAAAGCAGAAAGAAAAAGAGCTTGAAACTGTTCGCAATCTCGAATATAATAAGAGTGTTGAATTGTAATTTTTCCTGTCCACGGAGGGCTAAAAATGGATTACTTAACATCAGCAGAAGTAGCAGAAAAATGGAATATATCACAGCGAAGAGTCGCTATATACTGTAAAGAGGGAAGAATTGATGGTGCAGTCTTAAAGGGACGAATGTGGATGATTCCTTCGGATGCAACAAAACCAGAGGATCCTAGACGCATTCATAAAATAGAACACCAAAAGGGCATGAGATAATATGCGAATAGGAACTCTACGGGTAGATATGCACATTGATATTTAAACGATTTATGCTGAGAGTTACATAAAATATGACAAAGGAGCATAATCGAAGATGGGAAACAAAAATACAAACTTGCAAATGGCCAAAAATGCCAAGGACGATGAGTTTTACACAACATATGAGACTGTCGAAAAGGAGATGGCACATTATGTGCAACATTTTGAAAGAAAAACGGTCTTGTGTAATTGTGATGATCCATTTGAATCAAATTTTTGCAAGTTCTTTTTGAAAAATTTTAATGTCCTAAAACTGAAAAGGTTGATATGTACTTCCTTTAGTTCATCAAAAGTTATGGGTACTCAGGTCGCTCTTATGGATGATGATAGCAAAGTGCTGACTAAAGGAAATGGATATGTTCTGGATATTACCGGAATATGCGAGGGACAGGGTGAGTTGTCGGATGAGTATGTTACTCAATTTTTGCTGCAGTCTAAAGTTATAAAAAAATTAAAAGGGAATGGGGATTTTAGAAGTGATGAATGTCTCCAGTATTTGGCAGAATGCGATATAGTAGTTACGAATCCCCCTTTCTCGCTGTTTAAAGAAATTGTTGCAGAGATTGTTAAATACAAGAAGAATTTTCTGATTATAGGAAATCAGAATGCATTAACATACAAAGAAATATTTCCGTTGATTCAAAATAATGAAGTATGGACTGGATATCAATTTGGAGAGATGAAATTTAGAGTTCCAGATTCTTCTGAACCACGGTCAACCAGATATTGGGTTGATGAGACGGGGCAAAAGTGGAGAAGCCTAGGTAATGCAATGTGGCTTACCAATCTTGATAATGATAGAAGGCATGAAAGACTGAATTTAACGAAAAAATATACACCAGAAGAATATCCAAAATATGATGACTATGATGCAATCAATGTCAGAAGGATAACGGATATCCCATATGATTATCCCGGAATTATGGGAGTGCCAATAACAATAATTAATAGGTATAATAGTGAGCAGTTTGAAATTGTAGGGGAAGCGAACCACGGCTCGGATAATGAGTATGATTTGTTTAAGCCTACGATTAATGGAAAATTACTGTTTAAAAGAATACTGATAAAAAATAAGCAACCAATGAAAGAGGAAACTCCAATGTTTAGAATACTAGATTTGTTTAGCGGAGCAGGTGGAATGTCATATGGAATGGAAAAAAATGAGCATTTCACAACTGAAGTCGCATTGGATTTTAATGAAAAGGCACTTCAGACATTTAAGCACAATATGCCAGATACAGAAACTGTATGCGGGGATATTACAGATGAAAAAATAAAAGCCAAGGTCATAGAATTGTGTAAAGCAAAAAAAGTGAATATGATTATTGGTGGTCCGCCATGCCAAGGATTTTCATTAAAGGGTAAAAAATTAGGACTGGATGATCCAAGGAATTTTCTTTTCAATGAATATTTACGTTTTGTAGAAATATTAAAGCCAGAGGTGTTTGTGATAGAAAATGTGAAAGCATTATTATCTACATCAGCCGGGTGGTTTAAAGATCAGATAATTAAAAAAGTAACAGAAATGGGATACCATGTCGAATATGGAGTATTAACAGCGTCAGATTTTGGTGTGCCACAGGCGAGACAAAGGGCAATTTTCATTTGTTCAAAAAATAAAAGTATTCCACTTCCGGCAGCTACATGTGAAACTCCTGTTACAGTTAGAGATGCGATATACGACTTGGCTTATTTAAATTCAGGCGAGGGAGAATTTGAACAGGATTATATCACAGAACCAAGTAGCGAGTATCAAAAACAGATGCGAAGAGGAAGTAAGAAATTATATAATCACAAGGCATCAAATCATGCGGCGATTGCAATAAAAAAACTTGAGATGATTCCGCCAGAGTGTGGGAAAGAACATCTTCCATCGGATATGGTTGGTAATCAGCAGTTTTCAGGAACATGGGGAAGACTAAAGTGGGATGCAGTGTCACCGACTATAGATACTAGATTTGATGCATCTTCAAATGGAACGAATAATCATCCGTTTCTGCATCGAGCAATTACGCCAAGAGAAGCTGCAAGAATACAATCATTTGATGATAAATTCGTATTTATCGGACAAAAGTTATATATTAGGCAGCAGATTGGAAATGCAGTGCCACCTTTAATGGCAAAAGCAATTGCAGATCAAATAGACAATATTTTGCAAAAATAGTACACGAATGTATTGGGATGAAAGGAGACTTTTATGAATATTGAAATGGCTTATATGCTTGGAATGATTCTTGGAAATGGTGAGATACAGCAGAATGCTACCGAAACAACAGTGACCATAGATATTCCATATAAAAATTTGTATACTGATGATTTAAAAGATGTAGCTGTTTATGTTAAGGCAAGTATAGTAGATATTAGATCTATTGTAGAACCCTTAATAGGACATGCGTTAAACATTACTGAAGCACCGCATTCTACCAAAATGTCATTTACAAAGCCGAATGAAGAATATGTAGTAAGAGAAATGCTGAGACTTATTGGCGGTGGACGTCACCATTCTACTATGAAAATGAATGCCGAACTTTTTTCTATTACTACAGATCAAAAGAAGGCTTTATTGCGTGGTATCGCAGATGTAACAGGATATATAAGAAAAAGTAATATTGCTTTTGGTCAGGATGGAGCACATAGAGTCTATATAGAGATTCCGGGAAATTGGTATATGGTAATTGATATTGCCAATATGCTAAAAGATGTTGATGTTCCAGTCCAGACAATTGATTTCGGTCATCCGAATTTTAGAGATGGAAATTTGGTTAAGTATAACGCCGGAAAGCCAAATTTCTGGAAGAAAGAACATCAGGTAAAGATATTTGCAAATGAGTTTTTACCTGTGGGATTTAACATTAAGCATAAGCAGGATGCTTTGGAGAAGTATGCGGATGAGTTGCTGGAATTCATTGATCCTGTTAAAACACATAAATTCTATTGGGAAAAAAGAGTACGCAGGGCGAACAAACCTATCCATCCCGGCGAAAATGATCCGTCATTGCCAGAAGAAATCAGAGGAAAGCATTTTGACTCGTGGACTGATTTAGCGGGGTTCTTAGGATATGGCGAATAATGTAAAAAAAGAATTTGAATTATATGAGCCTATGAGATTATGGCTTCAGCAGTATTTGGAAGACAAATATAAAAACGCAACGGTAATTACAGTAGATTCTCATGCAAGAACTTTAGATTTATTTCTTGAACAATACGATGTGATAGATTATTATCCACAGACAATAGGACTCGATATACAGATAGATGTGCTTGGAATTGTAAAGAAAAATGGAAAACCACAAATATTTTTTATCGAGGCTAAAAAGACGCAGTTGAATTTGCATGATTTAGGACAGTTATGGGCTTACTGTAAATTGTGTGATCCAATGGAAGCATTTCTGTTATCCTCTGCAGGGCTTGGTAGCCTAAATAAAATAATGAATAATTTGCACAGAACAGATTTACTAGAGTTTGGAGACGGAAAGAAAATCAAAAAGATGCAAATTGGTAAATGGGATGTGGGGAAAAATTCAATTGATTATCACAGTCTTGTTCCGAAAATGTAGGTATTTATAATATATATATCAAGAGGTAGAAGATGATAGAAAAAATTTTAGATAAAAATAATATAGCATATAAGGTTATTGATGGAGAGGGCAATACAACTATTATAAAAATAAATGGGAAATTACATATGCTTTATATACATAATAAAGGAAATCAATTTCAAGTGGAAAGGGATTTCTTTGAGTATATAGACGGAAATTCTATTCCATATGTTATTTTGTGTGAAGATGACAATACCCATGTATTATATTATTTGAAATTGAATAAAAAGGCTAACTGGGTCAAATCATGTTTTGATACATGCGATAAGGATGTTATATATTTAGGAAAGCAGGTTTTAAATTCTAAAGTTACAGAGACCGATTTGATTAAAGAACTGAAGAAATACTAGACAAAAGCATTTTGACATCGGTGATTCATCTCCTGTTACAGAACGAAAATTACGGAGGCATTAAGATATGGCATATGGTAAATCAATAGAATTATTTCTGGTTAATGGCACTGCTGATAGCTTAATAACGGCAGAATTGTCAAATTGGAATGGTAAAGCTATTAAAATTCCACGGATTGAAGTGCCTACATGCAGTAGAGAAGATATAAAGCAAGCGGGTGTTTATTTTTTGTTCTGTAAAGAAGATAACGGGAAAGATTCTGTGTATATAGGAGAGGCAGAGAATGTAAAAGAGCGGTTGATTCAGCACCTAAGAGATGCACAGGCTGAGAAGGAAAAATATTACTGGAATACTGCAGTTATATTTATAGGGAGAGACCTTAATAAAGCGTTGATTAGATATCTTGAAAACCGTTTTGTAGAAATTGCACGACAGTGTAATAGATATGAGGTTCTTACAAAAAATACATATAAAAATACTGTGCTAAAGGAATCCCAAGTTGCAAGTATGGAAGAATTTGTTGATAATGTAAGGATACTGATTAATGCACTTGGCTATAAGGTTTTGGATGCATATACTAATGCTATTCCAAAAGAAAATCCAGTTGGAGATACGGAGAAAAAAGAAGATATAAAGTTGTATTTGGAGCGTGTCATAAAAAATGTAGGAAAAATAGAGGCACAGGGTACAATCACATCTGAAGGATTTATTGTATTAAAAGGAAGCCAGATATCTCCCGTGGATGACAATACAGTTCCTGACACAATAAAAGAACAAAGGTGTACCAGTAATATCATAGATGGTATATTACAAGAAGATATGCTTTTTTCAAGTCCATCAGGTGCGGCAATGTTTGTTGTCGGTAAAAGTGATAATGGTTTGACACGATGGAAGGATGAAAATGGTCGCACTTTAAAAGAAATTGAAAATCATGAAATGATGAATGAAAAATAATATTTTGTAAGCGGAGCGTAATGACATTATGGTTATTTGTCCAAAATGCAGATCGGACAGGACTGCACCAATATTATATGGTTATCCGTCCCATGAAGCCTTTGAAGCAGAGGAACAGGGAGAACTTATCCTGGGTGGATGTGAGATGATAGACGGAATGCCACACGAGGATTATGGCTGCCTTGACTGCAGATACCGATGGTCAAAGGAACTTCTTCCAGCTACTCAGATTACCAAAATACGATATAAGGTTGTGGAGAATGGTCCGTGTACGATAGATTCCCAACAGTCATGGGTGTATGAAATATATCCGGATGGAAGATGTAAAGAATATATCTATCAAGGGCAGAGCCGGAAATATCAGTTTAAAACTGATGAAAAGGTCTCCGAAAAGAAGGCATACAGACTTGCATGCTCCCTACAGAAAATCATAGGTGCTCCATTGTGGGAAAAGAACATTGTAGAAGGTCAAGTGTGCGATGGATGCAGTTATGAACTTCAGATAACTTATGCTGATAAGCGGAAAGAAATAATAAATGGTGATGTTGCCGGGGGTACGTTTGATTCCATACTGGAGAAATTCGTCCACAGCGTGTTCCCAGAATAAAAATGATTATATAGCGGAAGTCTCTATTGACAAAACAAACATATGTTCGTATAATTATCTCATCGCTACATTAGGAGTGTTGAACAGTCTACAGAGATATGGTGTTTGGCAGACTATTTCCCTTGGTCGAACTTATATCGCAGGAGGCACGTTTAATATGACATACGAAACAGGTACAGAAGTTTTCTTCATTGAGAGCAACCGTATAATCCGTAAGGCAACCGTGGTCAGAAGAAGCGGTGATTTTTACATATCACGATTGAGATTTCACCTATTCTAAGGAATTTAATAACTGTTATATTTTGTTACTAAATTTCTCACGAGCCATTGAAAACACTAAGTTTGTGGTAGGTGAACTTTCCCTTAGACTTTCCCTTGTGTTATATCTTCCCACAGGTTTTTACGAACTCTGATAAGGGAAAAAGTAAGGGAAAGAAAATCTTATAAAACAGTATAACACAAAATAAAACTGACATGGTGAACTGATTGAAATGCTTCAATATTTTTTGATTTTAAGGAGACACAACATGAATACCATTTACGCAGAATACAATATGTATCACAACAGCATTGATATCTACACATCTGCCGGATATATGTTACGCATTGACTGTAATAAGGCAGAGGATGGACTAAAAACTACTCCCTGCTCACAATGTTCGTTAAATGCTCTTGCGATTGATGAGCCACTAGAGTATGTTAAGCTATATCTTGATGGAACTATGCAGATGTGGGTAGATGCAGAAGACGCATAAGAATAACACTCTGCATATACCACCATATATACAGAGGGGATAGCCAGCATTTCTTTCGTGCTAACTATCCCCTTTACTGAATATATATGCCGTAAGTCTTAACGCTGCATATTATTCATCATCTTTTTTCATGCGTACACTTAACAATGCAAGCAGACCTGCAAGTGAAGCAGCCAATAATGTCACCCAGAGCATTAGATGGCTGTTATCGCCAGTCTGAGGTGCTGTTATCTGCTGGCTGTCGTCTGTATTATTTCCACTGTTACTGTCATTAGTTTTCTTGTCATCAGGTACAGCTGCCGGATTACTATTTGGATTATCATTGCTGTTGTCCTTATTACCGTTGTTGTCTTTACTACCTTCATTATCTGATGTATTCTTGCTTACCTTAAAGCTTGTAACTGCTGAGCCATCTGCCCATACGATTTCAAATGAATGTGTTCCGACAGAAAGTGTTTTCAGGTAATCTGCCTTTAAGATAATAATCGTTGAACCTTCTTTTGCGATGTAGTTCTTTGCATCAATTATGCTTCCATCAACTTTTACGCTTTCAAATTTAGAAAATTCTCCATTTCCTCCGATAGTGATGGTTCTGTCTGTATTCTGCTTCCACTCACTGTCTGCACCAGATATAATTTTATAAGATGCCAGAGCTGCATTTACCTTTATTGTAATATCCTTTGTCTTTGTTACGCCATTCTTAGTATATGATACTGTCAGTATCTTATCTCCATCCGCTGACATATCTATTGCGAATACATTGGTTGTATAATCCTGCACAGGTTCACTGTATCCGTCTGCATAGTACACAGTGACTGCAAGGTCATCCACATTCAGGGTATCGCCTGCTGTATACGTGGTCTTTGTCTTTGATGCTTCAATCCGCTCAGGAGCAAGGGCTGTATTGTGGGTAATCTTCAAATTACCATTAGCCATTGTGATATCATAGTTGGCTGTCACATCCACACCTGCAGCATTTTCAATCTTCACACCACTTACGGAGATTGTTCCATTCTCTGTACGATCTGTTGTGCTTGGTGTAAGGGTTATTTCTTTAATGCTGTCACCTGTAATGAGTCCATCCTCTGATACGGTATACAGACTTTGGTTAATATCTTTACCCCAGACAATATCCTGTTCCTGTGCTGTTATGGTAACAGGCTTTTTATTTATGGTTACTGTCTTTGAACCCTCAACGGTAGTATAGTTATCCTTCGTAATCCGATAGTATACGGTATACGTACCTTCATTGCTAAAAGAAGGATTATCACTGCCGTAGGTTATGCCATCGGTGCTGTAGGTTACGGCTGCTCCTTCAGGATTGGTCACGCTCACGCTGATGCTGTGTGGCTGTCCGTCATAGGTTGTGCTGTAATCCGTTGCCGTATACAGGATGGTTCCGTTATCTACCGTAAGAGTAACTGTTTTCTCTCCTGCCGCAAAGATTCCGTTTGCTACAGTACTTACCTTAATCTTAAAGGTTCCTGTCTGGGTTACGGTAAGTGTTGTACCCGAAAGCGTGCCTTTTCCGGTTCCGCCATTCGTTCCAGTAACAAGTGTATACATTGCAGCTCCTGCATTATTGTCGATGCTAAAATACTGTGATACATCAACGGTTTCACCTGTATATGTTATACTGCTGTCTGTTCCGGTGATGGCGACAGGGGTTGCGGCTTTATTCTTAACCGTAATCGTGCCTGTGATATTGCCTGTACTTGTATCATAGCCCTGACAGTTAGCAGCGTTATAATTCGTCAATGCAGATTCAGGGATTGTCCACCTAAAGATGTTCTCTGCTTCCGGCGTTTTGTCATAAACTCCTCCGTCACTCTCAATGGTCCATGTCACAGCCATATCTTCTGTAGTTGGTGACGTTGTTCCTTCAAATGTTACTGTTGCCGTCTTTCCAAGCTCCGTGTTCGTTCCGCTTATAGGCGTTGTATCATATCCATCATAGCCATAGTAAGCTGTAAATGTATTATTTTCCGGTACTGTCGGCGCAGCTACACTTTCTATCTTTCTCTTGTCTGTTGTAAATTCTTTGGTTACTGTCAATGTATCATCTGCAGCATTCTTTGTAACACTCGTTGCGGTATTGCCTGATACGGTAGCTGTCACATTATCTGCAAATTCATAGCCTGTATCTGCTGTAAGTGTAATGCTTGCCGTGTATCTCATATTATATCCCGCTGTGGTATCACTTGGTGTCCATGTAATCTGTGGTGTGGTGCTTTTTACACCTTCTGTTGTACATGATGCTTCGGTATCCAATGCAGTATCAGGCATCGGAGTATCAATATCTGTAATTGCTATTGAATGAATTATTTTAATATTTGTCTCAGTTGCATTGACCGCATAAGCCACATTATCCTCGGTTATTTCCAGCCAAATTTTGCAGGTTGATAAATCGATTGATGCCGGTGTATATGATTCTGCCTCAATAGCAGATACGTTCACAACATCTGTTCCTGTAATCTTCTTACTGTAATACCAATCATTTGTTTCATCTTTGCCTTGCACAACAAGTGCCACGGTTTGTGAGGTAGCACCACCCTTCACCGCCTTAATATCACCTGTTGTGGTGTTATAGGTTACTGTACCAATATTCTTATCTTTTCCATCAAGTCTTAAAGTCATCGCCGTACGTTCTGCAATCGTTCCCGATTCTGTACCAGATGATGCTGCTGTCGCAGCAGATGCGAAGAGAACAGATGACAGATCCAGATTGGAAGCGGGCTGAACAGGGCTCCCGGAGTCGATGTCGACACGGCCGAGGATGACATAATAGCCCCGATCCGCGCACAACGCAGTGTCACCACTACGACCGTAAGGCGAGCGCAGCCAGAACCACTCTCCGTTCCTCAAGTAACTACTCATGGCAAGTACTGTACTGTCATCGGTTCCTGCCCACAAGTATTGGTCATTATCATAATCTCCCTGTAACGCATACAGTTTGTCTGTGGTGGTATAGGTTACACTACTATTCTTCGTATCCTTCGTTGTCACTGTGGTGGCATTCATCAAGCCCTGCTCGGCTGAGGTGAAGTAGGATGTATTCGTAGCCATACCCTGCAGTGTATCACGAAGTTCACTTGCTCCGTAGTGATTTGCGTATACTTCTGTTATAGTCGCTTCACTATAAACACAATCTGACCATAGATTTTCATCATTCTTATTGCTTATGTCTGAATTAAACTTCTGCCCTCTTGCAATCGGGCTTGCGGCAACGATGATGGTATTATCCCCTGATACACCCTCATCCTTTCCTAAGATGTACCATTCCTGTGCTGTTGTTCCATCTGATTTCTTACCAAATACCAGCTTGCCGTAATTTACTGCAGTTCCATTACTGTATGGTTTAAATGAATTCATCAACTGTTCTTTGGTTACATAGGTGGTATTGATTTTTTCAATCTCTTTTTCTGCGTTTACTGCATATGAAACATTATCCTCGGTTATTTCCAGCCAGATTTTGCAGGCTGATAAATTGATTGATGCCGGTGTATTTGATTCTGCCTCAATAGCAGATACATTTATCGTCTCTGTTCCTGTAATCTGTTTACTGTAATACCAATCGTTTGTTCCATCATTGCCCTGTACGACAAGTGACACGGGTTGTGATGTATCACCCCTCACCACCTTAATATCACCTGTTGTGGCACTATAGGTTACTGTACCAATATTCTTACCTGTTCCGTCAAGTCTTAAAGTCATCGCCTTACCCAATGCGATTGTTCCTAACTTTGCTTGATCAGATGATGCTGCTGTCGCAGCAGATGCGAAGAGAACAGATGACAGATTCAGATTGGAAGCGGGCTGAACAGCTAAATCGTAGTCAACATAGCGGTTGCCGACAATCAGACCCGGAATACCTATCAACGCAATGCTAACATCATCAGCGTAAGGCGAGCGCGACCAGAACCAAAAATCGTAGCTCGAAGAATAGCTGTTCCAGTAACTATACCTGGCAAGTACTGTACTGTCACTGGTTCCTGCCTGCAGTTTATTATCATTAAAATCTCCCTGTAATGCATACAGCTTGTCTTTGGTGGTATAGGTCACATTACTGTTCTTCGTGTCCATCGTTTTCACTGCGGTATCATTCATCAAGCGCTGCTCGGCTTTGGTGAAATAGTTTATATCCGCAGCCATACCCTGCAATGCCTTTCGAAGGTCACTTGCTCCGTAGTGGTTTGCATATACTTCTGATGGATTACTTTCATATACACCAAAACTTGAAGCAAAAGACTTATTGTCATAGCTTGAATTAAACTTCTGCCCTGTTGCTATGGGGCTTGTGGCAAAGATGATGGTATTATCCCCTGATACACCCTTATCCTCTCCTAAGATATACCATTCCTGTGCTGTTATTCCATCTGATTTTTTACCAAATACAATCATTCCATAATTTTCTGCAGTTCCATCTGCATTCGGGGCAAATGTATTATCCATCAACTGTGTCTTTGTGGCATAGGCTGACACACTTGGTTCCGTTCCCGAACCGGATGCTGCCTGCACCTTATTTGCTCCGCCTGACATAGCAGGAACCAGTCCTGCTATCATGGCAAAGGTAAGAACAAACGCCATTCCTTTCTTAAAATTATGCTTTAATCTTCTCATCTGAATCCTCCTTTGTTTTTGTAAATATAGTATTAAAATAGATACGTTTTCTTAATTTCCATGTATGACCATGCTTTAAATTCAAATCAAATGATCCCCCCTTATCAGACAGAAAAAGCACCACTAAATACATACATCTTATCCATGTACATATTTATTGATGCTTTTATCCGTTTCCTTTTATGAATATGAACAGTCGAAAAAAAGGCGCAGTCAGAGTGCTGTGCTGTGCTGTGCTGTGCTGTGCTGTGCTGTGCTGTGCTGTGCTGTGCTGTGCTGTTAAGATTATCTCTCTGACCGCCATGCCTGTCTACCTCCGTTGCAATATTTCTATAATAATTAGAATAGCAAAAATGTCAGGATTTATCAATCATTTAAATCTGATATTATAGTAATATTGGCTGGACATCATTTCTAAAGAAGCGGAGTATTACCTCATCTCTTTGTCAAATGTTCTTCTATTGTTTTGTCTAAACTTTCCAACATCTTTCTGCAATCGGGCAAGTTTCTCTGACATCATTTCTGTCTTATTCATTGGTGTTTCTGCATTGTCATTGGATTTCTTCCAGTCATCAACTTCCTGCTGATACTCTGCATATGCATTTTGAGATTCCTTGTAGCTTAGATAAAATTCATTCATGTTCTCAAATCCGTAGTTACGAACCATATTTGAAAGTCCTATCTTCAATCGATTGATATAATCAGTCTTTTCATCAATCTTTCTCTGTAATTCAGCTTTTCTTGTAAGCTTTGCCAATCCCTTCAAATCAGATAATTCAATCTCAAGATTACCCCGTTGCTGTTCAGCCTGAAAGATAAGATTATTCTGATTATCAAGCTCTGCTTTTATTTTTTTAAGCTTTGGATATGTGGCTGCCTCTGGTGTCATTACAGGCTTGTCTGGTTTTGTAACATTAACTTCCTTGATTGTTTCTTCTTGCGTTGTTATTTTATTCTCAACTTTTGTAGATTCTTCAATAGCAGAAGTATTATCTGTGTTATCTACCACTATATTGCTTGTAAAATCTGTTTTTTCGGCATTTGTAACATCTGTATGCAGTATCTTATTCCGAATAGCTCTGGCTGCTTCAAGCACCTTCGATATCAGCAGTACCAGTTCCGTAATCGCCATATTAAGTATCAATGCTAATCGTTGAGGTTTGTTCCCATATATTTCAATCGACCTTTTTATCGGTTCTGTGATATGTTCCCTTTTTATCTGTAAAATATCATCCATAGGAACATTGCTTATGATTGCCCTGTCAACCTCCCGATTCCAGTCCATCCGCAACTTATTATCCTGCTCAATCTGTTCTGCCTTTGGATTATTCCTACCAATCTTCTTGGTAGCAAGATATGGACCATTGCGGTCAAATACTGTTAATCTGTCTTTTTCGTCCGTTACCCAATGGTTTATCATTCTGGTATAGAATAGTTTTACCTCATCCAGAAAATCTTCCTGCTTGAACCTCGTATTCTTTGAGGTAAACAGCTTCTTCTCATAAACCTCGCCTTTCCCTATAACCTTACATCTTTTGCGGATATTGCCAGCTTCATCAAGGATTTCTTTCTTAGTCCTTACATGATTACCATGCTCATCATAGAACATATTTCTTGTGGCAATCTTTATAACAGGCTCCGCTAATAACTGCCTTTCGGAAAAGATAAGATGGATATGGAAATTTGTCATACGCTTATTGTGGTGAAGTGCTGCAACACATTCCACACCATACTTTTCTTTGAATTTATCCGTAAACGATTTTAGCAGCATATCGGGCATTCCCTGTTCATAAAGTGATTCAGGCAGGGCAATGATAAGTTCTCTTGCCTCGATACAATTTCCCTCAACACCGCTTTTCTTAAATTCCTGCTGGCTGCATCGTGCAAGTTCTGTCCAGTAACTTCTTTCCGTAGTTTCATAGACAGCATACAGATGTTCCTGCTTTGCATGGCTTGATATATAGGTTATTCTTCCCCGGACATTCGACAGCTTGGTCATCTGTATAAATGAATGTCTTGTTGTCAATGTGCTTTCTTCTCCTTCCTCTGCTAGTGGGAATGGAGTACGAACAGACAATATAAGTGGTATTGTTGTTGGCTTATTGCCGTATCCGGCATAACCAAATGCGACAGCATTTGTATAAGTCACGCCTGCGTGGCTTTGCTCCCTGCAAGGGCGAAATACGCTGAGCATAAACCGCAGGTTTGTGCGAGGGGTGTATTTCGCTCTCAAACGCCGAGGGCTTTGATATCTTGTGATTTTCCTGTCCTTCCATTCCAATAATTGGTTGTTGCATATCAGAAGAAGCACATGTTATAATCCTCTTGCGTGTAGGTATATCATGGCTTCGGTCTGATATATCAGAGGCGGTTTCATTAGAAGCCGCCTCTCTTAAGTTGTCACTTTTCTTGTGACCGGTTTTACGCTGCTCTTATCTCTCAAGTCTCTACCTTCGTTTACTTCCATGAACTTTTCAAGCATATCCGTTTTTATAAGAACTTTTCTTCCGACATTTAGAACAGGAAGCTTTTCCCACTCAACAAGTTTTCTCAGAGTGTTTCTTCCAATTCCTGTATAGTCGGCAGCATCTTCTATAGATAGAGCTATCTTTCTTTCCGTCATTTAACCGCCTCCTTTAAAATTGCATTATGCAATTTATTTTTTCTGTCAGTATATCGCATTTATATTTTATTGTCAAGCGTTACGAAATTGTAAAGATGATTATAGTATTGCATATTGCAATTTTAATTTTTATATGATATAGTATGAACATACCGAAAGGAATAATCAAAAAGGAGGCAGACAACATGAAGGATAAGGAACTTCGCCGGATTATCGGTGAGAGGGCTAAAAGCCGAAGAACAGAATTAAACCTTACACAACCTTATGTTGCAGACAAGATGGGAGTCACCGCTTCCACCATACAGCGTTATGAAGCCGGAACAATCGACAATACCAAGAAGATGGTACTGGAAGGACTTTCCGAAGCACTTCATGTATCTGTGGAATGGCTCAAAGGTGAAACTGACAGCTACGAAACAGATATAACAGATAAGAAAGAACTTCTTATAAAAGACGCAATGACAGGTATTATCGAAAACCTTCCAACAAACCTTGATAACGCAGAAGGAGATTTTGCCAAGAACCTGTTGCTGGCAGTATTAAACGAATACAAGCTCTTTGCTGATTCATTTACCAATGCCTGCAATAATTTCAAGGGAAATACAGAATATGCAGATGTAGCAGCAAAGATGGGGTTTGAATCCAATCAGGAATATAACGAAATAATGTTTCTGAGAGAGATTACTCACTCAGTAAACGCATTCAATGATATAGCTGACATCATAAGAACATATTCCAAGAATCCGGATGTGGCGGCACAGAGACTATCCAATCTCTTAGAAGATAATTCCGATTCGGTATAGAACGACAACCGGAGTTATGATACAATGAGCACAAGCGAGTCAAGCTGTTTACAGATTTGACGAGCGGCGAATTGGCTTATGGACTTGTCCATAAGATGCCTACACGCAAGAAGCATTTCATCAGTTCCGATTGTCGAATATCGAAAGGAGAAACACGATTATGGCAAAAGGATCTGTAAGAAAAAAAGGAAAAAAATGGTACTACCGCTTCTATGTAGAAGATCAAAGCGGCAATCTGGTTCAGAAAGAATACGCTGGAACAGAAAGCAAGAGTGAAACGGAAAAACTGCTCCGTCAGGCAATGGATGATTATGATAATAAAAAGTTTGTTGCTAAGACAGATAATCTCACTGTAGGTGATTTACTTAATTTATGGTCTGAGGAAGAACTAAAGACAGGGACATTAAGCAATGGAACTGTTGAAAACTATCTCGGTGCAATAAGGGTTATCAAGAAACATCCTATTGCTGACAGAAAGTTAAAAAATGTTACTGCGGAACATTTACAGTCATTCTTTGATTTACTGACATTTGGTGGCGAATATCCGGATGGAACTGTCAAAAAGGGATACAGCAAGGATTATATCCATTCATTTTCTGCTGTATTACAGCAGGCTTTCCGATTTGCAGTATTTCCAAAGCAGTTTATTACTTTCAATCCAATGCAGTATATCAAGCTGAAAAAACAGGCGGAGGATGTGGATTTATTTTCGGATGATGACATTGAAGAAGGTGTTCAGCCAATTTCACACGAAGATTACCAGAGGTTAATAAAATACCTTGAAGAAAAGAATCCCCCAGCAATACTGCCAATTCAGATAGCATATTACGCAGGGCTTCGCATCGGTGAGGTTTGTGGTCTTACATGGCAGGATATTAATCTTGAGGAACAATACCTGACTATCAAGAGAAGTATCCGTTATGATGGAGCTAGACACAAGAACATCATTGGACCTACCAAACGAAAAAAAGTAAGAATTGTTGATTTCGGAGATACGCTAGCAGGCATACTGAAAGAAGCAAGAAAAGAACAGCTTAAAAACCGGATGCAGTATGGTGAACTCTATCACCGCAATTACTACAAAGAAGTACAGGACAAAAACAGAGTGTATTATGAATATTATCATCTGGATGGAACACAGGCTGTTCCTGAAGAATATAAGGAAATATCATTTGTCTGCTTAAGACCGGATGGTTGCCTTGAATTACCAAGCACACTTGGTCTTGTGTGCCGGTCAGTTTCCAATAGGCTGGAGGGATTTGAAGGATTTCATTTTCACCAGTTAAGACACACCTATACAAGCAACTTGCTTTCAAACGGAGCTGCTCCAAAGGATGTGCAGGAACTGTTAGGACACTCAGATGTCAGTACCACTATGAATGTCTATGCTCACTCCACCAGAAAAGCTAAGCGAGATTCGGCAAGGCTTCTCGACAAAGTGGCAGGCAATGACTAAAAAGAAATTTCCCTTATTTCCCTCACGATTATCTCACAAGGGCAAAAATAAGGGAAAATACATATCATTTCATCATACAAGGCTCTGCATGCCTTGAAAAACACGGAAAGTTCAGGAAATCTCTCCACAAATTACGATTTGATGAAGGCGGTGGCATCCAGTTAAGAGAAGGCAGAATTTTTCCAACAAGAGAACAGGCAGAAGCAACGCTGCCTGGAGAAAAAGTTCAGAAAAAAGCTAACTCTCCATACGATTACTGGCATTGAAATGTAAATTCGCAAAAGGGGGTTGACAGTAATACCCCCTTTTGATATATTAATAGTGTCAACCGTTCAGTTGACAGTTGACACAGCATTCTACAATGCCAAATGTAGCTTACCAAATTATTATAATTAATATGGATGACGCACATTAAATCAAATAAAGTGTAAAGAAAACCAATGTATAAGAATGAATATTAAAATTAATTAGAAAGTGCGGTTGAATAGTATGAATGAGAACGAAAAGGTAAGTTTTGGAAAGTATATTGAAACGATACGAAAAGAGAAAAGAAAATCACTAAGAGAAACAGCAAAAGCAATCGAAGTATCTCCACAATTCCTAAGTGAAGTGGAGAAGGGTAGAAAAAGTACCCTGACAAATGAGAGAATTGAGAAACTGGCAAAATTCCTCATGTTATCTGAAACCCAGACTTATACACTTTATGATATGGCAGCGGAAGCAAGAACATCGAATGATGTGTTAATACCACAGGATTGTGTCGATTATGCATCAAATCCTTATGTGCTTGAGGCACTGAGATTATCTAAAGAAACAGGAGCAGGGGAGGCAGAGTGGCAGGTACTTCTTGACGAATTAAGAGCTCGAAAGGGGTAGTAGCAGCCTATGTATGAACCACAGTTTAGATGCAGAAGTAATGGTGTTCCCATTTTATCCCATGAGGATATTGAATCAGATGCAGAAATGTTCATCCGAGATTTTGATCCGGATGTACTGAACAATCCTAAAGAAGTTAATATTGAGGAATTCGCAGAGTTCTATCTGGGATTGACACCAGAGTATAATAATCTGACTCATTGCGGACTCATTCTTGGAAGAATGGTCTTCAATGACAGCAACAAGGTTCCGGTATATGATGCAGATGCAAAACGTGCAGAATATATATTTGCCGGAAGGGGAACGGTCATGATCGATAACACATTGCTGACGGACGAGCACCGCTTCCGTTCAACGATGGGGCACGAATCAGGACACTGGATTTATCAGCAGTCGTATTTTTACAGAGACCCGAATCAGCTGGTTCTGTTCGATAATTTGGAACAAACATCAACTGCTTGTAGAAAAACAGACATAGAAGGTGGGGAAGCAGCGCAGAGCAATGGGCGCAAGCAGTTATGTTCAGATCATGACTGGCTTGAACATCAGGCTAAATATTTCAGTGCAGCGATCCTTATGCCGAGAACTGCAATGAGACAGGTCTGTGGTGATAAAGAATTAAGAAAAAGACTCAGAGAAGAGTTTCCGGGATTTGAGTTGGAAATGCTGGCAACAGAAGTGGCAGAAATCTTTAATGTATCATCAGAGTCGGCAAAGATTAGAATTAAACAGCTGGGATTTGATTTTGCAAAGTCACCAGTTAAACAGAAAACGCTTTTTACAATTGGTTATCCGAGTAGTGTTATCTCACTGTAAGCATAAGCACCTCGAAAAGGGGTGCTTCTATTATAAATAATGTGTCAACCAAGGGGTTGACGAATATAATTCTACAAACCATGAAAAATAGGAAAATAAATAAAATATATGAATTATATTTCGATACAAGAAATATAGTCCTAAAATAAATAAATATTGACATATAATTCAAATAACGTATAATAGTATGTAACAGGAGGTAGATAAAATGGAGTTTGACAGAAGCAGATTAATGAACAATATAACGACTTTGATAAAAGAAAAAAATATAAAAATAGGTGAGCTTGAAAATTCAGTAGGTATCAGTACTGGATATTTATCCAAAATGGCAAAGCCTGAAAATGAATCAATGCCGGGAATTGATTTAATATGGAAACTTGCAGAAAAACTTGGTGTAAGTGTAGATATGCTTGTTGGCGGTGATTTCAGCAAATCAAATGATAATTTGTTTTATCTTGTGAAATTCCTGCATGAATTGAAACTGGAAACAGATGTTCATGAAATAACATGGAGTAAATTTTCCAGCTACGATGCGGTTAAGGATCCATTAGATTTACCTGAATGGGATGATCTGGAATGCAATGTTGAAGAAAAAATAGTTACATCAAATATTACAGATAGATATGTATCCTTATTTGATTCCCAAAGAAATCTTAAAGCAACAAAAGAAAATTTTTATGCGTTTGTAGATACACTTCATATTGTTCTTCTGTTCAAGTGCATAGAGACAGTTGAAAATGAAGAAAAAGTGGTTTATGAATTATACTCTGCAACGGACAATGGACCAAGTAATAACTATATTATTCCGTTGTGTTCCACATTGGAAAAAGACGGTGCGATATTTTTTGCTCTGAGTGATTTTTATGAATGCGTACAAAGGCACGATAAAGATATTCAGTTAAGAGAATCAGCACGAAAAGCAATTGGAGACTTTTTAAATCGTAATAATACGGAAGAATTGCCATTTAACTAGGAGGTGCAGCCTGAACATGGTAACAGAAAAAGTAAAAGGGGTAATTTCCTGCCCCATATGTAAAAAAGGAAAAGTAATAGCGTACGAAAGCGCATCAGGGAAATCATCAGTAGGATGTCACAATTGTGGAAGATACCTGTTGGTTGACTGGGATAAGATGACAGCCGTTGAAAATAAGGCCTGTAAAAATGCCTATAAGATGGTTGTAAATAATTGAATAACAATTTGCTGACTGAGCAATAGGGGCGTTTGAATAAAAACAGCTACCACATAGCCAGAGCAGATTACCAGAGGAAATAAGAACGATCTTGTTTCCCTTGGTAATGTGCCCTGGCTATTTTTTTGTCCTTTTTTGAGATCGTTTTTGAAACCGTGAGTTGTTTCTACATTACACAGAAGGATGAAAATGCACGTCAGATTATGAAACACGAATGGCTATTTTAAATTTTGTATCAAGATAAATCGGTCAGAAATTATTAGGTTGGTTAAGCAGATCATTTTTTATGCTGCTAATAACAAATCGTTAATGATGAAAAAGTCCCCCTTATATATTCTCCATTCGCCTGATTATATTTTGCGAAATAAATGAAACGGCAAGGAGAATAAGTCATTAGGCATAAAAAGATGAAGTTTTGATGTATCTGAAAAAATTTTTGAAATTTATTTTTAATCGTGCAAAAAGTCTGCACCTTTAAAAATTATTCTTTAGTCACAAAGCAAGGGAACAGAAAGGAGGTGAGCGAGAGATGGCAAAGAAAAGCATGACACCAAGTGAGCGCAGGGAAGCAATCTTAAAGGTTCTGTGTCAGAGAAGACAGGACAAGATTGATAATCTGGCATTTGAGTTTGACGTTTCAGTCCGGACTATAAAAAACGATATCGAAGAGCTGTCTCTCGCTTACCCAATCGAAACAGTCCGAGGCAGATATGGTGGAGGTGTAAAAGTGGCAGACGGATATTATGTCGGTCGCAATTACCTGAAACCGAAACAGCAAGAACTGCTCAAAAAGCTGCAAAGCACCCTTCAGGGTGACGATCTTGAGGTGATGAACAGTATCCTTCGTGATTTTGCTTTGTAAGAACTATATTTACGAGAACCCCACGGCCATGAGAGCCGAATGAGAAAGGATGAATTATTATGATGAAAATTTTTATCTGTAGCCCGTATCAGGGCAACATCGAGGAGAACAAAAAGAAGGCAGCATATTACGCAAAGATCGTTGCCAAAGCTGGGAATGTCCCAGTTGCACCACATATCTATTTTCCAACCTTCCTTGATGAGAAGAATCCCAACGAGAGAATGACAGGAATTGAAATGGGACTGGAACTCATGGATACATGCGATATGGTCTATGTTTTCGGTTTTGAGATTACGGAAGGCATGAGATTCGAACTGGAACATGCCAAGGAAATGAAGAAGCCTGTAAGACTTTATGACAGAAATTTTGAACAGATCTGTGTCAAAACGCTTCCGATTGATGACCGTGCCAGTGATGAGTACCGTTCCCTGATCAAGGGGCAGAAGCTCATGAGATAGGAGGTCCGCCATGTCAGTAGTTAATGTCCGTTACGGACTGTATCCGGGTGAACGTCTTATGGTCACTGCAGGAAAGAAAACGAAAAAAGCAACCGTAGTAAAGGAGTACCCGTTCCATATTCTGATGGACTGGGGAAAGTACAAGTCCAGCGTAAACAAGATCGATGTGTATACAGGTGATGTGAAGCTGGCACGCATTTGAAAGGAGAGAACGCCATGAGTGAGGCATTGTTATTAGTGGCCGAGGGCTACGAGCAGATTGCTGCCGGAATCAGAAAGATGGTTGCAGCACAGAAAGATACACCAAAGAAAGAGGAGAAGCCTGTGAAGAAGGCTGAAAAGAAGGAAACTCCTGTGGCAGATACACCGAAGGAAGAAGCTGCACCGAAGGAGACAGCCGTTGACAGAAAGACAGTCCGTGCCTTCCTTGCGGACAAGTCCAGATCAGGAAAGACCTCGGAGGTAAAGAACCTGATCGAGCAGTTCGGATTCCAGAAGCTGTCAGATGTTCCTGATGAGAAACTGCCGGAACTGTATGAGAAAGCGCAGGTGCTCTAATGGGCGGACATGCAAGGTTCTCCCCATCGTCCGGTAAAAGACGTCTGGAATGCCCTCCATCGTTACTGTTGGAGGAGCAGTTCCCGGACGAAGAATCTCCCTTCGCAGCAGAAGGGAGTGCCGGGCATGCGATGGCGGAGTACCTCATCAATAAGTATCTGAAGAAAAGGACTAAAAGACCTGTATCTGATTATTATTCGGATGAACTGCTCGAAGCCGTGGATGATTACGTGGAATATAACATCGGCCAGATCGAACAGGCAAGAAAGGACTGTGATGACCCGTTCATCGGAGTGGAGCTGAAGGTCAGTCTTGCACACAGAATCAGGGACTGCTTCGGTACTGCAGATATGGTGGTGGTCGATTCCCATAAGATACACATTATCGATCTGAAGCTCGGCAAGGGCGTGGTGGTCGATGCAGAACAGAATGTCCAGCTTATGATCTATGGACTGGGAGTTCTGGACATGCTCGGTTTCTTATATGAGATCGACACGGTTGAGCTTACCATCGTCCAGCCGAGGATCGAACATTTTTCCACTTGGGAGATATCGGCAGAAGAGCTGCTTGTATGGGGAAAAGACGTTCTTGAACCGGGAGCAGCAAAGGCTCTTGCCGGAGAGGGAGAGTTTAAAGCCGGAGACCACTGCCGATTCTGCAAGGCAAGATTTACATGCCGTGCAAGGGCAGAGGAATATCTGAAACTTGCCCAGATGGAATTTGCCGAGCCGGCCCTTATGTCAGATGAGGAAATTGCAGAGGTTCTTTCCAAGGCAGATGCCCTGAAGAAATGGGCAGAAGAAGTTTACACCTACGCACAGAATGAAGCGGTGGTCAACCATAAGGAATGGCCCGGATACAAACTCGTTCTGGGAAGAAGCAACCGTAAATATACGGATGAAGATGAAGTGGCCGAGGCAGCACAGAAAGCCGGATACACGGACATCTATAAAAAGAGCCTGATCGGCATTACCGAGATGGAAAGGCTGATGGGCAAAAAGAAATTTAATGAGATCCTTGGTTCACTGGTGTACAAGCCTGACGGCAAGGTCACACTGGTGCCGGATTCAGATAAAAGAGAAGCAGTTAAAACAGCAACCGCAGAAGCGGATTTTAAGGAGGACTAAATTATGACAACAGCAAATTTAACAAAAGTAATCGTACCTTGCAGACTTAGCTATGCGCACCTGTGGGAGCCGGATTCCATCAACGGAAGCGAACCGAAGTATTCCGTATCCTGTATCATCGACAAAGAGGATAAGGAAACCATCGCCAAGATCAAGAAGGCAATTGAGATCGCCAAGGATGAGGGAAAAGGCAAGTGGGGCGGTAAGATCCCGGCGAACCTGAAGACTCCGCTCAGAGACGGTGACATCGACAGACCTGAAGACGAGGCGTATGCGGATAGCATGTTCCTGAATGCCAACAGCAAACAGGCCCCTCAGATCGTGGACAGACAGGTGCAGCCGATCCTTGACCAGAGCGAGGTATATTCCGGCTGCTACGGAAGGGTATCCATTACTTTCTATGCTTACAACAGCAACGGAAATAAGGGTATCGCGGCAGGACTTGGAAATGTACAGAAGTTAAGGGATGGAGAGCCTCTCGGTTCCAGAGCTAATGCCAAGGATGAGTTCGAGGCAGTAGATGCAGAGGATGATTTCCTCTCATAGGAGCACAACGGCAGTTTTAAACCGGGCGGTGGTTTCCACCGTCCGTGTACATAAAGGAGATGTTATTTTATGGAAGAACTGATGAAGGAGCTTAACAGCATAAAAAAGTATATCCCGTATAACACATACCGCACCATCAAGGGACAGATGAAGTCCGGCAATATGGCAGCAGCAAGAACGGGGATCAACAGAATAAAGAAAAGAGTGGAGGGACAGGCTTATGGACACACTTGCAATTGATATTGAAACTTACTCAGATGTATCGCTCCCGGACTGCGGGGTACATAGATATGCAGCATCGGAGCAGTTCGAGATCCTTTTATTTGCTTACAGTCTGAATGACGAACCGACAAGGATCATTGACCTTGCATCCGGGCAGACGATGCCGGATGAGATCATGGAATGCCTTATGGATGATTCCGTGGTAAAAACAGCTTTCAATGCTGCCTTTGAGCGTAACTGTATCAACCGCTTCTTCGGGCTTTCCTTAAAGCCGGAAGGATGGAGATGCACGGCAGTTCAGGCATCCATGCTGTCGCTTCCGCTGTCACTGGAAGGCGTGGGCGAAGCACTGAATCTTGATAAGAAGAAAATGTCAGAAGGCAAAGACCTCATCCGATATTTCTGTATGCCGTGCAAGCCTACCAAGGCAAACGGGGGAAGGACAAGAAACCTTCCGTCCGATGCTCCTGAGAAGTGGGAGCTGTTCAAGACATACTGCATCCGTGACGTGGATGTAGAAAAACAGATCAGAAACAAGCTGGCGAAATTCCCGATACCAGACAGGGAACAGGAGCTTTACTGCATGGACCAGAGAATCAATGACCGTGGAATCATGGTTGACCGTGAACTAATCAGCCATGCAGTGACGTGTGACCTTTTATATAAGGAAGCAGCATCCAAGAGGGCATATGAGATATCAGGACTGGAAAACCCGAACAGTGTATCACAGCTTAAGGAATGGCTGAATGAAAAAGGCATCGAGGTGGATTCCCTTGCCAAGGCTGCAGTAGAAGAACTGGTGGAGAAAACGGAAGGGGAAATATCCGAGATGATGAAGCTCAGGCTTTCCATGTCAAAAACCTCGGTAAAGAAATATGAGGCAATGGAACGCTCTGTCTGCCCGGATGGAAGGGTGCATGGATTATTACAGTTTTACGGGGCCAACCGTACAGGACGATGGGCCGGCAGACTCGTACAGATCCACAACCTTCCGCAGAACCATATGGAAGATCTGGAACTGGCACGTTCCATCGTAAAAGAAGGCAGATATGACCTGGTGGAGCTTTTGTATGATTCCACACCGGATGTGCTGTCGGAACTGATCCGTACCGCATTTGTTGCAAAGCCAGGATGCAGATTCATCGTCAGCGATTTTTCGGCAATCGAGGCGAGGGTCATGGGATACCTTGCCGGAGAAGGATGGGTCATGGAGGAGTTCCGTGGTGCAGGAAAGATCTATGAGCAGACGGCATCCAAGATGTTCCATATCCCGATCGAAGAGATCACAAAAGGAAGCCCGTACCGTGCAAGGGGAAAGGTGGCATCGCTTGCCTGTCAGTATGGCGGTGCGGAAGGTGCGCTCGTCAGCATGGGAGCATTAAATTTTGTGGAAGAAGAGGAACTGAAGGGGCTGGTACAGTCGTGGCGGACAGCAAATCCGCACATCGTGAATTACTGGTATGAAATTGATGGTGCGGTAAAGGCAGCCGTGAAGGAGCGGAAGATGACCACGGTCGGAAGGGTGACGGTATATTACCAGTCTGGGATGTTAAAGATCGCACTGCCGTCAGGAAGGGTGCTGTCCTATGTAAGACCGAGGATGACCGTGAACCGATTCGGTTCGGAGAGCGTCAGCTATGAAGGAATCGGCACGAACCGCAAGTGGACGAGAATCGAATCTTACGGTGCGAAATTCTGTGAGAATATCGTTCAGGCAACCGCAAGGGATGTACTGGCAGAGGCGATGCTCTGTCTGGAAAAGAAGGGATTTGATATTGTGTGCCACATTCATGATGAAGTGGTGCTTGAAGTGCCGGAGGGGACATCCTCGGTGGAAGAAGTAAATGGAATCATGGCGGTATGCCCTGACTGGTGTGAGGGGCTTCCGCTTAAGGCTGCCGGATTTGAAAGTCCGTTTTACAAGAAAGATTAGGAGGCAGAAACATGTTTGTATCAATTGGAAACTCAAGAATGGACAAAAAGTTTAACTGTACGGATATGACATATGAAGATTTTGTCAGCCGTCTGTCCAAGACAAAATATACTGCGGAAACAATGGAGCAGTACAGGAAGATGCCGAAAGGGCAGCAGGACAATATCAAGGATGTCGGAGGATTCGTCCTTGGAAAGCTGAAGGGCGGACGAAGGAAGAAGGACTGTGTAATCTCCAGATCCGCCATCACGCTTGATATGGATTACGGAACACAGGGCATCATTGATGAACTGGAAATGTTCTTTGACATGAAGATGGTGGTGTATTCCACACATAAGCATACGCCGGAGAAGCCGAGACTGCGTATCATCATATTCCTGACAAGGGATGTGACACCTGATGAGTACGGGGCGGTCAGCCGTATGCTTGCATCGGATATCGGAATCGAACTGTTTGATGATTCCACCTATGAACCATCAAGACTCATGTACTGGCCTAGCACTTCTAGTGACGGAGAGTATATGTTTCAGGAGATCGAAGGGAACGAAGTCGATCCCGATGAAGTGCTGTCCCGTTATAAGGACTGGCATGATGTATCAGCATGGCCGGTGAGCAACCGTCAGTCATCTATTGTGCAGAGGGATATCAAAAAACAGGCTGACCCGCTTTCCAAGGACGGGCTGATCGGGGCCTTCAACCGCACATACACGGTGACACAGGCAATCGACAAATTCATCCCGGATGTGTACAGGCATTCAAGGGCGATCCCCGGAAGATATGACTATATCCCGGCGGACTCTGCTGCCGGAGTCGTGGTCTATGATGACCTGTTCGTATACAGCCACCATGCAACGGACCCATGCTGCGGAAAGCTGATGAATGCGTTTGATGTGGTAAGGCTTCATAAATTCGGAGACAAGGATGCAAGGGCAGCCGAAGGGACAGAGCCTGGAAAACTCCCGTCTTTCAAAGCCATGCAGGATTTTGCTTCTGCAGATGAAGAAGTGAAGAACACGCTTGCCAGGGAAAGACAGGAGCTGGCGGTACAGGAATTTTCCGCAGAGACGGATGAGGACTGGCAGAACAAGCTGGCACTTGACCGCAGGGGAAATATCAAGGATACACTGCAGAACATTGCACTGATCATCCGCAATGATGAGAATTTCAAGAACATCGTATACAACGAGTTCAAGGATACCATTGATGTCATCGGTCCGCTTCCGTGGAAACAGGTAAAGCCCGGATGGAATGACTCTGACCTTGCAAATGCAAAAGTGTATTTCGAGAGGGTGTACGGGATCTGGTCACCGACCAAGTTTAAGGATGCACTGCTTGCCGTAGTGTCATCCGACAGGCTCTACCATCCGATCAAGGATTATTTCGCAACGCTTCACTGGGACGGACAGGAGCGTATCAATACACTGCTCATCGACTATTTCGGTGCGAAAGATTCACCGTACACAAGGGCGGTCATCCGCAAGACACTGGTGGCTGCGGTAGCACGTATCTATAAGCCGGGAGTAAAGTTCGACTCCATCCTCGTGCTGAACGGTCCGCAGGGAATGGGAAAATCCACCTTCTTTGCCATCCTTGGAAAGCAGTGGTTCTCGGACTCCTTATCCATTTCGGATATGAGGGATAAGACTGCTGCCGAGAAGCTGCTCGGAAACTGGATACTTGAGATCAGTGAGATGAACGGCATCCGCAAGACGGAAGTCGAGGTAGTAAAGTCCTTTGTCACCCGTCAGGATGATAAGTTCCGTCAGGCATACGGAGTCAATGTAGAGTCCCATCCGAGAAAGTGCATCATCGTGGGAAGCACCAACTCCGAGGGCGGATTCCTGCGTGACGTGACAGGAAACAGAAGATTCTGGCCCGTGCATGTGCCGGGGACAGGAAAACACCACCCGTGGGAGCTTGACTGTGTCGACCAGATCTGGGCAGAAGCAATCCATCTGTATAACGAAGGCGAGGAGCTGTTCTTAAAAGGTGCGGAGGCAGAGGAAGCGTACAAGATGCAGCAGGAGGCAATGGAGTCGGATGACCGTGAGGGCATCGTGCAGGACTACCTTGACAGACTGCTGCCGGATAACTGGGCATCAATGGATATTTACCAGAGAAGGGCATTCCTTGGCGGAGGAGAGTTCGAGACGGTCGGTGTAAAAGGAACGGTCATGCGTGAGCGTGTGTGCATCATGGAGATCTGGGTGGAGTGCTTCGGCAAAGAGCGCCAGAACTTAAAGAAGGCGGATTCCTATGAGATTGAAGGCATCTTAAACAAGATCGGGGGATGGAAGAAGTATGATTCCAATACCACGGGCAAGACCAAAGTCCCCCTTTACGGAGTGCAGAAGACTTTTGTGCGGATGGATGAGAAACCAGAGGAAACCCGTTAGGCGGTTTCCGGGGTTTCCCAGATGCAGATGGGCAACGGTAGTCGGAAACCGTGCTGACACCTTGGAAAATAAGGGGTTGCGGTTCTTAGTTTCCCAGTTTCCCATTAAATCCAGTTGAGAATTAAAAATAAAGATAAAAAGAGCAATTCATGTATATATGCGCGTATAGGAGTTAAAGGCATATGGCAACCGCAATCGGCAAAGGAGGTATCTGGTTTTGCTAGAAAGTACAGTAGAGAGACATTTGAGAGAAGAAGCAAAAAAGCGGAAAGGCATGGCACTGAAGTTCGTATCACCCGGTATGAATGGAGTGCCTGACCGCATCGTCCTGATGCCGGACGGGAAAATGGCATTCGTGGAACTGAAAGCACCGGGGAAGAAGCCGAGGCCGCTTCAGCTAAAGAGAAAGAGGATGCTTGAGAGGTTAGGCTTTCCCGTTTATGTAGTTGATAATATCGAACAGATCGGAGGTATCCTTGATGAAATACAAAGCACATGATTATCAGCAGTATGCAACAGATTTTATAATCGAACATCCCGTGAGCTGCCTTATCCTTGATATGGGACTTGGCAAAACGGTCATCACGCTTACGGCACTGTGGCTTCTGCTGTTTGACTATTTTGAAGTAAGACGGATCTTGGTGATAGCACCGAAGCGTGTGGCAGAGACCACATGGCCGGCAGAGATAAAAAAGTGGGAGCATCTTTACGGCATGACATTTGCCGTGGCAATGGGAACTGCAGAGCAGAGAAAGGAAGCACTTCTGTCAGGAGCCGATGTGACGATCATCGGAAGGGACAATGTTTCTTGGATGACAAAAAACATATTTTTTGATTTTGACATGGTCATCATTGATGAACTGTCGAGCTTCAAGTCCCCGAAGGCACAGAGGTTCAAAGACCTGAAAAAAGTAAGGCCGATGGCAAAACGTGTGGTCGGGCTTACGGGAACACCGGGAAACCTCATGGACTTATGGGCAGAGATCGGAATCCTTGATATGGGGCAGAGGCTTGGAAGATATATCGGCGGCTACCGTGACAGGTTCTTTCTGCCGGATAAGCGGAATCGTGAGATCATTTTTTCCTATAAACCGAGGGAAGGGGCAGAAGAAAAAATATATGAACTGATTTCCGATATCAGCATTTCCATGAAAGCCGTGGATTATCTTGATATGCCGGAATGCGTGAGCAACCGGGTGTCCGTTTCCATGTCGGAATCCGAACAGGGGCTTTATGACAGGATGGCAGATGAAATGATCCTCGAATACGGGGAAGGACAGGACATCGATGCGGTAAATGCAGCAGCCTTAAGCAACAAGCTCCAGCAGATGGCAAACGGTGCGGTCTATGATGAATCCGGCAATGTCCGTAATATCCATGACAGAAAACTGGATGCACTGGAAGACCTGATTGAATCGGCAAACGGGAAACCGCTTCTGGTTGCATACTGGTTCAAGCATGACAGGGAGAGGATATTAAAACGGTTTCCGGCAAGGGATATCAATACCAAGAAGGACATCGAGGACTGGAATGAAGGGAAAATCCCGGTGGCACTGATCCATCCGGCATCGGCAGGACACGGACTGAATCTTCAGGAAGGCGGTTCGACCATCGTGTGGTTCTCGCTTACATGGTCCCTTGAACTGTATCAGCAGTTAAATGCCAGACTTTACAGACAGGGACAGAAACACACGGTCATCATAGAGCATCTGGTGACAGAAGGAACGGTCGATGAAGATATCCTCCGGGCAATTGAAAAAAAGGATACTACACAGAATGCAATGATAGAAGCAGTAAAGGCAAGGATTGGAGGTATGACGGATGACGGCAGAAGTAATGATGAAGGAATATAAGAACATGAAAAAGGAACTGACCGTGACTGAGTTCCAGCTCCGTCAGTTTCAGGGAGTGAGCGAACAGGACATGATCGATTCCATGCTTTATTCCCATCAGGACGGGGAAAGGGTGCAGACGAGCACTCTTTCCGATAAAACGGCAAACATAGCAATCAAGTATAAGGCGGCAATGGAACGGGAAAATGACGAGTGGTACGATTTCCTTTTCCACAGATATATGTTCCTGAAAGAAGAACTGGATTTTTTCGAGCATGCAGTGAACGGACTGGATGAAAGACATAGAAGCATTATCACGGATCTTCTGGATGAGGACATGACATGGGACATCATGATGGAAAGATACCATGTGAGCCATACGATGATCGGGAAATACAGGAAAGCAGCATTGAAGGAACTGGATAAACAGTATGAACTGAGGGACAGACAGGTGGAAGCCTTTGTCCTCGGATAGGAGGTTTTTATGTGTAAGCGTGGAGATATTTATTATGTGGATTTCGGAGAGAAGGCCGGAAGCGAACAGGGCGGTGTGCGTCCGGCATTGGTAGTAAGCAATAATAAGGCAAATAAGCATTCACCTGTGGTTACGGTCATTCCGCTTTCGGCAAGGGTGTGGAAAAAGAAGTATCTTCCGACCCATGTGCAGATCCCGCTGAAGAAAAGCAGCGGTCTGAATAAACCGAGCATGGCACTGGCGGAACAGGTGGAAACCCTTGATAAAACAAGGCTCGGAGAAAGAATCGGGGAAGTGCTGGATGACGTGGTCATGGAACAGATCACCGTGGCACTTCAGATACAGATAGGTGCATATGCAGAGTACAATTAAGGCAGTCAGACGGCTGTCTTTTTTGTTTGGGTTATGGTAAAATCTTAATATGTTTTTATATGTTTGTGGACTTGGGAAGGAAGTGATGTTCTATGTCATATGAAGAAGATTACAGAAAACCATATAGTGCAAAATGTGCTTGTGGAAAAGGCTATTTGCAATTTTACAGAATATATTTGTCAAATGACTGGGGACAGGAAAAAGAGAATGATACGGCAGTTGAGATTTTCTGTGACAGTTGTAAGGAGAAGTATCATTACGAAAGAAATTACGGCAATGATTATTTAGTTCCGAATGGGTTAGCGTTTCCAAAACAAAGACCCGAATTGGACAGAAAATATTCGTATGATGATAAAGAAAAACTTGTAAAAAAATATGGCAGAGAAAAAATAGCTGCTATGGTGGCGGATATGACTGCACCAAAACATAGATTTATAAAGAATCTGGAAAACGAAGATGCCATTAGTTTTGCAAATTCGTGGGCACAGTGGTACAGAAAGAAGTCACTGACACCGATGGTGTCATATCTACAAAAAATACTGGATGAATATGATGACATAGAAAAGAGTATTGCAGCTAAACAACCATATAATAAAAAATATGAACAGGAATGCAGTATCTTTTCAAGGCAGATAATGGAAACAGAAAAAAAGAGCTGTCGGTTATCATTCCGATATGATAAGGAACGAGATGAAGCTGAACAAGAGCGAAGGAGAAAAGAGCAGGAACAATATGAAGAAAAGCACAGATATGATGATTTTGAGGCAGTAGTTCACTATGATTCTTCGTATAAAAGAGATTTTTCGAATCAGTATTGGGACAGCTATTTTATAAAAGAGTGTATAGATCCACAGCATTTATCGTTGGATAAATCGGGGTATGGAAAACCTATAATAACAATTGCAAAGAAATATGCATGTGTTTGTCAAATCTGTGGAAAAGAAGAGGATATACTTTCATCTAACATAAAAATCCTTTATGATGAGGACAGAGGTTATTATTTGGGTAAATGCTGCAGTTGTCACGAGGTATCATCTTTTGAAGCAAAAACAATGGATATATTGGATCAGTTAGGAATTACTTATATCAGGGAAAAATCTTTTGATGGCTTAGTAGGTGATTCGGGCAGAGGGCTTCGGTTTGATTTTGTATTATCTAAATCTGCTGATAAAGATGGAAATCCAATCATTGATTTGGCTATAGAACTACAGGGACCACATCATTATAAAAAGGGTTATTATGATGAATTTGGAACTTATGTGGCAGAGGATAACAGTATTGCATCAGATAGATTTAATCGGCAGATAAAGTATGATGAGAGAAAAAGACAATATTGCGAGCAGAATGGTATCAGTTTAGAGTGCATCAAGTATACGGCATCAAATGACCAAGAACGTTTAGAAAAAGCAATTAAAAAAATTCTTAAGGATCATGGTTATAAATACTTTGTGGAAAGCGAGAAACATGATGATTGGATGGTGTACTAGAGGTGCACTAAAGGTGTACTAAGGGTGTACTGACTTTTTAATTTACATCTGCTATGATTAAGATGGCAAAAAAGAAAGGGAGCGGAAACGCTCCTTTTTATGTTGCCATAAGGCGGTGTCTTTCCAATCCTTTCACACCGCCCGTGTACATAGAAGGGAGGAATGGCGGATGCCGATGAAACCAAAGAAGCCGTGCAGACATCCCGGATGTCCGAAGCTGACAGACGGACTGTACTGCGAGGAGCATGAAGCACTGCACCGTGGTGACAGGGCGAGCAGCAGCAAGCGTGGTTATAACAGGCAGTGGCAGAAGGCAAGGGCAAGATACCTGAAGGCACATCCTTTGTGTGTTCAGTGTTTAAAGGAAGGCCATGCAGTGACAGCAACCGTGGTCGATCATATCAGACCGCATCGTGGTGATCCCGTCCTGTTCTGGGACGAGAAGAACTGGCAGAGCCTTTGCAAGTCCTGTCATGATAAAAAGACATGGAACGAAGATAACAATCCAGAGTATCGGTTCTGACGGAAGACCGTGGGGGTATCTGAATCTCTACAGGCTGAGCCGCTGAAGACCGATGGCCCCCTTTGCGTGAATTTTCGCAGAATTAAACAGGGGGGATATAAAAAGGGTATGGTAATTTTCGCAGAATGTACTTAAAACACGGCAAAAAGGGGTATTTCCTTTTGCCGGAAAATCAGGAAAAAAGCATTATTTAAGACTGGAAAACAGTGTAAAAACATTGTTTTTCCGGTCTTTTTTTGTGTGCCGGAAGGAGAGTGGAAAGGATGACGGACGCACAGGCAAAGCAGATCAATGAGATGCGGATGAAGGGGATGGGATATAAAGCCATAGGAATGGCAATCGGACTGTCCCGTGACATCGTAAGGAATTACTGCAAGAGACATAACCTTGCCGGATACGCCACGGTGGTTTCAAAAAATATGAAACTCATGGTGGACGGTAAAGAGGTGTGCCACTTCTGCGGTAATCCGATCACGCAGCCGAAGACAGGCAGACCGAGAAGGTTCTGCTGTGAAAAATGCAGAAGGGAATGGTGGAAGGCACACCCGGAAGCAGTGAAGAAAAGCGAGAAGGCTTCCTACACGCTTGTATGTGAGCAGTGCGGGAAGCCTTTCATTTCCTATGGAAACAAGAACAGAAAATACTGCGGCCGTGAATGTTATTTCCGGCACAGATTTTTAGCAGAGGAGGATATGGAAGATGCAGTTTCAGAGTTATAAAATAGCAGACCTTATCCCGGCTTCCTATAATCCGAGGAAGAAGTTAAAACCGGGTGATAAGGAATATGAAAAAATCAAGAACTCCATTAAAGAGTTTGGTTATGTCGAGCCGATCATTATCAACTCAGACATGACCATTATCGGAGGACACCAGAGAGCCACGGTCCTTGCAGACCTCGGGTACACGGAAGTGGAGTGTATCGTGGTCGATATTGACAAGACCAAGGAAAAGGCACTCAATGTTGCCCTTAATAAAATTACGGGCGAATGGAACAAGGAACTCCTGGCTGACCTTATCAAAGACCTTGAGGATTCGGATTTCGATGTCGGCATTACGGGTTTTGAACCGCCGGAGATCGAACAGCTTTTTAATTCCGTGCATGATAAGAAGATCACGGAGGATGATTTTGATGTGGAAGCGGAGCTTGCAAAACCGACCGTGGCAAAGACAGGAGATGTATGGCTGCTTGGGAAGCACCGTGTCATCTGCGGTGATTCCATTCTGCCGGAGACTTACGATAAGCTGATGGATGGACAGAAGGCAAATCTTGTCCTGACGGATCCGCCATACAATGTAAATGTTGAGGAGACGGCCGGTAAGATCAAAAACGACAACATGCCGGATGAGGATTTCTATAAGTTCCTGTTTGCTGCATTTGTAAATATGGAGCAGTCAATGGAACAGGATGCTTCCATTTATGTATTCCATGCGGATACAGAGGGGCTGAATTTCAGAAAGGCATTCAAGGATGCCGGATTTTACCTTTCCGGGTGCTGCATCTGGAAGAAGAACGCACTGGTTCTTGGAAGAAGCCCGTACCAGTGGCAGCACGAGCCGTGTCTGTTCGGATGGAAGAAAGGCGGGAAGCACCAGTGGTATTCCGACAGGAAGCAGACCACCATCTGGGAATATGACCGTCCGAAGGCAAGCAAGGACCATCCGACCATGAAGCCTGTGGCGCTTATGGCATATCCAATCCAGAACTCCTGCATGAGCAACTGCATCGTGCTTGATCCGTTCCTTGGTTCCGGCTCTACGCTGATCGCCTGTGAGCAGACACACCGTATCTGCTACGGCATCGAACTGGATGAGAAGTTTGTGGATGTGATCGTAAACCGCTACATTGAACAGTGCGGTTCGGATGCGGATGTATTTGTCATCCGTGACGATATGAAAATTTCATATCAGCAATTATGCAGGGGAGGGCAGTATAATGAAACAGATGACCTTCCTTGATCTATGTTCCGGCATCGGCGGCTTCAGGCTCGGTCTTGAAACTGCCGGTCATAAATGCATCGGGTACTGTGAATATGATAAATTTGCAAGAGCCTCATATGAGGCAATGTATGATACGGAAGGAGAGTGGAAAGCTCATGATGTCACAAAACTCAAACCCGAAGATGTCCCTTATGCAGACATCTGGTGCTTCGGATTCCCATGCCAGGACATCTCCGTTGCCGGAAAACAGCGGGGACTGGTCGGAAAAAGAAGTGGAATATATTACAACATTATTGACCTCCTCAAAGGCAAAGAGGAAAGTGCTAAACCCTCATACCTACTTGTTGAGAACGTTAAGAACCTGTTATCGATCAATGCAGGATTCGATTTTGCCTCAGTTCTGTCTGAAATGGACGAAGCAGGGTATGACTGTCGGTGGCAGGTGCTTAACTCCAAAAACTTCGGAGTCCCGCAGAACCGTGAGCGTGTGTTCATTATCGCAAATCTTAGAAGCAGAGGTAGACGAGAAATATTACCTCTCACCGGAGAAAACGCAGCAGCTCTTAACCAGCTTATAGGAGGTATGCAGGGCTACCGTGTTTATGGGACGGACGGCATTTCCGCAACCCTTGTGGGGAATGCGGGCGGTGTCGGGGCCAAGACGGGTCTTTACTTCATCGACCAGAGCAACCATGATCCGAAGATCACGGATACGGCAAGATGCCTGACAGCGAGGTACACAGCCGGGATGACCAACCATACCGCCATGAACTCAGCCGTGTTGGAAGTCCACCCGGTGCTTACACCGGAGCGGATGGAGAAACGGCAGAACGGAAGAAGGATGAAAGAGGACGGAGAGCCGATGTTCACCCTGACCTCTCAGGACAGGCACGGTGTGTATGTCTGTGAAAAGGTGGATTCCGTCAAAGTAAAAAATGCTACAAAGGCAGGATATGAAGTGGCACGGGAAGGGGACGGTATCAACCTTGCCTACCCGGACAGTGAGACAAGAAGGGGAAGGGTCGGAAAAGGATGCTCCCAGACATTGGACTGTTCCGGGCAGATGGGAACGCTCATGAGGGGCGGCCGCATCAGACGGCTGACTCCGAGGGAGTGCTTCCGTTTACAGGGATTTTCTGATGAGCTTTTTGACCGTGCCTCTGCCGTCAACTCCGATGCACAGCTTTATAAACAGGCCGGAAATGCAGTCACCGCAACGGTCGCTTATGCGGTTGCAATGTCGCTTCCAGAGTCCAGGAGCTGACATTACATTTTCTTTTGGAAAGTACCATTATCTGCTTGACTATACGGGCATTCAGAGTGATATATGGTACTACCAAAAGGAAAGGAGATCAATAGAATGGAAATTATTACAAACGCTGAGAACAGGAAAGAATTAGTAAAAGCCTTATCCGGACATTTCGGACAGAGGTCAGAATACCTTGGACCGCCATCCTTTGCATACCGCATCGGAAGCATCACGGTGGACAGGGATGCAAAGGTCATACTTGAAGATGACAGCATGGAAGACGAGGTGAGAAGAGTGCTTTTCCAGAATGATGTGGCAGAAGAGACACAGGAAACACAGACGGAAGAACCAGAAGCGGAGATCAAAATACCAATCGGCAGCATGACACCACAGAGCATCATCAACCTGATAAATATGATGCATTCCAAACAGTACCTTATCAACAGGGCAGTCGGCAGGGAGTGCATTTCCATAGCAGACAGCCTTATAAATGCCCTGGCCGAAAGAACTTTCGAAGATACGGAGACGGCAGCAGGGTTCATTACGGAACAGGGCGGATGCAGCGGTGTCACCTTTGCAGACGGGATCATTGAGTTCACGGGATTTCCGCATACCGATAACATGATGGAATACTGCAGACTTGCATCGGCAATTGTAAAGAAAGCATCGGAACAGAAACGTGTGAATCCGAAACAGACCATTGAAGAGAATGAAAAATATTACATGAGGGCATGGCTGGTATCCATCGGATTTGGCGGGAGCGAAGGAAAGGAAACAAGATCCTTCTTCCTTAAGGGGCTGAAAGGCCATACGGCATTCCGGACTCCGGAAGATGCGGAAAAGTGGAAAGCCAACCGCAAGGCAGAAAGGGGGGCAACGGTATGTTCGGAGTAAGCAGACAGACACTTGAGAGACTGAGGAAGGAATATCCTTCGGGAACCAGGGTGGAGCTTATCCGCCTTGATGATCCCTACCGAAAGATCCCGTCAGGGACCATCGGAACGGTGGAGTTTGTGGATGATGCAGGACAGCTCCACACGGTATGGGACGGACACGGCTCTCTTGCGATGATCTACGGAGTAGATGAATGGCGTAAAATACAGTCATAATATACACAGTTTTTCCGGCCGATGTTTGTGCAGTTTATGGCTCATATATAACTGGATATATGTGTGTTTTAGAGCGAATATGTACCTACCGAAAGGGAAGAAAACAAACGGAGGTACAAGCCATGAACGAAAGGATTACAAAGCAGATCGAGGAAATGAAGAAACAGACCATCGGGGTCGAGGTTGAGATGAATAACATCCGAAGGGATAAGGCAGCAGAACTTGCAGCAGCATTCTTCGGAACAGGAAGATTTGAAAATACGGCTTCCAGAAACGGATATTATACATGGTCAGCATGGGATGCGAGCGGAAGGGAATGGAAATTCCAGAAGGACGTCAGCATTGCGGGACCAGATGATAAAAAATGCGAGCTGGTCACACCGATCCTTCACTACGAAGACATTGAACTTCTTCAGGAACTGATAAGAAAGCTCAGACATGCGGAAGCCAAGAGTGATGCAACAAGGGGATGCGGAGTCCACATCCACATCGGAGCAAAGGGACACACACCGCAGACTTTACGAAACCTTGCAAACATCATGGCGGGACACGAGAATCTTTTAGCGGATGCCTTAAACCTCAACAGCTGGCGGATGAACCGCTACTGCAAAACGGTAGACCCAAGATTCCTTAAGGAACTCAATAAAAAGAAACCGAAAACGATGGCAGCCCTTGCAGACATCTGGTACACGGCAAACGGCGCAAGCTACGGAAGAGACCATCATTACAATGACAGCCGATATCATATGTTAAACTACCATGCAACATTCACAAAGGGAACGGTCGAGTTCAGACTTTTCCAATTTGATGCCCCGGCTGACGGAAAGCTGAACGGACTGCATGCGGGACAGCTGAAGAGCTACATCCAGCTTTGCCTTGCCTTAAGCCAGATGGCAAAGGAAGTAAGGACGGCAAGCCCGAAACCGCAGCAGACGGAAAATCCGAAATACGCAATGCGGACATGGCTTTTGAGACTCGGATTCATTGGGGACGAATTTAAAACTGCAAGGGAAATCCTTACAAAGAGACTTGCAGGAGATACTGCTTTCAGAAGCGGAAGGGCTGCTTGAAGAGAACAGCCTCCTGCCACCTTGGAGCACTGACCGCCATGAGCGGTCTTAAGGTGGTAGAAGGGTGTTCCCTTCAGAAAGGATGGAAACATTATGAAAAGATATTACATTGCTTATGGCAGCAACCTGAACATCAGACAGATGCGGATACGATGCCCTCACGCAAGGGTGATCGGAACTGCAGTCATAAACGATTATGAGCTTCTCTTTAAAGGAAGCCGTACAGGAGCCTATCTTACCATTGAACCAAAGGAAGGCGGTGAGGTTCCAGTGGCGGTATGGGAAGTCACGGAATCGGATGAGACGGCACTTGACCGCTACGAAGGATATCCGGTGTTTTATTACAAAAAAGAAATGGAACTTGATATCAGGGGCATCCGCACGGGGAAGATACGCAGAAGGAAGTGCTTTGTGTACATCATGCATGAAGAACGGAAGATAGGAGTACCTTCCCTTTCGTATGTCAGCACATGCCTTCAGGGGTACATCAGCTTTGGCTTTGACGAGCATTACCTTTCCGAGGCACAGATAAAAGCAGTGGAGGTAGCAGGACATGAAGAGTGAAACACTGCACATACGGATATGCCCCCGCTGCGGGGCTTCCTACGGAAGGACACCCGCTCTTTCAAGGGCAGACGGCAGAACGCTTATCTGCCCAGACTGTGGGACACGTGAGGCGCTTGAGAGTATTGGTGTTGGGGCAGAGGAACAGGAACAGATCCTTGAAGCCATCCACAGGTCGCAGCGGTAAAATCCACAATTTCTTCCACAGATCTTTGTGTACATTATAATGCTTAAATGACTGGATATATGTACGGTTCAGAGCGAATATGTACCTACCGAAAGGGAAAACAGAGAAAACGGAGGAAGATACGATGGAAACAAAGATCACAACAGCAGAAAAATTAGGAATGGAGCTTTACGGATGCATGAATTCAGCAGTCCTTGACTACGGTGACTATACGGTTGCAGTCTGGGAACACTGCTTTAAGGGTAGCATTGCAGAAGTTTATGAACTGGTTGAAACACCGGAAGAGACAGGTCTTGGAAGATGCGAATGCAGGATTTCAAGGATCGGAAGAAAAGAAGGGTTTGAGGATGCAGGACATGCAATGGCATGGGCACTTACAAAAGTAAAATAACAGAAAGGGCAGGGAATCCGTTCCCTGCCTGTGTACATTTACACAGTGTAGTGCCGTTATCTTTGTGTACATTATGGCACTGAAATGACTGGATATAATCAGCGTTTAGAGCGAATATGTACCTACCGAAAGGGAAAACAAAGAAAAAAGCGGAGGTACAAGACCATGAAGAAAATTGAGATTTTTGAAAAAGCCATGAACGAGGGAGGAAGCCTTAAGGATTACGGAATCAACAGCACATTGTTTGCAGCATACAGAGACTGCCAGGAAACAGGAAACGATAACATTGATTTCAACGGAGTCATCTGGGATTACGACATTCCGGAAATTGTAAAGGCTTTAAAGGAAAACGGCATCAGCGAATTTACGATAAGCAGTACATTTTCAAGCCTGATCGAAACCCTCGCAGCATTTGAAAAGGAAGGCATCAGGATGGCAGGGCTTACAGAGGTAAATGCAACATACTCGGATTGGAAAACAGGAAAGAAAGCAAGAATTCCGGCAATCAGAATGACACTTTAAGAATAAACACACAAATCGGAAGGCCTCTTCGGAGGTCTTTTTATTATGCCATTTACGGGGAGGTGAGGACAGTGGCACAGAGAGGAAGAAAACCAAAGCCTACGGCAGTAAAGGTGCTTGAGGGCAATCCGGGCAAGAGAAGCCTTAATACGGGCGAACCAAAGCCTGAGAAAAAGGCCCCGCGCTGTCCGGCATGGCTTGAGGATGAGGCAAAGAAGGAATGGAAGCGGATGGCAAAACAGCTGGAGCATCTGGGAATCCTTACCGAGATCGATATGGCAGCATTCGCAGGATACTGTCAGGCATATGCGAGATGGAAAGAGGCAGAGGAGTTCATTACACAGCACGGGACCATCGTAAAGACCCCGAGCGGATACTGGCAGCAGGTACCGCAGGTGTCAATTGCACAGACCTATCTGAAGATCATGAATAAGTTCTGTGAGCAGTTCGGACTGACCCCGTCCGCAAGAAGCCGTATCTCCACTGACAGTGGTGAGGATAAGCAGAACGATGAAATGGAGCTTCTGCTTGTGAAAGGCGGTGCAAAATAATGTTTGACAAGGCAAAAGCAGACCATGCGGTCAATTTCATAAACTGCCTGAAACACACCAAAGGAAGGTGGCGGGGAGTTCCGTTTGAACTTCTCCCGTGGCAGGACGAGATCATCCGTACCCTTTATGGGACGGTAAAGGAAAACGGATACAGGCAGTACAATACCTGTTACTGTGAGATACCAAAGAAAAACGGAAAATCGGAGCTGGCGGCTGCCATTGCACTGTATATGACATGCGGTGACGGTGAATGGGGAGCAGAGGTTTACGGCTGTGCTTCCGACAGGCAGCAGGCTTCCATCGTATTTGATGTTGCGGTGGATATGGTGGACCAGTGTCCGGCACTGAAGAAAAGGATCAAGCCCGTCATGTCCGTAAAAAGGCTTGTATATAAACCAACCAACAGCTTCTACCAGGTGCTGTCGGCAGAGGCATACACAAAGCATGGACTGAACGTCCATGCGGTCATCTTTGATGAGCTGCACGCACAGCCGAACAGGGAACTGTTCGATGTCATGACCAAGGGTTCCGGTGATGCCAGGACACAGCCGTTGTTCTTCCTGATCACGACAGCCGGGACAGACCGGAATTCCGTGTGTTTTGAACAGCACCAGAAGGCTCTGGACATCATAGAGGGAAGAAAGATAGACCCGACATTTTATCCTGTGATCTACGGGGCATCCGATGAGGATGACTGGTCGAGTGAGGATGTGTGGTATAAGGCAAATCCGTCACTCGGATACACGATTGACATTGAAAAAGTGCAGAATGCATATATCAGTGCAAAAGAGAATGCAGCAGAGGAGAACGTATTCCGGCAGCTCCGTCTGAACCAGTGGGTGAAACAGAGCACCAGGTGGATGCAGATGGATAAGTGGGATGCCTGTTCCTTTGCCGTGAAAGAGGAGGAGCTTCTCGGAAGGGAATGCTATGGCGGACTCGACCTTTCCAGTTCCACGGATATCACGGCATTCGTGCTTGTGTTCCCGCCAAGGAATGATACGGAGAAATATGTGATCCTTCCGTATTTCTGGATACCGGAGGATAACATGAGACTGCGTGTCCGAAGGGATCATGTCCCCTATGATGTCTGGACTGCCGAAGGGTGCTTAAAGACCACGGAAGGAAATGTCATTCATTATGGATTTATCGAGCAGTTTATAGATGAACTTGGCACGAAGTTCCATATCAAGGAGATCGCATTTGACCGATGGGGAGCAGTCCAGATGGTGCAGAACCTTGAAGGCATGGGATTTACCGTTGTCCCGTTCGGACAGGGATATAAGGATATGAGTCCACCGACAAAAGAATTGATGAAACTGACATTGGAGGAACGGATCGCACATGGAGGACATAAGGTGCTGCGTTGGATGATGGATAATGTGTTTGTCCGTCAGGATCCGGCGGGAAACATCAAAATGGATAAGGAAAAATCCACGGAAAAGATTGACGGGGCTGTTGCAACCGTTATGGCACTTGACCGTGCAATCAGGAACGAAGGCAGTGACGGAAGCGTGTATGATGACAGGGGCATTCTTGTATTCTGATGCAGCCGTGTATGATTCTGTAAAATCATAATCCGGCTGCATGTTTCTGTGCTAAGATATAGGAAAAGCACAGGGAGGCATTTTGTATGCAGGAAGAATTTTTTATGAACAGTATGGAAAAAGACCCCAAACTTAGCGGTGAGCACGGGGCGCAGACAAGGAAGTCCCTTGCACTGAAAGCAGAGGAGATCCTCGGACTTGATCTGGAAACAGTGGTAGCGGATGATGACCTCATGTATGATTCGCTGATGAAACTGAAACCGCTTGAGAACCCAAAGAAAAATCCAATGCAGAATGCACTGAGAAAATATTATTACTACAGGAATGGGAAAGAGTTCCCACGACTAAACAATTATCAGAGATGATCAGGAACGGCACTTCTTCGGAGGTGCTTTTTTTGTACCCATTTTTAGGAGGTGTCACATGGGAATTAAGAGTTTATTCGGATTCGGACAGGCGAGGGATAAGCCTGTGGACAAGGCAGCAGACGCAGGATATTCGTTTTTGTTCGGAAGGACAACGAGCGGAAAGCCTGTCAATGAAAGAACTGCAATGCAGACCACGGCAGTATATGCCTGTGTCAGAATCCTTGCGGAGGCAGTCGCATCCTTACCGCTTCATGTATATGAGTATCAGGATGACGGAGGCAAGAAACTGGTGCATGACCATCCATTATATTATCTGCTCCATGATGAGCCGAACCCGGAGATGACTTCATTTGTGTTCAGGGAAACACTGATGAGCCATCTTTTAATATGGGGAAATGCTTATGCCCAGATCATAAGGGACGGGGCAGGAAGGGTACTCGGACTGTATCCGCTTCTCCCAGACAAGATGGATGTGCAGAGGGATGACAAAGGAAACATCTATTATGTGTATTCCAGAAACAGCGATGAAAACCCAATGTTCAAGGAATACGGCAATATCAGGCTGAAAGCCGAGGATGTGCTTCATATCCCCGGACTTGGGTTTGACGGACTGATCGGATATTCCCCGATTGCGATGGCAAAGAACGCTGTCGGCATGACGCTTGCCTGTGAGGAATACGGGGCGAGTTTCTTTGCAAACGGGGCGAATCCGGGCGGTGTCCTGGAGCATCCGGGTGTCCTGAAAGACCCGTCAAAGGTGAGGGAGTCCTGGAACTCCGTGTACAGGGGCGTGAGTAACGCACACAAGATCGCAGTGCTTGAGGAAGGCATGAAGTACCAGCAGATTGGCATCCCGCCGGAAGAGGCACAATTCCTTGAAACAAGGAAATTCCAGGTCAATGAGATCGCAAGGCTTTACAGGATACCGCCACATATGGTCGGTGACCTTGATAAGTCGAGCTTTTCCAATATCGAGCAGCAGTCCTTGGAGTTCGTAAAATACACACTTGATCCGTGGGTGATCAGATGGGAGCAGTCCTTACAGAGATCGCTCCTTCTGCCGGGAGAGAAAGGAAAGTATTTTATCAAGCTGAATGTGGACGGTCTGCTCCGTGGGGATTACCAGTCGAGGATGAACGGCTATGCAGTCGGAAGGCAGAACGGATGGTTTTCTGCCAATGACATCCGTGAGATGGAAAACATGAACCCGATCCCAGATGAGGAAGGGGGAAACCTGTATCTTATAAACGGTGCAATGACCAAACTTGCGGATGCGGGAGCTTTTGCAAAGACGGATACGGGGCAGCAGGACGCTCCAGCACAGGAAAACAGCGGAAAGAGAGGTAAACGATGAAGCGGAAGTTTTGGAACTGGATAAAGAATGAAGATGAGAGCGTGCCTGACATGGAAAGGACGCTCTTTTTAAATGGCATGATCTCGGATGAAACATGGTACGGGGATGAAGTGACACCGCAGCTTTTCAAGGATGAACTGAATGCCGGAAACGGAAATATCACGGTGTGGATCAATTCACCGGGCGGGGATGTGTTCGCGGCAGCACAGATCTACAACATGCTCCGTGATTATAAGGGAAGCGTGACAGTCAAGATAGACGGCATTGCAGCTTCGGCAGCATCCGTGATCGCAATGGCAGGAGACACGGTCTGTGTATCCCCTGTTGCAATGATGATGATCCATAATCCTGCGACCATGGCAATGGGCGAGACAAGGGATATGCAGAAAGCAATCGCCATGTTGAATGAGGTCAAGGAATCAATCTTAAATGCCTATGAATTCAAGACGGGGCTTACCCGTGCAAGGCTCTCCCACATGATGGACGATGAGACCTGGTTCAATGCGAAGAAGGCAGTGGAGCTTGGATTTGCGGATAAGATACTCTTTTCTTCCGGTGAGACGGATGAAGAGAAGAAAAAGCCTGAAAAGCCGGAAAAAGAACCGGAGGAAGGCAGTGATGGAGAGGAAGGAAAAGAAAAGGAAGACGAGGATAAGGACAAGAAAAAGAAGTTCCCGTTCCAGCAGGATTCCATGATGTATTCCACCAAGGCGATGAATGAATCGTTCCTTTCCAGGGTATCCCGTGTGGATGCCATGATACCAGTCAGCCAGTTAGAAAAAAGACTGAGTCTTTTAACACATTAAGGAGGATTTCAAGATGAGTAAGATTTTAGAATTAAGAGAAAAAAGAGCAAAGGCATGGGAGGCAGCAAAAGCATTCCTTGATGCCAAGAGAACACAGGAAGGCTTTGTGTCCGCTGAGGATGCAGCAACCTACGACAAGATGGAAAATGATGTCGTAAATCTCGGAAAGGAGATCGAGAGACTGGAAAGACAGGCTGCCATCGATGCAGAACTTTCCAAGGCAACAAGCACACCGATCACCAACAAGCCGGATGCAAAGACTGGCGGTGACACAAAGACCGGAAGGGCAACCGATGAGTACAGAAAAGCGTTCTGGAACGGCATGAGAAACAAGGTGCTGTCCTATGAAGTACAGAATGCCCTTACCATCGGCACGGATTCCGAGGGCGGTTATCTTGTACCGGATGAGTACGAGAAGAAACTGGTGGAAGCACTGGAAGAGGAGGTGTTCTTCCGTAACCTTGCAACCGTCATCAAGACATCGAGCGGTGACCGCAAGATCCCAATCGTTACATCCAAGGGTGAGGCGGCATGGATCGATGAGGGCGGTCAGTTCCCAGAATCTGATGACAGCTTCGGACAGACAACCATCAGTGCCTTTAAGCTGGCAACCATGATCAAGGTGTCTGATGAACTCTTAAATGACAGTGTGTTCAATATCGAGCAGTACATCTCAAGGGAGTTCGGAAGAAGAATCGGTACGAAGGAAGAAGAGGCATTCTTTATCGGTGACGGCAAGGGCAAGCCTACCGGAATCTTCAATGCCACAGGCGGTGCTGAGACAGGCGTGACATCCACCGGAACATCCATTACGTTTGATGATGTCATGGATCTTTATTATTCCCTCCGTGCCCCATACCGTAACAAGGCGGTATGGCTTTTGAATGATTCGACCGTAAAGGCAATCAGAAAGCTGAAGGACGGAAACGGAAATTATATCTGGCAGCCGTCCGTAAGGGAAGGAGAACCTGATAAGATTTTAAACCGTCCTTACCGCACATCCATCTATGTGCCGGAGCTTGCAGCCGGAAACCGTGTCATGGCATTCGGTGATTACAGTTACTACTGGATCGCAGACCGCCAGGGCAGAAGTTTCAAGAGACTGAATGAGCTTTATGCTACAACAGGACAGGTCGGATTCCTTGCTTCCGAGCGTGTGGACGGCAAGCTGATCCTTTCCGAGGCAGTCAAGACACTTGATATCAAGGCTGCCGGAAAGTAGGGGTGGCAGGATGTTCGTAACGCTTGAGGAAGCCAAAGGGTATCTCAGGGTCGATTCGTCAGACGAGGATGAACTCATCCTCCGTCTGATGGAAACATCCGACCGCTTGATCTTAGATGTGACAAGACAACCCCCGGAAGAACTCAAAGAGTATGAATCTGTTGTCCGTACTGCAGAACTGTATGTTATTGCCTACCTGTATGAGCATCGGGAAGAAGCAGATCATAAGACAATGACGGAAACATTGAAGTATCTGTTTTTTGGAATCAGGAGGGAGATATTCTGATGATAGAACTCATGCGTGAACGGATCATGATACAGAAAAGCAGCACGAAGAAGGATGGGACAGGAAACCATACCCTTGTATGGAGTGACCATTATAAATGTTATTCCTATGTGAATAATCTTTCCGGTAAGGAGTACTGGGAAGCAAAACAGGTCAATGCGGAAACGGAACTTGATTTTGTTATCCGTTACTGCAGTGAGATATCAGCTCTTGATGCGGAGCATTTCCGCATCCTGTTCCGTGGGAATATTTATAATATTACATTTGTTGACAACGTGCAGTATAAGAATAAGACAGTGAAGATCAGGGCTGCCCTGGCAAAGAGGTGAGGAGATGGCAGAGAGAAGAACGACCGTTGACGGGCTGGCAGATACGATCATGGATGGTCTGAAGGAATATGCAGATCTTGCTACGGATACCGTCAAGGATGCGGTAAAGGATGTATCAAAGACCGTGAAAAAGGATATACAGGCAAATGCCCCAAAGCGGACAGGAAGGTATAAGAAAAGCTGGGCGGTCAAAAAAACAGCGGAGAGCAGCCACTCCCTTACCATGACGGTTCATTCTAAGGACAGATACCAGATAGCCCATCTCCTGGAACACGGTCATGCAAAACGCGGCGGGGGCAGGGTAGCTGGAAGGGAGCATATTGCCCCGGCTGAAGAAAAGGGAAACAGGGAGCTGGTGCAGAAGATAGAGAGGGGGTTGCGTTCGTGACGCATGAAGAAGTCATGGCATTGATGGAAGAAATCGGACTTCCATATGCCTATCATCATTTTGCGGAAGGGGAATCCCCTGATCTGCCTTTTGCGGTATTCCTGTATCCCGGAAGCAACAATTTCTCTGCAGACGGGAAAGTTTATTTTAAGACAGACCGTCTGAATATAGAGATATACACGGATATAAAAAATATAGAACTGGAACAGCAAACAGAAGCCGTGCTTGACGGGCATGGCATTTTTTATGAAAAAAGCGAAGTATGGATCGAATCAGAAAATCTGTATGAGGTGCTTTATCAGATGGAGGTATAGAAGATGGCGAATAAAAAGAATAAAGTCAAATTTAATATCTGCAACGTGCATTACGCACCGATTACGGTTGCAGAGGAAGGCACGGTCAGCTTCGGGACACCCGTGCCGATGCCCGGTGCGGTATCCATCAGCATGGATCCAACCGGAGAGCCGGAGTCATTTTATGCGGACGGCATTGAATATTACGTGATCAATAACAACCAGGGATACGATGGTGACCTTGAACTTGCAATGATCCCTGAATCCTTCCGCACGGATATCTTAAAAGAGGAGCAGGATGCCAATAAGGTGCTTGTGGAGAATGCAAATTCCGAGACAGGCAGTTTTGCACTCCTGTTTGAGTTTGACGGGGATATCCGCAAGATCCGCCATGTGCTTTATAACTGTTCCGCATCCCGTCCGACCATTGAGTCAAAGACGAATGAGGAAGATAAGGAAGTGCAGACGGAAACACTGACCATCAAGGCAAGACCTATGGCAGACGGATATGTCAAGGCAAAAACGGGAGATTCCACAACTGAGACTGTTTACAATAACTGGTATAAGAGCGTGTATCTTCCGGCAGCTTCCACGGCAGAGCAGCAGTCAGCAAAATCAACCAAGAGTGTATCATAAGGAGGACTAAGACATGGGTATCAGAAAGGATATAGAAATTGACGGACAGATGGTTGCATTCAAGGCGAGTGCAGCCATTCCAAGAATCTACAGATTAAAATTCCAGAGGGATATTTATAAAGACCTGGCATTACTTGAAAAGAGCATCGGTGACGGAAAAGAGGAATCATCAAACCTCGATATGTTTTCCCTTGAGATGTTTGAGAACATTGCTTTTATTATGGCAAAGCATGCAGAACCGTCCATCCCGGATACACCGGAGGAGTGGCTTGATAATTTCAATACATTTTCAATTTATCAGGTTCTGCCACAACTAATTGAACTGTGGGGGCTGAATGTAAAAACAGATGTGGAAGCTAAAAAAAACTTCGTCCAACAGAGCGTGAAATGACAACACCACTGTTTCTGCTCCGATGTGTACAATTAGGTCTGTCAATGGCAGACCTTGAAATGCTGTCAATAGGACTCATCAACGATATGTACAGTGAGAGCCGGAATGATGACTATAAGTATGCCGAACTTGCAACACAGGAAGACTTCGACCGTTTCTGATGATTGAGAGTATGGTTCTTTTCTGCTATACTTATTTGGAGAAAAGGACCATATTTGATGACGTAATTTAAATTAAATATTGGCTATATAACATATAACAAGACATTTGATTTAAAGAGGAATTGCTGATGAATGAATATAGTGTAAACATCGAAGTCAAGGATGGAGACGGGAAAATAATTTGTTCACAACCATATAATGAATTTATGTATGGAACAAAAAATATTGAAATACAAAAAGTTTTGTATGGCAGGGATTTATATGATTTATTGGTAGATAACTTAAATGTGATACGATACAATGAGAATGGAAAATTAATTCTTGGAGTTATTCTACAAAGTGATATTAATAGAACAGCAATGCAATTGTTGGGGAGAATAGCAGAAGCTATTATTGTTAGGAATTGTAATCATGATGCTGGTGTAAACAGGAAATATTTTTCTATAGCACGTAAAAAGCAGGCAAAAATGAAAACCGCAGATAAATTTTGGGCGCTTGGTACAGGATTAAATTATACAAAAATGAATTATCCTAAAATCTATAATCCATCAGATACCCAGAGAGATATAGTGTGGGTTAATGATTATAATGAATTGGCTGTTATGAAAGACGGGGATAATTATTCTGCAACTTCCGCAAGAATTGCTGGTCTGCAAGTTAAAGCATCAAAAGATGGTATAAAATATGTCTTGCCAGCTATACTTGCGGATAGATATGATGTTCCGATTATATATTTTGATATCGAAAATGATTATCATAAAATTTTAAATAAAATATATAAGGATACACATATAGATATAGAATATGACATAATTCATCCGAACGAAGTGGATCCGGTTGGATACGATGAATTTTTACACTATGTGGATTTGGTATATGCCATGATTGACGGTAGATTGTCACCAGAAGAGTTGGTGGCAGGGGCAGGAAGAAATGATGATGAATTAATGAAAAATGCATTAATGTCTACTACGCTATCAAATATAAATAGAAGAAATCGAATAATAATATAAATAATATTACATAGAACATCTGTCAGAAATGGCAGGTGTTTTTCTTTTGTTACGGAGCAGAGATGCTCCTTTTTTTGTACCCATTTTTAGGAGGAGGTGAGAGGCATGGCAAGCCGTATTCAGGGTATTACCGTTGAAATTGGTGGTGATACAACAAAACTGCAGAACGCCCTGAAAGGCGTGAACGGACAGATCAAGTCCACCCAGTCACAGCTTAAGGATGTGAATAAGCTGCTGAAACTGGATCCGGGAAATACGGAACTTCTGGCACAGAAGCATAAACTTCTTGCAGAAGCGGTCAGCGAAACAAAAGAGAAACTGGCTACCTTAAAGACCGCAGCTGAACAGGCAAATACGGCTCTTGCTAATGGTGAGATTTCAAAGGAGCAGTACGATGCCCTTCAGAGGGAGATCGTAGAAACAGAGCAGGACTTAAAGAATCTGGAAACACAGGCGAACCAGTCCGCAACGGTAGTGCAGAAGATTGCAGCAACAGGTGAGAAGTTAAAGACAGTCGGGGACAATATTTCCTCTGCCGGACAGAAACTCCTCCCGGTAACAGCTGGGGTGACTGCACTGGGTACGGCATCCGTAACAACGGCAGCAAACTTTGAATCTTCCATGTCACAGGTACAGGCTACTATGGGAATCACAAAAGATTCCATGTCTAAGGTAAATGGGCAGTCCGTAAATACAATGGATACCCTTTCCAAGCTGGCAAAGAAGATGGGGGCAGAAACAGCCTTCTCAGCATCCGAGTGTGCCGAGGCATTAAATTATCTGGCTCTTGCCGGATATGACACGGAGCAGATGTGCAATACACTGCCGACCGTACTTAACCTGGCAGCCGCCGGGGATATTGCCCTTGCGGATGCTTCCGACATGGTAACGGATGCAATGTCCGCCCTTGGTATGGGCGTGGATGAGGCAGAAACGATGGTAGACCAGATGGCTAAGACTGCATCCACCACGAACACATCGGTTGCACAGCTGGGCGAGGGAATCCTTACCATTGGTGCGACAGCCAAATCCATCAAGGGCGGTACGGCAGAACTCAATACCGCACTTGGTATCCTTGCCAATAATGGTATCAAGGGGGCAGAAGGCGGTACGCATCTCCGTAATATTATCCTGTCACTGCAGAATCCTACGGATAAAGCAGCCGCCCAGATGGAAGCACTGGGCATTTCCGTATATGATTCCGAAGGAAACATGCGGTCAATGAACGATATCCTTGGTGACCTGAATAAGAGCATGGACGGAATGACATCAGCGGAGAAGTCAAACATCATCGGCACGATCTTTAACAAGACGGACCTGTCTTCCGTAAATGCACTGCTTGCCAATACAGGAAGCACATGGGACAGCTTACAGAAATCCATCACGGAAAGCGGTGGTGCTGCACAGCAGATGGCAGATACACAGCTTGATAACTTACAGGGACAGATCACTATTTTAAAATCCGCATTGGAAGGTCTGGCGATATCTTTTGGAGAACTTCTGATGCCGGCCATCAAACAGATTGTGGGATGGGTGCAGAAATTTGTGGACTGGTTGAATGGACTGAGCGAAGGCACGCAGAAGACGGTCGTTACGATAGCCCTTCTTGCAGCAGCACTCGGTCCTGTGCTTATTGTGATCGGAAAGGTCATATCCGCAGTCGGTACGATCATGACGGTTGTACCGAAGATCACCGGAGTCATCAATACGGTGAAGGGAGCATTTGCAGCACTGAATACAACGATGCTTGCAAATCCAATCGTACTTATTATCGCAGCCATTGCAGCTCTTGTGGCTGCTTTTATTTATCTCTGGAATAACTGTGACGGATTCCGACAGTTCTGGATCGATCTTTGGGAAAACGTAAAACAGGTTGCAATCACGGTATGGAATGCAATCAAGGAATTCTTCTCACAGGTGTGGGAAGCCATCAAGACTATCTTCTCGACCGTGTTTGAAGTGATAAAGACCCTGGTAACGACTTATTTCAATCTGTATAAGACAATCATTGAGACGGTTTTCAATGTGATAAAGACGGTCATCACGACCATCTGGGAAGCTATCAAGGGTGTATTTACTACAGTTTTCAATGTAATAAAAACACTGGTGACAACGTACTTCAATATCTATAAGACCATCATCCAGACAGTACTGACGGTCATTCAGACTGTGATAACAACAGTATGGAATACGATAAAAACGGTCATTACAACTGTGCTGAATGCGATAAAAACGATCTTTAGCACGGTATGGAATGCCATCAAAACCATCATCAGTGCCGTGGTAAGCGGGATCAAGGGACTGATCACAGGGAATTTTACTGCGGTCAAGAACTCCATTACCACCATAATGAATACGATCAAGAGCACGATCTCCACCATATGGAATACCATCAAGTCGACTATTTCAACGGTGCTTGGTGCAATCAAGGGTGCTGTCACATCCGTATTCAATGGAATCGTAAATGCGGTGAAAGGTGCGATGGGAAATGTCCTGAATGCAGTAAAGACAGGTTTTTCCAATGTGAAGGGCCATATCACGGGACTTGCTTCACAGGCATTTACCTGGGGTAAGGATCTTATCATGGGAATCGTAAACGGAATCAGGAGCTGCATCGGTGCAGTCGGTGATGCCGTAAGTTCCGTGGCAAATAAGATCAGGTCGTTCCTTCATTTCTCCGTACCGGATGAAGGACCACTTACGGATTATGAATCATGGATGCCGGATTTTATGGGAGGACTTGCAAAGGGAATCGAAAAGAGTAAAAGCATGGTGGCAAAGGCAATCGAAGGGGTATCGCAGGATATGATAATCAGTCCGAATGTAAGCGGAATGGAGTCAGCTGCGGGAGTGCAGATTTCCGGACAGCCGGACAGCGGAATTTCCAGTATGCTGTCAGCCATCACATCTGCAGTTAAAGATATGAAGGGCGATCCCGGGGATATCGTGATCCCTGTATACCTTGGAGGGACAATGCTCGATGAGGTGATCGTAACGGCACAGCAGAGGGCAAATCTTAGAAGCGGGGGAAGATAAACATGGCATTTATACAGTATTTAAAATTTGATGAACAGGATCTTCCCCTGCCGGATTCCTACGACCTTGACATTTCTGATGTAGAGGCGGATTCATCTGGGGAGACGGAAGCAGGAACAACACAGAGGGATGTGGTAAGGACAGGAGTTATCTCCATTGCAGTTTCTTTTTCCGTTTCACCCAGGTGGTTAAAGATACTGACGGCATACAGTAAGAAACCTAAAATTGCCGTGAAGTATTTTGATACGGAAGAACTGGAATTGAAAAACACGGAAATGTATATTACAGGATTTAAGGCAAAACTTGAAAAGGATACAAGTTACAAAGGATTGTGGACGGTGTCCTTCACATTAAATGAGTATTAGAGGAGTGGTTATATGTACCCGGTTTCAAAAGAATATCAGAAAGCCATTAGTGAGTCATCACGTTCATTCTTTTGGACGGGGGCGATCACGACTAAGGCGGGCAAAAAATATACATTTGGAAATAAAGACATTGTGAAAGGTTCCGGTTATATCAGCAGACAGTGTTCCGGTTCGTCAGAGATTGAACTCGGATCCGTGTATGCAGCAGAACTCGGAATATCCCTCTTTTCAGATATTGACAGATACAGTCTGGAAGATGCGTCTATAACGCTCTCATTCCATCTGAAGGCAGGGGATGAAACATATGAGGAAGTCCCGATGGGGATCTTCTATATTGCCGAAGCGAACAGGAAGATAAAGACCCTGGAGCTAAAGGCATATGATGCAATGCTGAATCTGGATAAAAATTTCGATAAGGGCCTGTCCAGTGCATTCCCTTATGATTTTCTATCCTTACTTTCCAAAGCGTGTCATGTAGAACTGGCACAGACAAAAGAAGAGATAGAAGCACTTACAAATGGAACAGAACTGCTCGGTATCTACCAGGAGAATGATATCGAGACATGGAGGGATTTCCTATATTATCTGGCACAGGCACTCGGATGCTTTTCCACGATAGACCGTGAAGGAAAGTTAAGGCTCATCCCATACGAAATTACCGATAACAAGACAGTGGACAGCAGACACAGGTTTTCGAGCACATTTTCAGATTTTGTGACAAGGTATACGGCTGTCAGTTCCACAAACAAAAAGACGGATATTGCAGAATATTATTCGGTAAAGCCGGATGACGGCCTGACAATGAACCTGGGGGTAAACCCGTTACTGCAGTTTGGTCTGGAAGAGAAGCGCAAGCGGATCATAAATAATATTTTGTCAGCGGTCACAGTGGTAAATTATGTGCCGTTTGATTCGGATACCATCGGTGACCCGGCTCTTGACCTTGGTGATGTCATCAAGTTTACGGGCGGTCATGCTGACGAAACAAAAAGGTCTGCCATCACATCCATTGAAACAAAGATAAACGGTAAGCAGAAAATAAAGTGTGTTGGAAAAAATCCGAGACTTGCGGGAGCAAAGAGCAAGAATGATAAGAATATTGCTGGTCTTCAGAGTTCCATGACTGAGAACAAACTCAGCATATACACTTATGTCAATGCCCTGAAGATAAATGCGGGATCTGAAAAGACTTCCATCATCAATATAGAGTTTGCATCCGGGGATGAGACGAATGCGGAATTTCATGCAGAAGTCATACTGGATGTAAGATCCAATGCAGTAAACAGAAGGGCTGATGCAGAAACAACAATAGAGATTGGGGAAGAAAGCAAAGTCATTTCGATCCCTGTCAACTGGACGGATGATGGAAAGACCATTCTGAAAGCCTATTATGTCCTTGATGGGAAGGAAGTGGAGCAGTTCCATCCATCAGAGACCTGGTTCAGCGGAAAGCATCTGCTGAACCTGTATTATCCGATCATAGAAATGAAGGCAAACGAACTTCACACCTTTGAAGTACTGATAGAACTTACGGACGGAACAGCAACGATCGAACCGCAGAATGCAATGGCAACTATATCCGGCCAGGGGCTTGGTGCACAGGAAAGATGGGATGGAAGGATCACGGTTGATGAAGAGATCAAGATGGTTGAACTTTCCGGACTTCCTACAAATAGGATCCATGACAAGGCGGTGGCTGCATTTATTACACCGAAAAAAACGGGTATTACACAGCCTGTTGATTCTATCAGGATGACGGGTCTTATGGTGCCGGAGTTTTATGATAACATTTCTTTCTTTGTACCGATCGTCAGGGATGTGGTCGAAACAGCAGATAAAGATAAAATGGAATACCGGAGAACTTATGTGGAGGACGATAAGCAGTTCCAGCTCCGAAAGGAATATTCCCTGTCTGGCGGTGATTCTATCGTTATGGACATGGGAAGGGCAGTCAGCCTTACGGTCAATACAGAACCTTTTCAGGAACTGACGGAGATCAGAATACTGCCGTTTGAAACAGCACCGTTTGTAAATAAGCATAAGGTCAAAGCAGACAGGCTTGGAACAAATCATTACACAAAGCTTGCAGCGGGTAATCTGGTCCTTGTGACGGATTATAAAGAAAAACTGACAGGCACTGTGGAAGAACTGGATAAGGGAATGGTGGCGGTCTTTGACCCCGGCTTTGATAAGTTCGATGAAATAGAGATACTGGAGGTGCGTAATGGCTGATTATGTCATGTTGGAAGATATTTTTGAAACAACAGAAAATATGACGGTTCTTAGAGATAACCGTTTGAATGATGATAGTACAGATACGGTAACAGGTGTGGACTGGTTCAGGTTCAGGGAAACAACGGCTGCCAGTTTTTATGTCAGCGGTAATTCGTGGATAGGCATCGGCCAGAATTCCGAGCAGCTTAAGATAAGCCGGAGGGATGCCGATCTGTATACGCTGAAAAGAGAAGAGGGCACTCTGTTTGAACATTATAAATTCCTGCGTATCAGATGGGAAGGCTATAGTGCCCATGGAAATAATAATGCATCAACCAGACTTATATGGGATGCACTGTTTTTTGATACCGGGGATATTATCCTTTATTTTGTTGAAGTCCCGGTTTCTGCCTCAAGCATTGGAGAGTGTGGTCTTTACACAAAATCAAAAAATATACCGTTCCAGATCGCAAAAGGGAAAACGGTAACTTTCCTTCATCAGGACGATGCCGGAAATGAGTATGAACTGTCGGATGATCCCCCGGTCTTTTTAGATCCGTATAACCGAAGGTATCTGTTTAAGGATGGAGGGGGAAGGCTTTATACCATCATAGATGATGCACTTACACCTCTTGAGGAGACAGAACTGACGGCAGAATTGTTTGAGACGTATGGTATTCCGGATCTGCCGGATGGAAATGTACTTCTTGGGCTGAAAAATCCGTCCGTCCTTTACTGGCATGATTCCCATAACCGATTCCCGGATATGAAGATCAGTTATAAGGGTGTACCGAAACCACAGGTCATTTATTCCGAAGATATTGATATGTCGGATGCAAGCATTCTCGGAATAGAAAAGGTGACGTGTGACTGTGATGAAAAATGCCTGTTTGCCGTATCATTCGACAGGGGGAAAACGTGGCTTGGCTATGTGAATAATAAATGGGTGAAATTTACGGAGGAATCCTCCGGGATGTCCAAGGCAGCCATTGAAGCAGTCAGTTCTGATGCCTGGGCAGAGAAAGCAACCACGGGAACGATAAAATACCGGTTTGTCCTGAGCGGAGCGGATGGTTTTATCACAAATGTGATCACAGACTTTTTGAATACGGAGGAATAGCAATGTTAAAAGGAAAAAGTGTAATAGAACTTACGGACGTTAATACAGGTAAAAAAGAAGTGTATGAGAATACCAACCTTGTCACGGATGCAGTCAATGCCATCCTTAATTCCAATATTTTAGGCATGCTTTATGATAACCTATCATTTGACGGGCAGAGTGGTGAAAAATGGATGCTGCCAATCGTGAATAAACTTACGGGCGGTATCCTGCTTTATCAGGAGCCTTTGGAAGAAAGGGTCGATAATCTGTATGCCCCGTTTTCAAATCCCCTTATCGGTTATGCATCCAGTGACGCAAATAATACAACGGATGTCAGAAGGGGCAGCAGGAACTTAACGGAGAGCAAGGGAATCGATGGAGGGTATAAGTTCGTCTGGGATTTTGCTACATCACAGGCAAACGGAACGATATCAGCAATAGCACTCACGAACAGGATAGCGGGGATAGGACAGGAGAATGGAAATAATTATCTGGTACGGCTTGGGACATTTTCTTCACAGAACGATTCATATAGTGAAGAAAGCTACAGGCAAAATAAAAGGACTTATATCATGGAAGGATACCGTATGGAGATGATAACGAGAAATAACTCTGAAAAGGCACTGCTGAAGAAAGTGCCGGAGGAGTATCTTCATGCAGGTCTCGTGGAAAATCTGATATCACAGGAAGCCTTTGATGCATCTGAGGTAACGGAGATAGACCTTGGGCATTATCCCTACTGGATACACAGGACAGGTTCTCCATCAAAGGGGGATTATGACATTCCAAATGAGGATAATACAAATATAAGAAGCCATTTCTTTCATAGTGCGGATGGATGTTGGTACGGGATTGCGAGAAAGACCAACCAGAAATATTCACGCACATATCGTGACACGGAACAGTTCGATTATGTCAGCTATGAGTTCTATATGGATAAGATCGAAAAGGGAAGGTGCTCGACACAAAAGATAGAAGTGCCGTCCGGTGTGAGTGATTTTTACAGTATCGGCATGAGCGGGAAATGGCTGATGTGTGTATCAAGCGACAACAACAAGCTGTACCGTCTGGATACCACAAATGTTGCCAATCTTGAAAGGGTCACGGATTATAACTACAACAGCAGTAATGAATTTAGCTATATTGTGGATGATGATATCGTGATCAACGGATGGTATTTTGAAGACGGGCATCCGGCACAGAAGATAGGAAGCATCGGATACCAGAGTTATTGTGCATGGGGAATACACCAGATGGCAAGATATAAGACCTACATGCTCAGGGAGTGGGTATACAATCACAGCAGATACTGCAATTATAAAGAATTGTTTTTATACACACCGTATCTTGCAACCATCAATAATCTGGCATCACCCGTTATCAAGACCGCAGATAAGACGATGAAGATCACCTATACTCTGACGGAAACAAAAGAATAACAATTTCGGAATTAGGCAGCTTCCCATTACGGGCGGCTGCTTTTTTCATACAAAAATTTAGAAGGAGGACAAGACAATGAAGGAATTTTGGAATGCAGTACAGTTCATGTTTGCAGCAGTAGGCGGATGGCTCGGTTATTTTTTAGGGGGCTGTGACGGTCTGCTCTATGCCCTGATCGCATTTGCGGTCATTGACTACATTACGGGTGTCATGTGTGCAGTAAATGACCGGAAACTGTCAAGTGCAGTCGGTTTTAGGGGAATCTGCCGTAAGGTACTGATCTTTTTACTGGTGGGTATTGCAAACATCCTGGATATCCATGTGGTTGGGACAGGCAGCGTGCTGAGAACCGCAGTGATCTTCTTTTACATTTCAAACGAGGGTGTGAGCCTGCTGGAGAATGCATCCCATCTGGGACTTCCGGTGCCGGAGAAGATCAAAGAGGTTTTGGAACAGTTACATGACCGTTCGGAAAGTGAGGGAGAAGATGACGAAGAATGAATTTATTTCCAGTGTTGCAGGGTATGTGCAGAAGTATGCAGCAGTATACGGTATTCTGGTACATTCCCCCGTGATCGCACAGGCAGTCCTGGAATCCGGCTGGGGCGGGAGTAAACTCTCGTCCCGGTATCACAATTATTTCGGATTGAAGTGTGGCAGTAGATGGACTGGAAAGTCCGTGAACATGAAAACACAGGAAGAGTATACACCGGGAACACTCACAACGATCAGTGACAATTTCCGTGTATACGATTCGATGGAAGAGGGAATCAAAGGTTATTTCGAGTTTATCCAGCTGCCCCGTTACCGGAACCTGAAAGGGATCATGGATCCTGAGAAGTACCTTGAGACTATCCGTGCTGACGGTTATGCAACATCGTCTTCCTACGTGGAAAACTGCATGAAACTTATCCGCCAGTACGGTCTGACAAAATATGATGAAGGAGAAAAGAAAACGATGGGAAAGACAGCAGAGAGCGTATTAAACGTGATGCGGGGATGGCTCGGATTTAATGAATCCAACGGAAGATTCAAAGAGATCATTGACATGTATAACAATGTAAAACCACTGCCGAGAGGATATGCCGTGAAGTACAGTGATGAGTGGTGTGACACCTGTGTATCTGCCGCAGCAGTTAAGGCAGGGTGTGAAGAACTTATCGGCAGGGAGTGCGGTGTGGAAAAGCACATTGAGATTTTTAAGCAGAAAGGAATCTGGATCGAGGACGGCACGATCACACCAAAGCCTGGGTATGTGATCGCATATAACTGGGATAAATCCACACAGCCGAATGACGGAAATGCAGACCATATCGGATACGTTGAATCCGTGTCCGGCAGTAATATCACAGTCATTGAAGGAAATAAGGGAGAAGCAGTGGCAAGGCGTGTGATCCCTGTCGGATGGGGATATATCCGGGGATATGCCGCTCCAAAGTACGATGCAGCAACAGTAACACCCGTACCGTCCACACCTGAGAAGAGTGTGGAAGAGGTTGCAAAAGAAGTCCTGGCAGGAAAATGGGGCAATGGAGAAGAACGCAAGAACCGTCTGAAAGCTGCCGGATATGACTATGCTGCCGTACAGGCAAAAGTCAACCAGCTTGCAAAAGGTACATCCAATCAGAAATCAATTGATGCGGTTGCCCGTGAAGTCATCCGGGGCAAGTGGGGAAATGGTGCTGATAGAAAGAAGAGGATCACTTCTGCCGGATATGATTATTCCGCAGTACAGAAAAGGGTAAATGAACTCCTGAAATAAGGATATGGCTGATGGTCAGTAATGGCTGTCAGCCGTATTTTTTTCCTTTTATGCCAAGGAAAGAAAGGTGAAAGGTATCGCAGATTGTACTTGCTATTATTGGATTTCAGAGTGATATATAGACTACCCAAAGAGAAAGGAGTGGCAGAGCTTGGAGATTCAGATAATGGAAGGAAACAGCAGACAGAAGCGTAAACTTAAGGTATGCGCCTACTGCCGTGTCTCAACGGATGCGGATGAACAGGAAAATTCACTGGAAAACCAGATCAGGCATTATGAAGAAGTCATTACCAGTAATCCTGATTACGAGTATGCCGGGGTTTACAGTGACTTTGCCATATCAGGATTCAAGGAAAAACGTCCCGGTCTGCAGAAGATGTTAGCAGATGCCCGTAAGGGAAAAATAGACCTTATATTAACAAAATCCGTATCACGGTTCGCAAGAAACACCTCAATCGTTCTGGAAGCTACACGAAAGCTGAAAGAACTGAATGTTGGTGTTTTTTTTGAACTTCAGAATATCAATACCCTGTCAGGGGAAGGCGAGCTTATGCTTACGATCCTTGCTGCATTTGCACAGGCAGAAAGCGAGAGCGGAAGCGTTGGTGCAAAGATGGTGTACCAGAGAAAATACGAGGCAGGGATCCCCGTGCAGTACCTTGAACGATCTTTCGGATTTAAGAAGGATGAGCGGGGTGTTTATATTGCAGATGAAGAGGAAGCAGCATGGGTAAGAAAGATCTATGAGATGGCAGCAGACGGATATACTCCTGCATCAATCAAACGGTATCTGAATGAAAACGGGGTAAAGACCGTAGGCGGTGCAGAATGGATCGACAGCACGGTGTTCCGTCTTATTGAAAATGAGATCTACAAGGGCGATTACATCATGCATAAGCATTTTGTGAATGAAGAAAGAAAACTGGTCAGGAACAGGGGAGAAGTGGATGCGTGGTACATCGAGGATGACCATGAAGCCATTGTTTCCCCAAAACTCTGGCAGAAGGCACAGGACGCATTGGAAGCAAAAAGGGATTATCTTGCGGAAGGTTCGGTAATCGAAGAATTCACGGAAGAAAATTATCCATACATGAACAGAATCTATTGTGCCAGATGCGGACACCCGCTTTACAAAGGAATCTACAGTAACGGCAACAGGCTGAACTGGGGATGCAGTGGTACAAAGCGGTATGGGAAGTCTTTCTGTGAAGGAATAAACATTCCGGACGGAGTCCTGCGCGGGGCATGGCATTTCGATGAAAATATGTATATAGGGGAAAAACAGACAGATAAGGGGAAAAAGGAATTCACCTATCTGAAAGAAGCATCATGGAAAAGAAGGCATAAGAAGAAAGAGCCGGAGCCGATTCCTGAAAATACGGAAACAGAGTATCCGTACAGGGAGAAGATCTTCTGCGGATTATGCGGAAGCAGACTCGTGAGGCATGTAAACACCAAAAACCATAAGGTCATATGGGTATGCAATGGGAGAAAGCGGAAGGGGAAAGACTTCTGTGACGGGACAAGGGTTCCGGATATCATCATAAAGGGATGGGGAGAGATCAAAAAAGATATTTATATTCAGAGAAAGGATGAGAAGAATGGCAAGAAGCGTTACAGTTATACCAGCAAGAAGCCAAAAGGTGCGGACAGGGCATAAGGTGGTACAGGAAAAGAAGATAAGGGTGGCAGCCTACTGCCGTGTGTCAACGGACCAGGAAGACCAGCTCCACAGCTTTGAAGCACAGGTCGAGTATTATACAAAATATATCAATGAGCATGAGAATTATGAAATGGCCGGCATTTATGCAGATGAGGGAATCTCGGGTACAAATACAAAGAGAAGGGAACAGTTCAAAAAGATGATTGCAGACTGCGAGGGCGGTAAGATAGACCTTGTCATAACAAAATCCATCAGCCGTTTTGCAAGGAACACGCAGGACTGCCTGGCATATTCCAGAAAATTAAAGAACTTGGGGATCGGCATCATATTTGAGAAGGAAAACATCAACACGCTGGATTCCACGGGAGAGCTTCTGTTCACCATCTTAAGTTCCCTTGCACAGGATGAATCAAGAAACATTTCAGAAAACTGTAAATGGGGCATCCGCACGAAATTCAAGAACGGTGAGATGCATCTCAACACATTCAAGTTCCTCGGATACGATAAGGATGAGAACGGGAAGCTTGTCATCAATAAGGAACAGGCAAAGACAGTGAGAAGGATATACAGGGACTTCCTTATCGGAATCAATCCGGCACAGATCGCAAAGGAACTGACGGAAGAGAAAGTTCCGGGATGTCTGGGGCAGACAAAATGGTATCCAAGCACGGTCACAGGAATCCTAAAACAGGAAAAACACATGGGTGATGCACTTCTGCAGAAGACCTATACTGCAGACTTCCTTACCAAGAGACAGGTCAGAAACAACGGTGAGATCGCACAGGTCTATGTAAAGGACAGCCATAAGGGGATCATAGATAAGCAGACATGGAATGCGGTACAGGAAGAATTCGACCGCAGGGAAAAGTTCATGGAAGCGCACGGCACGGACAGGTACAGTTACGGTGCGGACTGCATGCCGTTCTGTGAGAAGGTGTTCTGCGGGGAATGCAAAAGCCTGTTCACGAGACATTCATGGAGATCAAGGGGAATCGTACAGTGGCAGTGCAAGAACCACAGAAAAGACGGGAAAGTGGCATGCACGAATGCCTACGTTGATAATGCAGACCTGGAAAAGGGATTTGTAAAAGCATTCAACAGACTGGTCACGGACAGGGATAAGCATATGGAAAGATGGCAGCAGATGAAGTCGGAGGGGACACCGCTTGAAAAGATCAGGGCGGGGCAGATGATGGAAGCTGTGGGAAATGAACCGCTTACCAGATTCGTCCCGGAGATCGCACAGCTTGTCCTCTGTGAAGTGACGGTGCTCGGTGCGAAAAAATATGAGTTCTTCTTTCTGGAAGGCAGCAGGGTAAAGGTTTCCGTGTAGCTCACCCGGAAACCCCGCTGTCATGAAGTCCGAACAGTTCCATCTGGCTGCTTTCACCGTCCGCATCCCCGGGTTCAGGAATGTCGGACGGTTCTTCTTCCATGTCCTTTTTATGCGGAAGTTTATGGGTATAAAGTTTATCCCAGGTAAGCGGATTACGGCTTTTTTTGTTGTAGTATATCAGTATGGCTTCCGCAAATCCGAGTGAGCCGGAACGCCTGTCCTTTGCAGTGCGGGCGAGTTCCTTGATGGATATCCTTCCGAGCTTTTCCTTAAATACATCATCTTTTATGGCATCACCGTAAGCGTTTAGGAAACGTGCCAGTCCGTTCATCATGTTTGCACTGAAGGACTGGGATGCCCCTTCCCATGTGGCTGCAATGAGACGGATGACATGGTCGAGCATATGGTAGCCGTATTTGTCGTGGATGTTTTCCAGGGTTGCGACAGCGCAGATACCGCCCGGTGTCGTGGTGGATGCGATGGTAAGGTCATAGGATTCCACCAGGTCACGGATGATGAGCTGTTTGTCATTGCCGGCCTCTATGTTTGCCATGAATATCTCATAAGGCAGCAGGGGCTTTACATATTTCATCTGGTTTGCAAAGATATCCGCTTCATGTTCATATCCGAGGTCATCGTATACCATGCACCACACGGGTGTCTCCCTGGATCCTGAAACGAGGGCAACGATCTCAATGGTGTGCTGCCCGTTGAATACATAGTTGATGCCGTTCCTCCGGCTGACCTTTACGGGATTTATCTGGTACAGATCAAAGTTGGCGGCAGCACGCTGGACATGGTGCTGTGAGAGGTTGCGCTGGTATTCCTGGTTGGATACGAGATTCCTGATAGGGATCTGTTCAAAGTGTACTTTTGGGACGAACTGCATCAGGTCAATGGCCTGTGGCGTTTGTCCGGCTGTCTGTTCTTCTGTCATCTGGATCATCCTCCTCAAGCTGCGAAAGCAGTCTGGTTATTTTTCTTGTTAGGTTTAACAGCTGCATCTTCACTTCACGCCTTGCATTAACTGAGGTGGAAGGAAAATCTGTAAGCTCCATGGTCCTTGATATGGTCTTTGACCATTAAGGTATCGTAAATTTAAGACTCTCGAGTTCCGCATCCGGGTCAGTGGCGGGCATCTGCTTTATTCCGGCTTCGGCACTTTCCTTTTCCCGTTTTATCCTTCTTGAGTCCGGTTTTCCGGTGGGAAGCCTCTGCCACCGGAGTTCGTGCCGGAGCTGGGAGTATCCGATGCGGTCTATAGATCCGCTGTCCAAGAGCCTTTTCAGTCCGTTGATATCCTCAATGGGAAGACGGGAGAGTTCTATGATATTTTCATGGGATACACGGAGTTTCCCGTTTAATATCTTTTCTGCGATCTCCGGGCTTTTCCGTTTCAGGTCATCGACCGCACGGGCATAAATATCATATTTTGTCACGGTGGAAAAACCAAAATTAAATTCATTGCCTATGATGGTGGCAATATCCGTCTTACGGACATATTTCTGTGACACCTGTCCGTCTGCATTCAGTTCCGTGCCAGGGTGTTTTTTCATGAATTCATCACTGGCGGTATTCATGTCCGCACGGAATAGTCTGCCTATCAGGTATTTTTTGTATTCCCCGGTAAGGTCTGTACGTTTGAGCTGTTCATGGCAGATAAAAGAGATTGCCTTATCACGGCTTTCAAACATGGTGCGCCGGATGTTGAAATGGATATCCCATTTCGTACAGATCTTATAACGCAGACGACCCTCAAGTATGATACCGTTCCATACACATACAGGCTCCAGGCATCCGTGGTCAAAGATGTTTTCTTCGAGTTCTTCCAGGTACTTTTCTTCCCTTGGCTGTATCAGCTCATCAAATTCCGGATCCGTCTGAAGTTCCGGGACTGGTCTGTTTTTCATACTGATTCCTCCGTTCGGGTCATATCATCTACAAGCACGCATTCATTCATGGAAAAGCTGGCAAGACATTCTTTTGGATTCAGTGCACCGTAGATACGGTAGCTGCGGTTGTCCTCCAGATATATGCCCGTATGCCGTAATGCCTGTAAAAGTTCCGTACTGTATAATTCGTAACAGTAACGGCTGTCGGCTTTAGTGTAGCGTACACGGTGGGCAAGGTAATCCTTACGCACACTTTTCCGTATGGCGATCATGCTGTCCTGTGGGTTTACAAGCAGCTGGATATACTCCGGGTCACCGAGCATATGGAGCGTGAGCTTGTGTATGCGTATCCTGTTCTTCTTTAAGTCAATGCATAGGACCGGCTTCAAAGAGGTTTCTCTGTTCATAATGCTGTTCCTCCTTTTCTGGATGTTCTGTTTTTTCTTCTTCCGGTTCAGCGGTGTTGTTTTCGGAGATGCCGAACACTGCATAACCGTCAAACATGTTGACCTGTAAACTGCTCTGGTGTTCCTCGACAGGCACACCGAACTGGTTCTGCCATTCTTCCGGATAGCTTGGCGTGCGGGACGCTTTTATCTTTCCGTCTTCCTTCTCCTCACGCACGAAGATCTCAGGCGTGGTGAGGTCAAAGACAAAGAGCAGTTCATTGTCTGACCGTATCAGCTTCCCAAGCAGTTTATAGCGGTAGGATGAATTCCATCCCATAAGCGACACAACCTTGGCAAAAAAGATACGGCAGGTGATCTGCCTTGGAGAGCGTTTTGCCGTTGCGGAGCACCACCGGAAGGAATCCTTCTCATCCTCCTGGCATGGACGCACCGCCAGTTTCTTTTCATCCGGGTTTACGAGTATCTGCACGAAATCCGTATCCGGCAGCTTTTTTATGCATGCGGTGTTTACGGATACCTTGCTGGAATTAAAAGTAAAGGACGGTTCGTAGGTATGGGCGAAGAACTCGCCGCGGACGACCTGATACCCGTCATAGCTGAAAGCATCATCCTCGGTCACGGGAATGGTATTCTTTTCATCGTTTGTCTGTATGTTCATCTGTGTTCTCCTTCATATCTGACATGATCTGTTTGATATTCTTTTCGATGTCATTTTTACTGGTGACCTGTATATCAGTGTCGTTGTATGTTACCGGGGCATGGGAGGTATCCGGGTCTTTACGTCCGGTGAATCCGGCAAGTTCCTCTGCCTGTGCGTGGCTGTAATAATTGCTCCCGAATGTGTCTGCCCAGTCAGGCGGATAGGCTCGGACATTTCTCTGCTGGTTGTCCGTAAAGGGTTTTACGGCCGGATCCGCATCCGGTGCACCGACCATGTCATTGGGGATGAATATCTCCGGTTCGGAAAGGTTGAAGAGCAGTACGGCATCATTCCCGCTGCCACGCTTTACCCCCGTGATGCGGTAACGGCAGTCATCGTTCCAGCCGAGGAGGGAATAGAGCGTGGGAAGAAATGCAGTCCCGCTGATCTCACGTGGAGAGTTTTTGCCGTCTTTCTTTTTAGACCACTGCATGGCATTCCGGCAGTCTTTCCCCGCATTCCTTACGGCAAAGACCAGTTTCTTTGGATGTATGAGCAGTTCCACAAGCGTGCTGTCAAGTTTGCGGACGGCAGGAGCGGAAAAGCGGATATCTCCCTGGCTGAAGGTAACGGTTATACGGTCCGTGCTGTCAAAAAACTGTGAGCGTGCGATCTCATATCCACGCAGGTCAAATTCACCGGATTTTACTTCCACATGACCGGAAGACGGGCCGGACTGTTCCGTGCCGTCATAAACACTGGAAGATGCATTCATGTAATCCGTTTCCTTAAATCCCGCCCATCTGGGGTTGATGGATACAAACCCTTTCAGGACACCTCCCGGAATGACCTTCAGCTGCGGAAGAATCCCTTTGTTCCCATATTTGGCATTGCTGATCAGTCTCTGGACCGCAATAAAGTCATCCCTTGATATGATGGCTTCGTGATGGTCGCGCTTCCGGTACTGTGGACGGTTCTGCATATTCTTCTTTGATTTGTGGTTAAGGTAATTCGGAGTATAGGTCTTATGTGCAAGGACATCACCGCAGTGCCTTTCGTTCTGCAGTATCTGAAGGATGGAACCGGGAGACCATACGGTGTTCCCTTTTTTGGTCTCACAGCCGAGTTCCGTCAGGGTATCGGCAATCTCCTGACAGGTGCATCCGTTTAAGTACATCATAAATATGAGTTTTACGATCTTTGCTTCCCCTTCATTAATGATGAGGTTTCCGTCTTCATCATGGTCATATCCGAGGAGTATCGGTGTAAGGAAGATCCCCCTGCGGAAACGCATCTCAATGGATGCATTCATGATCTCGCTCTTGGTATGGCTTTCTTCCTGTGCAAGTGTGGCCATGAAGGAAAGCACCATCTCACTTTTGGGATCAAAGGTGTTGAGTCTTTCCGTTTCAAAGAAAACACCGACAGGATGGGGGAGTGAGAGAAGCTCCCTGACATAGCCGATGCAGTCCACCACATTCCTGGCAAAACGTGATACGCTCTTGGTCACGATGAGATCTATCTGACCTTTTTTGCAGTCTTCGATCATCAGCTTGAACTGGTCACGGTGCTGGAGTGAGGTGCCGGAGATGCCTTCATCCGCATAGATCTGCACCAGTTTCCAGTTGGGACTCTTACTGATGACATCATGGTAATGGTTCTTCTGCAGTTCATATGAGGATGTCTGTCTCGGATCATCCGTTGACACCCTTGCATATACGGCAACACGCTGTTCATTTTCCACTGCAAATATATCTTCCTGCGGAAGGGCAGGGATCACGTCAAGTTCATCCGGGTCGATACCTTTATAACGTTCCCTTATCTTACTTTTCTGGTCGGCAACTGAGCCGGCTTTCTGCTCGTTTTCGTTCATGACTTACCACCTTTATTTCTGTGCTGGATTTTATTATAAAATTTTCATGCTGAAATAAAATAGACTATACGGACAGCCATATCCCTATAGTCTATTTCAAAGAAAATTTATTTGTGTGAAAATAGTGTGCCTTTATCTGTGCCTGTCACTGGAAGCAAGCTCCCAGCCGTTTTTGTGCATGGTTTCAAGGCTTGCCTTTATAAGTTCATAGATGAATCTTTTCTCATTTTCCGAGCAGCCCTCCATGAGCATATCGATGTCTGTCTGGTATGCAGCCGGATTGTTCATCTGCACTCCGGCAAGCAGTTCATCCACGGTAATGCCGAGGGCATTCACGATACGGATGATGGATTCCAGGCTTGCTTTCCTTTTTGCATTTTCAATGTGGCTTATGTAGGAGACGGAAAGGTCGGTCATTTCTGCAAGCTGTGCCTGTGAAATATGATTCAGTTCCCTTACTTCCTTGATACGGTATCCTATCTGCCTGTGGTTGACAGATGTCTGCGTCTGATTCATAGATTGTACCTCCTGTTTTCTTTTTCTTACGCAAGGTAAATTATCCATCAATGAGTGCAAAAAAGTTGTGTAATTTAATGAAGCGTAATGGAGTAAAAGAAAAACAGGGGGATGGGAAAGTGCGAAATATGTCGAACGATTTTTATTGAAGGATACTGATGCAGATGGTATGCTTATAACTGAAACAAGACGATATAAGAATGATGGAAACAAGGAAAATCAAGGTTCTGTCATGATACAAAACTGAACTGCATAAACCTGCCGTTCATATTTTTTTACCCAGATACTCCATTGCACTAGAGTAAATTACGAAAGAGATATGGTTCTAATAATTCTTCTGCTTAACGGTTACAATATGTATATCGTACAGATAGAAGAGAGGTGTAATTTACTTGCGTACAGAGGAGTACATACCAAAGAGGGTAAAAGAATTATGCAGTAAGCATAAAGTCTCCAAATACAGACTTGCACAGCTCACGGATATGTCGCAGACAGCGTTGGCAAATATAATGAATAAGAAGAGCATACCTACAGTACCGACCCTGGAAAGGATCTGTGATGCATTCGGAATTTCAATCGCACAGTTCTTTGCCGGAGATGGTATGCGGCCTGACCTGACGGATGAGCAAGGTGAATTATTGGAGATATGGGATGACTTAAATGCGGATGAACGCAGAATACTGATGAACTTCGTAAGGACGCTGAAGAAGTAAGGGGAAGCAGTTTGATTGTATCTGACAAGACTGGCTTCCCTTTTTCTATGCATTCCGGTGACCACGGAAAGTGATGAGGATGTATATGAGAGTACAGGATGAGGAATTCAAAACAATGATCTATGATCTGATGAACGGACATTATGATCTGGATAAATTTGATTGTGAGGAAAGCAGTGTGGTAGAGAATGAATTTGAAGAAGGCAGATACTGTGAAAAACTCTACAGTGAAATGCTTGCAGCCTATGGAAGGATATGCCAGAGACTGCATGAGCAGTCCGGCGAGGACAGGGACGTGGAAATCATAATAAACAATCTGCTGGACATGGGCAGATACCAGAGCATGAAGATGTTTAATTATGGGGCATTCTTTACTGAAAAACAGAATCAGCAGTAAGACGGAACACAAAAAATAGTGTGGCTACGGTTTGACAGTCACGCTATTTTTTGTTACAAATATAGTGGTGTTATACGATGCGTATAACAGAGAACCGCAAAAATGGTTTTGCGTGATTATACAAATCTCAAGAATAGGCAAATCTGGGGTGTTCAAAGGGGGTATATCCCCTAGTGGGCTATCCCCCTTAGCGTTATATGCTGACTATCCCTTTATAATAAGAAGTTATGCCATCTATATTGGACAGGAAAAAACCTCAGACGGGTGTTCACATATCAATTATAGGGATGACGCTTTACAGGATCCTGCGCCGGGCAGGCTTAAGGTTTGGCGGTGCATCGGTAATAAGCTGCATAATAATTGCCGGCTATGGAATTATGACCGGCAATGCAGTATCGGCTGTAAGGGCATTTGTAATGTTTGCTGTAAGCTGTGGTGCGCAGGTGCTGGGAAGAAAATATGATATGGCATGTTCTGCGTCGCTTGCATCAATATTGATTCTGCTGGATATGCCGCTGATGATTACTAATAGTTGGTATCTTCTTTCTTTTGGCGCAATAGCTGCACTGATTAAAGTGAATCCGGTTATATATGAGACCGGGGAATGGCTTGTTGACAAGGCTGCATCACTGAATGGATATGCAGACGGATATAAAGGTAAATATAAAGCCGTGATAAAACTGCTTATGCAGTCATTGTCTGCAAGCATAAGTGTCAGCCTGGTGACGGTTCCGGTGTTACTGTTGTCATTTGGGGAATTTCCACTTTTATCAATATTTCTTAATCTTGCAGTCATACCGCTAATGGAATTTGTAATGGCAGGAGGTATAATTGCCGGAATAGCCGGAATTGTTAATATATATGCCGGCAGATTTGTAATGGGTGTGGTACATTATACGCTTCTTTTATTCAGAAAGATGTGCGGGATATCGGTTGCGGCAGAGTGGTCGCATATAATCCCCGGAAGGCCGGGATTGTCCAAAATCATCGTCTATTATATGCTGCTTGTGGCATTAACAGCCCTGCACACATATATCAGGCATAATGCAAAAAACATCAAAGACGGAGGTATGTTCAGCTATGCGGTGTGCGTGATCGTTCCGTTAATGGCACTGCTTATGTTTTTTAATCCGGTGAGATATCTTACGGTGCGCATGATGTATGTGGGGCAGGGGGACGGAATATACATAAGAGTCCCGGATGGCATGAATATACTTATGGATGCAGGAAGTACGGATAAGAAGAAACTTGGCGAATATACGCTGGTTCCGTCGCTTAAAGCGGGAGGAATCCGGTCTGTTGACTATGCGGTAATAAGCCATCTGGATGAAGACCATTATAATGGCATACTTTATCTTGTGCAGAACCAGAATATAACCGGAATCCGCGTACGCAGCATAATTATTCCGGAACTGCCTGATGATGATACATATTGGACAATCGTGCGCGCAGCAAAAGATAATGGTACTAACATAATAAATGCATACTGTGGCATGAAAATAGAAGCGATGAATGGGCAGTTTGCATTGGAGTGCATCGCACCGGATTATGTGGATATGTACAGTGATAAAAATGAGGGATCGCTCATAATGCAAATGACATATGACAGATTTGCAATGCTCTTTACCGGGGATGTGCAGGGAAAAGGTGAAGAGAATCTGACTGAAGTTCTCAATGAAGCGGCTTCAATGTCTTCCACCAAAAAGCCTGCAGGCTTTAACATCCTGAAAGTGGCCCATCATGGTTCGTCAGGGTCGACAACAGATGAATTCCTTGAACGTGTAAAACCGGATGTGGCAATGATTTCTTGTGGAATTGATAACAGATACAGACATCCGCACAAGGAGACAATCGACAGGCTGCGTGTATCAGGAGCGGGTATTATAAGGACTGATGAAAGTGGCGCAATAACCGTGAAGACAGATGGAAAGAAGTATGGAGTGGAGGTCTTCAGGTAAACGGGATATGATGGACTTAAATAACGACTCATACCCCGCCCTGATATGAGCATCAAATCCGGGGGGGGGTTTTGCTCCGGCATCATATATAATAAAGTATATGTTCAGGATGCCATATACTTATTTACGCATTTTTCAAGCCTGTTAAGAATAAGATATAGTACGCCTGCAATTATGCAGAGTATTACAATGGACATAAGCACCCAGTTCATCTTGAACGTCTGGCTGCCATATATTATGAGAAAACCAAGCCCCCTGCGTGCTGCAAGAAATTCCCCGATTATTACGCCGACAAGGCACAGACCGATATTAACCTTGGCATTACTGATTATTATAGGGAGAGAACTTGGCAGGATAAGGCGGAAAAGCACATCGAGCCTGTTGCCGCCAAGCATCTTGATAAGCTTTATCTTTTCAGAATCTATCTGCGAAAAGCTTGTGTAAAGGTTAATTATTGTACCGAATACAGCGATTGAAACGGCAGTCACTATAATTGTCTTTGGGTTGTTGCCAAGCCATACAATGAGAACAGGAGCAAGTGCAGACTTTGGCAGGCTGTTCAGTATTACAAGGTATGGTTCGAGTATTCCTGATACAGTATCCGATGCCCACAGAAGAATGGCAAGAAGAATTCCGGCTGTGAGAACAAGGATAAAGCTTAGAAGCGTTTCTGCAAGTGTAATTCCTGTATGAATAAAAATGTCCCCGGAACGGCACATTGAAATAAGGGTGGCAGCAATGCGTGAGGGCGAACTGAATATAAATGCATCAATGCTGCCGGTGCGTGCGCCGGTTTCCCACATTATAATAAACAGAACGAATAAGGCAATGCGTGAAAATACAATCATGTAATGATGCATCAGGCAGTGGCGTATATAAGATTGCTGTGAGGGAGAAATGTCCCTGTGATTATTTTTATTCATTGCCTGTCAGCTCCTTCCATATAATGTTGAAATAATCCTTGAATGCAGGTGCATTGCGGGATGTCATAGGCGTTCTGTTATCTATTCCGAGGTCAATGGTAATGATATCGCGGATTGTACATGGACGTTTTGTCAGAACAACAACGCGGTCTCCCATTGATATTGCTTCGGAGAGGTCGTGCGTAACAAGAATGGCTGTTTTACCTTCATTTTTAAGAATTGTTCCTATATCGTCACATACTTCAAGGCGTGTCTGGTAATCAAGTGCGGAAAAAGGCTCGTCAAGAAGCAGAAGGTCGGGTTCGAGGGCCAGTGTGCGTATCAGTGCTGCACGCTGGCGCATTCCGCCGGACAACTGTGAAGGACGGACATCCTTAAAGCTGTCAAGACCATATGCCTTCAAAAGAGTGTCAACGTATTCAAGCTTTTTAGGGGTAGCACAGTGCTGTATATCAAGTCCGAGGCGTGCGTTACCGTATACTGTACGCCATTCAAAAAGGTTGTCTTTCTGGAACATGTAACCGATGTTGCTATTGCTGCCAAGTGTGATTGCTCCCGAATCGGGATGTATAAGACCCGCAATAAGCGAGAGAAGGGTGGATTTGCCACATCCTGACGGACCGACTATCGCAATAAATTCCCCTTTTTCAATAGTGATGCTTACGTCTGTGACAGCAGGGGTCTCACCATTTAATGTGTGGTATGAATACGATATATGGTCAATATTTAATGCATATTCCATACACAGCCCTCCGCAATAATAAGTTATTTTCATATAAATATATTATGCAAAATAATAAAAAAAGGTTTACATTTTTAAACAGAGTATGTATAATAATCTATGTTTTGATGCTTTCGTGGCTCAGTTGGTAGAGCGATTGATTCGTAATCAATAGGTCGTGGGTTCGAGTCCCATCGGAAGCTTTAACAAAAGCTGTGAAGGTGCAGACCGTACAAGGCGGTCACAGATGGCAATCATACTGTCAGAGAGAGAGGATCACTGGCTGAGAGTCCTTTTGAGTTAAAGAATGGCATTGAATTTCACACTGGAGCTGCGTTGCTGAAGAGTGGCTGTGACCGCGAAGTAGGCTGCGACGTGTAGACGCGTTAAGTCGGAAGAGAGTCCGGATATTCCGGGAATATGGGTGGTACCGCGGTTAATTCGTCCCTTGTTTTGGGGGCGTTTTTTATTTGTCAAAATATATATTAAACGTCCACGCAGAACATTTATCAGTACATAATGAAAGGAATGGGATTTCAATGATGAAGGAACGTTTGAAGAAAATCATGGAAAATGCGAGAACTCAGATTGATGAGACTGACTCGCTCGAAAGACTTAATGAGATTAAAGTAGGTCTTCTTGGTAAGAAAGGTGAACTTACTGAAGTGCTTAAGGGCATGAAGGATGTGGCTCCTGAAGAAAGACCACAGGTAGGTCAGATAGTTAACGAGACAAGACAGGCAATCGAGGAGATGCTTGAGAATGCAAGAACAGACCTCGCAAAGAAGAAAAGAGAACTTCAGATGAAGGCAGAGGTTATTGATGTAACACTTCCGGCCAGAAAAAACAATGTAGGTCATCGTCATCCTAATACAATAGCACTTGAAGAAGTAGAGAAGATATTTGTTGGAATGGGATATGAAGTGGTTGAAGGACCGGAGGTCGAGTATGACTACTATAACTTTGAGGCATTGAATATTCCTGCTAACCATCCAGCTAAGGATGAGCAGGATACATTTTATATTAATGACAAGATTCTTCTCCGTACACAGACATCACCTGTTCAGGTACGCCAGATGGAGAGAGGCCATCTTCCTATCAGAATGATTGCACCGGGAAGAGTATTCCGTGCAGATGAAGTGGATGCAACACATTCACCTTCATTCCATCAGATTGAGGGTATGGTAATAGATAAAAATATTACATTTGCAGATCTTAAGGGTACATTGCAGGAATTTGCCAGAGAGCTGTTCGGTGAGGATACAAAGGTTAAGTTCAGACCTCATCACTTCCCGTTCACAGAGCCAAGTGCTGAGATGGATGTAACATGCTTCAAGTGCGGAGGCAAGGGATGCCGTTTCTGTAAGGGCGAAGGCTGGATTGAGATTCTCGGGTGCGGGATGGTTCATCCTAAGGTTCTTAAGATGAGCGGAATAGACCCTGAAGAGTATTCAGGATTTGCATTTGGTGTAGGACTTGAGCGAATCGCACTTCTCAAATATGAGATTGACGACATGAGACTTCTCTATGAGAATGATGCAAGATTCCTTAAGCAGTTCTAAGTAAAAGCTGACACTAATTATTGGTCAGGATATTCTGAAAAGAGTAATTTGGAAACATATATGCATAGAATGGAGAATTAAAATCATGAATACATCTTTAAATTGGATTAAAGCATATGTACCGGGACTTGAGTGTACGGATCAGGAATATATGGACGCCATGACATTAAGCGGTACAAAGGTAGAAGGATATAAAGCACTTGATGCAGACCTTGATAAGATAGTTGTAGGACAGATTATATCAGTAGAAAAGCATCCTGATGCAGATAAGCTTGTTATATGCCAGGTTAACATAGGCAAAGAGACAATACAGATAGTTACAGGTGCGCCCAATGTAGTTACCGGAATGAAGGTACCTGTAGTGCTCGATGGCGGACGTGTTGCCGGAGGACATGACGGTTCTAAGACGGAAGGCGGAATTAAGATTAAGAAGGGCAAACTCCGTGGTGTTGAATCTAACGGTATGATGTGCTCTATAGAGGAGCTTGGTTCATCAAGAGACTTTTATCCGGATGCACCTGAGAATGGCCTTTATGTAATGCCTGAGGATGCAGTTGTCGGTTCTGACGCAATAGAGGCACTTGGACTGCGCGATACTGTATTTGAATATGAGATTACTAACAACAGAGTAGACTGTTACAGCATTCTTGGCGTAGCAAGAGAGGCGGCGGCAACATTCAATAAGGATTTTGTTATGCCTCCTGTCAAGAAAGTCGGCAACAGCGAGGATGTTAATGACTATGTGAAGGTTGATGTTCAGGCAACAGATCTCTGCCCAAGATACACAGCAAGACTTGTAAGGAATATCAAGCTTGCGCCATCACCTGAATGGATGCAGAGAAGACTTGCTGCAAGTGGAATCAGACCTATCAATAATATCGTAGATATTACTAATTACGTAATGGAAGAGTACGGACAGCCTATGCATGCATATGATTATGATACGCTTGCAGGCGGTAAGATAATAGTACGCCGTGCAGAAGAGGGCGAAGAGTTTGTAACACTTGACGGACAGACAAGAAAGCTTGATCCTTCAATACTTATGATATGTGATGCTGAGAAGTCAGTAGGTGTTGCAGGTATCATGGGCGGCGAGAATTCTAAGATAACAGATGATGTTAAGACAATGCTTTTTGAAGCAGCATGCTTTGACGGAACTAATATCCGTCTTTCAGCCAAGAAGATTGGTATGAGAACAGAAGCATCAGGCAAGTTCGAGAAAGGACTTGATCCTAATCTTGCATCAGAAGCTATTGACAGGGCATGCCAGCTTATTGAAGAACTCGGAGCAGGCGAAGTTGTCGGCGGAATGATCGATGTATATCCTCAGAAGAATGTGGAGAAGAGAATCAAGTTCGAGCCTGACAAGATTAACAAGCTGCTCGGAATAGATATTTCAGCAGAAGAGATGCTTGGATATCTTAAGAAGATTGAACTCGTATATAACGAAGAGACTAACGAACTTATAATACCTACATTCAGACAGGATCTTGAGTGTGGTGCCGATATAGCGGAGGAAGTTGCAAGATTCTACGGATATGCCAACATTCCTACAACACTTCCATCAGGTGAGGCTACAACAGGTAAGCTTTCATTTAAGATGAGAATTGAGGGCGTTGCAAGAGATATTGCAGAGTTCTGTGGTTTCTCACAGGGTATGACGTATTCATTTGAAAGCCCTAAGGTATTTGATAAGCTTCTTCTTCCGGAGGATTCACCGCTTCGCAAGGCAATAGTTATATCTAATCCTCTTGGTGAAGATTTCAGCATTATGAGAACAACTTCACTTAACGGAATGCTTACATCACTGTCCACTAACTATAACAGAAGAAATAAGAATGTTAAGCTCTATGAGCTGGGCAATATTTATCTTCCAAAGTCACTTCCTCTTACAGAGCTTCCTGATGAGAGAATGCAGTTTACACTCGGCTTCTATGGAGACGGTGATTTCTTCAGTATGAAGGGAGTTGTTGAGGAATTCCTTGAAAAGGTAGGAATGAGAAATAAGCCTGAATATAATCCTGACGCAGGCAAAACATTCCTTCATCCGGGAAGACAGGCTGACATAGTCTATGACGGAGAAGTAATCGGATATCTCGGAGAGGTTCATCCTGATGTACTTGACATTTATTCAATAGGGGAGAAGGCTTATATTGCAGTAATTGATATGCCGCACATAGTAGAGAAGGCAACATTTGACAGAAAGTACGAAGGAATTGCAAAGTTCCCTGCAGTTACAAGAGATATTTCAATGGTTATGGATAAGTCAGTGCTTGTTGGAACTGTTGAGGATATCATAGAGAAGAGAGGCGGAAAGCTTGTTGAGAGCTATAAGCTCTTTGATATCTATGAAGGCTCACAGATTAAGTCAGGATTCAAATCGGTTGCTTATTCTATAAGTTTCAGGGCAAAGGACAGAACACTTGAGGACAAGGATATCAATCCTATTATGGAAAATATACTTAAGGACCTCGGAGCACTTGGAATAGAGCTCAGAAGCTGATAATTCAGCTTCCGGGTGTTCTGACAATATATATAGTGAGTTGTTCAGAAATGAGGAAGGTTTTATGATGGAATTACATGATTTTTACTATGATCTGCCACAGGAGCTTATTGCGCAGGATCCGTTATCTGACCGTTCAGCGTCAAGACTGATGCTGCTTGATAAGAATACAGGTGAGATTGAGCATAAGATATTTAAGGATATAATTGATTATCTTAATCCGGGAGACTGCCTTGTTATCAATGATACCAAGGTAATTCCGGCAAGGCTTATAGGAGAGAGAGTCGGAACAGGTGCAACCATAGAGGTTCTTCTGTTAAAGCGCAAGGAAGACATGAAGGATGTCTGGGAAGTGCTTGTAAAGCCCGGTAAGAAGGCTAAGATAGGGACAAAGATAAGCTTTGGTGACGGCAGGCTTGTGGCTGAGGTTATAGATATTGTTGAAGAAGGCAACAGACTGATTCAGTTTACTTATGAAGGTATTTTTGAAGAGATTCTTGACGAACTTGGACAGATGCCGCTGCCTCCTTACATAACACACAAACTTCAGGATAAGAACAGATACCAGACTGTATATGCAAAGCATGAAGGCTCAGCGGCAGCGCCTACTGCAGGACTTCACTTTACGAAGGAGCTGCTGGAAAGGATTCAGGAAAAAGGTGTTGATATAGCACGCGTAACACTTCATGTCGGACTTGGAACATTCAGACCTGTCAAGGTTGAGAATATTCAGGAGCACCACATGCACTCTGAATATTATGTAGTAACGCAGGAAGCTGCGGATAAGATTAATAATGCAAAGGCTGATGGCGGGCGTGTTATATGCGTAGGAACAACAAGCTGCAGAACTATTGAGTCAGCGTCAGATGATGACGGCAGGGTTAAGGCATGCAGCGGATGGACGGAGATATTCATCTATCCGGGATATAAGTTCAAGGTGCTTGATGCGCTTATAACTAATTTCCATCTGCCGGAGTCGACGCTTTTGATGCTTGTATCCGCATTAGCGGGAAGAGAGCATATCCTTGCAGCGTATAAGACGGCGGTTGAGGAAAAGTACAGATTCTTTTCTTTCGGTGACGCTATGTTCATACATTGACATAATCGGTGTCATTTGATAGAATTCATAGTTGGTTGAGTAGGGTGGATAATCGCGGCTGCTTATGCAGGTGAGGAAAGTCCGGGCTTCACAGGGCAGGATGCCGGATAACGTCCGGTGGAGGTGACTCCAAGGCCAGTGCAACAGAGATATACCGCCGGAGCTGGCAGCTTGCTGCAAGTTCCGGTAAGGGTGGAAAGGCAGTGTAAGAGACTACCGTTCTCATGGTAACATGAGAAGCCATGTAAACCCCATCCGAAGCAAGACCAGACAAAGGCGATACGGCTGCCCGTCGTGCCTTTGGGTAGGTCGCTTGAGCCTGCTGGTAACAGCAGGACTAGATAGATGATTATCACGTGCGGTAACGCATTTGACATAACCCGGCTTACAGCCCTGCTCAATCTATCCAATGTATAATCAAAATAATGCCCGTACGGGACATCACATGAAGAATTCATGATGTATGTAACCTGTACGGGCATTTTTATTGTTGTATTGTGATTTCTGCAGGCAATTACCGGTTCAAATGCATTACTGCTTTATATACTTTTCCTCGCAGTATAGGCATCTGTACACCTGATTATCCTCATCGGTAAGTGTGAATACGTGATCCAGTTCCTGCTCAATGGATGTAATACAGCGTGGGTTCTTACATCTGATAACATTAGTAATACGTTTTGGGAGCGAAAGACGCTTTTTCTCTACGATTTCTCCGTCCTTGATAATGTTAACAGTGATGTTGTGGTCGATAAAACCGAGGACATCGAGATCTACAAGGTCAAGTCCGCCTTCAATCTTAATAATGTCCTTCTTGCCCATCTTATTGCTGCGTGCATTCTTGATTATGGCAACCTGGCAGTCAAGCTTTCCGAGACCGAGATTGTCATATATCTGCATGCTCTTTCCTGCTTCTATATGGTCGAGAACAAAACCTTCATTTAACTGTCCTACATTTAACATAGTAATAATCTCCGTTCTGCCGGTACAGGTGTGTGTGATACATGTAATAAAATATGTGCTGACCGGCTGATTTTAATTTATAAATTAGAAGTATCAATTCCAAGAAGCGTTAGTATAAGTGCCATACGCACATATACGCCGTTCTGAACCTGCTTGAAATATGCAGCTCTTGGGTCATCATCTACTTCTACTGATATCTCGTTAACTCTTGGAAGTGGGTGGAGAACGTACATATCAGGCTTGGCAAGCTGCATTTTCTCAGCATCAAGTATGTAGAAATTCTTCATTCGCAGATATTCGTCTTCGTTGAAGAAACGCTCGCGCTGGACTCTTGTCATATAGAGTATGTCAAGCTCAGGCATAACGTCCTCAAGCTTTTCAACTTCTTTATATTCAACATGATTAGCCTCAAGAACGTCATCACGGATATAGTCAGGTACGCGGAGTTCTTTTGGTGATATGAGGACAAACTTTACATTATCATATCTTATAAGTGAGTTGATGAGTGAATGTACAGTACGTCCAAACTTAAGGTCACCGCAAAGCCCGATTGTGAGATTGCCGAGACTTCCGCGGAGTGAGCGGATTGTCATAAGGTCTGTGAGAGTCTGCGTCGGATGCTGGTGGCCTCCGTCGCCTGCGTTAATTACAGGAATACGGGATTTGCCGGCGGCTACCATTGGTGCACCTTCCTTTGGATGACGCATTGCACAGATATCTGCGTAGCATGATATAACGCGGATTGTATCAGATACACTTTCGCCTTTTGAAGCTGAGCTTGAATTGGCAGAAGAAAAACCAAGAACAGACCCGCCGAGATTAATCATAGCTGCTTCAAAGCTTAACCGGGTCCTTGTACTTGGTTCATAAAAAAGAGTTGCTAATTTTTTACCTGTACAGCAGTGACTGTACCTGGCGGGGTCAGCGGCGATGCTGTCTGCAAGATTCAACAGCCTGTCCGTTTCTTCCACTGATAAATCGAGAGGATTTAACAAATGTTTCATACGTACCTCCATAAAATTTTACATTTTAAACTATTCTACTCTAAAATTGTTAAATACTCAAGAGGAATATTTGGAGAGGAGGGGAAATAAGTGGAGGTGTGGAATTGTTTAACTTCGTCATTTTACTGCAAATGACGAAGTTGAACTTGATTTTGATGAAGTGGGAATTTATAATTTAACTAAATCGAAGGCATCTATACTTCTGATGAACGATTGAAAAAGATTGTTTTAGATAGCCCGAGTTGTCGTGAAAAAGGCTTTGGGTCCGGCTCAATTATTATTTGATTCGCTTATGCAGGAATATTTTGGGTAGAAGGGGAGAATAGGTATGAACGACTATAAAAAATGGCTGACAGAACGTTTCCGTATAGAAAGGCAGCGTTTTGATAGATCCGGTGTATATGCATACACACAGAGAGCAATGGCATACAACTCCAATAAAATTGAAGGGAGCACATTGACACCGGAACAGACGGCATCTTTATTTGATAACGGTACACTGCCTCAAAATGACAATTACTACAGGGCAAAGGATGTTGAGGAAATGAATGGTCATTTCTTGATGTTCAACTGTATGATAGATACTTTGGATGAACCATTGACAGAAAATCTCATCAAACGTTTTCATCATGAACTTAAGTCAGGAGTATTTGAAGATCGGGCAAATGGATATGCAATCGGTGCTTACAAAGAAAGACCGAACATGATTGGAATGTATAAGACAGTGCTTCCTAATCAGGTTTCAGAAGAAATGGGGAAGCTGTTGGATTGGTATGAACAACAGGAAAAGAACTTAGACGTGTTAGCAGAGTTTCATGCGAGGTATGAGACAATTCATCCATTTCAGGATGGAAACGGCAGAACCGGAAGGATGATTCTCTTTAGAGAATGCCTTATAAATCCGGATTTAAAACCATTTATCATTTTGGATGTAAATGGAGAAAAGTACATTGACGGATTAAAAGAATATCGTGAAAATCAAAAGACAGAAAAGCTGGTTTCTTTAATGAATCAGGAAATAGAGGATTATTATACGCAATGTAAATATTTTATGAATGATTAGGAGTGCATGTTTGACAATCGGTCAAGAACTCCATAGGCATTTTTAATAAGTGGGATTTGCTGATTATGTTCTTTATGATGATAGTCATAGACCGCTTGCTGTAATAGAAGCTAAGAGGACATGCACCGATGTTGCAAAGGGCAGACAACAGGCAAAACTCTATGCTGACTTACTAGAGGCACAATACAATAGAAGACCGGTGGTTTTTCTTACCAATGGTTTTGAAACAAGAATTATAGATAATCAGTATCATGACACAAATCTGGACAGCAGACAGATTTACTTTGTGAATCAGATAGTAGAGTATATTGTACACAACGGGATGATGAAGGATTTGTCTGTATTTCAGGAATCGCCATTTACTGACAAGGGAAGCGTAGCGGAGATATTTACGGACATGACAGTCTGGATGGGAATCAGAAAGGTGATTGACCAGATTAATACCAATGCTGCAGCGTAAAGATATCAAAAAGTATTGAATTTATTGAAAAAAAATTCTAACTATGATAGCATAATAGATTGTGTGAAGTGTTTAAAAAAGCTATGAATAGCAGGTTAACAGAAGCTAAAGAACACAAAGACAGTAAAACTGTGATTTATCCAAGGAGGAATATAGAAATATGAAACTAGGTATCGTAGGACTTCCGAATGTCGGAAAGAGTACACTGTTTAATTCACTTACAAAGGCAGGGGCTGAGTCAGCCAATTATCCGTTCTGTACAATTGACCCTAATGTAGGAGTTGTTGCAGTTCCGGATGACAGACTTAACAAGCTGGCAGCTCTTTATAATTCAGCCAAGATAACGCCGGCAGTTATAGAGTTCGTAGATATTGCAGGACTTGTTAAGGGAGCATCAAAGGGAGAGGGACTCGGCAACCAGTTCCTTGCCAATATCCGCGAGGTTGATGCGATCGTTCATGTCGTAAGATGTTTTGAGGACAGTAATATCGTTCATGTTGACGGCTCTATAGATCCAATCAGAGATATAGAGACTATTAACCTTGAGCTTATATTCTCAGATATAGAGATTCTTGAAAGAAGACTTGCCAAGCAGTCAAAGGCTGCATTCAATAATAAGGATATTGCCAAGGAATGTGATCTTATAAAGCGCGTCAAGGCACATCTTGAGGAAGGCAAGCTTGCAAAAAGCTTTGAGACAGACGATGAGGATGAGCAGGCAATGCTTAAGTCATATAATCTGCTCACAGCCAAGCCTGTAATTTTTGCGGCTAATGTTAAAGAGGATGACCTTGCTGATGACGGAGCCGGTAATAAGTTTGTTCAGTCAGTAAGGGATTATGCTGCCAAGGAGAACTGCGAGGTATTCGTTATCTGTGCGCAGATTGAGCAGGAGATATCAGAGCTTGATGATGATGAGAAGAAGATGTTCCTTGAAGACCTCGGACTTTCAGAGTCAGGTCTTGACAAGCTTATAGCTGCAAGCTACAGACTTCTCGGACTTATAAGTTATCTTACGGCAGGTGAGACTGAGACAAGGGCATGGACTATTGTTAACGGTACAAAGGCCCCTCAGGCAGCAGGTAAGATACACAGTGATTTTGAAAGAGGCTTCATACGCGCTGAGGTAGTTAATTATCAGGATCTGCTTGACTGCAAGACATATGCGGGAGCTAAGGAAAAGGGTCTTGTAAGACTTGAGGGCAAGGACTATGTCGTTAAGGACGGAGACGTAATTCTGTTCAGATTCAATGTTTAATATAAGAATACCGGATAGATTCAGATTATTATTTCCATGCTACTTCGCATTTTTTGTGAGTGGTGCAATGGTTCTGCTTGTCGGAACCACACTTCCTTACATTATAGAAGAAGCAGGTATTAATTACAGTGTTGCGGGAGGATTGCTGTCGGCATTTGCGATAGGCAATCTTCTCGCAAGTTTCGTTAATCCGGTAATATCAAGGCTGATGGGGAGAAAGAAGACAATAGTCATGCTGTCGTCGCTTGTACCTCTTTCATGGATTATAATCACACTGCTTCCTCCGGTTGCGGTGATGTATCCGGCGTTTGTACTGCTTGGCATAGGAAGAGGCTCCGTGAGCATAATTAATAATGCAGTTGTAAATGATAATTCTGATGGTAAGCCTGCGGCACTTAATCTGCTGCATATGACATTTGCGGCAGGTGCGCTTCTCTCACCGTTGCTGACATCTTTGTATATGGAAGCGGGGCTTGGATGGAGAACAGCGGCTTATACAATAATAGCGGCTTCTTTACTTGCAACGGCAGGCTATGCGTGGATTAAGATGACACCGGGTGGTTATGCCGGAGAGGAAGGAACATCGGCAGCAGATACAGAAACAGGTACAGGAATGGATGCAGGGAATACCGTTTATTACAAAAATCCTGTATTTTATATAATGGGATTTCTGCTGTTTTTGTATATTGGACTTGAAAACTGCGTTAACGGATGGTTTGTCACATATTTTAAAAGTATGGGAATTATGAGCAGTACATATGCAACAAATCTCGTATCTGTCACATGGATTATGGTAATGCTTGGAAGACTTACAACGGCTAAGCTTTCAGCGGTTATTGATAAAAACAGGCTTATATTTGCATATTGCATAGCAACTGCTGTGTTCTTCCTTCTGCTTATAGCTACGCATAATCTGTATGTGATAACATTTGCGATAGCGGGGCTTGGATTTTTCTTTGCGGGAATATATCCTACAGGAGTTTCATGTGCAGGAAGTGTGTTAAAGGGGTCTGACACTGCAATGTCAATGCTTCTGGCGATTGCTGCACTCGGTGGCATTATTACGCCTCAGATAGTGGGCATAATAGCAGATGGGGCAGGAATGGCTGCCGCAATAACTGTTCTTCTTATAAATGCTGCAGGAATGCTTATACTTTCGGGAGTTGGAATGAAAAATGGAGGTACATTAGGATGAGGTACACGATTCAGAATGAATATCTTAAGGTAACTGTAGACAGCAAGGGATGTGAGATTGTATCTGCAATAACTGCTGCGGATAACAGAGAGCATATCTGGCAGGCAGACCCGGCGGCATGGAAGCGCCATGCACCGGTATTGTTCCCGTTAGTCGGTAAGTACAGGGACAACAGTGTTACATATAATGGCAGGCAATATCGTATGACGCAGCATGGCTTTGCCAGAGATATGGAGTTTGAACCGGTTAAGATAGAAGATGATAAGCTGACTATGTGCCTTAAGGCGGATGCATCTACACTTGAAGCGTATCCCTTCTTTTTTAAGCTTGAATGTACATACAGACTTGACGGCAGCAGCATAGCTGCATCATGGAGAGTGTCAGATACGCAGGATGAAGCAATGTATTTCAGTATAGGAGCACATCCGGCGTTTGTGCTTGACGGGCATGAGAGCCTTACGGGATGCAGAATAGGCTTTGCTATGGACAGATATGGAGTGGAAGCTGTGAATCCGGATATGAAGGCTGAAGGTATATCTTACAGGCTTCTGAATGCTGAAGGACTTCTTGAGGATAAGGAATATAAGCTTGATACAGAAGATGGTGTGATGGTTACAGAAGGATTCTTTGACAGAGATGCATATATTATTGAGAATAACCAGTGCCATGAGGTTTATCTTGAATGTGACGGTGAAAGATTTGTTACTGTAAAGTTTGACGCACCCGTATTCGGTCTGTGGTCACCCGTCGGCAAAAATGTGCCGTTTATATGTATCGAACCATGGTACGGAAGAGCTGACAGGGCTGATTATTCAGGAACTCTTGAGGAACGTAAATGGGGAAACAGGATTGCGCCGGGAGAAGTATTTGAACGGGGTTATACAATAGTATTCTGATTGTAATAACAGTCTGATTATAAGAATATTCTGAATAAAATGTATTTTGTTGGAAATAATTAAAGTGGAGAGATAATCTCCACTTTTTTTGTGCAAAATATACAAAATAAAAATGAAAGTTTGTGAGCGTTGATAATTGATTTTGATTGAATTTGAATTATAATTAGATTAAAGATAACGGAACAGCTAAAGTACAGCCGCTAAAGTACAGCATATGGAAAAAGCTGGAAAGATAGGAACAGAATGGAGGTGGGATAATGATTTATACAGTTACATTTAACCCTTCGCTGGATTACATTGTTTCTGTGAATGATTTTAAACTGGGACTTACGAATCGGACATCATCTGAGCTTATCCTTCCGGGAGGCAAGGGAATCAATGTATCAACAGTTCTCATGAATCTTGGAATTAAGAGCAGGGCGCTCGGATTTGTTGCCGGATTTACCGGAAGAGAAATTGTGTCTGAACTTGAGAAGCTTGGTGTGCAGTCGGAATTTATCACTATTGACAGTGGCGTATCAAGAATTAATGTGAAACTGAAGTCGGTAGACGGAACGGAGATCAACGGGCGCGGACCGGATATAGACGGTAAGAGTCTTGATAAGCTTATGGATAAGCTGGACAGACTGGAAAACGGTGATGTACTTTTCTTGTCAGGCAGTATACCTGAGTGTATCCCGGATGATATCTACAGCAGAATAATGGCGATGCTTAAAGGCAGAGGAATAACGGTTGTTGTAGATGCAACGAGAGAGCTGCTGATGAATGTGCTTGAGTACAGACCATTCCTTATTAAGCCCAATAATCATGAGCTTGGTGAGATATTCGGAGTCGAATTGTCTTCAAGGGCAGAGGTTGTACCATACGCCAGAGCACTTCAAAAGAAGGGAGCTGTAAATGTACTTGTGTCGATGGCAGGTGAGGGTGCAGTGCTTGTCGCTGGGGACGGACAGGTATATGAAAGTGAGGCACCGAAAGGAAAGCTTGTTAACGGTGTTGGTGCAGGTGATTCGATGGTTGCAGGATTTATGGCAGGATGGCTTGAAAAGAATGACTACAGACATGCATTTTATATGGGACTTGCAGCAGGAAGTGCAAGTGCATTCTCGGAATATCTTGCAACTAAGGAAGAAATTGGGAAGGTTTACAACGAGGCAGTGAACAGGCTGCAGAAAGCATGAGATAATGTGTAATGTGTCATAATGACGCAGGATTGGAGGGTATATATGAAAATTATCGATCTTCTTGATAAAAACAGCATAAAGCTTGATGCTTCACCGTCAGGAAAGGAAGAAGCACTTAATATGGCGATTGACCTTATGGACAGGAGCGGAAAGCTTAATGACAAAGAAGCTTATCGCAGACAGGTGTTTGCAAGGGAGAAAGAAAGTACAACAGGAATTGGTGAGGGGATAGCAATTCCACATGGCAAATGTGCCGCAGTTGACAGACCGGGACTTGCAGCAATGGTTATACCGGGCGGGGTTGATTTTGAATCGCTTGATGATGAGCCGGTAACGCTTATGTTCCTTATTGCAGCGCCTGACACAAAGGATAATGTACACCTTGATGTGCTGAGTAAGCTGTCAGTGCTTCTTATGGATGAAGAATTCACAGCATCACTGAGAGGTGCAGAATCGGTTGAGGAATTTATAAAGCTTGTAGATAAAGCTGATGAAGAAAAGAACGGAATTGACGAGAGACTCACTGAGGGTAATACTCTTAATGCGGCATCGGATGTACGGATACCAAAGATTCTTGCGGTAACATCATGTCCTACCGGAATTGCACATACATATATGGCAGCTGAGGGACTTGAAAAAGCAGCAAAGGCAAAGGGCTGTGCAATTAAGATAGAGACAAGAGGTTCAGGTGGTGCCAAGAACGTACTTACAGAACAGGAAATCAACGATGCAGACTGCATAATAGTTGCGGCAGATGCAGATGTTCCAATGGCAAGATTTGATGGAAAGAAAGTTATAATATGTCAGGTATCTGACGGAATAAGTAAAGCAGATGAGCTTATTGAGCGTGCGTGTGCGGGAGATGCATCTGTGTACTGTGCAGATACAAAAGATACAATGACAGCAGCTGGTAAGAGTACAAAGACCGGAGAAAAGAGCGGAGGAGTTGCACATCAGATATACACACAGCTTATGAATGGTGTATCACATATGCTCCCATTTGTTGTAGGTGGCGGTATCCTGATTGCAATAGCATTTCTCATAGATGGAATGAATGTTAATATTGAGGCACTTCCGGCAGACCAGAGAGCTAATTTTGGTACAATCACTGCGGCTGCGGCATTCTTCAAGGGTATTGGCGGGACAGCGTTCGGATTCATGCTTCCTGTGCTCGCAGGTTATATTGCCATGGCTATAGGTGACAGACCGGCACTTGCTGTAGGCTTCGTTGGAGGAATGATGGCAGCTAATGGAAAGTCCGGATTCCTTGGAGCACTTGCTGCCGGATTCGCTGCAGGATATATAATTCTTGGGCTTAAGAAGGTATGTAGAAAACTTCCGGATGCAATAGAAAAGATTACACCGGTATTGATATATCCGGTAGCCGGTATCCTGGCAATCGGAATACTGATGACATTTGTGGTAGAACCGGTCATGGGTGGAATTAACACCGGGCTTAACAGTGCACTAACAAGCATGGGCAGCTCAAGCAGGATAATACTTGGTTTCATACTTGCGGGAATGATGGCTGTTGATATGGGCGGTCCGTTCAATAAAGCAGCATATGTATTCGGAACGGCATCAATAGTTGCAGGCAACTATGATATAATGGCAGCAGTTATGATTGGAGGTATGACACCTCCGTGTGCAATAGCGCTTGCGACATTGCTGTTTAAAAACAAATTCACAAAACAGGAAAGAGAAGCAGGACCGACCAACTTTATTATGGGACTTGCATTTATCACAGAAGGCGCAATACCTTATGCGGCATCTGACCCACTGCATGTAATACCGGCATGTGTTATTGGTTCGGGAATTGCCGGTGCAATGTCAATGGCTTTTGGATGTACACTTATGGCACCTCACGGAGGAATCTTTGTGGCACCTGTAATGGGACATCCTGTGATGTATATAATTGCAATTATTGTAGGAACGGCAGTATCTACAGTGCTGCTTGGAACTCTTAAGAAAAATGTAGTAAATGATTAACAGTTAAGGAAATGGAGGACATTTATGAAAGAATTTAATTACACAATAACAGACCCGCAGGGAATACATGCAAGACCGGCAGGAGAACTCGTTAAGGCAGCCAAAGTATTTACAAGCAGTATAAAGATGATTAAGGATGGCAAAGAAGGAGACTGCAAGAAGATATTTACAATTATGGGACTTGCCGTAAAGAATGGCAATGAAGTAACTGTCAGATGTGAGGGCGAAGACGAGGATGCGGCATGTGCTGCAATTGAAAGTTTTATGAAAGAAAACATGTAAACAGACTCACAGTACAGCTTCAAGGGGGTGTATCTATGAAGATATTTTGCGGAAAAAGCGTTTTTGGCGGGGTGGCAGCTGGTACGATAAGACTGTACAAGAAGGACGAGCAGAAGATAAAACGTGAAAGAATAGAAGATGCCGAAGCAGAAGTGGCAAGGTACAATATGGCGAGGAATGAAGCCATTGAACAGCTCGGAGCACTGTATGAGAAGGCTCTTAAGGAAGTTGGTGAATCCAATGCGGCAATATTTGAGATTCATCAGATGATGCTGCAAGATGATGATTATAATGAATCAGTTGAGAATATAATCAGAACGCAGAATGTTAATTCTGAGTATGCAGTGGCAGTTACGGAAGATAATTTTGCACAGATGTTTGCGTCAATGGATGATGAGTACATGAAGGCAAGGGCAGCTGATGTAAAGGATATATCCGAGAGAGTACTCACAATACTTTCAGGCGGCGGCAATGATAATATGTCAGCAAAGCAGGCATGCATTATAGTTGCTGACGACCTTGCACCGTCAGAGACGGTACAGATGGATAAGGATAAAGTACTTGCGTTTGTCACTGTACATGGCTCTATGAATTCACACACTGCCATACTTGCAAGAACAATGGGAATACCGGCACTTGTGGGGACAGATATGCCGCTTGACAGTGAATTAGATGGAAAAATGGCTGTAGTTGACGGCAATGATGGCAGAATATATATTGAGCCGGATGATGTAACACTCAAAGAGCTGATGGAACGCAAAAAGGCTGATGATGAGTACAGAAAGTTATTGCAGCAGCTTAAAGGCAGGGATAATGTTACTCTGGACGGAAAACATATCAGGCTGTATGCCAATATCGGCAATATAAAGGATCTGGCAACGGTTATCCAGAATGATGCGGCCGGAATAGGACTGTTCAGAAGTGAATTTATATATCTTGAGCGCAGTGATTTTCCTACAGAAGAGGAACAGTTCAACATTTACAAAACCGTAGCGCAGACCATGGCAGGAAGAGAAGTTATTATAAGAACGCTGGATATAGGTGCTGACAAACAGTGTGATTACTTTAATATGGATAAGGAAGATAATCCTGCAATGGGGTGTCGTGCGATAAGAATATGTCTTACAAGACCGGAGATATTCAGGACACAGCTGCGCGCATTGTTCAGGGCAGCAAGCTATGGCAATATAGCGGTAATGTACCCGATGATAACAAGTGTCCGGGAAGTTAAGCGCATAAAAGAGATAACATTACAGGTTGAGGATGAGCTGAAGGCACAGGGAATCCAATATGCCGTACCAAAACAGGGTATTATGATAGAAACTCCTGCAGCGGCAATTATAAGTGATGAACTTGCACCGCTTGTTGATTTCTTCAGTATCGGCACTAATGATCTTACTCAGTATACACTTGCAGTCGACAGGCAGAATACAAAGCTTGATGAATTCTGTGATGTGCATCATCCTGCAATTATGCGTATGATACAGATGGTTGTTGATAATGCACATAAGGCAGGAATCTGGGCCGGGATATGTGGAGAACTTGGCGCGGATACAACGCTTACAAGACAGTTCCTTGCAATGGGTGTGGATGAATTGTCTGTATCTCCGGCAAGAATACTTCCAATCAGAAAGATTATTGTTGAGACAGATTTGAGCAATATATAACAGAATGGAGCGGAAATGTTTATTGAACAGCGGTATGAGATGATTCTGCAGATGCTGGAGAAGAACAGCAGCATAACTGTAGCAGACATAACGAAGGAGCTTGGAGTGTCAGAGACGACTGCCAGAAGGGATATTACGGCGCTTGCCAACGCAGGCAGACTTGTTAAAGTGTTTGGTGGAGCAATAGCGGCAGGTGAAGATTATATATTCCATGAACCGACAGTGGAACAGAAGACTAATGTTAACAGGGATAAAAAAACAGCCATTGCCAGATATGCGGCTAAGCTTATAACACCGGGCGATTTCGTTTATATAGATGCGGGAACGACAACAGGATGCATGCTTGATTATATAACACAAAAAGATGCAACCTATGTGACTAATGCTGTAACACATGCCAGACGGCTTGCTGCTGATGGATTCCATGTATTACTTGTAGGCGGCGAACTCAAAGGAACAACCGAAGCGGTTGTCGGAAGCGATGCCATAAATACCATACAGACATACCACTTTTCAAAAGGCTTCTTTGGAACTAACGGTATAACACACAAAGCGGGAATTACAACGCCTGATGTCAATGAGGCTGCGGTTAAGAAAACTGCGGCAAAACAGAGCGTTGAAAGATATGTCCTTGCGGATTCCTGTAAATTCGGAGTCGTAAGTCCGGTTACATTCGCAGGAATAGAGTCAGTAAATATTATAACGGATGCCATACCCAAAGAATACAGCGCGGATAAAAATATTATTTGCTGTATGGAATAATTGTTGTATAATAAAAAGTACTATTTGCAAACTGCATGCAAGAATTAGGACTGGAAGGAGTACTTTGTGATGAATACAACAATAAGATTTCCGTATCTTGGTCTTGAATTCCATCCCGGACAGACATTTAATCTGTTTGGAATAAGTGTTGCCTATTATGGAATATGTATAGGGCTTGCCATGTTCACCGGTGCATTTATTGTATATTATATAGCACACAGGACGAAGCAGAATGTAGAAGATTATCTTGATTTTACTATTCTGGCAATTATATTTTCAATAATAGGTGCCAGACTGTACTATTGTATATTTAACTGGGAGCTTTATGCAGATAATCCGGTTAAGATTATTACAGGAATCAGGGAAGGCGGCCTGGCAATATACGGAGGAATCATAGCAGCAGTAATAACTCTGATTGTGTTCTGCAGAATCAGAAGATGCAGCTTCTGGATTATGGCAGATACCGCATGTGCGGGACTTTGTCTGGGACAGGCTGTTGGAAGATGGGGAAACTTTTTTAACCGTGAGGCATTCGGCGGATATACGGATTCAATATTCGCAATGCAGATTCCTACGGCACAGGCACACGGAGTTACAAGAGAACTCCTTCTTAACGCACGTATATATAATGGTGAATCGTACATACAGGTACATCCGACATTCCTTTACGAGAGCATCTGGAATATTGCATTATTTGCAATAATTTTGTTTGTAATAAAGCATAAGAAGTTCAGAGGCCAGGCATTTGCAACGTATCTGTTCGGATATGGGCTGGGACGCACATGGATTGAACTTCTTCGTACAGACAGTCTCCTTATTCCGGGAACAACTATTCCGGTGTCTGTCATAGTATCGGTAGCGGCAATGGCATTTGCGGCAGTATATGTATGCTACAGACTGTTCTGGGATAGGAATGGATTGCTGCCGGAAGATCCAAAAGTGCCTGCAGATGGCAGCAGGCCGTCACGGAGGATATTGAGGCATAAGAAAGATGTGACTGCCGGATTCAGTGTCATAGAAGAGGTTGTGGAGGAAGAATCGGACAACAAAAAATAGATATATAGTACCAAAAGGAGAAAGGCTAGTGTTTTGCTGGCTTTTCTCCTTTTTTTAATTATAAAAAAATACTTGATTTTAGTGTAAAATTCGTTTATTATGGACATAAAGTGGTGGAAAGTGGAGCTAAAGTTTAATAATGTGGTGGAAAGTGGTGGATAACTTTGCTGCATAATTGAATTAATTCCTGAATTTATTCAGCCAGAGGTGATGTTGTTATGTTCATGGGCGAATACAATCATACAATTGATGCCAAAGGACGACTTATTGTCCCGGCTAAGTTCCGTGAAGCTCTTGGCGACGAATTCGTTGTTACGAGGGGCTTTGATAAGGAATGCCTTATTGCATATGACAACACTGAGTGGCAGAAGTTTGAGGAAAAGATTAACGAGCTCCCCAACACTAATGCAGACGCAAGATTATTACGCAGATATTTCCTGGGCGGAGCTGCTTCCTGTGAGGTGGACAAGCAGGGCAGAATTCTTCTTCCAGCATCACTCAGGGAACTTGCAGGACTTACCAAGGATGTTGTATTTGTCGGAATGGCAAGCCATATAGAGATATGGGACAGAGCAACATATGATGATAAGATGAATCTTGATGATATTGATATAAGCAGGATTGCTGATAATCTTGAGAGCATGGGACTGTCGCTGTAGCACGTATAGGTAGTATGATGACAGCCGGAATTAAGAAGGGTGGACATGGAATTTAAGCACAAATCTGTTTTGCTAGATGAAACAATTGAAAGTCTTAATATTAAGCCGAACGGCATCTATGTTGACGGAACTCTTGGCGGTGGCGGACATTCATATGAGATAGCAAAGCGTCTTACGGATGGCGGAAGACTTATTGGAATTGATCAGGATGAAGATGCGATACGCGCAGCAAAAGAAAGACTGAGTGAGTTCGCGGACAGGGTCACAATCGTCCGTGATAACTACTGTAATATGCCTAAGGTTCTTGATGAACTGGGAGTGAGCAAAGTTGACGGAATACTTCTTGATATAGGAGTTTCATCTTACCAGCTTGATGAGGCAGAGCGCGGATTTACATATAAGCAGGATGCTCCTCTTGATATGAGAATGGATCAGAGACAGGAGATGACTGCGAAGGATATTGTTAACGGATATTCAGAAGAGGATCTTTATCGTATTATCAGAGATTACGGTGAAGACAAATTTGCAAAGAATATAGCAAAACATATAGTACAGGCAAGACAGATAAAGCCTGTTGAGACAACATTTGAGCTTGATGAGATTATCAAGGCAGCAATACCGATGAAGTTCAGGGCAACCGGAGGACATCCGGCCAAGAAGACATTTCAGGCAATAAGAATTGAACTTAACAGAGAACTTGAAGTGCTGGATGAGTCTATTGATGCCATGACGGATCTGCTTAACGACAACGGAAGGCTGTGTATTATAACTTTCCATTCGCTTGAGGACAGGATAGTCAAGACAAGATTCAGAAAAAATGAAAATCCATGTACATGCCCTCCTGATTTTCCGGTGTGTGTATGCGGTAAGAAACCTAAGGGGAAGGTTATCACAAGAAAACCGATAGTTCCTGACGAAGAGGAGCTTGAAGAGAATAAGAGAGCTAAAAGTTCAAAGCTGAGAGTATTTGAACGTAAATATTAATAAATAATTTGACCGGACAGGATTGCTGTTATTCCGGTCGAGGAGGTATTGGCAATTATGGAAAGACGGGCAGGGGGTTCAGAACGTATACGTGGAACTTACGTATACGGAACAGCAGCAAGGCAGCTTAACACAGCGCTGCCAAAGACAGATTATGATGAGCAGCGTGCAAAGCGCAGAAGAGAGCAGGAAGAGAAAAGACAGCAGGAGAGGCTTGAAGGCTATAAGGCATTAAAGCATGCACACAAGACGAATCTTCTCTATACTTTTGCAGCGGTTGCGGTTGCGGCATTTATGTTTGCAATATGTGTACAATATCTTGAGGCACAGGCATATGTCAAGAATACTGCTGATGAAGTTGCCGGTATGGAGATTAAACTCACACAGCTTTCGACAAAGAACGACGAGACAAAAATGGAGATAGATGGCAGCATTGATTATAATGAAGTGCTCAGAGTTGCTACGGAAGAACTTGGAATGGTATATCCTAAGAGAAGCCAGATAGTAGAATATGATGCTGCTGAGAGTGAATACGTTAAGCAGTATAAGAATATCCCATCAACAGGTAAGTAAAGTGGAAGTTTGATTATGGCAAGAAGGAAACAGAACAGGCAGCAGAACAGACAACGTAAGAAAATGGATGGTGTGAAATACCGCGTGCGAAAGAAGATTGGAATAGCCTTTCTTATTGCGGGCGGTATTTTTCTTGTGCTTGCCGGACGCATTTTTAAGATTAATTATGAAAACGGAGACGTGTATTCCAAAACGGTGCTTGATCACCAGCAGTATACATCAACTGTGCTTCCGTATAAGAGAGGGCAGATAACGGACAGAAACGGCACACAGCTTGCGTACAGCGAGAAGGTATATAATGTAATTCTTGACCCGAAGCTTCTTCTGTCAGATGAAAAGTATAAGGAGCCTACTCTTACGGCACTTTATGAATGCTTTGGAATTAACAGGCAGGATGTAGAGAATATCCTTAAGAATAAGCCGGGAAGCCAGTATGAAAAGATGCTCAAGAATCTTACAACAGATCAGGTCAAGAGCTTTAATGACAGATCTGCCGATAAGGCTAACTATCCTAATATCAAGGGCGTATGGCTTGAGGACAGCTATATACGTAAGTATCCGTTTTCAACATTTGCATGTGATGTGCTTGGATTCTCGAGTCAGGAGAACGGCGGAGAACTGGGACTTGAGAAGACATATGATAATGAATTGTCTGGAACGGACGGCGTTACATATGGCTATATAGATGAGAGCCTTAATATCGAAAAGACGACCAAACAGCCCGTAGACGGTAATAATCTGATTACAACGCTCGATTACGGAGTGCAGAATGTTATTGAAAAGCATATAAAGTCATTCAATGAGCAATATGGTTCCAAGAACACGGCTGTTCTTGTAATGAATCCTAATAACGGCGAGATTCTCGGCATGGCAAGTTATCCCGTGTTTGACCTTAACAATCCGAGGGATTTAAGCGGAATATATACGGAAGAAGAGATAGCAACGATGTCTAACGAGGATTCGCTTAAGGCAATGTATGCTTTGTGGAAGAATTTCTGCGTGTCAGAGACGTTTGAACCGGGGTCGACATTTAAACCGTTTACGGTTGCAACTGCTCTTGAAGAAGGCGTTGTAAATGATGGTGACACTTTTTACTGTCAGGGATATGAATCTGTTGGCGGATGGACAATAAAGTGCCATGAGAAGGCAGGACACGGAACGCTTACTCTTGAACAGGCGGTAATGTATTCGTGTAACCCTGCAATGATGCAGATAGCGGCCAAGCTTGGCAATGTCAAGTTCTCAGATTACCAGAAGAGATTCGGACTTGGGCAGAAGAGCGGAATAGACCTGCCGGGTGAAGCAACGGGTATGGTTGTGGATGCAGGACAGATGGGGGATGCAGATCTTGCAACAATGTCATTTGGACAGACATTTACAGCCAATATGACACAGATGGCATCAGCATTTTCATCTCTGATTAATGGCGGTAATTATTACAGACCGCATGTAGTAAAACGTATCGAAAGTGCTGCGGGAGAGATAATCAAAAAGTATGATGCGGAGCTTGTAAGGCAGACAGTTACCTCATCAACATCAGAACTTTTGAAAAGATATCTCAAAGCAACTGTAGATACAGGGCTTGCCAAGAATGCCAAGGTTGCCGGATATTCAATGGCGGGTAAGACGGGTACGGCACAGAAACTGCCGCGTTCAGAACAAAAATATGTAATATCGTTCCTTGGATATGCACCGGCCGAGGATCCCCAGTTTGTTGTGTATGTTATAATAGATGAACCTAAGGTCGAAGGCTATAACGGAAGTTCACAGCCGGTGTTGTGGCTTACAAAGGATATTATGACAGACCTGCTTCCTTATATGAACGTATTTAAGGATACAGACCTCGCAACGGCTGAGAGTGGGGAAGACAATTCCAATAACCCGGCAGAAGGCTATAGCAATGGTGAAGCAGCCCTGCCTGACGGAATGGATACGATAGCCGGACAGCCGGCGACTCAGGCGGCAGGAAGCACAACGCAGAGCACCGGTTCGCAGAAGCAGACGCAGGCAGCAAGCAATGGCAGCAGCCAGGCAGTAAGCAATAGCAGCAGCCAGGCAGTAAGCAATGGCAGAAGCCAGACAGCAACAAAGTCTGCACAGAAACCATCTCAGTCTGCTACTAAAAAGCAGAATTAAGGAATGTGACATGTAATACTGCAATAGGATATATTAATAATATGTGTCCGGTGCTGCGGTATGAACATAAATATTTTTTCACTCAAAGCAAGGCATAAGAAGAAGATATGGTATGCATCGCTGTGTGTACTTGTTATATTTGCGGTTCTTATGGTCAGGCTCGGGTACGTCATGATATTCTGCTCAGAATATTATATGCAGAGAGCGGATGATCTTCATGAGAGGGAGCGGAGCATAAAAGCATCACGCGGAAAGATACTCGATATTAACGGTGTTGTACTTGCATCTAACAAAACAGTATGTACGATATCGGTAATCCACAGTCAGATAAAAGACAGTGAAGAAGTAATAAAGATGCTTTGCAGTGAACTTAATCTTACAGATGAGGAAGTCAGAAAAAGAGTCACGAAGGTTACATCGATAGAAAGAATAAAAACCAACGTCGACAAAGAGACAGGTGACAGAATCCGTAATTATGGTTATGACGGTGTAAAGGTCGATGAAGATTATAAGAGATACTACCCATATGATACACTGGCGTCCAAGGTGATTGGATTCACCGGAAGCGACAATCAGGGGATAGTGGGACTTGAGGTAAAGTACGATTCATGGCTTGCCGGTAACAGCGGAAAGATTCTTACGCTGACTGATGCCAGAGGCGTTGAGCTTGAAGGCATGCAGGAAAACCGCAATGAGCCGGAGAGCGGAATGGATCTCACAATAAGCATTGACTATAATATACAGACATACGCACAGCAGCTTGCTAATAAGGCACTTGCTGAAAAGCAGGCAAAGACAGTCAGCATAATTGTCATGAATCCCAATAATGGTGAGATAATGGCAATGGTGAATGCACCTGAATATAATCTTAACGAGCCGTACGAGCTTAACTATGAGCCTGAAAGTATTGTTACGGGTGAAGCTTACCGGAATCTTCTTAACGGTATGTGGCGTAACAAATGCATAAATGATACTTATGAGCCGGGTTCAACATTTAAGATGATAACGGCAACGGCAGCTCTGGAGACCGGAGCGGTAACACTTGACAGCCAGTATTACTGTCCGGGATATAAGATTGTTGAAGACAGAAGAATCAGATGTGCAAGGACAACAGGCCATGGTGCACAGGATTTTACACATACGGTAATGAACTCATGTAATCCTGCATTTATTGAATGGGGATTACGGACAGGAGTTGATAATTATTATACATATATGGGAAAACTTGGGATTCTTGAAAAAACAGGGATAGATATTCCGGGTGAGGCATCTGTGATAATGCACAAAAAGGAAAATGTCGGTCAGGTAGAGCTTGCGACAATGTCATTCGGGCAGTCATTCCAGATTACACCAATGCAGCTTATGAGAGCAGCAAGTGCCATTATTAACGGAGGAACGCTTGTGACACCGCATTTTGGAGTGAAGGCGACAAGCGCCGGTGGAAGCAATGTCAAAGTATTTGAATATGAGACAAAGGATAATGTGATTAACAGACAGACAAGTGATATAATGAAACAGATTCTTGAAAAAGTTGTATCGGAAGGTGGCGGTAAAAATGCCGCAATAGATGGCTTCTGCATAGGAGGCAAGACGGCAACATCGCAGAAGCTTCCAAGAGGCAACGGAAAGTATATTGCATCGTTTGTAGGCTTTGCGCCGGCTGATAATCCGCAGGTGATAGCGATGTGCATAATAGATGAGCCGGTAGGCGTATATTATGGCGGAACGGTTGCGGCACCTGTAATAAAGGAGCTTTTTGAAAATATGCTGCCGTATATGGGAATGGAAAAAGTACAGCAGCAGGATTAATTTATAAAGATTAGGAGTAGCTATGCCAAAGAAACGTCTTAAACGAATTAAATATTTTGATTATAGTCTGCTATTCATAATAATATTTCTGCTTGGATTTGGACTTGTAATGATATACAGTACCAGCTCGTACAGTGCACAGATTAAGTTCAATGATTCGGAATATTTCTTTAAAAAGCAGCTTTTTGCGGAAGTTCTTGGAATCGCGGGAATGTATGTGGCATATAAGATTGATTATCATTTCTGGGTGAAGCATGCGATGTTTTTCTATATACTTGCCATGGTTATGATAGTCCTGGTAATGACACCTCTCGGATATTCGGCGTATGGTGCAAGAAGATGGATATCAATAGGACCGATATCAATACAGCCGGCAGAGTATGCCAAGCTTGCACTGATATTCGCATGTACGGCTGTGGTTGAGAAAATGGGAAAGAGTGCAAGAAAGTTCAGGGCTATATTCATGCATGTGGTACTTGGAGGAATCCTTGCCGGAATGATTTTTTTAATCACTAACAACCTGAGCAGTGCGATAATTATATTTGGTATATCTGTTGTTATCGGATTCGTTATGTATCCTAAATACAATATTTATATTATCGGTGTTACTGCAATCGGGGCGTTAGTTGTGGCAGTACGCCAATGGGCTATTAATGCGCAGCTTTCAGATAATGCTAACTTCAGATTCGAGCGAATCCTTGCGTGGGTAAATCCTGAAAAGTTCGCAGATGACACCGGCTTCCAGACTGTTCAGGCACTTTATGCCATAGGCTCCGGAGGACTGTTCGGTAAAGGTCTTGGTAAGAGTCTTCAGAAACTCGGATTTATTCCGGAGGCACAAAATGATATGATATTCTCAGTAATATGTGAGGAACTTGGACTTTTTGGCGCGTTATGCGTGCTTATTGTATTCGGGCTTATGCTCTGGAGATTTGTATATATCGCAACCAACTCACCTGATCTTACAGGGTGCCTTCTGGTTGTGGGTGTATTTGCACATATAGCAATTCAGGTAATTCTTAATGTTGCGGTTGTAACAAATCTTATACCTAACACGGGAATTTCACTTCCTTTTATAAGTTACGGAGGCACCTCGGTATTGTTCCTCATGGCAGAGATGGGAATAGTGCTTAATGTATCAAGCAGGATACGCATGGAGGTCTAGGAAGCTGCAGTCTGCAACGGAGTAACAAAAGACCGTATGTCTGCATAATATAGTATATAGTATGTGCTCAGGCAGACGGAGGTCAGAATTTGAAATGTATAAAGGTCAGTCCGGGAGGCCGGCTTGAAGGAAAGCTATCAGTTCAGGGCTCTAAGAATTCAGCACTGCCGGTAATGGCAGCGGCGCTTCTGCATGACGGATTCACAATTATAAAAAATTGTCCCAGAATAACGGATGTGGACTGTATGGCGCTTCTGCTTACAAGCGCCGGATGCAGGGTATTCTGGCAGAACAATATGCTTGTGATTGATGCAAAAGATGCCGGTCCGGTGAAGATAAGTGAAGAACTTGCAGGCAGAATAAGAGCATCAATACTTCTTATGGGGGCAATGTTCGGAAGATTTGGCGAGAGTGACATGCCGCTTCCGGGAGGGTGCAGAATTGGCAGAAGACCGATAGATATGCATATAAAAGCCATGCAGAGCCTCGGGGCAGACTGCCGGCTGGAGGATGGAAGGATAAGCTTTACTTCGGCAAAGCCTGCGGCTGCTGATATTCATTTTGATAAAAAAAGTGTAGGAGCAACGCAGAATGCAATTCTTGCGGCTGTACGTGCTGAAGGAACTACTGTTATTGCAAATGCTGCTGTTGAGCCGGAAGTGTGTGAACTTTGCCTGGCACTGTGCAATATGGGAGCTGACATAAAGGGGATTGGTACACACATAATCACCGTGACAGGAGTAAGTGAGCTGTTTGATTCTGTGTATGAGATAAGACCGGACAGAATAGTTCTTGGGACATATATGGGAGCAGTGGCAGCGTGCGGCGGGGATGTAATCATAGATAACTGCACACCGCATATGGCACATGGCTTTCTTGATGTTATGACAGCGATTGGTGTTGACTGTAATGTATATGAGGAGACAGCCGCATCGGGAAGGCGTATCGGAATGCATATTGCAATGAAGGAACGGCCGCATCCGGTGAATTATATTGCTACTGCTCCGTATCCGGGATTCCCTACCGACATGCAGCCGATAGTTATGGCAGTCTTAAGTACGGCATCGGGAGAATCGCATATTGCGGAGAATATTTTTGAAAACAGGCTCGCGGTGGCAAAGCAGCTTAACAGAATGGGAGCAGACATAATAATATGTGATAACAGACTGGCTGAGATAAAAGGCGTTCCGAAACTGAGAGGGGCATCGATGCAGGCTCAGGACTTAAGAGCAGCAGCAGGGCTTCTGGTAGCTGCACTTGCGGCAGAGTCAGAATCGGTTATATGCAATGCGGAATATATCCTGCGCGGATATGAGAATATATCACGGGATCTTGCACTGATTGGTGCGGAGGCCGTTATAGAACATGGGGCAGATTATGAAGAGGAAGTTCAAAAGGAAAAATGAAAAAAAGCATATCTTGGTAATACTCCTTATTATAATTGTGACTGCTGCTGCGGTTGTTGGGGCGGCAGCAGTAATATTCAGGGTTAATACCATTGAATACATAGGCGATGACCATTATTCTGATGAAGAACTGACCGAAAAACTTTTTAACGGAAGTAACCCGAATGCATTGCTGTATTTTCTTGTGGGGCAGCGTAAACATAAAGAGATTCCATTCATTCAGAAGTATGAGGTAGAGATACAGTGGCCGTCAAAGATGGTTGTTACGGTATATGAGAAACCGGTGATAGGATATGTAAGCTATATGGGCTGCAACATGTATTTTGATAAGGATGGTACTGTTGTTGAAAGTTCTACAAGAGTGCTTGCGGGAATACCAATGATAAGCGGTCTTAAGTTCAGCAGCATTGTGCTTGGTTCAAAGCTTGATGTCGGCAATTCGGAAATATTCGGACGAATACTTGAGCTTACCCAGGCATTTGACAAATATGACATAACATCGGACAAGATATACTTTGACAGCCAGGGCAATGTTACACTTACAATCGGAAGTGTCAGGGTTATGCTTGGCAGCTGCGACAACCTTACGGACACGCTGTTCGAACTGAAACAGATTATGCCAAAGCTTGCCGGCCGAAAGGGCACACTTCATATGGAGGATTTTACCGAAGATAAGAAGTCAATAATTTTTGAGAAGGATTAAAAAATTCAGATAAATGTTTCCAAAAAAATGCGTAAACAAGCGAAAAAATATGTTGATATTTTACAGAATTAATTATATTATATAGATTGATGGTATTTTCAATTTTGTCAGTATTATCTATAATATTTTTTCAATTGCATAAATATATCATAAATATATAGCCGCAGGCTTATCATAGGAGCCACAGGCAGGTCAGGAGGATTGTACCTTGTTAGAAATCACAACTAATGAACAGGATCAGAACGCTAAGATTATAGTAATAGGAGTCGGTGGAGCAGGTAATAATGCTGTCAACAGAATGATTGATGAGCAGATTACAGGCGTTGAGTTCATCGGAATTAATACAGATAAGCAGGCACTTCAGTTGTGCAAGGCACCTAATACAATTCAGATTGGTGAGAAGCTTACCAAGGGACTGGGAGCCGGGGCACAGCCGGAAGTTGGTGAGAAGGCTGCTGAAGAGAATGTTGAAGAGCTGAGACAGGCCATTCAGGGTGCAGATATGGTATTTGTAACTTGTGGAATGGGTGGCGGAACCGGTACCGGAGCAACTCCTGTTGTAGCGAAGATTTCTAAGGAACTTGGAATACTTACTGTAGGAGTAGTAACAAAGCCGTTTAAGTTTGAAGGCAAGGCAAGAATGAATAATGCAATGTCAGGTATAGACAAGCTTAAGGCTAATGTAGATACGCTTATTGTTATACCTAATGACAAGCTTCTCCAGATAGTAGACAAGAAGACAACAATTCCGGATGCACTTAAGAAGGCAGATGAAGTACTTCAGCAGGCAGTACAGGGAATTACTGATCTTATTACAGTACCTGGACTTATTAATCTTGATTTTGCAGATATTAAGACAGTAATGGAGAATAAGGGTGTTGCACATATCGGTATTGGTACGGCAACAGGTGATGATAAGGCAATTGAAGCTGTTCAGCAGGCTGTTACAAGTCCTCTTCTTGAGACCACAATTGAGGGAGCATCGCATGTCATTATCAATATTTCGGGCGATATCAGCCTTATCGAAGCTAATGAAGCGGCTGAATATGTTCAGAATCTTACAGGTGAGTCTGCTAATATTATATTTGGTGCAATGTTTGATGATTCAGAGGAAGATACATGCAGCATTACTGTAATTGCTACCGGCATTGAAGAAAAGAGCGGTGTAGATGTGAATAATGTTATGGCTAATCTCAAGTCATCAGTTAAGAAGCCTGCCGCAACAACATATGCACAGCCATCAGCACAGCAGCCGGCAGAACGTACATCAGGGACAGGTATGCAGGATCCAAGACCTATTACTTCATCAGTAAGCACGGATTCACTTACGATACCTACATTCCTTAGAAAGAACAGATAATTAATTGTTACAGTGTCAATACAGAAATATCCCCGGTATATCGGCTATATGATATACCGGGGATATTTTTGTATCATGCAGTTATCTTATGCAGTCACGTGTTATCTCAGATATTGAAGCAGCACCGCACATTGCCATGGCATCTTTTAACTCACTGCCAATCTTGTCGATATATGCAAGAACGCCTTCATGTTCCCCACCATAGACGGCAGTTACGAAAGGCCGCGCAATTATAACTGCATCGGCGCCGAGGGCAATTGCTTTGAGGACGTCAGCACCTGAGCGTATGCCGCCGTCGACAAATATCTTCATTGATCCGTCAACAGCCTTTACAATCTCCTCAAGAACTTCTGCGGTTGCAGGACACTGGTCAAGCACTCTTCCTCCGTGGTTGGATACAACAATAGCAGAGGCACCGGCTTCTTTTGCTTTGAGAGCACCCTTTACGGTCATAATACCCTTTACGATAAAAGGTGCGTTGGCTGCTTTTACAATCTCACTAAGTTCCTCAACAGATTTGCTTCCGGCAGGGGGCGTCATATTCTTGAGAAAAGGCAGACCGGCAGCATCGATATCCATTGCAACGGCAAATGCACCGGAATTACGCACAAGCTCCATCTTATCGCGTATTGTATCAATATTCCATGGCTTTACCGTAGGTATTCCGCGTCCTTTGGCATTCTTTATTGCGTCGGTTGCAGCCTCCATTACACCCGGATTGGTACCGTCACCGGTAAATGCTGCAATCCCAGCATCCGCACATGCAGAAACAAGAATATCATTGTAAGCAACATCATCAAGTGAATCACCGTAATGAAGATTAACCGCACCAACAGGACCTGCAAAAAACGGATACTTGAATTCTTTTCCGAACAAAGATATTGATGTGTCAACGGGACGGTTAGATACAATGGTATCCATGTTAAGGCGTATCTCTTTCCATTTGTCGTAATTGCGGATGGCAGTATCACCGGCTCCTTTGGCGCCGGGACCGGGAATCTGGTTACGGCATGCTCTGCCATTACATTCAGGACATGCTTTGCAATAATTGCCAATGCGCTTCCTTGCATTCTCAATACACTCTGAATAGTTCATGGTTAATACCTTCTTTCTGCTATATTATTGAAAATATTATACACTAAGATGTCGAAAAGCAAAAGTAATGTGTTACATGACATGACAAAATATTCCGTCTCTGCAGGTTATAATATCAGCATATGACAGGCAACATAGTGTACCTGAATGTGTTGGGAGGTGCGGTTAGATTGTAGTATATATTGATATGGTATTCATTGTTAATTACGCAATGGATTTTATACTCCTTACAATTGCTGATGGCTTCCTGAAAAATAATGCGGGGTACAGGAGGGCAGCCATGGCTGCATTTATCGGGGCTGTGTGGTCATGCGTGTCACAGACCGGGGTTATAACAAATGCGGTCATAAGAGACATATTTACATATGTGATAATAAGCTTAATTATGGCATTCATATGTACAAAGAGACAGCACGGCTGGGAAATTGCAGAATACTGCAGAAAAATAGTGAAAACGTCGGCAGCATATATAGTAACGGCATCGGTATTTGGCGGGATTATGGGGCTTATATATAATAGTACGGCTGCCGGACATATGCTGAGAGCAATGGCTCTTGAAAGCGAGGGGCTGTTTATATGTCTGCTTGCGGCAATGTCGGTAATGGCAGTGCTCCTGAAACATTATCTTATACAAAGGGCATATGATGGCAGCATATGTGATGTAGAAGCTGATTTTGGAAAATTTATTGTTAACGTAAAAGGAATAATAGATACCGGCAATGTGCTTGTTGACAATATCACCGGCAGACCTGTGCATGTTATGGATAAATCCTGTGCTGACAGATGCGTGAATATGGATATTACGGATTACTGCTGCGGCAAAGGAGATTATATGACGTCAGGGCGGCAAAAAAATAATTGTGGTCTTGGATTACATTATGTGATATTTTGCTCGGTTGGAAAGGAACACGGCTGCATGCCTGTGATTATGGCGGATACGCTGACTGTAAAAATGGACGGTAAGAGTGTTGTCCTGCAGAATGTTCCGATAGGATTAAGTAATACACCGCTTTCAAAAGATGGGGTATATAAGATACTGCTCAATGCAGAGATGAAGAATGTGATGTGATGCATAATATAATCAGGGGAGAGTAAAGGACAATGGTAATAAAGGTTTCGGTTCCAAAATGTTTTCAGTTCAAGGTAGTGCCCACAATAAAGAATCTGATGTTCTTCCGGCAGGGAGATGTGCACTATATAGGAGGCTCAGATGTTCTTCCTCCACCGCTTGAGCCGGAAGAAGAGGCTATGGTAATAGCTGATATGCAGGGAGAATATGCCGAACAGGCAAGATCTGTGCTTATAGAACATAATCTGAGACTTGTCGTGTACATAGCAAAGAGATTTGACAATACAGGGATAGGAGTAGAGGATCTCATATCAATAGGCACGATAGGTCTCATAAAAGCAATACATTCGTACAATCCGGATAAAAGCATAAAGCTGGCAACATATGCGTCAAGATGTATCGAAAATGAGATACTGATGTATCTGCGGCGTAACAGTAAGACAAAAGCTGAGGTATCAATAGATGAGCCGCTTAATGTGGACTGGGATGGCAATGAACTGCTGCTGTCTGATATACTTGGAACGGATGAGGATGTTATTTATAAAGATATTGAGAATCAGGCAGAGCGTCTCATGCTTGGCAAGGCAATGGAAAAACTCTCCGACAGGGAACGTCTTATTGTTAATCTCAGATATGGACTTACATCTCCTGATGAAAGAGAGATGACACAGAAAGAAGTGGCGGATTATCTTGGAATATCACAGTCATATATATCAAGGCTTGAGAAAAAAATTATCAGGCGCCTTAAGAAGGAAATGGTCAAAATGCAATGATTTTATGAAAATGTTGTCAAAATGGGTTGCATTTTAAAATCACATGTGGTAAGATTCCATAAGGTAAAGACAAATGTGCGCCATAGAAAGACACTGAAAACGTAAGAGGAGAGCGTAACAAAGTCTTTAGAAAAAAGGGTTAAGGAGAAAATGTAATGAGTGACAAGTTAAGAGTAGGTATCCTTGGCGGTACAGGTATGGTAGGACAGAGATTTATAACACTGCTTGAGAATCATCCTTGGTTCGAGGTTGTTCTTATCGCAGCGAGCGGACGTTCAGCAGGAAAGCGTTATGAGGATGCTGTTGACGGACGCTGGAAGATGCAGACACCAATGCCTGAGTCAGTTAAGGATATGATTGTATATGATATAAATGAAGTGGAGAAGGTTGCAGAGCAGGTTGATTTTGTATTCTGTGCGGTTAATATGCCTAAGGATGAAATCCGTGCTATAGAAGAGAAGTATGCCAAGGCAGAGGTGCCTGTAGTATCAAATAACAGTGCTAACCGCTGGACACCTGATGTGCCTATGGTAGTGCCTGAGATTAATCCTGAGCATCTTGCTGTAATTGAGTCACAGAAGAAGAGACTCGGAACAACAAGAGGATTTATTTGTGTTAAGCCTAACTGCTCAATCCAGAGCTACACACCGGCACTTCATGCACTTAAGGAGTTCGGACCTAAGCTTGTTGTTGCTACAACATATCAGGCAATATCAGGTGCAGGCAAGACATTCAAAGAGTGGCCTGAGATGGAAGGCAATATCATTCCGTTCATCAGCGGTGAGGAAGAGAAGAGTGAGCAGGAGCCGTTAAGACTCTGGGGCAAGGTTGAGGACGGACAGATTGTTAAGGCAAGCGAGCCTGTAATCACATGTCAGTGCATCAGAGTTCCTGTACTTGACGGACACACAGCAGCAGTATTTGTAAACTTCGAGAAGAAGCCTACTAAAGAGCAGATAATCAAGGCATGGAGAGAGTTTAAGGGACTTCCTCAGGAACTTAACCTTCCGAGTGCACCTAAGCAGTTCATCCAGTATCTTGAGGATGATAACCGCCCACAGGTTAAGCTTGATGTGAATTATGAGAATGGTATGGGAATCTCACTTGGACGTCTCCGTGAGGATTCAGTATTTGACTATAAGTTCGTAGGTCTTTCACATAATACATTAAGAGGCGCAGCAGGCGGAGCTGTTCTTATTGCAGAGCTTCTTAAGGCACAGGGCTACATCACAGCAAAGTAAAAAAATCTTGATAATAGAATATATTTGCGGTAATATTAGATGCAGATTAAGTTTTAATATGGTCGGCATTGACAGGGATTATTAGCGCAGATAATAAACCACTCGGTGTTCATTTTTTGAGCCGCAAGGCCAAGCTTGGACACCGAGTTTTTGTATGTGCGGGATGGCAGCCCGGAGGAATGGAGAGCGTTATGAGGGACAGACATTTTTATGCAATGTTATCTAGAATGAAGTATATAAACAGGTGGGGACTTATGCGTAATACGCAGAGTGAGAATATATGTGAACATAGTCTTGAGGTCGCATTTATTGCACATGCGCTCGGTATCATTAATAATGAGCAGTTCGGAGGATGTCTGGATGCTCAGAGAATGGCGATTCTTGGCATGTACCATGATGTTACTGAGATTATAACGGGAGACATGCCAACTCCGGTTAAGTACTATAATCCACTTATAAGGGATGCTTACAGGGAAGTGGAGACGGTTGCCAAGAATGAACTGCTTCAGGACCTTCCGGATAATATGAGGCCGGTTTATGACAGCGTGCTCATGGAGACGAAGGAAGAGGAAGAGCTATGGAGATATGTCAAGGCTGCCGATAAGCTGTCAGCCCTGATAAAATGCATAGAAGAAAAGCGAACCGGAAATATGGATTTTGTATCTGCTGAAAAGGAGACACGCAAGGCAGTTACCGATATGCATATTCCCGAAGCAGATTATTTTATGGATAATTTTCTCCCGGCATATGAGGCAACGCTTGATGAGAGTACTAATTAATTGGAGGATATAATGGGTAAATCCGTATTTATAGCAGAGAAGCCGTCCGTAGCGCAGGAATTTGCAAAGGCACTGCATGCACAGTTTTCAAGAAAAGACGGTTTCCTTGAATCGGAACAGTATATTGTTACATGGTGCTATGGGCATCTTGTAAGCATGAGCTATCCGGAAAAATATGATGAAAAGCTTAAAAGATGGAGCCTTGACACACTTCCGTTTTTACCGGAGAAATACCGATATGAAGTTATACCGTCTGCGCAGAAACAGTTTGAGACAGTTAAGGGACTTCTTAACAGGGCGGACGTGAGTACTATATATATATGTACTGACTCGGGACGTGAAGGAGAATATATCTACAGGCTTGTTGATATGATGGCCGGCGTTAAGGATAAAAAGCGTCTGAGAGTATGGATAGATTCACAGACTGAGGAAGAAGTGCTCAAAGGAATAAAGCAGGCAAAGGACTGGTCTGAGTATGATAATCTGAGTGCTTCCGCATTCCTGCGCGCCAAGGAAGATTATCTTATGGGAATTAATTTTTCGAGGGCACTTACACTTAAGTATGGAAGAAATATATCCGGTTACCTCAGGACAGACCGCACGGTTGTATCTGTCGGAAGAGTTATGACATGTGTGCTCGGGATGGTTGTCCGCAGGGAGCGTGAGATAAGAAGCTTTGAGAAGACACCGTTTTACCGTGTTATAGCTGATATCACATGCGGCGGGCAGAATGGGGAAGATGCCGCAGCCGGACGGAGCTTTCCTGCTGAGTGGCGTGTTACTGAAAAGAGCAGGTATTATAATACACCTGACCTGTATAAGGAGAATGGATTTAAGAAGAGAGAAAAAGCTGCAGAACTTATCAGGAATATAAGTGGAAAAGAAGTGGCTGAAGGTAATGCAGGTGTGGATAACTGTGGAATAATATCAGTTATAGACAGTGTCGAGAAGAAAAAAGAGACCAAAAATCCACCGCTTCTGTATAACCTTGCCGAATTGCAGAATGACTGTTCAAAACTTTTCAAAATAAGTCCTGACCAGACACTTCAGATAGTTCAGGAGCTTTATGAGAAGAAGCTAGTTACTTATCCGAGAACTGATGCAAGAGTTCTGTCAACAGCAGTATGCAAGGAGATTCATAAGAATATAGGCGGATTGCGCAATTACGCACTTGCAAGAGATTTTGCATCGGAGATACTTGAGAAGAAAATGTATACAGGTGTGGCAAAGACGAGATATTGTGATGATAAAAAGATTACAGATCATTATGCCATTATACCTACAGGACAGGGCTTTGGGGCGTTGGGGTCAGTAAGCCAGACGGCATCAAAGGTGTATGAAGTTATTGTGAGAAGATTCTTAAGTATTTTTTATCCTGCTGCACAGTATCAGAAGATAAGTATTGTTACGACAACACAGAATGAATCCTTTTTTGCATCATTCAAAGTGCTTGTTGATGAGGGCTATCTCAAAGTAACACCATATTCATTTATAAAGAAGAAAGCTGAGAGCGGCAATGGTGCTTCCGGTGATGACAGTACAGAGAATGAAAAATGTGACGCGGCATTTTTTGAGGAACTGAAGAAACTACGCAAAGGCTCACAACTGCCGATTAATTCACTGACTATCAAGGAGGGGGAGACAACGCCTCCGAAGAGATACACGTCGGGTTCAATGATTCTTGCAATGGAGAATGCGGGACAGCTTATAGAGGATGAAGAACTTAGAGCACAGATAAAGGGCTCAGGAATAGGAACGAGTGCAACGAGGGCAGAGATTCTTAAAAAGCTCGATAAGAATAATTACATCTGTATTAATAATAAGACGCAGGTGATAACTCCTGCAAAGCTTGGCGAGATAATATATGAAGTTGTAAATGCTTCAATACCGCCGCTTCTGAATGCAGAACTTACTGCAAGCTGGGAAAAGGGGCTTACATACGTCGCAGAGGGCACAATTACTTCAGATGAGTATATGGCCAAGCTTGAGGATTTTGTTTCGAGAAGAACCAACAGGGTTATTAATTTAAATAATCAGGCAGCACTTGTTACTTATTTTAATGAAGTATCAAAAAATTACAAATGACACATGTATTATAATGTGGTATGATACATAAAGTGCATAAAAGGTATTTTTTGTGCTCACACGCAAACTGGAATGCGCAGGTGGATGTGCAGGAATGGAGGAATAATATGTGCGGTATAGTTGGATACGTTGGCAGAAGAGACTGTGCGGATGTGCTTATCAATGCCCTTACCAAGCTGGAATACAGAGGTTATGATTCGGCAGGAATTGCCGTTTTTGAGAATAATGCAATACGTGTAGAAAAGTCAAAGGGACGTCTTCAGAATCTTGTAGATAAGATGAAGATTGACGGAAAACCGCAGGGACATGTGGGAATTGGGCATACAAGGTGGGCAACACATGGTGAGCCATCAGATATTAACTCCCATCCACATGGCAATAAGAGAGTAACTATAGTACATAACGGAATTATAGAGAATTATAAGCAGATAAAAGATTTCCTTATTAAGGAAGGATACAGCTTTGTAAGTGAGACAGATACGGAGACTGTTGCTAAGCTTCTTGATTATTATTATAATGGCAATCCTATAGAGACTATTGCCAGGGTTATTGCAGAGATAAAGGGCTCATATGCCCTTGGAATTATGTTCCGTGATTATCCTGATGCGATATTTGCAGTCAGGAAGGAATGTCCTCTTATAGCAGGAGTGGGCGAGGGTGAGAATTTTATTGCATCTGATGTGCCGGCAATACTTCAGTATACACGTAATTATTATCTGCTTGAGCAGAATGAGATTGCGATAGTTAAGGAAGATTCAATAAAGATATGTGACATTCATGGTATGGAGATTAATAAGGAACTCCAGACCGCAGACTGGGACGAAGATGCAGCTGAGAAGGGCGGCTATGAGCATTTTATGCTCAAAGAGATTCATGAGCAGCCTACAGCGGTCAGGACTACAATTACACCAAGAATTGTTAATGGAATGCCTGATTTTGCATCTGACGGAATTGATATTAATAAGCTTTCATCATACAGACAGATATTTATTGTAGCATGTGGAACTGCAATGCATGCAGGTATGGTCGGCAAGTATGTCATAGAGAAGATGGCAAGGGTTTCCGTGACTGTTGATATTGCGTCGGAATTCAGGTACCGTGACCCGCTTATAACGGATAAGGATCTTGTTATTGTAATATCACAGTCAGGAGAGACTGCTGATACACTTGCAGTACTTAAGCTTGCTAAGGAGATGAAAGCAGCGACACTTGCGGTTGTCAATGTTAAGGGCTCGTCAATAGCAAGAGAGGCAGACCATGTAATATATACACATGCCGGTCCTGAGATATCTGTTGCTTCAACTAAGGCATATATGGTCCAGGTAGCTGTAATGTATCTCATTGCATTTGCATTAAGCAGGGAGACGGGACATATTACTGATGCACAGTGTGCAGAATTTACAGAGAAGCTTAAGAATATACCGGCGGTTATTGAAGAAGCCATCGGACTTAAGGACAGATGCCAATTCGCAGCATCCAAGCTTCTTAATGCTGAGAGCCTTCTCTATATTGGAAGAGGACTTGACTATGCGCTCAGCATGGAAGGCTCACTCAAGCTTAAGGAGATATCATATATCCATTCTGAGTCATATGCGGCCGGTGAGCTGAAGCATGGTACAATCTCCCTTATAACAGAGGGAATGCCTGTTATTGCAGTTGCGACACAGAAGAGCATTGTGGAAAAGACAATAAGCAATATTAAGGAAGTTAAGGCAAGAGGAGCGATGGTTATTCTTGTCTGTGGCAAAGATATTGAGGTTGAGGATAATGTGGCTGATATCATAATAAGACTTCCTGAGGCTGATGAGGTTCTCATGCCAATGGTGGCAGCGGTTCCACTGCAGCTTATCGCTTATTATACGGCAGTGCTTAAGGGCTGCGATGTTGATAAGCCACGTAACCTTGCTAAGTCAGTTACGGTTGAATAAGTGGTTGAATAAGTATGAACAGGATGGATGGTTATGTATACGATTAATGATTTGTACGATCTTGACCAGACGATAGCGGCCGGGATATTTGAGAATAAGACGTATCCGTGGGAAGTACTTGCGGACATCGGAGATTATATAATAAAGCTTGGTAATTCACTCGATGAGAATGAGTACGAAAAAAAAGGTGAGAACATATGGATTGCAAAGAGTGCATCAGTGGCACCTACGGCATTTATTAACGGACCGTGTATAATCGGAAAAGAAGCGGAAGTAAGACACTGCGCATTTATCAGGGGCAATGCCATTGTTGGAGAAGGCGCAGTTGTAGGTAACTCTACAGAGCTTAAGAATGTAATTCTGTTTAATAAGGTTCAGGTTCCGCATTACAATTATGTAGGCGATTCAATTCTTGGCTTCAAGGCACATATGGGGGCGGGTTCAATTACCTCCAATGTAAAGTCTGACAAGAAGCCGGTTGTTATTAAGTCGGCAGACGGGGCGGTTGAGACAGGACGCAAGAAGGTTGGCGCATTTCTGGGTGATAATGTTGAGGTCGGCTGCGGAAGTGTTCTTAATCCGGGAACAGTCATAGGAAGACATAGCAACGTATATCCGCTGTCAAGCGTGCGCGGAGTAGTGCCGGCAGACAGCATTTTCAAGAAGCAGGATGACATAGTTACAAAAAAATGATAAATTTTTGTATTTTTATTTGACTATCGCACGACTTTGTGCGAAAATTATCAAGATAAAGTTATCATTAAAGCAACGAAAGGAGTCATATTAATGATTATTTCACAAGAAGTTGAAAACATGTGTCCAGTAGCACAGGGCGTTCATCATGGCGCAGCCCCAGTACCTACAGAAGGCAAGTGGGTAAAGAATAAGGACGTAAAGGATATTTCAGGTCTTACACATGGCGTTGGCTGGTGTGCACCACAGCAGGGTGCCTGCAAGCTTACACTTAATGTTAAGGAGGGCATCATTCAGGAAGCTCTCGTTGAGACAATCGGATGTTCAGGTATGACACATTCAGCAGCTATGGCATCAGAGATTCTTCCAGGTCTTACAGTAATGGAAGCTTTAAATACAGACCTCGTTTGTGACGCTATCAATACAGCTATGAGAGAGCTGTTCTTACAGATTGTATACGGAAGAACACAGAGTGCATTCTCTGAGGAAGGTCTTCCTGTTGGTGCAGGTCTTGAGGATCTTGGTAAGGGTCTTCGTTCACAGGTTGGTACAATGTATGGTACTCTTCAGAAGGGACCACGTTACCTTGAGATGGCAGAGGGTTATGTAACAGGTATCGCTCTTGATGCAGATGATGAGATCATCGGTTACCAGTTCGTTAGCCTTGGAAAGATGACAGACTTCATTAAGAAGGGTGACGATCCTAACACAGCATGGGAGAAGGCAAAGGGTCAGTATGGCCGTGTTGCTGATGCAGTTAAGATTATCGATCCAAGACAGGAATAATAGGAGGACTAGAAGATGGCATTATTTGAATCATATGAGAGAAGAATTGACAAGATTAATTCTGTATTAAATAGCTATGGCATCGCTTCAATCGAAGAAGCTGAGAAGATTACTAAGGATGCCGGCCTTGACGTATATGCAATGGTTAAGGGTATTCAGCCAATCTGTTTCGAGAATGCATGCTGGGCTTACACAGTAGGTGCCGCAATCGCAATCAAGAAGGGATGCAAGAAGGCTTCAGAGGCAGCAGCAGCTATCGGTGAAGGTCTTCAGGCATTCTGTATTCCGGGTTCTGTAGCAGATCAGCGTAAGGTTGGTCTTGGACATGGTAACCTCGGTAAGATGCTTCTTGAGGAAGAGACAGAGTGTTTTGCATTCCTTGCAGGACATGAGTCATTTGCAGCAGCAGAGGGCGCTATCGGTATCGCTGAGAAGGCTAACAAGGTTCGTCAGAAGCCTCTTAGAGTTATCCTTAACGGACTTGGTAAGGATGCTGCACAGATTATCTCAAGAATCAACGGATTTACATATGTTGAGACAGAGATGGATTATTCAACAGGCGAGGTTAAGGAAGTATTCCGTAAGGCATACTCAGACGGACTTCGTGCTAAGGTTAACTGCTACGGCGCTAATGACGTAACAGAAGGTGTTGCAATCATGTGGAAGGAGAATGTTGATATCTCTATCACAGGTAACTCAACAAACCCTACAAGATTCCAGCATCCTGTTGCAGGTACATACAAGAAGGAGAGACTTGAGGCAGGCAAGAAGTACTTCTCAGTTGCTTCAGGAGGTGGTACAGGCCGTACACTTCATCCGGATAACATGGCAGCAGGTCCTGCTTCATACGGTATGACAGATACAATGGGACGTATGCACTCAGATGCACAGTTCGCAGGTTCATCATCAGTTCCGGCTCACGTTGAGATGATGGGTCTTATCGGAATGGGTAACAACCCTATGGTTGGTGCTACAGTTGCAGTAGCTGTTTCCATTGAGGAAGCTGCTAAGGCTGGTAAGTTCTAATAGATAAGTGATTTTGAACTATAAAGTTGTTTGAAATGAGCATTTACAGGGTAAATCAAATTCGATGTAAATCGGTTTGATTTACCCTGTTTTTAGTTATGGTAACCATATTACTAAAGAAAATATGGAGTATTGGGGAGATCCAACTGGGGATAATTAACAGCATGTGTGGCCTACATTGTACAGAGCTGTGCGGATGTCTTGAATGATTAATGGGGATGAAGTATAATAAATTTATATGTCATGGGTATAATAATGCGCATATTGTTCCGATATAATACATATTCCAAATAAATTTAGTTTATTTGCAAAGGAGATTAACAATTATGAATTTACAGGAAAGAGTTCTTTTGAAAAAAGCCAACAGGGATGAGCTTTATTGTCTTGAGCCTCCATTCCCGACAACTAATTTCCTTATAGAGACATCCAATGCATGTAACCATGCATGCATATTCTGTGCTCATCAGAAGATGAAGCGTAAGATAGGAAAGATTAACACGGAGTTTGTATTTGACATACTTAAGCAGGCGTATGACCTGGGTACAAGAGAAGTCGGATTCTATGCAACCGGAGAGCCATTTCTGGTACCTGAGCTCCCTGATTATATAAGAAAGGCAAAGGAGATAGGCTACACATATGTTTATCTCACATCCAACGGGGCACTTGCTACTCCGGAGAGAATACGGGCAGTCATTGATGCCGGACTTGACAGCATAAAGTTTTCAATTAATGCACCTGAGAGAAAAATGTATGCATTTATACATGGTAAAGATGATTTTGACACTGTTTTAGAGCACCTGAAGTATCTTAATCAATACAGAAAAGAATCCGGCAGAAATTATAAGATTTTTGTAACCGGAATCCTTACAAGATATACAGAAAACATGAAAGATATGTATTTTGATGTATTTAAGGGACTGGCGGACGAGATAGTATTCAAAAACGTATACAATCAGGGCGGATATATGCCTGAAATAGATACGCTCCTAAGATGTACATATGACAATGAGGAATACAGAAGATGTAATCTTCCTTTTGATGCGATATCAGTCACATGCGAAGGCTACCTGTCAGTTGAGAATGCAGATTTTGAAAATATGCTTGTAGTAGCTGATCTTAATAAAGTATCACTTAAGGACGGATGGTATGGCGAAAAAATGAAGAAGATACGTCAGGCATTTATTGATGACAAACTTGAAGGAACACTCTGTGACGGATGCGTACACCACAGATTCAGTGAAGCAAAACCTCTGACACCTGAACTTGCAACAGATAATCCGGATATATTTTCTGACAGACTGGTAAGGGAGAGACTTAAGAAGGCAGGATACATAGATTAGGAACACAGAGCGGAAGAGGAGATAGCGATGAAAAAAGTATACATGAGTTTCAGCTCGGATTTTCTTCATTACGGTCATATTGAATTAATGAAGAAAGCAGCCGCAATGGGTGAGCTAATAATAGGTGTACTGAGTGATGATGTAATAGCCTGTTACAAAAAACCACCGCTGGTATCATTTGAAAACAGATGCAAGCTTTTTGAAGATTTCGGTTTTGTTACACGGGTCATAAAAAAGGATGAACTGAGTTATAGAAAGATATTAGAAGAGTATCATCCTGATATAATCGTACATGGGGATGACTGGAAGACTGGTCCAAAAGCGTCAGTGAGAACTGAACTGATAGAACTGTTGAAAGAATATGGAGGAGAGCTTGTTGAATTTCCATATAATGTTGAAAACAGCGTCAACCTGGTAGAGGATGTGTTTACCGGAAGACTGTCAATGCCGGAGATAAGGCGTGGCATGCTTAAACGTCTGATGAGACTAAAGCCATACATACGTGTGATGGAGGCACATGATGGAATAACAGGACTTATTGTTGAAAATGCAGCATATGAATCGGAACATGGCCGTGTGGAATATGATGCAATGTGGGAATCAAGTCTGTGTGATTCAACATCAAGAGGCAAACCGGATATAGAACTTATTGACTGGTCAGACCGTATAGCGAGAATCAATGAGATAATGGAGGTGACGACAAAGCCGATTATAGTTGATGGTGATACAGGTGGGCAGACAGAACATTTTATATATGTTGTTCAGACGCTGGAAAGGATAGGCGTATCGGCAGTTATAATAGAAGACAAGACCGGAACGAAGAGAAATTCACTGTTTGGAACAGATGTAAAACAGACTCAGGATGAACCGGAGCATTTCGCAGATAAGATAAGGGCAGCAAAAAAAGTACTGCGTACCGGTGACTTCATGATAATAGCAAGAATAGAGAGTCTTATACTGAAAAAAGGTGTGGATGATGCTGTTGAAAGGGCAAGATGTTATGTCAGAGGGGGAGCCGATGGGATAATGATCCATTCGAAGGAGAAAACACCGGATGAAGTATATGAATTCTGTGAAAGATTCAGAAAGGAATTTCCGGATGTACCGATAGTTGTTGTCCCGACAACATATAACAATATACCTGAAAGAGAGCTTGCAGAACACGGAATAAATGTAATCATACATGCAAACCACCTGATAAGAAGTGCATTTCCGGCCATGGAAAAGACCGCTGTAGAGATACTTAAAAACGGATGCTCGCAGTGTGTTGATGATGCATGTATGCCTATAAAGAAGGTTATAAGCTTCATACCGGTAAAAGGAGAATGATAAAAATGGAGAAAAAAGCAAAGCTTGTTTATGTACCTATGGCAGTAGATATAGTACATCCCGGACATATCAACATAATAAAGAAGGCATCAGAGCTTGGGGAAGTTATGGTAGGGCTTTTTACTGATGAAGCAATTGCATCATATAAGAATCCTCCATATATGGATTATGAGATGCGCAAGACAGTCATTGAGAATGTAAAGGGAGTGAGCTGTGTTGTGCCACAGTCCACCAGAGACTATGAGCCGAACCTGCGTAAGTATAAGCCTGATTATATGGTACACGGAACAGACTGGCGTGAGGGACCGCTTGCTGATGTAAGGGCAAAGGCAATAGATGTAATGGCAGAATGGGGCGGTAAGATAGTTGAACCCGAATATACAAAGGGTGTTTCGTCATCAATGATTAAGAAGAAGATAAGAGAGCAGTAAGTATGGATGTAAAGGAATTTTTAAACATAATAGGTTCAGAGTTCTACACAGGTGTCCCGGATTCGCTGCTCAGACCGGTCTGTGATTACCTTATTGATACATATGGCACATCAGGAAAGCATATAATAGCAGCTAATGAGGGAAATGCCGTGGCAATTGCGGCGGGATATTACATGGCGACAGGCAAAGCGGCAGTTGTCTATATGCAGAACAGCGGAATCGGTAATACGATAAATCCGGTTGCATCCCTTCTTAGCAGCGATGTTTATGCTATTCCATGCATTTTTATTGTAGGATGGAGAGGTGAGCCGGGAATTAAGGATGAACCGCAGCATTTATATCAGGGAAAAGTCACGGACAGGCTTCTGGAAGATATGGATATAGCAGCATATCATTTAAAAAAAGATACATCATACGATGAACTTTGCATGCAGATGTCCGCTTTCCGTACACTGCTTGAAAAAGGGAAGAGCGTAGCTTTTATCGTGAGCAAAGGAGCGCTTTCATATGAGAATAAGACAGAGTACCATAACAACAGCACAATAACAAGGGAATCTGTCATTAAGTTAGTTACGGAAGCTTCAGACGAAGATGTAATAGTTTCAACAACAGGAAAAGCAAGCAGGGAGCTGTTTGAAATAAGGGAGCATAATGGTCAGGGACACCAAAAAGATTTTCTTACGGTCGGCTCAATGGGGCACAGCAGCTCAATAGCACTTGGAATTGCTGTTAACAGACCTGAAAGAAAAGTGTGGTGTATTGACGGAGATGGCGCAGTAATAATGCATATGGGTTCCATGGCAGTTATAGGGAATGTATGTCCGCAAAACTTTGTGCATATAGTGATTAACAATTCAGCACACGAGTCGGTAGGCGGAATGCCAACAGCAGCATCTACAATGAATCTTTGCCAGATAGCAATGGGATGTGGTTACAAAGAGGCGTATACTGCAGAGACGGAAAAAGAATTAAGAAACTGTCTTATGGAAGCAGCAAAATCAAACCAGCTTACATTTATAGAGGTAAAGACCGCAATAGGGTCCAGAAAGGATCTTGGAAGACCGACAACAACACCAAAAGAAAATCTGAAAGAGTTTATGGAGAATATGAAAAATCAGATATGCGGACATGGAAGTCGATAATTATTTTAACAAAGGTAAATTGAAATCCTGTGTGATTGCGCACATGATTTTTTATTATATATTTTAATGATTTGAATGACAGATTATATTATAAGTAATTTAAAAATGCTGAACTTACATATAGGAGAATAGAGTTATGATTAGATTAATCGATTGTGATGTTTTTTCAGCTGATAAAACGGATATTACAAGAGGAAAACTATTTACATTTTTTTTGAATGGTCATATTAAGGATCTCATGGTGGTATATTCAGATGGATTATATGAAGGCGTAATCAGTTATAAAAAGCTACTGAATACATCAAGTGAAAGTGTAGATGATATTATTGAAAAAAGAAAATATATTTGCGAGCAGGATGATTACAATTTGTTTGCAAATTTAAAAGAGATGTTTAAGAATGCGGAAGATTCATTGATAACACTTATGGATAAAGACGGACAGATATTGTATTTCGCATATGATGATGATACATCAGCGTACTATGATATTGAGCTTGTTATGAAGGAGCTGGAAAATAATAAAAGTGAAGAAGAAATTTTTGATGAGGGGGTATTTGAAGGGGCAGCAATGGTGAGAATGCAGGATTTAAATGAGTATGCATTCAGGTTTTACAATATTTTAAAAATTAGAAAAATTCCAGTTGAAGTACATGGCGAGGCATGGGGAGTATTATTTCCAAAAATGTGTGAAAAATACCAGAACATTCCTAATAGTAATGTGTTTAAAATTTATGCAGACGGCGTAAGCAGGACAGGATTAAGCGAATCGAGTGATGTTAGAAATCAATGGATTTTCATTTCGGAGATAGGGCAGAGAAAGCACAATAAGCTTACGGAGATATATAGAAAAAAATTTGAGAAAAAAGGGATTAAGTGCCTGACTGCTTATTTTCCTCATAGAGCTGGGGGATATAATACTATAGAAGAATTGTATAGGGAAAAACGTATATGTATAGACATGCCTAAGTGGAACGGAGCACATGTAAAAGAGCAGATAGAAAGTGTATATGGCAGAAAGATAGATGAAACAGAATGGAAAAAACTTGCAACTGAAAGAAATAAAGATGCTAGATATGTATATGATATAGAAAGTAAAATCTGTTTTGGCACAGCAAAAAATAAGGTATATATGATTGGACCATGTATTGTGCAGGGTGCTACGGCAGCTTCTCTGGACGAATCGTTGGGAGATTGCCTGAATGGTGAGATTAGAAGGCTGTCGGATGAATATGCAGTTGAGGGAAGAACGTGCGGATTATATTCTTTTGCAGAATATGAGAAAATTCTAAAATCTTTAACAGTAACAGAAAATGATATTATCATTTTAATAGACAGATTGAATTCTTGGAATAAACAAAATGTTACAAAAGATGTATTGATTGATGATATTCTGGCACAAAGAAAGTGTGATTGGTTTTATGATATGCCGTTACATACTAATTATGTTGGAAATAGAGAAATAAGCAGGTCTGTTTGTAGAGACTATCTGGCACAGATGATAAAAAATCCAAAGAAAAAACCGCAATATCTACAGGCAGGGCAGCTGAAACTGGAAAAAGATGCGGAACAAACCCTGAATGCATATATAGAGCAGATACGGAGCAAAATTGCGAAAGATGGGATGAAAATTGGTTCTATTGTTATGAATTGTAATCCAATGACTAATGGACATCTTTATCTGATAGACGCAGCGAGAAAAATGGTGGATTTATTATATATATTCATTGTAGAAGAAGATAAATCAGATTTTAAATTTCGTGATCGGTTGACATTGGTGAAGAATGAAACATCTCAAATGGAAAATGTCGCTGTTGTTCCGTCTGGTAAGTATGTACTTTCATTTATGACGATGCCGCTCTATTTTCACAAGCAGGAAAAAAGACAGGCACTATTGGATGCATCCAATGACCTCAGACTGTTTGGTAATTATATTGCACCTGAATTAGGAATTACAATGCGGTTTGTGGGGGAAGAACCTATAGACATGGTAACCAGACAATATAATGAAGCAATGAAAAATATGTTGCCAATGTACGGAGTTTCTGTAACTGAAATTCCAAGGTTACAACAGGATGGAAAAATAGTGAGTGCCTCAATGGTCAGAGATTATTTAAAAGAAGGTAATATGGAGCAGATAAAGAATATAGTACCACAGGGAGTATACGAATATTTATGTAAGAATGCAGATTCCTATAGAAAGTGATGGAAAATTTGCATAATAAAATTGTTGAGTGATATAAATTGACGGTATTATGTTATTTAGAATGATGAACTGAAAAATGAGAGAGTTGAGAAATTCAGATTAAGAGGCGAATCGATGACAGAAAATGAGATTTTACAGGTGTGGGGATATGACTTTTGTATAATTGATAATTATGCATATATATTTCATGGATTAATTAATGCATTATTTAAAGTGGATTTAGAAGATGGCACAATATCTTATCTTAATACCATTGAATATGATGCATCATGTGAGAAATCGTTGTATTCATCAATGGTAAAGTGGAAAGAGAAAATATACTTAGTTCCATACAATGCAAGTGCAATGGTATGCTATGATATTAAATCAAATACATATAGAAGTGTTATGGAGAAAGAGTTTAAAATCCTTGATACATTTGGAAAAGGAAGATATGTTTATCTGCAGCCAATGGCAGCATGTAATCCGATATTAAAATTTGATCTAGAGTCTGAAAAAGTTGTGGAAGAAGTAATTGTTAATAATGATTATGATAGTTACTTGGGAATTTCTATAAATGACAACTGCTACATGGAAAATGGGAGATATGCGGTTATTATTACGCCTATAAATACAATATGTATTATAGATTCTAATAATGGTGAAGTCTCGAAAATAAGTATACAAAATACACATGATATATATGCCTCAATTGAATATTATGATGGATACATATATGTAATGGGTAGTAAAGAATATACAATTGCAAAAATTGACCCGCGCAGTGGTGAAATTATAAAAGTTTATAAGATGTTCAACCAATATGGAAGACTTATTGGAAGAATATCAGATGAGATAATAGTGGATATGGCTTACAGTGAAAAAATATATAGATTTAACTGTATTAGCGGAACAATAAAAGATGTAATCTATGACAGTAGGAGAAAAGGATATTCCTGCAGATACTACTGGTATTGCTATGGTAAACTTAAAAAAAATAATAATGTAAGTTATTATTTTAATAGGTATAATTGCAGTTTAGTATGCAATTTCTTAACGTCGGATGAAATAACACATAAACTTATTACATCGGATGAGGACTATGAAATAATAAAAAAATATATTGTTAATGACAAGAACATATATAAAAACGAAGATGAACTGGTTAGCTTAGAAGACTATTTAAAATATTTGTAAAAAACATAGCTTGTGGAAATAGCGTCAGAGGGAGAAATTTGTATGAAAATAGTATTTGGTGCAGGTGAAGTAGCAAAAGAATATATAAAGAACAATTACAGCAGTAGTATTGTGTGTTATGATAATGATAGGAGAAAATGGGGAAAGAAAGTAATTGATGATGTAGAAATAATTACACTTGATGAGCTGTTGAAGATAATAGAATGTAATGATTGCGAGATAATTGTGACGCCTAAGAGTGATACGGCTTTGTATTTCTTAAAGGACGTCTGCAAGAATGATGATAAAGTATATAGATATGCAGATGGTAGCCTTGATAAGATTGAGTTGGATAATTTACCAGAGTATTCTGTCGATATAAATGCAATTGAGTCAGAACGTATAAAAAGATATGAACTTATAAAAGATACATTTAAAAGAAATGGTGACATAGTGGCTTATAATCATGCATGTGAATATTTAGAGTATAAAAGAAATAATATATTAGCACCTGAATTAGGTGGAATTGAGCTTACTAATAATTGTAATCTGAGGTGCAAAAACTGCCCTACTCCAACTTGTAAAAGAGAAAAAGGGTATATGGGGGATGCAGTTTTTAATGAAGCGTTTAAGTATATATCACCAGATCAGGATTCTTATTTTTCGATGCATGGATTGGGAGAGCCATTATTACATCCTAAAATATTCGAGTATCTTGACAGAGTTACATCAATTAAAAGACCAGTGATATTAAGCACTAATGGATTGTTGCTTGATGATACTAATATTGATAGTATTATGAATACTCTTAATAAGACATCAAAAAGTCGGTTCTATATATCATTTCATTCAGAAAAATCTGTAAAAAATTGGATAAAGTGTGTTGATTGGATGACTGAACACAAGGAGAACAGGATAGAGTTATTTGGGCAGGTCCTTGAACATAATAAAGATGAAGCACTTAGATGGCTTAGGAATTGTGGAATAAGTAATCCCTGTGATAATAAATATATAAGATTCATTACATCGCATTCGTTTGCAGGTAATGTTTCAGCAAGAAGACATGAATATTCCGATATTGAAGTGAATAACAGGTTTAAAAATTGCTATTATGTTAATAGCAACATTATTCTTATGGCATGGGATGGAAGATTTAAATCATGTTGCCTTGACTCGGAGGTTTGTGCGGACAGAGGCAGTATCTATGATATTAAAAACATAAGATGCAGTACACATCCTTACAAATTATGTCATACATGTGATCCGGATTGGACAAGCAATTTCCAATAACATTATGATACTTAAATGGATATGATTTGATATAAAGAGGTAATTAAATGCAATATATTGTATTTGGATGTGGAACTATAGGTGAAAGAGCACTTAGAGAACTTAAAAAGAAGAACGTGTACTGCTTTTGTGATAATTCGAATTCGAAAGTTGGAAGTAATTACTTCGGGAAAAGAATAATAAGCTTCACAGAGTTGAAAGTTATTTATAAGGATTATCTGATTGTATGTGCTTTGAACCAGACAAATTATAATCAGGTTGAACTTCAGCTGTGTAATGCCGGAATATATAATTTTTTATCATTTGATATGTGGAAATTTGCTGTCATAAACTATGGTAAAAAATATAATATTAATAATGTGTTATCTGATGCTTCAAAAGTCGGATACATAAAATCCGAATATTACAAGTGCAAATGCATGCAAAGTGATAGAAGAATCGAGTATCTTTGCAGTCATACAGATGTTAAGTTATTTAGACCTGCGGATGGCTATATGAGGATTAGACAGAAATTATTGCTTGAATTTGCATATGAATTTATCGAAGAGATAAGCGGTACGCTAGGTATTCATCCATTTCTTGTAACAGGTAATTTGCTTGGAACATTCAGATATAATGGATTTATACCATGGGATGATGATTTTGATTTTGGCTTATTGAGGGACGAATACGAAAAGCTTTTTCAATATGCAAAGACCCATTATCATGTTTGTATATGTGAAGATTCTGAAATAAATATACAGAAATGGGTAGATGATTGTACAAAGAAATATGCAGGAGAATATATATTGTTTATATATAACGATGTTATTCAGATCTCTAAAGGAACATCTGCATTAGACAGGGTGATGGCTGATTTCTTTGCGTACGATTATTATGATGATGAGTTGGAATTTGACCAATTTATGGCTTACGCAATGGAAATACAGAAAAATTTAAACACACTTTCAGATAAAAGTATATTACAAAAGTATAAGTATATTCGCAGTTGTATACACGAGAAGGATTATACGGCAGTTAAATCGTCAAAGGTCTATTTTGGACTGGATAATTTTGAAGTTTTTGATAAAAATTTTAATGATGATTGGATGAATAGCAATATAATATTTCCGTTAACAAAGAGAAGATTCGAGGATAAAGAATTTTGGACACCTAATAACATGGAAAAGTTTCTGGAATATGAATATAGAGACTATAACGCATATCCGGATGATGTGGGAGAAAATCCGCATGATTATTGGGATGAGTATATTGAAGATAATTATATTAATGTTGAATTTTATCTGGTTGATGCATTTGAAATATATCATTTCGCTCCATATTATGAAGAGTTTAGAAAGAGAGGTGTTAATGCGGTTTTTGTCGCAGAAAAGTGTGAGTATAACACAAGTGGAGAATGGTTTGATTATAAAGAAGCAGTAAAGATATTGAATAGATGTGGATACAGATATAAAAATATTTGTAATCGTAATGCACAAATAGCCATGACTACACAGGATGCCAAAGTATTAAGCAAATATGCCGACAATACTTATAAAGTACATCTGAATTATGGCGTAGGATTTATAAAGAACCATTATTCATTGTCTGAAAGAACACTTGAAGGATTTGACGCTTGTATAGTGCATGGAGAATATCAGAAAGAAAAACTGGGGCAGTTGAAGGCAGACACTAAAATAATGATAGGAGGATATCCAAAGCACTACTACTATAAAATTCCGGATCAGGATGAGATGAAAAATGAATTAGGTATAAATACAGAAAAGAAAATACTTGTATATTTTCCAACATGGGATGAGGATTGCGGAATCATAAAATTCGGAAAACAGATAGCAAAACTAAAGAATCAGTATTTCATAATAATAAAGCTGCATCACGTTTTATCGAGAGATTTCAGTAATCCGGCGAGAAAAATGGCATATGAAATAGCAGATATGGTTTTGGATGGAAATTATGATTTCGAAAAAGCAACTGCTTTGGCTGATTTCATACTATCAGACGCAAAATCAGGTGCAACATTAGAATCTTTATATTTGAATCAGCAGACTCCGGCTGCTTTTTTAAGCGTGAGGGAGAACATAAATGAGTGGTATTATCCAGAAATATCAATGGCTGCACCTGTAATAAGTAATCCAGACAGGCTGAATGAAGTGATAGAAAATTATAAATTGTCTGATTTTATTGAATCGAGAAAGAATGTAATATTAAGGTGTTATGGAAAAAGTAATTATCCATATTTTAAAGATAACGTAAGTGATTTGTTACAGGTTATTTAAATTATAATTTGGTGATGGAGATGAAGAAATACATACTATTTGGAGCGGGCTATTATGCGACGGTTGCAATAAGCCTGCTCGGTAAAGAGAATATAGAATTTATTATGGATAATAACCGGGATAAAGCCGGAAGTTCTGTTGAGGGAATCGCTGTATATCCATATTGTGAAAAGAAAAGCCAATGTGGTCATTATACAATTGTGATTTCAGTATCCGACAGGTATTGTCCGCAGATAGAAGAGCAGCTGAAAAAAGATGGATTCAAGAATTTTTTAACGGTTGGAAGGATACAGTCAGAGCAGACAAGAAAGAAAATAGAAGGCCGGTTTGATAACATATCTGTTTATAAAAAAGCGATAGGCTGGATTAAGAATAATTCTGTAGATGGACAGGCTATTATCTGTAATACAGGCAAGAGAAAGGGTTATCCTGAGGTTACGGGATATTATATACCGACACTCATAAGGTGGGGATACAGAGACATTGCCACCGGATATGCAGACTGGCTTATCAGTATCCAGAAGCCGGATGGTTCATGGTATGATACTGATAATGTATCACCGTATATATTTGATACGGCACAGATACTTAAAGGTCTGATAGCTATAAGAGAGATATATAATGATAAAAATAAGATCGATTCAGCGATAGTAATGGGTATAGATTGGATACTAAGCTGTATGACAGAAGAGGGGAGACTGATAACTCCCGATATGACATGCTGGGGGGATGACAGCAGCACATGTTCAGAACTGATTCATATGTATTGCCTGAGTCCTATAGCAGATGCCGGAAGAATCTTTAACAGAACAGATTATACTGATAAAGCTAAGCAGATCCTTGAATATTATAAGAATAATTATTATGACAGGATAATGAATTTCAGCCTGCTGTCGCATTTCTATGCATATGTAATGGAGGCTCTTATTGATATGGGTGAGAGTGACATGGCAAGAGCGGCAATGGACAGGATTGCGAAGATTCAGAAAAAGTCTGGAGCTGTACCGGCATATAACAATGTTGACTGGGTATGTTCTACCGGATTATTCCAGTTTGCACTTGTATGGTTCAGACTGGGGGATATGGAACACGGATTAAAAGCCTTTAATTATGCATGCCGGCTGCAGAATGCGTCAGGTGGATGGTTTGGCAGCTATCTGTCAGAAGATAACTGCGATGAGCAGAATGATTATTTTCCAGGTGAGGAGATAAGCTGGGCAAATAAATATTTTCTGGATGCATTGTATTATAAAAATGCTGCGGAATTTAATGGGTGTGCATCAGAGTTTATGGACAAAATTTCAAAGAATGATGAAAGATATACATTTGTCAGGGATGCTGTTGCAAAGGCAGGCAAAGGAAGCAGGATACTTGATGTGGGATGTGGCAAGGGAAGATATATCAGAAATCTTTTACAGGATATGCCTTTTAACAGATATTCAGGAGCAGATATATCTAAAAATGTAATGAAATGGCTTGATGGAAGTAATGTTGAATGCCGTGAAGGAACTTTAACTTCTATTCCATATAATGATGCAGCATTTGATGTTACATATACATGTGAAGCATTGGAACATGCAATTGACATTGAAAGTGCAATAAAGGAAATGTCACGTGTAACCAGACCTGAAGGATATGTTATAGTGATTGATAAAAACAAAGCAAGCTACGGAGCGTTAGAAATAGGAGACTGGGAGCAGTGGCCTGATGAGTCATATTTAAAGTCTGTCATGGAGCAATACTGTTACAATGTAGAGGTTAAACATGGACTTGTTTATGAAAATATGAATTGTCCTGACTTGTTTTCAGCCTGGATAGGAATCGTACGATAATGAAAGTGATGACAGTGTTTGGAACCAGACCTGAAGCAATTAAGATGTGTCCGGTAATCCGGGAATTGAAAAGACAACCGAATATCAGCTGCAAGGTGTGTCTCACAGGACAGCATGAAGAGATGCTTAATCAGGTTATGGAAAGTTTTCATATTAATGCTGATTATAATCTGCATGTTATGACACAGGGGCAGACACTTGCACTGGTTTCTGGGAAAATAATGGAAAAGCTCACACGTGTGTATAATACAGAAAGACCGGATATTGTGCTTGTGCATGGAGATACTACAAGCTCATATATAGCTGCACTATGCGCATTTTATCTTCATATACCTGTAGGACATGTTGAGGCAGGACTGAGAACATATAATATGCAGTCACCATTTCCAGAGGAGTTTAACCGAAGAAGCATAGACCTTATTGCTGAAATCTATTTTGCACCGACTGAACTGGCAAAGAAGAATCTTCTGGCAGAAAATGTTGACGAGCAGAAGATATTTGTAACAGGCAATACGGCAATTGATGCACTGGGGATGACGATAAAAGAAAGTTACAGCAATGAAGACCTTGAGTGGGCGTCAGGCAGCAGGATGCTTCTTATGACAGCACACAGACGCGAGAATATCGGTGAACCGATGGTGAGGATGTTTGGTGCGGTCCGCAAGATAGTTGATGAGTACAAAGATGTTAAAGTGATATATCCTGTGCATAAAAATCCGGAAGTCCGTAAAATTGCAGATGATGTATTAGGCGGCTGTGAACGAATCAGAATTATTGAACCGCTTGATGTTATTGATTTTCATAATTATATGAAGCACAGCTATCTTATATTGACAGACAGCGGAGGAATACAGGAAGAAGCACCATCATTAGGAATACCGGTGCTTGTCATGCGTGATGCCACAGAGCGTCCTGAAGGAGTTGAAGCTGGAACACTTAAGATAGTCGGTACAAAAGAAAAATCAATAAAAAATGCAGTGCATAAGTTACTTGATGATAAATCCGAATATGATAAGATGAGTAATGCTGTTAATCCGTATGGAGACGGTCATGCTTCTGAAAGAATAGTAAGAATATTAACCGAAAGGTTTGGAGACTGATAATGCCTAAAGTATCAATTGTGCTTCCTACATACAACGGAGAAAAGTATATAAAAGAATCTATAGAAAGTATATTGAGCCAGACGCTGACAGATTGGGAGCTGATTATTGTTAATGACTGTTCTAAAGATACAACAGCATCAATAATATCAGAATATGCGTCTGAGGATGACCGAATAAAGATAATTACAAATGAACAGAATCAGAAGCTCCCGGAGTCCCTGAACCTCGGTTTCAGACAGGCCTGTGGGGAATATCTTACATGGACATCAGACGATAATATGTACAAACCGCAGGCACTTAAGACTATGGCAGATTATCTGGACAGTAATCAGGAATGTCCTATGGTGTGCACTGCTATGGATGTTATTGATGCTGATGGCGTGTATTTATATACAATGACTGACTATAGTGATGAAAAAATGCTTTACACTAATTGCGTTGGAGCATGTTTCATGTATAGGTATGAGGTGATGAAAAAAATAGGCGATTATGACAATGATAAGTTCTTGGTAGAAGATTATGACTATTGGCTAAGAATATTTTTTAATTATGGAAAAATAGATTTTATAGATAAAAATATCTATAAGTACAGAATACATGAGCAGAGTTTGACAAAACAGAGAAAATTGCAGATTAGTATGCAGCTTATGAAAATGAGAAAGCAATATTTGGATAATATAATTAATATGTGCAATAATGAAAAATATATATTATGCAGTATATATTGTGATTTTATGCTGGAAGAATGTTTGGACAATGTATCAAGAAATAAACTTATAAAAGCAGTGCCAGAGGTAAATGCGATATGTGAAGGTGTGCCGTCAGAACAGATTGTTATATATGGGGCAGGAAATATAGGGAAAAAAGCTTATGCATTATATAAAGACAGTGTTTTGTATTATGCAGATCAAAATCCCTTATTATACGGCAAAAAAATTAATGGTGTGGAAGTTATCCTGCCGGATAAAATATCAGAAATACAAAGCAAATTTGATATAGTAATAGCATTGAGCACAGATAAAATATATAGTGCTATAAAACAGCTTGAAAAATATAATGTGAAAAAGTATTTATATAAAGACATAAATAAGCAATACTAAGGCTATAAAAGTATTGTTGAAAAATATTTTATTATGGAGTAGAAATAAATATGGATATAGGATATGTCTTTTGGGGTGCAGGCAGTCAGGGCGCTTTGGCAGCAGATGTATTTGAAGCTTGTCACTCAAAGGATGAAGGTATATATGGTTATATAGATAATCATAGAACCGGAGCTTTCAAAGGATACGGTATTGTAAGCTGCGATAGCTGCACAGCTCACAAATTAGTTATAACAGTTGATAATTCGCAGTTAATAACTGATATACTGTCAAAAGCAAGAAACATTGGATATGAATATATATATTGGTTTACAGGTGTAAGAAATAAAGAAACAGGAAATTTTTTAGATGATTATTGCGTGGATTGTAGCGGATGGGGAAGTTTGATTTTACCGCAGGCAGAGATACATGTTGTGGATTACTGCAATCTGAATTGCAGAGGATGTACGCATTTTTCGCCTATTTTTGAAAAAGTATTACCGGATACTGCAGGCAGACTAAAAGATATTGAGATATTGAAGAGTAAATTCTCTCATATTGTAAAGTTTTTTCTGCTTGGTGGAGAGCCATTTCTTAATCCGGATATTAATACATATATAACAGAGACACGCAGACTTCTTCCGGATACAATGATACAGATAGTTACAAACGGATTGCTGATTCCTAAGCTTGATGCAGGAATTTTGAAGACATTACATGACAATGACATCGTGGTTAGTATTTCAGAATATTTGCCAACACATAAGATTATTAACCAGATAATCAGGAAACTTGAAGAAAATAGCATAAGATATATAATACGTTCTTTTGATTCTAAGATGGTGTTTAATAAACCACTATCTTTAGCAGCAGATAGTAAGTATGAAAAAAAATGTATATCCAATGGCTGCGTTAATATATGGAATGGTAAAATCGCAAGATGCCCTACATTGATGTATATAGAGCGCTTTAATAAAGTATTTGGGACAAGACTTCCTGATATTGGAATATATGATTTGAATGAACTTGATGGAGAAAGAATATTAGAGATAATCAGCGAGACAGTGCCTTTGTGTGGACACTGTGTAAGTAATGACATTGAATGGGGAAGATGCGGAACTACACCGGAGCTTGAAGACTTTGCAGAAAGAGACTGATTATGAATAGAGATAAAGTAATATTAAGTATAGTAGTTGCAGCATATAATTCGGAGAATACGATTAGAAGATGTATTGACAGTATACTTAATCAGAAGTTTACGGATTTTGAACTTATTATTGTTAATGACGGGTCAACAGATAATACACCTGTAATATGCGCAGAATATGAAAGAAGAGATTCAAGGGTAAAAGTGATATCACAGGTGAATATGGGACTGATTTCTGCACGCAAGTCAGGTGTAGAGAATTCATGCGGAAATGTTATAGGATTTGTTGACAGTGATGATTGGATTGACAGCAATATGTATCAGGAGTTAATCCATATATATAATAAATATAACTGTCAGCTTGTATCATCAGGAATTTTTCGTGAATTTGAAGATGACAGATATACAGAGGAGTATGTTGACAATTATTCAGAAGGACTTTATTGCAATATACGGGAACAGATTTATCCAAGCATGCTATGGAATGATGAATGTTCAGATTATGGGGTGTATTGTACTCTTGTAAATAAAATATATAAAAAATCGATACTGCTAGATATTTATAAAAATATTGATACAAGAGTCTTTTATGGTGAGGACTGCCTGACTCTATATTCATATATGATGCAGATATCAAGTGTATATATATTAAGAAAGTCTTTTTACCATTATGTAATAAAAAATAATTCAATGTGCAGGAGCAGGGATGAGAGACTTCTTAGTAATACATATCATTTATATAATGGCTTGAAAAAGGCGTTTACAGGATATGGTGATCTGACATATGTGCTGTTACGTCAGCTTCGCAGATATATAATGGATGTTGAAAGCCATACATTGCGTATATTATATGGAATTAATACGCAGTCAATGGGCTCATGGAAGTTTGAATATCCTGAACTTGCATGTAAGGATGTAATATTGTATGGAGCAGGTGGAGCAGGTGTGCCGCTCTACAGATTCCTTACAGAAACATGTAACTGTAAGGTGGTTGCGTGGCTGGACAGGGAGCCTGAGGGAAAAGACATGGAATGCCTTCATAGTATAGAATCTGCAGATAAGATAATTAATTACAAATATGATTATATAGTTATAGGCGTGGAGGGAGAAAATCTTGCAAAAAGCATAAAGCAGGATATATGTACAAAATATAACGTGGACACGGATAAAGTTATTTGGAGAAAACCTGAGCACACATCAGTATTTGCTTGTATATAAAGAGCATATGATTATTGGAGCAGAATGATAATGTTAAATCTTTGTGATATTAAGTTTGAGCTTTTGAAAGATTACATAATTGGCAATAATTACAAAATAGCCATATACGGAGCCGGCATGATAGGCCGGACAATAATGCCGGACTATCTGATGAGACATGGATTGGATGAAAACCTGTTGTTCTATGTGGACGCGGATACAAGAAAGCAAAAGCAGAAAGTTATTGTTGGATTGCGCCAATACAATATCTGTGCTCCTGAGGTGCTTAATAATATCGGACACGATACAATTATTCTTATTACGAACAGTAATTACAGCCCGGTGCTTCACACACTTGATGCAATGGAGTCACTTGATGGAATCAAAGCTGTGATAGTGCCTGTTATAATGGCAGAGGGAGTTAAAGACAGGGCGGCAGCTGGGGGCGGAACAGATGTAATAAGAGATTACACTGATGAGCTTATTCCAAAAGTTATTAATTACTGCTGGTTTTCGGGCAGAAAGATGCCTGATTATCTCAAAAGATGCATTGACAGCTGGAGCAGGATATGCCCTGATTATGAGATAAAGCGCTGGGATGAGAGTAATTATGATGTCAATAAGAATGAATATATGAGACAGGCATATGAAGAAGGCAGGTGGGGATTTGTGCCGGACTATGCGAGGCTTGATATACTTTATAATTATGGCGGATTTTATATTGATACAGATGTAGAATTGCTTAAGCCATTAGAACCGTTAAGAAGGCAGGGCGCGTTCTGCGGTGTAGAAAAATGGGGCAATGTTAATATGGGAGGATGCAGCGGTGCAATCCCACACCATCGAATGATTAAGAAGCTGCTTAAGTATCGTGAAGAAGCAGTGTTCAGATATGAAGATGGCTCACTGAATCCGGATACGTGCGGAGTATATGAGACAGCTCCATTTATTGCAATGGGAATGTCTGCAGATAATACATGTCAGAGAATCAACGAAATGACGGTGTTTTCATCAGAATATTTTCATCCTTATGATTATATGAGTGGTGAAAATGTCATTACGGAAAATACATTTTCAATACACCATTTTAATGGAGGGTGGCTTGATGATAAAAGAAAAGAAGAACGAAAAAAGACTGTAGGGGAATATAATAATATTTTAAAAAGAATATATGGACAAGCAGATTATGAATGATATTTTAATCAGTGTAATTATTCCTGTCTATAATGCAGAAGAATACATTGCAAGAGCATTGGAAAGTGTGTTGAACCAGACATATGAAAAACTTGATATAATAGTGGTTGATGATGGGTCAGACGATAACAGCCTTGATATATGCAAAAGGTATGCAGCATGTGATAAAAGAATTAAGCTTTTGCATAAGCAGAATGGTGGACAGGCGTCAGCACGTACGTATGGGATTAAGAGAGCTTGTGGAGATTATATAACATTTTTAGATGCAGATGATTATATAGATGTGGAAACATATGCAAACATTATAAAAAAGACAGATATTAGAATGCCGGATGTTATTGCCTATAATCTTATAGAAGAAGATAATGAGCCCGTAATTAAAAAGAATAAATTTCCTGAAAAATATTATGATTATGAGGAGATGCAAAAAGACGTATTTCCATACATGCTGTGTATGGAAAATTTTTTTGAATTTGGAATTCTTCCAAATCTTGTATGTAAATTCATAAAATCGGAGCTGATAAAGCGGGCAGATGTTAAGGTGAATGATGTTGTAAGGTTCGGAGAAGATGCTGATGCATGTTACCGGTACATAGCAAAAGCCGAGTCAATACAGTTCTTGGATTATGCACCATATCATTACATTAAGCATGAAAATACAATGGTCAGCGGCAATATGAGTATTCAAAGTATAAAGTGCCTTTATTCAGACCTTATTGATGCATTTGATAATGCTTCAATTGGGGATATAATGCATAACCAGCTTATTGATTATATAAGTTTTGTAACGCTTCTCAAATGCCCGGAAGAAATAATGGATCATACAGGAATTTTTAAAAAAAAGATTGCTTTGTATGGGGCGGGCGGATTTGGAATGGCGCTTTACGGCAGATATAAAGAATCAATCGTATGTGTGGCGGACAGTAATTATGAAAAATATAAATCCAGTACTGCTGTACATGTAATATCAATAGAACAGCTTGCTGATATGCAGAATGAATTTGACATTGTATTTATTGCAGTCCTTAATAACGATATATGTAAGAAAATAGAAGAGCAGCTTATAAGTAAGGGAGTAAAGAAAAAAATAGTTTACTTCAGGAGGAATTATGCTGCTGGATTATATGAAAGATTGATTGGCACACAGGAGATTTAATGAGAAAAATAATACTTTTCGGTACGGGCAAATATGGATTGGAGGCACTGGATTATTTCGGAAGTGATAATGTTGCCTTTTTTGCAGATAACAACGTAAATATACAGGGAAGCTTCATAAGAGACATAGAGGTTATTGCACCTTCGAGGCTTAATGGTTATGCAGATAATGCAATAATTGTGCTTGCTGCCGGTTATTCGATATGTACCCAGATGGAATACCAGCTAAAGAGTATGGAAATTGAAAAATACGTAGTATACAGATATTTAAGAGAGCATCTTGCACCGGAGGGGAATAAGACATCTAAGGATTTTATGGATGAATTTCAGACTGATGCGGGAATATACAGGCTTATGTATCTTTATGCAGATAATTTACATAAATGTTCAGAGGAAAGAATAGAATTTTTCATGCGCACGGCAGATGTCAGAGGAGTTAAGCCTGCTGGAGGAAGACTTAGAATAAGACAGACGGAATTACTGGATGCAACATTAAAGGTAAAGAATCTGGCTGAATCAATCGGTATACATCTTATGCTGGGCGAGGGCAACCTTATTGGGGCAGTGCGCAATGGAGGATTTGTACCATGGGATGACGACATGGATTTACTGCTGATGCGGGATGATTATAAAAGGCTTATAGATTATTGTAATCTAAATGGCATGCTGTATGTATCATCTTCATTAGAGATGAATCAGAATGATAATTACAGGGAAACTGTCCGGAAAATGTATGATGAAAATAAAGAAATATTATTCACACTTAACGGCAGTTTTCTCGCAGCGTATGTAAAGAGCAGTAATGGCAGCAGTTATCCGTATATTGTCGACATTTTCCCATTGGATTATTATAATGAAAGCTGTACGTATGATGATCTTAGAAAATACGTTAATGAGTGTTCTGTATATTGCAGGAAAAGCATGATGAGCTTTAAGGAAAGAATAGAATATAATGACAGGATAGCGCATGACGGAGGATTTGTATCAGAAGTACCTACAGGAAGAATAGGATACGGAATAGAGACATTTTTTGTTGTCAGTGCGTGCAGCGGTTTCTGCAGGGCAGATGCTGTATTGCCTGTAACAGGAATATCTTTTGAAGGACATGATTTTGCAGCGCCTTCTAAGCCGGAAGAATTTCTTAAGATGGAGTATGGTGACATATACAGGTGGCCATTAGATGCAGGGCAGACGGCACATGGAACCGGAAGGCATTATATTCAGTATAGGCATTTTGATAATCCGGTATACATAGCATGCCTGCAGGATATGAGTGATATACATGATAGGACAGGGAACACAATAATAGTTGAAAAATATAAAATAAAAGATATAGCTGAATATTTTGCAATTATTGATAAGCTTGAGGAAGAAGAGAGTAATTACTATGTATATTCATAAAATCACATGCTATAATACCACTATAATAAACAGAATCGAGATAACCATATGCAATTTGAATTAACAGCATCCATGATGTGCGCTGATTACGGGCATCTGGAAAGAGAAATAAGAGAACTGGAGATGGGCGGCATAGACTCATTTCATATAGATATTATGGATGGACGATATGTGCCTAATTTTGCAATGTCACTTAATGATATGAGATACATAGCGGGGGCAACGGACAAGCCTTTGGATGTGCACCTTATGATTGAACATCCTAATACACACATAGGGCTGTTTCTTAAGAATCTGCGCAGGGGAGATACGGTGTACATCCATCCTGAAGCAGAATATCATCCTTCAACGACGTTGCAGACAATTATCGATGCAGGAATGATTCCGGGAATAGCAATTAATCCAGGAACATCAGTTGAGACGGTGTTTGAGATGCTGCGTATTGTAAAAAAGGTACTTGTTATGTCCGTCAATCCGGGGAATGCAGGTCAGATGTATCTGCCGTATGTAGGGCATAAGATAGACAAACTCCTTTCCTTAAAAGAAGACATGGATTTTGAGATGTACTGGGATGGAGCATGCAGCGCACAGAGAATTACGGAGTTTGCACCAAAAGGCATGAAAGGTTTTGTGCTCGGAACCACGCTGCTGTTTGGAAAGGACAGGCCATACAAAGATATAATAGAAGATATACGCAATCTAAGATTCAGGGGACAGTTATGAATATTGCACTTATATTATCGGGCGGACGTGGTCTGCGGCTTGGTGCAGATATACCAAAGCAGTATATAGAGGCTGGCGGACGTACAATTATTTCATACTGCATAGAAACGATTGCAGAAAGCAGTTATATAGATGCTGTTCAGATTGTTGCAGATGATATGTGGCATGACAGGATAAGAAAAGACATTGATTATTATGATGACAGTCATAAGTTCAGAGGATTCACAGAACCGGGACAGACACGTCAGCTTTCAATATTCAATGGACTTGAAAGCATACGAAAGTATGCAGATGACTCGGATGTTGTATTTATTCACGATGCAGCAAGACCGTGCCTGAGTGGTGAACTGATAGAAAGCTGTGTGAGCAGACTTACAGGCGGCAATAATAATGAAGCAGCGGAATATGACGGAGTGCTTCCGGTTCTGCCAATGAAGGATACCATATACATGAGTAATGATGGAATGCATGTAGATTCACTGCTTGACAGAAGTACACTTTTTGCGGGGCAGGCACCGGAACTGTTCAGATTAGGCAGATATTATGAAGCCAATAAAGCACTGCTGCCTGACAGAATATATTCGATAAATGGTTCCACGGAGCCGGCTGTTATTGCCGGAATGAATATAGCAGTGATTCCGGGAGATGAGAACAACTATAAGATTACAACTAATGCAGATCTTGAAAGATTTATAACAGCAATTAATGCGGGTAAGAACGGAGATTAGTATGAAAGCATGGGTGCTTCATGATACAGATGACATAAGATATGAGGATGTGGATATGCCACGGCTAAGAGACGGAGAGGTGCTTGTTAAAGTTATGGCAGCGGGAATATGCGGTTCGGATATTCCACGTATATATAAGACCGGTGCACATAGTATGCCGCTTATTCCGGGACATGAATTTGCCGGACGCGTTATTGCTGTGGATAATGGCAGTAATTCTGATTATTGTAATTCTGCGGGAGATGATGGCACGTGGCTTAATAAAAGAGTAGGAATATTCCCTCTTATTCCATGCAGGCAGTGTGTGGCATGCAGAAAAGGAATGTATGAGATGTGCCGCAATTACAGTTATCTTGGCTCAAGATGTAATGGCGGTTTTGCTGAGTACGCGGCAGTTCCGGCAGCTAATCTTATAGAGCTTCCGGATAATGTTTCTTATCAGGACGCAGCAATGCTTGAACCGTCTGCAGTTGCATGTCATGCAATAAGGCGTGTGCTTTCCGGTAATGTGGAAGCAGCTGATGATGTAAGTATTGCCGTCTGCGGACTTGGAACTATTGGCATGCTTATTGTCATGCTTTTGAAAAGCCGCGGATATGACAATATATTTGTAATCGGGAATAAGTCATCACAGAAGGCTATGACAGCAAATCTTGATATTCCGGAAGATAATTTTTATGATATACGGGAAGGAATTTCAAGTGGATGTGATGCAGCTGAGTGGCTGATGGAAAAGACAGATGGCAGCGGAGTTGACGTCTTTTTTGAGTGTGTCGGTAAGAATGAGACAGTTAATTGGGCGGTTAATTCAGCAGCCTGTGGGGGAAGTATATGTTTTGTCGGCAATCCGTATTCAGATATGAATTTTGATAAGCAGACCTATTGGAAGATACTGCGCAATCAGCTTCATGTTACCGGAACATGGAATTCATCATTTACGGGTGACGATGATGATGACTGGCATTATGTCCTTAAGAGTATCGGCAGTGGCAGCATCATGCCATCTAAGCTGATAACGCACAGGTTCAGGATAAATGAACTTGAGAGCGGGCTTAAGATTATGCGTGACAAGTCAGAAGATTATATAAAGATTATGTCTGTTATGAATTAGGAGACGGAATGGATAGATTACCTATTGATTATTTCAGAGATGAGGTACGCAATGGCTTTTTCGTACCGACGGCCATAAAGCAGGCATGGGGCGCGCAGCTTAAGGTGCTTGATGTCATAGATTCGATATGCAGGAAACATAATATCACTTACTTTGCCGATTGGGGAACACTTCTTGGAACTGTAAGGCATGGCGGTTATGTGCCATGGGATGATGACATGGACATATGCATGAAGAGGGCAGACTATGAGAAGTTCAGGCGCGCAGCGGCGAAGGAACTTCCCGGTAATTACTGTCTGCATGATTATGCGCACAAGGAGGATCACTGGCTTTTCCTTGCAAGGGTAGTTAATAATACGAATATATCATATGAACAGAAGCATATGGATGAGTTCTATAATTTTCCATATCTCGTTGGAATAGATATATTTGTGCTTGATTATCTGTACAGGGATGATAGGGATGAGCGCAGAAGATGCGATGAGGTAAAGCATATAATAGCAGTTGCGGATGCCATAGTTAATAATAAGATAAGTAAAGCCGCTGAGGATGCCAACCTTATGGAATTGGAGCGCCTGTATAATGTGAAGTTCAATAAAAATGATGACAGCAGACATCTTGGGATTGCACTGTACCATCTTGCAGAGACACAGATGGCAAGAGTACCGGAATATGAGTCAGACAGTCTTGGACAGATATTTCCATGGATACTTATAGGTAATAGGGGAAGGGATAAAAAGCTTTTTAAAAATATTATCAGGCTTCCGTTTGAGAATACAACAATGCCTGTTCCGGCTGATTACAACTATATGCTTAAGTCAAAGTACGAGCAGTATTTTGTGATAAGAAAAGTCTGGAATGGACATAAATATCCTTTTTTTGAGGCACAGCGCGAAAGTCTTCAGGCAGTTGCGGATTTTAAGCTTCCGAAATTTACATTTGATATAAAGAAACTTCGTAAAAACCGCCCTGCCAGCTCATATAGGAATACTATGCAGGAGACGGTGCGTGAGGCAATGTCAGAGCTTTGCGGAATTGGTGAAGTGCCGGCAGATGCTTCGGTGCTCGTACAGTGCCAGCAGGCAGCAATTGATATTGGCAGCTACATAGAAAAAGTCAAAGGTGAAGATAATCATTCCGGCAGAATCGCGGTAGCTTCAATTGAGCAATATTGTGAGATACTGTTCAGACTTTATAATGCCGTCACACAGCCTGATAATTCCGGCAGATGCGTAACTGAATTACAGGCTTACAAAGAATATGTGTCAGCACTTGGTGATATGAAGTCTGCGGTACAGAGTCAGATTATTGACAGAAAGCTTGTTGCATTTGTCACGGATAATCCACTAAGATGGCAGGAGCTTCAGCCTCTGTATGATTATTATAATAACATTGACAATACTGAAGCCGTTGTTATTCCACTTCCGGTGCTTGCCAAGAATCTGTATGGCGAGGTGGTTTCGGGGCGTGAAGAATGGAGCAATGACAGAAGAGAAGAATATCCTGACGGACTTAATACAGTGGCATGGGACAGTATTGATATGCATATGCTGAAGTTTGATACAATAATAATACAGAATCCATATGATGAATGGAATCCGTATATTACTGTGCCTGCAGCATTTTATTCAGCTAAGCTTATGCAATATACAGACTGTCTTACATATGTAATGCCATGCGGTGTTAATGATTTTACAGAGGCTGATGTTAACGACATGTACGGGCTTAAGTATAGTCTTGCGATGCCGGGGGCTGTATATGCAGACAGAATTATAGTTCATTCGGAAAAGATGAAGAAGCTGTATGCAGAGTATCTTGGGAATTTTGCGGCTGGTACTGATGAAGCTGAATGGTATCGGAAGCTTGTGTGTGATAATGAGCTGTATCAGGACACACAATCCGGAATTGAAGGAACACAGACAGCCGGCCGAAAGAGGCTGTTATACTGCATAGGTGAGAATGAATTTGCTGAAGGAGCAGGTTATGCGCTTGATAATATCAGCAAAAGAATCCGCACAATGGCGGGATATACAGATAAGATGGATATAATTGCATGCACTTATCCATACAGCATTGATGACTGGGATATATGCACCGGGGAACAAAAAGAGAAGTTCCGCAGAATCATTAATGACGCGGAACAATCGGGGAATATATCATTATGTGATTTCAGAAATGTTGATATAAGCAGTATGACAGCTTATTATGGCAGCCCGTCTCCACTTATATGCAGATTTACAGAGCAGCACAAACCGGTTATGATATCTGCGTCGGAGCGTATGTGATGATGGTAAGGATGGCGGTAAGATACAAAAATCGGAATATTGTTATTGGCCGGAGTGGAGTAGAAGATGAAAAAATTAGGAAAAATACTTACGGGTATAGTCTGGTTTATTTTTATATGTATAATAGGGCTGCTTGCAATACTCAGCATATTTAAAACGGCGTTCATTGCTGAGGGAGAAACTGTCACATTCAATAGTGGACACTGGTATATTCATATTGTTGTACTTGCAGTGCTGATTTTCATTATGAAAATTCACATTAAGATTCAGACAGGAAAGCATGAAGCCGGAAAAGAAGCAGAAACTCAAAAGGCACATCCACAGAAGTTATTGAAGGATGGTATGTTCTGGGCAGTAATCATAGCGGTTAACGCATGCATATCTGTTATCTGGATACTTGCAACACGGATGTATCCTGCGGCAGATCAGGAGACACTTGTTAATATAGCTGCTGATATGCGCAGCGGAGTCTACAGCGCATGGCAGCCCGGCGGATATATGTTCTTATATCCTTTCCAGAATGGAATACTGTTGATGATATATGCAATATCCTGCATATTTACCGGTAATACATATCTTGCGGCCCAGTTCGTTAACATACCGTTTTGTATTCTCGGAATTATAGCATCATCAATGTGTGTATATAAGCTTTTTAAGAGCAAAAACCTAATGAGAATTACTGCCATATTAATGACATTATGGTTACCATTTGCCATGTACAACACATTTATATATGGAACAGTACCGGGATTTGCACTTATGATGAGTGCTTATTGGATTACATTATCATATTTTGAAAAAAGAGATGTGTGGAAGATTGTTGCAGCGTCGCTTCTTGCTGCATTATCAGTCATATTAAAGTCTAACTACAGTATAATGCTGATAGCCCTTATAATCCTTATAGCTATGGACATTATAAGAAGATGTAATATAAGAAGCATAGCATTTGTAATAATGCTTGTTGTTACACTTGCAGCAGGCAAATATACGTGCAATGGAATTACGGAGCATATAACAGGTACAGATACACCTGAAGGTGTGCCGAAGATAGCGTGGGCAGCAATGGGAATCAGCGGCGATTATGGCTGGTGGGATGGTTATAACATATATATATACGGAGTTAACAATTATGATTCGGAACTGGCAAAAAAAGGTTCGTGGGAAAGAATTGACTTGTGTATAGAGCAGTTTGTTAAAAAACCGTTATCGTTCGTCAGGTTTTTTGCGGGTAAAATAGTTTCAGAATGGTGTGAGCCCACGTTTCAGTCGGTGTCGATACAGAATTCAAGAAGTTCCTCAATTGAACAGTGCAGATTCGTGAAATCTTTCATGAGAGATGAAGGAATCATTTCACATATATACAGGTTTATTCTTGATATATTCCAGACGCTTGTATATACGGGTACATTTGCATGGCTGTGGTATGGCAGGAAAAATATCACTTTTGAACAGATGATATTGGGTATATGTCTTATTGGAGGTTTCCTGTTTCATATTGTCTGGGAAGCAAAAGGGCAGTATACAATGGTATATTTCCTGCTGATTATTCCATATGCGGTTGAGGGCTGGAGGCGCTTGACGCTGCATAACAATAATGCTATCATTAAAAAGTTAAGGCAATGAAACAAAAGACCTTAACACAGGTACGGTTTGAAGATACTGTATGTGCTGTAACAGCCGCGCATGGTTTGTGGATTGCCGGTATTGCAGTACTGACATGTATCGGAGATTAATAGGGAACCCGGTCGGAATCCGGGACAACCGCCATTACTGTATTTGGCGCAGAGTGCATACTGAAGAGTGCATCCTGCGGTCTGCTTGTCCATTGGCATGTGTGTGCTGAGAAGGAAGCAGCGTAAACCATAAGTCAGGAGACCTGCCGTACGCCACGTATCAATCTGCGTGGAGAAGTGTAGAACACTTTCTTGGGCAATGGGAGAAAAGGAGAAAATTAAACATGAGAAGATTTAAGAAAATCGCAGCACTTGCACTTGCAGCAGTCATGACACTGTCACTTGCTGCCTGCGGCAATGCCGGCACTAACGTTTCCGATAATTCGGGAAACGTATCAGACACAGCACAGTATAACGGTAAGCTTGAGTTCGACCATTCAATGGAGCTTACATATGCTAAGAATTTTTCTGTAGATTACTATAAGGGCGGCTATAAGCTTATTAAGGTTAAGGACCAGGGAAGCTTTCTGGTTGTACCGGAAGGAATGAGTGTTCCGGCAGACCTTGATAAGGATACATATGTATTACAGCAGCCTGTCACTAAGATTCTTGTTTCATCAACACCGACAGTATCACTTATTAACGCAATCGGTGCTCTCGATGCAGTTTCACTTACAACTTATGACGTAGATACATGGTATATTGACAATGTTAAGAAGCAGATGAACGATGGAAAGCTTAAGTATGTCGGAGAATATACAAAGCCGGATTATGAGCTTATTACTGCTACAGGAACTAATTTTGCAATATTCTCAGCAATGCTTAAGGATGATGTCAAGGCACAGCTTGAGCAGCTCGGCATCAAGATTCTTGTAGACCAGGCATCATATGAGGATCATCCTCTTGCAAGAGTTGAGTGGATGAAGCTCTACGGCGCAATGTTTAATAAGGAAGCAGAGGCGGATAAGCTTTTTGCGGAGCAGGAAGCTCTTATTAAGAATATTGAGACAAAGCCTGCAACAGGCAAGACAGCAGTTATATTCTATATAACATCAAAGGGAGATTTCTATGTCCGCAATTCTGATGACTATATGGCTAAGATGATCAGTCTTGCAGGCGGAAAGTATATTATGGATGGCAAGGTAGGTGTAGGTAAGACAGGTACTACCAAGATGGAAGCAGAGAGCTTCTTTGACCTTGCAAAGGATGCGGATGAGATAATCTATGTATGGTCAACAGGCGGTAAGCCTTCAACACTTAATGACCTTCTTGCCAAGAATTCAGTACTTGCTGATATGAAGGCAGTTAAGGAAGGAAATGTATGGTGTACTACACCTGATTTCTTCCAGATATCCAATACAATCAGTAATATTATAAATGATATGAACAGCGTATTCAGCGCTGATGCTTCAGCAGATAAGTTTACATATCTTTATAAGCTCAAATAACAGGAGCAGATTACAGATGGAAAAAAAGAGAATTATCCGGTATGGAGCAGCTTTTATATCACTTGCGGTATTATTTGTAATTATACTTGTTGCAAGCATTAATACAGGCAGTGTCCATATATCGGTCATGGAAATAATCAATATCTTATTAAAAAGGACGGGAGAAGAAGCAGCGGCGTATTCCATTATATGGAAGATACGCCTGCCGCGTCTTCTTATGGCAGCAGTACTTGGGGGAGCTCTTGCATTATCGGGATATCTGATGCAGACATTTTTCAGAAATCCGATAGCAGGACCTTATGTACTTGGAATATCTTCAGGCGCCAAGATGGTTCTTGCGGTAGTAACTATAATATGGTCGGGACATATAGCCTCCATGCCGGTATCTCTTAATGTATTAACATCATTTGCAGGTTCAATGCTTTGCATGCTTTTTGTATTGTTCTTTGCGGGAAAGGTTAAGAGTATGGCAACGCTCCTCGTTGTGGGAGTAATGATTGGTAATATATGCAGTGCGGTTACGGATTTTATGATTAACTTTGCCAATGAGGCACAGATAGTTAATCTGACGCACTGGTCACTTGGAACATTCTCGGGTGCATCATGGACTAATCTTAAAGCAGCAACAATATTAATACTCATAACATTCATACTTACTTTTCTTACGGCAAAGCCGATGTCCGCATATCAGCTCGGAGAGGACTATGCAAAGAGCATGGGGATTAATATAAAAATATTCAGAATAATACTTATCACACTTGCGAGTATGCTGTCAGCATGTGTTACCGCATTTGCAGGGCCGATAGCATTCGTTGGAATTGCAGTACCGCATATAACCAAGCTCCTTTTTGGAACGGCTAAGCCTATTGTGATGATTCCGGCAGTTACCATGTGCGGAAGTATATTCTGTATGGCGTGTGACCTTATTGCAAGAACAGCACTGGCTCCGTCAGAGCTGTCCATTGGAACGGTAACATCAGTCATAGGGGCACCTATAGTTATATGGCTTATGGTGGGCAGAAAACATGAAAGATAATATATTTTTAAAGATTGACGGTCTTGCGGCTGGCTATGGAAGAAAGCCGCTTATAGAGGACATTTCGTTAGAACTTGAGAAAGGGCAGATTCTTACACTTATAGGCCCTAACGGTTCAGGCAAATCAACAATTCTTAAGACGATAACAAGACAGCTTAAGGCAATTGACGGTATTGTGACAATAGACGGAAGTGACATATTCAGGATGCACTCGAAGGAGCTGGCAAGGCAGATGTCCGTTGTGCTGACACAGAGGATTGAGACAGAGCTTATGACCTGCCGTGACGTTGTTGCAATGGGACGATATCCTTATACGGATTATTTTGGCAGGCTGAGTGATGAGGATAACCGCATAGTGGAGAGTTCCCTGAAACGCGTTCATGCGCTTGAACTTGCAGATGTAAGCTTTAATGAGATAAGTGACGGGCAGAGACAGAGAATAATGCTTGCAAGAGCAATCTGCCAGCAGCCTGATGTGATGATCCTTGATGAACCTACATCATATCTTGACATAAGACATAAGGTCATCCTGCTTGATATATTAAGAAATATGTCACATGAGGATGGGATAACGGTTATAATGTCTCTTCATGAGATTGACCTTGCCGGAAAGATATCTGATATGCTGATGTGTGTTGATGAGAATCATAAGGTAAGACTTGGAACAGCAAGAGAGATATTTGCAAATGACACAATACAGAAGCTGTATGGAATTGAAGGTGGAAGCTATGATGCCGTTACAGGCGGAGTTGAACTTGCAAAGCCATGTGGCAGTCCGGATATACTCGTTATAGGAGGGAACGGAAGCGGAATCCCGGTGTACAGAAAGCTTCAGAGGAAAGGAATTCCGTTCTATGCGGGAGTTCTATATGAGAATGATATAGATTACAGGGTTGCAAAGGCTCTGGCGGCAGATGTGATATCACAGAAAGCATTTGTGCCTGTTAGTAAGAATACGGAAGAAAAAGCATATGAAGTTCTCAACCGGGTGTCGGCAGTAGTAGACTGCGGATGCGAGCATGGAGAATATGACAGGATTAATACTGAATTGCTTAAGGAGGCAGTGAGACTTGGCAAAAAGTATAATGATATCGGGAGCATCGAGCGGATGCGGTAAGACGACATTTACCTGTGCACTTCTTAAGATTTTTGAAGAGAAAGGAATTAAGACAGCTTCATTCAAATGTGGTCCCGATTATATAGACACGATGTTTCACAGTGCGGTTACAAAGCGTCCTTCATATAATCTCGATACATTTTTTATGAGTGATGAAGTGCTGTGTGATACATTTTACAGACACTCTGAAGACTGTGATATGGCTGTTATAGAGGGAGTAATGGGCTATTATGACGGCACAGGTGATGACGGGTTTGGCAGCAGTTCTTATGAGATAGCTGTAAAGACGGATACGCCTGTGCTTCTTATAGTGAACGGAGGCGGCTGTTCTGCATCGGTGCTTGCTGTAATGAAGGGCTTCAAAGAGCTGGTCTGTGACAGCATGATTGCAGGCTTTATAATTAATAATGTCACGGAGATGACGTACAGATACATAAAAAAGCTTGCTGCAAAGTATTTTGGCAGGAATATGATTGCAGGATATATTCCTAAGCTTCCAAAGGAATGTCTGCTCTCATCAAGGCATCTGGGACTTGTCACGGCGGGTGAGATTGATAATATAGACGATATTATCAGTAAAACAGTGGATATTATACGGCCGTGCATTGACATTGACATGATAACGGATATGGCAGGAAGCATAAATAATCCTTATATGCCCGGTGATTCCGGCAGTTACGAAAAAGCTGCAGCCGGCGGAGGAACACATTCAAGTCACAGTGACAGCTCTGACGGGATGCCTGTCATAGCAATTGCAAGGGATGATGCATTCTGTTTTTATTATCAGGATAATCTTGAGATGCTTCAGTCACTCGGATGTACTGTTGAGTACTTCAGTCCGCTGGCTGACGAACCTGTGCCTGAGTATGCGTCAGGGCTTATAATCGGAGGAGGATATCCGGAGAATCATCTTGAGGCGCTTGCAGCCAATAAGATTACATCAGAATCTGTCAGAAAATGTATCGAAAGCGGAATGCCATGTATTGCAGAATGCGGAGGCTTTATGTACCTTGGCAGATGTATAGACGGAAAGAATATGACAGGACTTTTGGATGTTGAAAGCAGCAATACAGGCCATCTTGTAAGATTCGGCTATGTTACGGTGACAGCGGACAGGGATACACTTCTTCTTAAAAAAGGTCAGAGTATTAAGGCACATGAATTTCATTATTATGACAGCAGTGATAACGGAGCTGCATGCACAGCTTCAAAGACAAACGGAAGGTCATGGCAGTGCATACATGCAGAAAATAATATATTTGCCGGATATCCGCACATGCATTTTGCCTCTAATATGGGGGCGGCAGAGAAGTTCGTACGCTCATGCGGGGAATATAAGCGTTTGAAAATGAGGTAATAGAATAATATGTTGGAAAGTACATCAGGTGTACAGATATTAAAAAAATATACGGATGGCATAGAAGCAGCATCACCGGCTAAGGCATTGATGACAAAACAGCATCTTGACAGTATCGCAAAGCCTCTTAATTCGCTGGGACTTCTTGAAGATGTGCTTGTAGGGCTTGGTGCAGCAGGATGCCTTAAGCGCAGCTACAAAAAATGTGTTGCGGTAATGTGCGCAGACAACGGAGTGGTTGAGGAGGGCGTTACGCAGACGGACAGCAGCATAACGGCACTTGTGGCTAAGAATATGCTGTCGGGAATATCAAGTGTATGTACCATGGCAAAATGTAACGGCGTTGATGTATTCCCAATAGACGTAGGAATGCTTACCGAGATTGCCGGTGTCCGGGTGAGAAAGACACAGCGCGGCACCGGTAATATAAGAAAAGGTCCGGCAATGACAAATGAGCAGGCTGTAAGCGCTGTGCTTGCAGGAATAGATACTGTAAGGGAACTGAAGGACAAAGGCTATGATATGATTGCTGCGGCAGAGATGGGAATTGGCAATACAACGACAACATCCGCAGTACTGTCTGTCATGCTTGATATTAAGCCTGAATCGGTAACCGGAAGAGGAGCCGGGCTTTCGGATACAGGGCTTGCCAATAAGATAAATGTGATAAAAGACGCAATATCGCTGAATAAACCTGACAGAAATGATGTACTTGATGTGCTCGCCAAGGTTGGCGGCTTTGATATTGCAGGAATGGCGGGATTGTTCATTGGCGGCGCATATTATAAGGTTCCTGTGATAATAGACGGTATAATTTCATCAGCGGCCGCACTGGCGGCAGTGCAGCTTGCACCGCTGTGCAGAGACTACATGATAGCGTCACATGTATCTGCCGAGCCTGCTGCCCAGGCAGTTATGGAAAAGCTTGAACTGAAACCGCTTCTTAATATAGGAATGGCACTTGGTGAGGGGACAGGTGCCGTGAGTATTATGCCTATTATTGATATGGCACTTGCAATGTATTATGATATGCCTACATTTGCAGAATTCGGCATGCAGGAATATAAGAAATTATGAGCAGACTTATTCTTGTATCAGGAGCCGGAGCAAGCGGCAAGAGTGAATATGCGGAAAAACTTGCAGTTGATATGCATGAGGACAGGCTTATATATGTGGCAACGATGAGTGCATATGATGATGAGAGCAGAAAGAAAATAGAAATACATAAAAAAAGGCGTATTAATACAGATTTTGAGACAATTGAGAAGCCATATGGCATAGAGGAGATTATTCCTTTTATAACACCGTATGACAGCAATAAGAAAAGTACAATACTTATCGAATGTATCTCAAATCTGCTTGCCAATGAGATGTATGGAAGGGCTGAGACAGGTGTAAAAGCCGTGATACATGACAGCGGCATGTCTCAATTACAATTGCAGCCGTCACAAAGGATAATTGACGGGATTACTGCAATTGCGGACACACAGCTTGCGGATATTGTTGTTGTAACCAATGAAGTATTTGCAGACGGAATGGAATATGATGCATCAACAATGGAATACATACGTCAGCTTGGCCGGATTAACTGTGAGCTTGCAACAATGTCAGATATGGTTGTGGAAGTGGCGTGCGGCAGGCCTGTGGTATGGAAAGGGCAGTGAGGATGAGAATTATAAAAGGAATGCTTGCAGCATTTATGACATTTTCGAGAATACCCGTTGTGGGTGTCCGTATAGATAAAGAGGATATGAAATATTCAATGTGCTTTCTGCCTGTTATAGGGATAATCATTGGACTTATCCAGTGGTTGGCGGATGCGGCGTTCACCTGGCTTGGAGCAGGTGAACTGATGAGGGTGGCACTGATGACGGCAGTTCCGGTACTTGTAACGGGCGGAATCCATATGGACGGCTTCTGTGATACCACGGATGCGGTTTCTTCATACCAGACAAAGGAGCGTAAGCTTGAGATATTAAAAGATTCCAACGCGGGAGCATTTGCGGTTATATATGGCGTACTCTGGTTTGTGCTGTATGCAGGTGCGTTGTCAGAGATTCATACGCTTGTTGGGATATTTGCATGCACATATGTTATTTCAAGGGCAATGGCTGCAATGTCTGTAGTTAATTTCAGGGCTGCAAGGCAGGATGGAATGGGAGCCGGCGAACAAAAAAGCTCGTCAAAGAATGTAACCTCAGCCGTTATGATAATATGGCTGCTGTTAAGCGTTGGCGTAATGGCAAATATCAGCCTGCCGTGCGCTGTTGCGGTAATTGCTGCGGCAGTAATAGTGTTCTTTGTATACAGTTTCTGTATATGTGAGCAGTTCGGAGGCTTCACAGGGGATCTCGCAGGCTGGTATGTTCAGGTGTCGGAGCTTGTTATGGCGCTTGTTATTGCAGTCGCTGAACTGCTTATGAAGAAAGGATGCATTTAGATGATACTTGTTACCGGAGGAATGGCACAGGGCAAGCTTGATTATGCCATGAGCAGGCTTGGAGTTACGGATTATGATGACGGTGTTGTAGGTGACACGGACTGCATATACAACTTACAGAAAGCAGTTATGAATGAAGATTTTGACAGCAGACTGGACGAATACATTATGTTGCATCCTCACTGCGTTATAATATGTGATGAGATTGGTTCGGGAATTGTACCGTTAAGAAGAGAAGACAGAGAGTGGCGCGAGAAGACGGGACGTGTGTGCTGTGAACTTGCAAATAAGGCAGATGCCGTATACAGAGTGTTCTGTGGAATAGGAATGCAGTTAAAATGATAATATGTTTTATAAGACACGGTGCAACAGCAGGTAATCTCGAAAAGAGATATATCGGAAGAACTGATGAAGAACTATGCACGGAAGGAATAGAGAGACTGAAAGAGCTGCGGGAATTGGTGCCGGATATTAAGGGGAATTCCATTCCGGATGTCTGTCAAGGTGCAGAAGCTGTTTTTACGTCACCAATGAAAAGATGCATTGCAACAGCGGATATATTATTTCCTGATAAGAAAAAGATAATAATTGATGATTTCAGGGAATGTGATTTTGGTGATTTTGAGGGATATAATTATCAGGAGCTGAATGGTAATGCAGATTACCAGCGCTGGATTGATTCTGATGGGCAGATTGCATTTCCAAACGGTGAGTCACCGCAGGAGTTCAGGCGAAGATGCATTAACGGCTTTATGCAGATGCTCCAAATGACCGGCGGGCATAATAGAATAAACGCGGTGGCTGCGGTTGTACATGGCGGAACTATTATGAGTATTTTGGAAAAATACGAAAAGCATCATGAATATTACAGATGGCAGTGCGGCAATGGCAGCGGATATGCTGCTGTATATAAGGACGGGGTGCTTGATGTAACGGACAGAATAGGGTTTTAGTTATGAGAGAATGGATAATTATGCAGATGCTGGCGCTGCCGGCAGCATTTATACTTGATATGATACTCGGTGATCCGCATACCGGAATGCATCCGATATGCCTTATAGGCAATCTTATAGCAATGCTTGATTCAGCACTCAATAAAGAGAATGTAAGCAGAAAGAGAAAAATTGCGAGAGGTGCATTGACGGCTGCTGCTGTTATTGTGATATCTACGGCATTTCCGCTTATTATAGAGATTATAAGTTTTAATATAAATATATGGCTTTTTTTTGTTGCAGAGACTGTTATGGATTATTTTGTTATAGCGGCTAAGTCACTGAAAAAAGAAAGCATGCTCGTATGTGCAGCCATGGAAGCCGGTGATACAGAGGGCGCAAGACGTGCTGTATCAATGATTGTAGGAAGAGATACGAAGGTACTTGATAAGGAAGGAATAATTAAAGCGGCAGTCGAGACTGTTGCCGAGAATTCTTCTGACGGAGTAATTGCCCCGGTATTCTATACGGCATTGTGCGGAGCGGCAGGAGGATTCTTCTATAAGTCGGTTAATACCATGGATTCAATGCTGGGCTATATAAATGACAGATATGAAGCGTTTGGCAAGGCGGCAGCAAGGCTTGATGATGTGCTGAATTATATTCCGTCAAGGCTGTCAGCATTATTTATAATTGCGGCAGCTAAGTTCACGGGGCTTAATGCTGCAGGAGCATGGAAAATATTCAGGCGTGACAGAATGAAGCATGCGAGCCCTAATTCAGCACAGACGGAGAGTGCATGTGCAGGAGCTCTTGACGTGAGGCTCGCAGGCAATGCATGGTATGGCGGAGTGCTGCATGAGAAGCCGTATATCGGAGATGACATCCGGCCAATAGAGCCGGAGGACATCCGTAAAACATGCCGTCTCATGTATGCTGCATCCGCAGCGGCAATAGTAATATTCGGGACAGCCGCAGGCTTCCTCAAGTCATTTCTGTTCTGAAGATTCTACAGGCACTTGCTGTAAATATATTATGCATCATCAGGAAAGGAGCCTTCTATGAAAAAAGCCAGACCCATAATGATTCAGGGCACTATGTCCAACGCCGGCAAAAGCATTCTGTGCACGGCGTTATGCAGAATACTTGCACAGGACGGTTACAGTGTGGCACCATTCAAATCACAGAATATGGCGCTTAATTCATACATAACAGAAGACGGGCTTGAGATTGGAAGAGCGCAGGCAGTACAGGCTGAGGCTGCATATAAAAAGCCTTCTGCGGATATGAATCCGATACTGCTTAAGCCGACAACAGACGTAGGTTCACAGGTGATAGTGAATGGGCGTGTCTACGGCAATATGAGAGCTTCGGAATATTTTGCATGCAAAAAGCAGTTTATACCTGATATTATGGGGGCATATGAGCGGCTTGCGGCAGAGAATGACTATATAGTAATTGAGGGTGCGGGTAGTCCGGCAGAGATTAATCTTAAAAAAAATGATATTGTAAATATGGGACTTGCAGCCATGACTAATGCGCCGGTACTTCTTGTTGGGGATATTGACAGAGGAGGTGTATTTGCACAGCTTTACGGGACAGCAGCACTTCTTGAGCCTGATGAGCGTGACAGAATTAAAGGGCTTATAATTAACAAGTTCAGGGGTGACCTTGCGATACTCGGAAGCGGAATCAGCCGGATAGAAGAACTGACGGGGATAAAATGTGTCGGAGTTGTGCCATATTCACATGCGGATATCGATGACGAGGACAGCTTAAGTGAAAGATTTGACTCCCGGGAAAAGAAGGATATTGATATTGCAGTTATCAGACTTCCGAGAATATCGAATTTTACTGATTTTATGACATTTGAGAGGTTTGCTGGTGTATCAGTAAGATATGTTGATAAGACATCGCAGCTTCGCAATCCCGACATAATAATAATACCGGGAACAAAGAGCACTATTCATGATATGCTGTGGATGCGGCAGAACGGTCTTGAAGCTGCCGTAAAAAAACACGCATCAGCAGGAGGTATTACATTCGGAATATGCGGAGGCCTTCAGATACTTGGCAATACAATATCTGATGAGTGCGGTGCAGAGGACAGCAGATGTGAGACAATATCAGGAATGGAACTTATCCCTGTCGACACGGTATTTGCAAATGATAAGACACAGACGCAGACTGGCGGTGTAATATCAGGGCTTGTCGGAATGTACGAAAAGCTTAATTCAATCCCTTATAGCGGATATGAGATACATATGGGAAGAAGCGGGCTTGACAGTGCAATAATACAGAATGGAAGTGTACTTGCAAGTTATGTGCACGGGATATTTGATAATGGACTTGATGAGGCAATAATTAATATTGCGGCACAGAAAAAAGGAATAGATATTGATACGGGCACATTTGACAGAGAAGCATACAGACAGGCACAGTATGACAGACTTGCACAAGATGTGAGGCAGGCACTTGATATGGACTATATATACAGAATAATGAATGCGTGAACGGAGATTAATATTAATGACAGCAGACAATAGGAATACGGGACTTGTCCACATATACTGCGGGGATGGCAAAGGTAAGACAACTGCAGCTATGGGGCTTGCCGCAAGAGCTGCCGGAAGCGGTAAGAAGGTTCTTATAACACAGTTTTTTAAACCCGGCAATTCATCTGAATTAAAGACACTTGCTTTGAACAGCAATATAGAAATATTTTCTGAGAAGGAACATTACGGAAGAGTATCCAATATGAGCAGTGAACAGCTTGCAAAAGCAAAGAGCTATTATAGGACATATTTTGCGGGAATAGTTGAGAAATCGGAAGATTTTGACGTGATTATCCTTGATGAGATAATCTCAGCGGTTAATCACAACATGGTTCCGCTTGCAAATGTAGCTGATTTTGTGGATAATAGAAAAGAGGGGCTTGAACTGGTACTTACAGGAAGAAATCCTCAAGGAGAGCTGATAAGAAAAGCTGATTATGTGACAATGATGCAAAAAGTAAAGCATCCTTATGATAACGGAATCATGGCACGTAAGGGGATAGAATTTTAGCAGTATGCTGCGGAATGGAGATTAGTGTGAAAAATAAGATTTTTCACACACAAGATTTGTGCTTGCGCACAAACTAAGGATGCCCTGAAAAACGGGCAAGAATGGAGATTAGTATGTACGAATTTACTGATGACTGCCTTACAGGCAACAAACAGATTGATGATGAACACAGAATGCTTTTTCAGATAATAAATGAGGCTGTTGCGCTTTCATCAGAAAAAGATGCTGATAATGTGATTATAATGAAGAGCATGCTTGCAAAGCTCAGAGATTATGCAGAGGTACATTTTGCACATGAGGAAGAATATATGGAGAAGACTTCTGATCCTGAGCTTGCAAGACAGAGAATTGAGCATGCTTCTTTTGTTAAGAAGGTTGATGAGATGCGCGGTGCAGACATAGATGCGTCTAATGCGCAGGAAGCGGTTAAGGATATGCTGTCATATCTTATAAAGTGGCTTTACACGCATATACTCAGCAGTGATATGATGATTGGAAAGCTCGGAAATGACGGAGAACCTGAAAAAGACGGGACTGATGCATGTGAAAGCAGCAAAGCAGACGGCAAAGGCAGTGAAATGTTTGTATTTGCTGACAGATTCAGGACAGGAATAGAGTTCGTTGATGATGAGCACAGAAAGCTGTTTGAGATAATGGCGGAGGCTAATGAACTTATAAGAGCAGATTTTCTCCACGACAAATATGACAGGATAATGCATATACTTGAAGAGCTTGAGGAATATACACGCCATCATTTTGCAGATGAAGAAGAGTATATGGAGCAAATCGGGTATCCTGAACTTGAAGCGCAGAAGAGAGCGCATGCGGCCTTTGTCGAGCGTCTGGTTGAGATTGATTTTAACGATATAGAGGCTATGGACAACAATCAGCAGGAATATCTGACAGAGCTTATGGATTTTCTTGTCGGATGGCTTACCAACCATATCCTTAAAGCAGATATGAAGATAGGTGAATATGTAAAAAGATAATCAGCATTGTGGTGTTTATTGGACATAAGATATGGGATAATCCTTCTGTAAGGTGAAACGGACGGCATGAAGCCGCCATATTTACAGGAGGATTTGTTCATGAAGGGATATAATGTAGAGAGCGGATATATGGGATATGTTGACGGACAGTACATTCTTTTTGCATGTGAAGAAGATTACAGGGAATATGCGCAAGCCTGAGTAACGGCTTGATTTGATGTATCTGTTATGTTAGAATAATATTTAATGTAATTGCCACGAAGACAATTAAGCACATGAAGTGCGTTGCTGCCGGTATGAACATGAATGTATCATGCAGGCAGGTTGTTTTTGTTGCAATTTTTTTTGTGCATTTATATGGTTGTACAGATTGAAGAGAATCAGGAGATCAGAGTTGGAAGAAAGAGAACTTATTGATATGCTTAAGGCGGTGTCGGACGGCAGAATGTCCGTGAAGGACGCAGCATTTAAGATAAAGGAAGAACCGTTTACTGATATAGGCTACGCGAAGCTTGATAATCACCGCGGAATACGTCAGGGTGTACCGGAGGTTATATACGGTGCAGGCAAGACTAAGGAACAGATACTTGGAATTGCTAAGCAGATGCAGCAGAATGGACAGGATGTAATACTTATAACAAGGATGTCAGGGGAAGCTGCTGAGTATGTGTCGGATAATATGGAACTCAGATATGATGAGCTGGCGCGTATCGGAATAATAGGAGATGTGCCGGCGCCATACGGAATGGGAAAGATTGTTGTTGCAACCGGCGGAACAAGTGATATTCCGGTTGCTGAGGAGGCTGCACTTACGGCAGAAGCTCTCGGCAATGAGGTCGTAAGGCTCTACGATGTCGGAGTCGCAGGTCTTCACAGGCTTATGGCACATATGGAAGATATAATGAATGCGCAGGTTATTATTGCAATAGCGGGAATGGAAGGTGCTCTTGCAAGTGTAATAGGAGGTCTGGCAGACTGTCCGGTGATAGCAGTTCCTACAAGTGTCGGATACGGCGCATCATTTCACGGATTGTCGGCACTGTTGTCCATGCTTAATTCATGTGCAAGCGGCGTCAGTGTTGTTAATATAGATAATGGATTTGGAGCAGGGTATATGGCGAGCATGATTAACCATATGCAGCCAAAAAACAGTGAGGCTAATATATGAAGATATTATATATAGAGTGTTCTATGGGCGTGGCAGGAGATATGCTGATGGGCGCACTGTATGAACTCCTTAATGATGAAGACAGAAAAAAGTTTACGGATAAGATGAATTCACTTGGAATTGAAGGTCTGCATGTTGAGGCTGTTCCTTCAGTAAAATGCGGTATAAATGGAACACACATGAATGTGACGATTGACGGGCATGAGGAGCTTGAATCCCACCATGCGGAGCATCATCACCATCATGGAGCATCGATGCATGACATAAGACATGTTATAGATGCAGCGGGAATAAGCGAGAATGTTAAGAAGAATGCAGTTGAGGTATATGAGTGTATTGCGCAGGCGGAGAGCAGGGTCCATGGCAAAAGTGCTGACGAGATACATTTTCATGAGGTCGGAAGTAAGGATGCAATGGCAGATGTAATAGGCTGCTGTATGCTTATTGATATTATAGGTGCGGACAGGATAGTTGTATCACCTGTGACAACCGGCTTTGGTAATGTCAGATGTGCTCATGGAATACTTCCGGTTCCGGCACCTGCAACGGCACTTATATTGAATGATGTACCATTGAGGGCAGGAAGCATAGAAGGAGAACTGTGTACGCCTACGGGAGCTGCTCTTGTTAAGCATTATGCTGATGAGTTCGGTAATATGCCGCAGATGACTGTGAGCAGAATCGGCTACGGAATGGGTACAAAGGATTTTGCCGCAGCAAACTGTGTCAGGGTATTTGTTGGTATACAGGCTACACGGACAGCTAAAACGATAGTCCAGCTTTGCTGCAATATTGATGACATGACGGCAGAAGAATTGGGATATGCAGCGGAGCTTCTCATGGACGAGGGGGCTTTAGATGTGTATACAACTGCAATAGGAATGAAGAAGTCAAGGCCGGGAACGCTGCTTACTGTTATGTGCAGGGAGGAGGACAGGGAAAGGATTGCCGGTCTCATTTTCAGGAATACAACAACACTTGGAATGAGGGTATACCACTGTGAGAGAATGATTCTTGAGCGCAGTGAGAAGACACTTCATACTGAATTCGGGGATGTAAGATGTAAGGAAGCAAGCGGATATGGGGTGGTAAGAAGCAAACTTGAATATGATGATGTCAGAAGACTGGCAAAGTCATCAGGACGCTCAATAAGGGAAATACGCGACATTATAGAGAACATGGAGGACTAAGATATGCATATGGCAGACGCACTCGTCGCACCGGCAGTTGCGGCAACAATGTATACCTGCTCGGCAGTGGCAGCAGGATATTCGGTAAAAAAAGTAAAACTGGTGGATGATCCCAAGAGGATCCCTGTGATGGGAGTAATGGGAGCATTTGTATTTGCAACACAGATGATTAATTTTACAATACCGGGAACGGGTTCTTCGGGACATCTTTGCGGAGGAATGCTTTTATCGGCAATATTGGGGCCTTATGCGGGCTTTTTGACAATGATAGGCGTACTTCAGATACAATGCCTGTTATTTGCTGACGGCGGTATTCTGGCACTTGGCTGTAATATATGGAATATGGCTTTCTATGGGTGCTTTATCGGTGCCATGCTGATATGGAGACCGATGATGAGAAAAGGTGCATGCAGGTGGAAGATTATAGCAGCATCGGTAATCGGATGTATTGTGACACTTCAGCTTGGAGCATTTTCAGTATGCCTTGAGACAACAGCTTCAGGTGTAACACAGCTTCCGCTCACGGTATTTGTATCTGTAATGCAGCCTATACATCTGGCTATAGGAGCGGTTGAGGGGCTGATAACGGCAGCAGTCCTGTGTTTTATATATGAGGCAAGACCCGAACTGTTATGGGGGATTAATGATGGAGTGGATAAAAAGCCGGGATTAAGCTACAAGAAAACAGTTATAATTCTTGTAACTGCCGCAGTTGTAATAGGCGGAGGTCTCTCTTTGGCAGCATCGGAATATCCTGACGGACTTGAGTGGTCAATCCAGAAGATAACGGGAGAAGATGAGATAGAGGCATCTGACGGGATATATGAAGCGGCAGCAAGTGTTCAGGAGAAGACAGCGCTGCTTCCTGATTATTCGGTAAAGACAACAGATTCACAGGCAGGTACATCATTATCGGGTATCGTAGGCGGAGCTGCCGTAATAGCACTGTGTTCTTTGTTCTGTGTGATGTTCAGGCTCTTTAGAAGAAAGCATGAGTAAGATAGAAAATGCAATACATGAACTGCATAGAATTAATTCAATGCAGGAAGGAGCAGGACGGTTAAAGGAGGCTGACCCGCTCCTTAAGTTCCTTGTGACAATTATATACATAATAACGGTAGTGTCATTTGATAACACTGATGCTGTCGGAGAGCTTGCCATGATACTGTACCCTCTCTGCATGTTCATTATTGGAGAGCTGAGCGTAGGGTTATGTATAAAAAGAATAGGATATATAATACCTTTTGTGTGCCTCGTCGGGATATTCAATCCTCCCGGATCAATGGTGACATTAATTCTTAAAGGCATTTTTACGATTACGGCGGCGTATATACTCATTATCACAACCGGGATAGAAGATATATGTGCGGCACTGGCAAGACTTCACATGCCTAAGATAATTGTAACACTTGTGCTGCTTATATACAGGTATATTACAGTGCTTCTTGAGGAAGTTAACCAGACTGTACAGGCATATTTACTGCGTGCACCCGGACAGAAAGGAATTGCATTCAGGGCATGGGGACCGCTTACCGGACAGATTCTGCTGCGTTCAATGGACAGGGCATCAGCAGTGTATGAGAGCATGTGCCTGAGAGGCTGCAGAGGTACATTTATTTATAAGAATACAGTACATATGAGACTAAAAGACATTGCATTGCTTGCGGCATTCTGCGGCATAATGGTACTGCTCAGGTATGTACATGTATTTGAAATAGTAGGAGATTTTATTATATGAGTCATATTCATATAGATGTAAATGACGTGTCATTTGCTTATGATAACAGCAGGCGTGTGCTTGAGAATATTTCACTGCATGTTGGAGAACATGAGTCTGTTGGCGTGATAGGAGCCAACGGGGCCGGTAAGTCTACATTGCTGAAACTGCTTGTAGGCCTGTGCATGCCGGCAACGGGAGAGATACGTATTGAAGAGGTTCCGGTACGCAAAGATACGCTTTCTATTATAAGAGAAAAGATTGGTTATGTCTTTCAGGATTCAGACAGTCAGCTTTTTATGTCAACTGTGAGAGAAGATGTTGCATTTGCACCGGTTAATTATGGTCTCCCTGAAGATGAAGTTGCAAGAAGAGTTGATAATGCACTTGCGATGGTTAATGCCACACATCTTGCGGACAGACCTGTATATAAGCTGTCAGGCGGCGAGAAAAAGCTCGTATCGATTGCAACTATACTTTCCATGACACCTGACATTATCCTGATGGATGAACCGACAATAGCACTTGATCCGCGCAACAGACGCAATCTGATATCGGTACTTAACAGCTTTGAGCACCTTAAGATAATAGCTTCACATGACCTTGATTTTGTAAGGCAGGTATGCAGCAGGGTTATATTCGTGTCAGACGGAAGGATAATATATGACGGAAATCCTCAGGATATTCTTGACAATGAAGAATATCTGGTACAAAATGGGCTGTAAACAGGGGATGTATTATTATTCTATTTATTCAGGAGGTAATGATTATGTATTGTACAAGAAATGTTACAGAAGACCTTGTGTGGGTAGGTGGCAATGACCGCCGTCTTTCACTATTTGAGGGCGTTTACAAGGTTCCTTACGGGGTATCTTATAATTCATATCTGCTGCTTGATGAAAAGACGGTCCTGTTAGATACCGTTGATAAGGCAGTTGGCGGTATATTCTTTGAGAATATTGAACACACGCTTAATGGCAGACCACTTGATTATCTGATAGTTAATCACATGGAGCCGGATCACTGTGCAATGATTGAAGATCTTACGAGAAGACATCCGGAGACTGTTATAGTGACTAATGCCAAGGTTGCAGGAATGATTAAGCAGTTCTTCAATTTTGACATTGATTCAAAGTTAAAGCTTGTCAGTGAAGGAGACGAGCTTTCTACAGGAAAGCATAATCTTACATTTATAATGGCACCTATGGTTCACTGGCCTGAGGTAATGGTAACATATGATAAGACAGACAGGATTCTTTTCTCGGCAGATGCATTCGGCTGCTTTGGAGCAATTAACGGAGCACTGTTTGCTGACGAGGTAGATTTTTACAGGGATTATTTTGATGAAGCAAGAAGATATTACACCAATATTGTAGGCAAATACGGAGCACAGGTGCAGGCACTTCTTAAAAAAGCATCTGCAGTTGAGATATCAATGATATGTCCGCTTCACGGATTTGTATGGCGCAGGGATTTTGCTGATTATATTGCAGCATATGACAAATGGAGCAGGTATGAGCCTGAGAAGCAGGGCGTTGTCATTGCATATGGATCAATATACGGCAATACAGAGAATGCGGCTGAGATTCTTGCCTGCAGGCTCAATGAGCTTGGTATAAGAACTAAGATGTTTGATGTTTCTGTTGTACCGGCATCTGAGATAGTTGCGGCAACATTTGAATACAGCCATGTTGTATTTGCATCAGCAACCTACAATGGAGGAATATTCGTGAAGATGGAAGATCTGCTGCATGACCTTGCTGCGCATAATTTCCAGAACCGCACGGTTGCACTGATTGAGAACGGTACATGGGCGGCAATGACAGCAAAACAGACGGCGGAGATTCTTGGCAAATGTAAGAACCTGAATATCCTTGAACAGAAGGTGACAATAAAGTCTGCTGTCAAGCAGGAGCAGAATGAGGCTGTAGTGGAACTTGCAAAGGCTATTGCAGAGACATTGGCAGAGTAAGCAGGGATATAGATAATATTTAATATGTGGATAAGGGGACAGATGAAACTTAATAAGGGCTATACGGATTGCAGACATAAGGGGAAAAGCATTTTTAAAAATGTAATAATGTACACAGGAGTATTTGCTGCAGGCATAGGAGTTATGATACTGCTTCTTGTGCTGACAGCTCTGATTCCTGTGTCTGCAATACAGGATAATATGCAGGAGTCGGCGCAGTATCTGAAAAATTGCGAACTGTTTGGTACTGTTATTGATGGGGCAGAAGGAAGCAGAATAGACAGATATGCAGATTCGATACTTTTAGGCATAGCTTACCAGTATGATGAGGAAAATCCGCTTGAATCTGTTATGATGTCTTCGTATTACCATACATCGTATCTTAATGAGAATGACAACCTGTATCAGGCAGTTACAAAGCATCCTGCGGCTAACCAGCAATACATGAGATACTGGCATGGCTCAACAGTTATCGTAAGACCTATGCTGATGTTTATGCAGCTTAAAAATATATATTTTTTTAATGCGGTTATGGTAGCAATTCTAAATGCGGCACTTATTGTAATGATCATAAGAAGAAAAGCATATTATGCAGCAGTAGGTCTGGCTGTGGGATATATTGCAGCGGCGGTATGGTTTGTACCATATTCGTTGGAATATACATGGGTTTTTATAATCATGCCGGTGGCCGCTATGTGTGCAGTCAGAAGCTGCGATAAAGGCAGATGGTATAATATAGGAATCATATTCTTACTCAGCGGGATGATAACAAATTATTTTGACTTTCTTACTACCGAGACCGTGACATTGTCAGTGCCGCTGCTTATTGTAATCTGCATTGGAATGAATGGAAGATATAAAGAAAGCTTCAGTCCGGTGAAAATACCTGTAAAAGCGGCTGTGACATGGACAGCCGGATATGCCGGAACATGGTGTGCCAAGTGGATTACAGCATCTGCAGTGATGCATACCAGTATGCTGCCGTATGTAACGGAGCATGTGGACGAGCGTATTGGCGGAGATATAGGCGTTGGTACTGTACAGTATATTACAGGAGCAGTTGTTAATAATATAAAATGTCTGTTTCCGGCAGGATATGGCAAAGCAGGAGTGTGGCTGTTTGCAGCAGTTATTTTGTTTATTATTTATATAGGATATGTTTACCATAGTAATGATATTTGCTGGCATAGTATTATTATATATGGGATTGTTGGACTTATACCATATGCGAGATATCTGGTACTGCATAATCATTCATATCTACATTGTTTCTTTACATACAGGGCACAGATTGCAACAATTCTGGCAATGTTTCTGATAACTGGTTCGTTAGTCGACTGGAGGTGGTTTGCAGATGGAGCTGCAAAAAGAACAAAGTCTTAGTCTGTCAATCATAATGCCATGTCTTAATGAAGAACAAAGTGTAGGATATTGTGTAGATGAAGCAAAAACATTTTTAGACAGATGTGCTCTTGATGGAGAGATAATTGTTGTTGATAATGCCTCGACAGACAACTCTGCCGAGGCTGCACTGAAGCATGGCGCAGTTGTCGTATATGAACAGTCAAAAGGGTACGGAAGTGCAATCAAGGCAGGCATAAGGCAGAGCAGAGGCGATGTGATTATTATAGGAGACTGCGATACGTCATATAATTTTGACAGAATAGGACTGATGTATGCTGTACTGGCATCCGGCAAGTGCGATGTTGTTATAGGAAACCGCTACGAGGGCGGGTTTGAAAAGGGGAGCATACAGTTATCGCATGTGATTGGAGGTCGTATTTTATCATGGTGCGCAGGCAAAAGATTCCAGTGCGATATATATGATTTTCATTGCGGATTAAGAGGAATTACGCGTACTTCAGCGCAGATACTTGACTTCCAGACAGACGGGATGGAATTTGCAACAGAGATGATTGCTGCCGCAAAAAAAGCATGTCTCGATATTGGCGAGGTGCCTGTGAAGCTCAGAAGATGCAGGTATAAAAGGAAGTCAAAATTAAGAATGGTCAAGGATGGCATGCGCCATTTGAGATATATTGTGAGAGCAAAATAATTTAATAGCAGGAGGAAGAATGAAGGAATTAATAAGGGAGAGAAAGAAAAGATTTGCTGCATTCTGTATTATGTGTGTCATGCTGGTATATTGCACAATGCCATATATTGCGAATGCTGCAACTTACAAGGTTTCCGATGCTGGATGTGATCTTACGAATAATATTCAGATGGATCCGGACAAATCTGACAGGGTGCTTGCAGGAGATAATATTAAGCTGTATTGCGGCTCAAGTCCTTACATAGGATATATTGTTAATTACATCGATACTGATGGAACTACACTAATTGAGACATTTACAAGCACTGCAGGTAATGCATCAGATACAGAGGGTGATTATTATGCATTGACAGTTCCGGATTATTCAGAGCTGTCAGGAACAAGGGCTATTCCATATGAGCAGTTTAAAGAGTGGAAGGTAACATATGTATATGCGTCAGCTGGATGGAGTGCTGAGCTTTCATTACAGGCAGTGCCTTACGAGAAGAAGAATATAACATACGCTGCTTCAGGTCTGCCATCAGGTGTTACAATGAGCAATTCAAATCCTGCCGGATATTATGTTGGCAAGGAGGATATTACACTCATTGATGCAGATGCACCTGGTTATGTATTTGAAGGATGGTATACAGACGATACTTTTGCAACAAGAGTCAGCATGATATCTAAAACAGAATCGCAGGATATTAATCTTGTAGCTAAGTTTACGGCTGCACCTGTAATAAGCAGAATAAATTATCACCTTGACGGCGGCAGCAATGGAGCTGGCAATCCATCAACATATACAGAAGGTACAGGAGTAGCGTCACTGACGGACGCTTCCAGGACAGGATATACATTCGATGGCTGGTACAGTGATGCAGCTTTAACAGCAAGAGTGACATCAATATCAGATACACAGACAGGTGACGTTGATTTGTATGCGAAGTTTACTGCAATACCGAATCTAAACCCGAATCCGGTGCCAATATCAAATCAGACACCAGATGAATCAGATGAAGATGACGAACCAGAGACTTTCAGTATAACATATGTCCTCAATGGAGGCGTTAATGATATCTCTAATCCGGCTCATTATGAATATGGGACGGGCGTAAGCAGTCTGAAACCGGCAGTTAAGGCTGGATATACATTTACAGGCTGGTATAGTGATGCCGGGCTTACCAGAAAGCTATCTTTAGTATCAGAAGAACAGTCTGGCAATATAGTATTGTATGCAGGATTTGTAACTAATGCAGAAATTGTCCAGCCGGATGCTGACATAACAGATGCTGGACAGGATGCTGGACTTAAAGCGCCTGAAAATCAGAATGAAGCAGCACAGGAAACTGCAAAATCACCGCAGACAGCCGATACTGCTCCAATTATGATGATTGTGCTTGTTATGGCATCTGCGTTAGGAATGATAATGGTTCTTACAGGAAAGAGAGCATAAGAAAAGAGAAAGTTATCTTAATATAATTGCATAAATTGGTATAAGCATAGAGCAATAATAAAGGGAGCATCAGAAATGGTGCTCCCTTTTTTGGAAATTTTGTACTGTAGCTGTTATTATATGTAAATATTTTTGAGAGGTCAGAATATAAGAAAATGCTTAAGAAGCTGGATGAAGATTCAGTACTCTATATAAAATCAATCGACAGGCTCGGACGTAATTATACAGAACTTAATGAGCAGTGGCGGATTATAACAAAAGAAAAAATGCAGATAATGAAAGAATTAATATAAAACAACGTCAGGCAGAAGGTATTGCAGCAGCGAAAGCAAGAGGTGTAAAATTCGGGAGACCGTCAATACCTATCCCGGATAATTTTAATCAGATGCACAGGGCATGGAGAGAAGGAAAAATAACGCTGGAAGAGGCGGCAAAGGCATGTAATATGTGTAGCAAGACATTTTACGGTAAAGCAGTAAAGTATGAACGATTCTGAAATAGTATACTTTTAGAGAAAAAAATATTAATTTAACTATTTTTATAAAAAAATATGTTTTATATGATATAATGAGTGCAAACAAATTCGGAAATGAGGAGCGGCGTGAGCATGGAACTCATTCAGGAGGTAATGATTATGTATTGTACAAGAAATGTTACAGAAGACCTTGTGTGGGTAGGTGGCAATGACCGCCGTCTTTCACTATTTGAGGGCGTTTACAAGGTTCCTTACGGGGTATCTTATAATTCATATCTGCTGCTTGATGAAAAGACGGTTCTGTTAGATACCGTTGATAAGGCAGTTGGCGGTATATTCTTTGAGAATATTGAACACACGCTTAATGGCAGACCACTTGATTATCTGATAGTTAATCACATGGAGCCGGATCACTGTGCAATGATTGAAGATCTTACGAGAAGACATCCGGAGACTGTTATAGTGACTAATGCCAAGGTTGCAGGAATGATTAAGCAGTTCTTCAATTTTGACATTGATTCAAAGTTAAAGCTTGTCAGTGAAGGAGACGAGCTTTCTACAGGAAAGCATAATCTTACATTTATAATGGCACCTATGGTTCACTGGCCTGAGGTAATGGTAACATATGATAAGACAGACAGGATTCTTTTCTCGGCAGATGCATTCGGCTGCTTTGGAGCAATTAACGGAGCACTGTTTGCTGACGAGGTAGATTTTTACAGGGATTATTTTGATGAAGCAAGAAGATATTACACCAATATTGTAGGCAAGTACGGAGCACAGGTGCAGGCACTTCTTAAAAAAGCATCTGCAGTTGAGATATCAATGATATGTCCGCTTCACGGATTTGTATGGCGCAGGGATTTTGCTGATTATATTGCAGCATATGACAAATGGAGCAGGTATGAGCCTGAGAAACAGGGTGTTGTCATTGCATATGGCTCAATATACGGCAATACAGAGAATGCGGCGGAGATTCTTGCCTGCAGGCTCAATGAGCTTGGTATAAGAACTAAGATGTTTGATGTTTCTGTTGTACCGGCATCTGAGATAGTTGCGGCAACATTTGAATACAGCCATGTTGTATTTGCATCAGCAACCTACAATGGAGGAATATTCGTGAAGATGGAAGATCTGCTGCATGACCTTGCTGCACATAATTTCCAGAATCGCACGGTTGCACTGATTGAGAACGGTACATGGGCGGCAATGACAGCAAAACAGACGGCGGAGCTTCTTGGCAAATGTAAGAACCTGAATATCCTTGAACAGAAGGTGACAATAAAGTCATCCGTAAAGCAGGCTCAGAATGAAGATATCGATGCACTTGCAAAAACGATTGCAGGGACATTTTAACTGCTATTATGGAAAAGATAACTCACATAATTTGTTTTGCCGTTAAGCTTATAATAGCTCTGCTTATAGTTGGAGGCATGGTATTCATCATTACTGTTAATTCAGTGTGCAGAACGGCTTTTGCCACTTTTACATCAGCATTGGCATATGGCTTGCTGATGTGCTCATTTTTCTTTTTTTACTTTTATCACAGTCAGGAAGTGACCTGTGAAAGGTATGAGGAACACGTTGGAGCCAAAGGCGGCAAGATAAGGACCATAGGCTTTTATTACACAATGGACGGTAAGTTGATGACCGGAGAAGCGTATGTAATGAAAAAATATAATACCGGGCAGAAGCTTCAGGTGATTATATGTTACAAAGCTTCACTTAAGCTGCATAATCATGACAGGCTTACACGTTCACTGACGTTTGGTGCGGGAATTGTGTGCGCGGGTTTATACATGGCAGGATTTTTTGTATAACTTGATATGTGCAAGAGACAGCGCAGGAATGGGGATTGTTATGAAATTGATCAAAGGAAGACCTGAGAATAAAGAAGGCAGACTTGATAAGGAGATACGTGTGTATGACCTCCTTGACAGCCTGGGTATGGAATATTACAGAACAGACCATGAACCGGCTACAACAATGGAAGTGTGCAATTGTATAGACAGCATTCTTGGTACACTTATATGCAAGAATCTGTTTTTATGCAACAGACAGAAGACGCAGTTTTATATGCTTATGATGCCGGGAGATAAGGTGTTTAAGACAAAGGATCTGTCTAAGCAGATAGGCTCTGCAAGATTATCATTTGCGGATGAGGAATATATGCAGGAATTTCTTGATATAACACCCGGCTCTGTATCGATAATGGGACTTATGAATGATAAGGACAATAACGTGCAGCTGCTGATAGACAGAGAAGTCCTTGAAGGAGAATCTCTTGGATGTCATCCGTGTATTAATACTTCAAGCCTCAGACTTAATACTAAAGAGGTTATGGAAAAGTTCCTTCCGGCAGTCCATCATGAAGCAATAATTGTGGATCTGCCGAGATATGAGGAATAATCCGGAATAGTTATAACAAACATACTGTGTGGGGAGATAGGCATAATTACCTCCCCCCATTATTCATATATTCCTTAAGTTTGCTGATAAATGATGTAATTGAAGGCAGATTATCTTTGCATGAACATATCTTTTCAAAACTACTCCTGCAGTTTTGAATCTGCTGATTCATATATTCAGAATCGTGCATGTATCTGTGAATGATATCGCTCATCTCATCTATTGTGTGACATGTGAATGCGTTACCTACACTTGCAACGTCACAGCTGGGAAGTGTTAATACAGGTATTCCGCATTCAATCGCATAATATGCGCCGGTCGAACCGCCCTGTCTTGGAGAATTAAGAAATAAATCACCAATACTTACAGCACCCTTAAAATTACTTACAGCCCCTGTAAATACACATTTGTTATAGAAGTCACAATCTTTAAGTGTGTTTTTTAATAAAGGGCAGTCACCGATAAAGACAAATACTACATTATCTTCAGTTGAAGAGATATCATTCAGAAGTTGTATGAATCTTTGGCGAATCTCTTTGTCGAGACGGTTGCCTGCTATTATAATAGCAAATTTATCTTCATCTATGCCATAATCACTTTTGACCTGAATACATCCGTTGGAGCCTGACAATTCTTCGACGAATGGCATATCATATACATGCTGGTAATTGAGCAATAAATCATTGTATATCCTGTCATCATCTTCTGTGTACGGAAAATATCTGATATAGATAGAAGATGTACTGAGGGCAGGTTTGTTGATACACGGCATGCAGCATACAGTTGTGATGTTGTTGCACAGGTCAGCGATAGGATTGCATCCACCTACATTGATTACAAATAACGGATTATAATCATAAATCAAATCAAAAGTGCGACGTGCCATCTGCTCATAGTTGCTGTTAGAGAAAACAATATTATGTCCTTTGATATCTACGCCAAGATAATTTATATTAAAATCACCAGCCTGAGAAAAAATTTTATTCTCTATAGAAGGTCTATACCAGTTAATTACATTCTCATCCTGAATTTGACCCATATATTCTATAAAGAGGCATACTTCATACCCAAGCTTTTTTAACCAGTTAAACAGATTTATGATAATAACTGTAGGTGCATGTCTGTCAGAGTATAACATGCGGCACATGATTGCTATTCTGTCTTTGTTGCGCACATCATATGGTACGAATGTATATGATTCCGTGAGTGAATTGAGCTTGCTTATATTATTCTGATATATTGAAAGTTGTTCTTTGTAAAAGTCAGCCGTATCAATTTTTAAATCTGTTGAAAATGAAAAAGAGCTCATCTGAAATATTATGTTCAGGGCATCAATAGGAGAAATACCGGATTGGGATATTGTATGTTGTATATGGATGATGGCTTCAGCAGAGTTGAGTGTCTTTAACAGATATGACATGAAAAATATAGTTATATATGTATCATTTTGCTCATTGAAGAAATCAGAAATATATTGAAAACAAGTGCTGCGTTCGTTGCTGTTGAGAACATTGTATGTATCTTTCAGAACGGAGGAGTATAGTGTAATATTTTCATTGTCATTATTTACAAATGAGCTTATAATTTTATTAAATGTCGATAGAAAATCAGCGATTGTAGGATTATTCATATGTTAGTACCTTTCAATATAAATTATATAAATATTAAAAATGCCATCAGTACTTGTTTAATGAACAAACTGATGGCATTTTTAAGTTATGTGATGGTCATATTATTGCAAATTACTTAGCCTGCATCTCCTCAACAGTCTTTACACATGTATGGGCGATTGGCTTCCACTCAACCTTCTTGAAGAGTGCTACAATAGCAATCGGAATATATGTAAAGATGTAAACAGGGAATGAGAAGAGATACAAAAACTTCTTAAATCCGCTGCATCTTATCTGCTTCCATTCTGTAATAATTGTAAGCAGTCCTACGAAGAAGAGCATTGCATACATATTAACAAATGTGAAGAGAAGTGACTTTGCTGCTACCGGGAAAAGTACCGGAACAATTGAAGGTTCAATAACACATGTTACAAGACCTGCAAGGTTAACAAGGATACATGTAATTGTAAGCAGTGTAGCAGGTGCGATAGTCATAAGCATGTCATAGCATGATGTGAAACGCTCTTTCTTGTTGAACATTGTAGAAATAAGCTGCCCTGCATACTTGAACATTACCTGGTAGAAGCCCTTTGACCAGCGCATGCGCTGATTCCATGACTGCTTGAATGAAGTAGGCTGCTCATCGTAGAGAATTGCCTTCTCACAATATCCGATACGCTCACCCTTAATGGCACTTACGATAGAGAATTCAATATCCTCTGTAAGGAGGTGGTACTTCCATCCGCCATTAGCCTTAACAATAGCACTGCTCATAAGGAAACCGGTTCCTGATACGGCGCAGTTTGTATTCATCATCATTCGTGGGTTGTTGAGGAACTTAGCCTCACGCAGGAACCAGAGACCATATCCTGCTGTAAGCCAGTTAGTGTCATAGTTCTTAGAGTTACGGTAACTTGTGATTACACGGTAACCCTTATCAAATACTTTGTTCATCTCGCGAACATAGTTACGGTCAATAATGTTATCAGCATCGAAAATGAAATAACCGTCATACTTCTCAACGCCGCCCATCTCACTGTCAATACGGTTAAATGCATAATCAAGAGCGTATCCCTTACCAACAAGCATATGATTGAAACGCTCAAGCACGATTGCTCCGTTGCTTCTTGCAATCTCTGCAGTATTATCCGTGCAGTTATCAGCAATAACAATTACATCAATGAGCTCGGCCGGATAATTCTGACGGCGGATACTCTTAATCAGATTCGCTATTACAGAGCTTTCGTTACGCGCTGCTATAACAAATGCAAAACGGTGTAATGTCTTAGCCTCTTCATCAAAATGATCTTTCTTCTTCTCACCTACCAGAGCTACGATAACATAGATAATCTGGTAAAAATACAAAAGTGTAAGAATTGCGAAGACAAATAAATTGAAACCATTAATGAATGCCATTGTCTTTTTAAAACTCCTTTCGTGATAAAAGCTTTTGCTTTGATGTTCCCCTACATGCTACAACCACATCGGAATGATTATAACATTGATAAAAGTAAAGTCAATCATCATTTTTACTAAATTTTATGTAAAAAAATTGCGATTATCACATAAATATAACTAATTCAGAGATAACCGTTGATTCACCGATAGATATAATACCATTAATATTGTTATAAGGAAAGTCCTATTTTAAATACATAATTAAATGCACAACATTTATATAATTGAATTGCAATTATTATATTGAAGTTTTATATAATGTGCGGTATTATTAATAGTAAAAATAGAACAAACATACGATTGGAGGCTGTGATGCATAATATTATAGCAAAGCTGATTATTTACGGAAATCTTGATAAGGACAGCATCCTGTATAATCTTGGGGATATTTACAGAAGATTTACAAGTGGTGAGGCAACTAACGGAGAGCTTATTAATGACATATATGCACAGGTGCGCAAGCTCCTTGTTGTGGCAACTGATTACGGATTTGATAAGAATCTATGGCACAACTATCTTACATTTCTTCTTATAACCAATGAGAATCCATTCAGTATTACATGTGAGAAGGTCGGGGCTAATGATGGCAGTGTTAATGCGTTTGCCAAGAATGACTTCAGTGTATTTATGGAATTGTTTAATTTTGATTTTAAACCCATTGAGAAAGCACTTGGAATTGACTGCTTTACAAGACTCTGTAACTATAAGGCAATAGGTAAGAAAGAGCTTATGTATAATAAGAATGTAAGCGAGAAGGTACAGGCCCTTAGTGAGAAGCTTGAGAACGCAGCTGATGAAGAAGAATTCTTTGCACATGTAACACAGTTCTATAAGGATTACGGTGTTGGAATGTTCGGACTTAATAAGGCGTTCAGAATAAGCAGCCGTGGCGATGATATTGTATTTAATCCTATTAATAATATGGACAAGGTTATGCTTTCAGATCTTATAGGATATGAGATCCAGAAGAAGAAGCTTGTGGATAATACGGAAGCATTTGTTGAGGGGCGTAAGGCCAATAACGTCCTGCTGTTTGGTGACAGTGGTACAGGTAAGTCAACAAGTATTAAGGCGATTGTCAATGAATATTATGACAGGGGCCTTCGGATGATTGAGATATATAAGCATCAGTTTAAAGATCTGTCTAATGTGATAGCGGCAATCAAGAATCGTAATTACAGATTTATAATATATATGGATGACCTTTCTTTTGAGGAATTTGAGATTGAATATAAGTTCCTTAAGGCAGTTATAGAGGGTGGTGTGGAGACAAAACCTGATAATATCCTTATATATGCAACATCTAACAGACGTCACCTTATTAAGGAGACATGGAATGACAGAGATGATGTTGAGATGGATAACGGAATGCATAAGTCAGATACTATGGAGGAGAAGCTCTCCCTCGTCAACAGATTCGGTGTGACTATTAATTACTCCAAGCCTTCACAGAAGGAGTACTTTGGCATTGTTACGGGGCTTGCAAGGAAAGCAGGAATTAAGATGTCTGATGAAGAACTTTGTGCGGAAGCTAACAAGTGGGAGTTAAGCCACGGCGGAATATCGGGAAGAACCGCGCAGCAGTTTATTAATTATCTTCTGGGAAGCAGGGAGGTTGCTGAATGATTTCCTATATAAAAGGAGAACTGACGGAAGTATCGGAGACATCAATAGTTGTTGAGACTTCGTCCGGAATCGGAATGAATATTATTGTGCCGCAGACGGTTATAGATAAGATGCCTTCGTGTGGGAGCATGGTTAAGATTCATACATATCTCAATGTCAAAGAGGACTCTATGACACTGTATGGTTTCATTAACAGGGAAGATGTTGATATATTCAGACTCCTCATCACAGTTAATGGAATAGGCCCTAAGGGAGCTCTTGCAATACTCTCGACGATAACACCGGATGACCTCAGATTCGCGGTATTGTCAGATGATGTTAAGGCAATCTCCAGGGCACCGGGAATAGGTGCTAAGACAGCACAGAGAATGATAATAGAACTGAAAGATAAGCTGAAGCTCGAAGAAGCATTTGAAATAAGGCTGTCACATGAAGAGGTTGACGACCTTCCGGCAGGAGATGCAAGGAATGACACAGTACAGGCGCTGGTTGCTCTCGGATACGGAAGAAGTGAGGCGGCAAGGGCTGTTAATATGGTCGATGGTGCTGATTCAATGGACAGTGAACAGCTTATTAAGGCGGCACTTAAGAAGCTTGCCATGATTTAAAGGGAAGAATGTTATATGGAAAGAAGAGTAATTTCAACGGAGAGCTTTGTTGAGGATGAGAAGCTTGAGAACAGCCTGCGTCCGATGAAGCTTGAAGAATATATAGGACAGGAACGCGTCAAGAGCAACCTTAAGGTGTATATAGAGGCTGCCAGGAATCGTAAGGATGTCCTTGATCATGTACTTCTGTACGGACCTCCGGGACTTGGCAAAACGACACTTGCAAGTATTATTTCCAACGAGATGGGAACGAATCTTAAGGTTACGTCAGGACCGGCAATTGAAAAACCCGGTGAGATGGCAGCAATTCTTAACAATCTCAATGAGGGTGATGTCCTGTTTGTTGATGAGATACACAGACTTAACAGGCAGGTTGAGGAAGTCCTGTATCCGGCAATGGAGGATTTTGCAATTGATATAGTTATCGGCAAGGGGGCTTCTGCAAGGTCGATAAGGCTGGATCTTCCGCATTTTACGCTTGTAGGGGCAACAACAAGAGCCGGACTTCTTACGGCACCGTTAAGAGACAGATTCGGTGTTGTCAGCCATCTTGAATTCTATACAACAGAAGAGCTTGAGCGGATTATCAGACGTTCAGCACAGGTGCTTGGCGTGGAGATTGATGAAGAAGGTGCACATGAGCTTGCAAGAAGGTCAAGAGGTACGCCTCGTCTTGCTAACAGAATGCTGAAGCGCGTCAGGGATTTTGCCCAGGTAAGATATGATGGCAGGATTACAAGAGAAGTTGCCGATTATGCACTTAATCTCATGGATGTGGATAAGGACGGTCTTGACCGTAATGACAGACTGATCCTGTCTACTATAATTAATAAGTTTGGCGGCGGACCGGTTGGAATTGAGACGATTGCAGCAGCCGTAGGGGAGGATGCAGGTACACTGGAAGATGTATATGAGCCATACCTTGTGCAGAATGGCTTCATAAACAGGACTCCGAGAGGAAGAATGGCATCTGTACATGCATATGACTGCCTTGGAATAGATAAAACACTGTAATGTAATATTATTATTGTTTTTTGATAAATGATATGATATAATTCAATCTATGTGATTATATTTGGAGGTATTGTGATGTTTGGAATGTCTTGGGCAGATACCATAAGAATTTTTCTTATGATTGTCTTTGTAATTGTATGTGTAGTGTTAACTGTTATTGTATTGATGCAGGAGAGTAAGTCATCAGGTCTCTCAGGAACTATTGCCGGTGCGGCTGATACATACTGGGGCAGGAACAAGGGACGTTCTGCGGAAGGTAAGCTTGTTATTCTTACAAGATGTCTTGTTGCAGCATTTCTGGTGATTGCATTAATTCTGAATATCAACTTTTAATGATGGGAACACTCTTGTAATCAAGAGTGTTCTTTTTAGAAATAAGAGAAGTATGTGCCTGCGGAATAAGAGGAATAATATATGGACGAATTTGAGAGAAGGAAAAAGTTAATAGAGGAGCTTGTTAAAGATGAACTGTATGTCCCTATGAAGATTAAGGAGCTTGCAATATTTCTTCAGGTACCTAAGGAACAGAGACAAGAGCTTGCGAAAGTCCTTGACAGCCTTGTGGAAGAAGGGAGAATAGGGCTGACCAGGAGAGGCAAGTATACAAAGGTTGAGAATACATCATATACCGGAGTTTATGAATCTACAAAGCGTGGCTTTGGATTTGTTACGGTTGAGGGAATGGATGATGATATTTTCATACCTGAGAGCGCAACAGGCGGAGCATTTCACGGCGACACGGTAAGAGTGGCGGTAACTAAGCAGCATGCCGGGAAAAAGCGCATGGAAGGCAAGGTTATACAGATTGTTGAACGTGGAATAAAAGAACTTGTAGGAACATATCAGGATAACAGGACATTTGGCTTTGTTGTGCCTGATAATGCAAAGATAAGCTGTGATGTATTTGTACCGTCTGATAAGTCAATGGGAGCCATGACAGGACATAAGGTGGTTGTAAAGATTACTAATTACGGAACGGCTACAAGGAATCCGGAAGGAGAAGTTACAGAGATAATAGGTCATATCAATGATCCGGGAACAGATATTATGTCAATAGTGAGGGCGTATGATCTTCCTGTTGAATTTCCTGAAGATGTTATGACAAGCCTTAAGAATATTCCGTCTGAAGTTGATGAGAAAGATAAGAACGGAAGGGTCGACTTAAGGAATCTCAAGACTGTCACAATAGACGGTGAGGATGCCAAGGATCTTGATGATGCAATAACGCTTGTCAAGAATGATGATAATGGTAAGGTGACATACAGACTGGGAGTCCACATTGCTGACGTAAGCCATTATGTTACGGAGAAGAGTGCGCTTGATAAAGAAGCATATAAGAGAGGGACAAGTGTATATCTGGTAGACCGGGTAATACCTATGCTGCCCCACAAGCTGTCTAACGGAATATGTTCTCTTAATCAGGGAGAGGACAGGCTTGCGTTGAGCTGTATTATGGATATAGATTCCAATGGCAGCATCACAGGACACAGGATTGCTGAGACTGTGATTAATGTTGACAGGAGAATGACATATACAAGCGTTAATAAGATAGTTACTGACAGGGATGAGGATGAGCGCGCAGCTTATGCGGATTTTGTCAGTATGTTTGAGGATATGGATGAACTTGCTTCAATTCTCAGGGAGAAGAGAAGAAAGCGCGGTTCGATAGATTTTGATTTTCCCGAGACTAAGATTATACTTGATGATAATGGCAATCCGGTTGAGGTTAAGCCGTATGAACGTAATAAGGCAACGAGAATTATAGAGGATTTCATGCTTGCTGCCAATGAGACGGTGGCAGAGGATTATTTCTGGCAGGAGATGCCATTCCTTTACAGAAGCCATGAGAACCCTGACCCTGAGAAGATACAGAGGCTTGCAACATTTATCAATAATTTTGGATATTCTATTCACAAGAACAGCGATGAGATTCATCCTAAGGAACTTCAGAAGCTGCTTGCAAGAATCGAAGGCTCTGATGAGGAGATGCTTATCAGCAGGCTTACGCTACGCTCCATGAAGAGAGCACAGTATACTACAGAGTGTGTAGGTCATTTTGGCCTTGCTGCCAAGTATTACTGTCATTTTACATCACCTATAAGAAGATATCCCGATCTGCAGATTCACAGAATAATAAAGGAAAATCTGCACGGAGGAATGAATCAGAAGAGGCTGAAGCATTATGATTCAATACTTCCGGAGGTTGCTAAGCATACCAGCCAGACTGAGCGCAGGGCTGACGATGCAGAACGTGATACAGATAAGCTTAAGATGGTCCAGTATATGGAGAATCATATAGGTGAGGAGTATGAAGGCGTTATATCGGGAATGACATCATGGGGAATATATGTGGAACTTCCGAATACAATAGAGGGAATGGTTCCTGTTACATCTCTGAAGGATGGATATTATACTTATGATGAGAATCACTATGAGATGGTTAATGATCTTAATAATAAGACATATAAGCTTGGACAGCGTGTTACCATTAAGGTTGCCGGAACTGACAGAATGCTTAGAACCATAGATTTTGAGATGGTGAGCGCTGCTGAGAATGTGCAGTCATCACATATGGAGAGGAGTGAGCAAAGCAATGGCAAGGCCAACAGAAGGAAGAAAGCTCATAGCAAATAACAAAAAAGCATATTTTGACTATTTTATAGAGGATAAGTATGAAGCCGGTATTGAACTTCACGGGACTGAGGTTAAGTCACTCCGAATGGGCAAGTGCAGTATAAAAGAGGCATACGTCAGAATAGAAAACGGTCAGGTGTATGTCTGCAATATGAATATTACACCTTATGAGAAAGGCAATATTTTTAATAAGGATCCGCTCCGCCCGAAGAGACTACTGCTTCATAAGTCGGAGATTAACAAGCTTGCTGCACAGACAGCACAGCAGGGATATACGGTTGTACCGCTTCAGGTGTATCTGAACGGAAGTCTTATTAAGATGGAGATAGGACTTGCAAGAGGCAAAAAGCTCTATGATAAGAGACAGGATATAGCTAAAAAGGATCAGCGAAGAGAGGCGGAAAAGGAATTCAAGGTGCGCAATCTCTACTAATCCAATCCGGCTGATAAGATGTTGCCGGTATTCTGTGTCAGTATTATATACTAATATGAAAATATAATTAAAGACAGGCTCTGTGTCTTCATGTGGATATCATGAAAGATGCAGAGCCTGTTCGTGCGAGAGGAGAATCGACTTGGCAAGAATGTCATTGTTGGAATATATTCCCTGACGGGCATATTCGGCAGCCTTGTCGGCATATGCTACCGCATCACAGGCGTTGCCGCAGTCCGCAAGCTGTCTTGCGTATTCGTAGCAGCTTCTGGCACCGATGGCACAATATTCATCATGAAAAATATTATCGCCATCTGTGGGAATATTATCGATGTCACGGCATATTGTATCATAGCGGCCTTCGGCAAAAAACTGCTTGTATTGCATTAGGCGGCTGATAAGTGCGGATGAACCGGAAGCTGATGAATTATCCTTCTTTGATAAAAAAATACCGGCTGATTCTGCCACTGCCGGCTTAGTGATGCATGTGTCCGAATCTGATGAATACTCAGAAATCTCCTCTATGTTAATATGTATGTCCAGAACATCCATAAGATACTGAAGTGTGCGCATGGATGGCGCTGCATTGCCGTTCTCAATCTGGCTTAACATGTTACGTGTAATGAAATCACCTACAACTTCACTCTGAGTCATCCTGCGTGCAATTCGTGCTTCCTTAATTATACGTCCAAGTTCGGCATTAGTCATTACTTTCACCTCCGGTTATTATTGGGTAAATTACATTTACATTTTATATGATGATATTATCATTACAAATTGAAAAAATCAAGCAGATTATAGGAATTTTATATTTTAAAAACACATTGACAAATATAACGGCAATGTTATAATAAAGGTAAATTAAATTTACATACAGCAACAAAAGTAAAATATGTAATGTGGGCGGAATGCCTGCGGAAAGAGGAAGATATGACAGAGTGGTGGAATGCATTGGATATGTTTCAGAAAGTTCTGTATTGTGTGGCAATACCTTCTACACTGATTCTGGTTATTCAGACTATACTTGTACTCTTTGGGATAGGTCATGGAGGAGAGGGTGTCAATTACAGTGATACATCAGGAATAGATTTTGACAGTGATGCATTGTCCGGAGGATTTCATGACGCAGGAGGATTCGATGCAGGAAGCATGGATGTTCCTGATTTTAACGGACATGAAGTGCTTAATCATGATGCTATCGGACACGAAGCCATGAATCATGACATGAATGCTGACAGCGTCAGTCATGAGGGAACTAATCCGGCAGATGCGGGCAGCCTGAGAATATTTACAATACAGACGGTAATGGCGTTCCTGTGTGTATTCGGATGGACTGCATCGGTTATGTACGCTTCGGACGGAAGCTCACTTAAGGCATCAGCGGTCGGGTTTATATTCGGAGCGGCAGCAATGTATCTTATAGCAAAGCTTGCACAGCAGACAGCAAAGCTTACTGCGAACGGAACATTTAATCCTAAGAATGCAATTGGTGCAGAGGGAAGCGTGTATATACCGATTCCTGCCAATTCATCAGGTAACGGCAAGGTTAATATTGTTGTACAGGGAAGCCTTATGGAATGTGATGCAATGACGGAAGAGCATGAACAGCTTTCTACAGGGACCAAGATAAGAGTTACGGATATTGTCGGTGATGTGCTTGTTGTTGAGCGTGTCTGACTGTAGACAGTATATTGCATTTATGCTACACTGATAAAAAGCTGTAATATTAAGGATATGTGGGAGGCATCTGGCTTATGGCAGGACCTAACGGCAATGATGTATTCTGGCAGGACAGGGCCGCCAGAGACAACAGTGATTATAACGGCTCGGGAAGCAATGCAGGGTTCTATGATGAGAGGGTGGAACGCAGACAGAGATTTTCTTCAATAAAAGCATATATACTTTTTATTGCAATATGTCTGTTCCTTATTTTTATAACATCATGTGTGCTTGCCGGAGACATAAAGTTAAGAAGAGGCAATTCGGTAGAAGTGCCTTATGACAGGATTAATGGCGTTGCATATGTATATGACAGCGATAATAAAATCTATGCAGTGGGAATTGATGCACTGTCACAGCTTAAGGGAGACAATGTAGTTCTTTATTATACCGGGGATAACATTGCGTCGGCAAAACCGGTAACGGTTGTGTGGTTCTATGTTGTTATGTATATGGCATGGATTGCAATACTTATATTTCTGATATTTGCAGCATGGAAGAAGTTCCACGGAAGCCATCATGCAGTTGAACACACAGGCAAATCACGGTTTGATGATTAACCGCATTAATGCGGATGACATCTGACCTGATATATTATGTGCCAGCGCTGCGGCACAGACAAAATAATATATGACAGCGCAGAAATGAGGAGAAGTATGGCAATTTTAGTAGGAATCTGTATCATAGTCTTGCTGCTTTTTGCAGCACTGGCTGCAATCTTTTCAAGATATCGTAAGTGTCCTTCTGACAAGGTGCTCGTTATCTATGGTAAGGTAGGAACTGATAAGAACGGACAGCAGCGTTCGGCAAAGTGCGTGCATGGTGGTGCGGCATTTATCGTTCCTGTTATTCAGGCATATCAGTATATGGACCTGACACCTATATCAATCAATGTTGATCTGCGTAATGCACTTTCTAAGCAGAATATCCGTGTAGATGTTCCTTCAAGATTTACAGTAGGTATATCTACAGAGCCTGCGGTTATGCAGAATGCGGCAGAGCGTCTTCTTGGTCTTAAGATGAGCGAGATTCAGGAGCTTGCCAAGGATATTATTCTCGGTCAGTTAAGACTTGTTATTGCAACAATGGAGATTGAAGAGATTAATGCAGACCGTGATAAGTTCCTGTTATCAGTGTCTAATAATGTAGAGATAGAGCTTAAGAAGATAGGTCTTCGTCTTATCAATGTTAACGTGACTGACATCAATGATGAGTCGGGATATATCGATGCACTTGGTAAGGAAGCAGCAGCTAAGGCTATCAATGATGCTAAGAAGAGTGTTGCTGAGAAGGATAAGGATGGTGAGATTGGTCAGGCCAATGCACATCGCGAACAGCGTATTCAGGTGGCAGCAGCAGACGCAGCGGCTATTCAGGGCGAGAATGCCGCAAGAATCGAGATAGCACAGTCTGATGCCAACCGCCGTGAGAAGGAAGCCGAGGCACTTAAGGTTGCAACTGCAGCTGAGGCAGTTCAGGCAGCCAAGGCCAAGGAAGAAGCTTATATAGCACAGAAGGAAGCAGAGCAGACAAGAGCAGATCTTGAAAGAGCTACGCAGCAGGCTGATATAATTGTCAAGGCACAGATTCAGAAGGAACAGGCTGAGATTGAGGCTGAGGCTGCTGCGGAAGTTGTACGCCGTAAGGCAAAGGGTGATGCTGATGCCATATATGCCAAGATGGAAGCACAGGCCCGCGGTGCTCAGGAGATTCTTTCAAAGCAGGCTCAGGGTATGCGTGATCTTGTGGCTGCGGCAGGCGGAGATCCGGATTCAGCAGTCAAGCTTATTGTTGCTGATAAGATTCAGGAACTTATGCAGATTCAGGTTGATGCAATCAAGAATATCAAGATTGACAAGGTTACTGTATGGGATTCCATGAATGGCAAGGACGGAACTCCTACAACAGCTAACTTTCTGTCAGGAATGATGAAGTCAATTCCACCTATGAACGAGATGTTCAAGCAGGCAGGAATGGAACTCCCAAGCTATCTGGGCAAAGAGCTGAACGAGGTTGATTCAGTTGTTAAAGAAACTATGGCTGAGAAAGCCGGTGAAATGAAGAAAACTGCAGCTGATGAGGCAGAAGATAAGTAAGCCGGATTATATAATCAACTTGTAATGCCGGTGTTTTCCTGCTGCATTATAATCGTATGATAATCGATATAAGCGGAAAATATCGGCATTTTTGTCAAAAACACTTGACGTTTTGAATATAATGATATAAATTAGTTATAATCTTTATGACTTATCATTAATGATAAGGGGTAGTAAAGGTTTCGACAGGGGTTTTGAAACTGGTGAAGCTATTCGCAGGTGATGCGTCAAATCACAACCTAAATATAAACGCTAATAACGATTTAGCTTACGCTGCCTAATCGCAGCTGTCACTGTTAAGTGTCCTACAGCTTAGCTTTGGCATCGACTTTGTAGGGAACATTATCTGCAAAGCTTTGAGCAGGTAATAGATTTATGAAGCTACTGAAGGTGCAAGAGTGTTGGTTTTCGTGTACCGGAGGGAATGTCAAATAATCAACTATGATAGTAGAAGAACAGTGAATGAGCTTTTGGACACGGGTTCGACTCCCGTCTACTCCATTATAACTTAACAGGTTGGGATAACGGTATTGTATATACATTAAGCTATATGCAATGCCGTTATTTAATGTATTCATGCTTGAGGCTGTAATTTCAATATTGGGAATATTTTTTGGTGAGGTGTGAAAATTGTATACAGAAAAACTGACATCAGTAAAGCATCCGTTTGAACCGGTTGTGGATAAGGACAGCAGAATACTGATACTCGGAAGCTTTCCGTCTGTAAAATCGCGCGAGAATATGTTTTATTACGGGCATCCACAAAACAGGTTCTGGAGAATGCTTGCAGATATAGTAAAGGCAGATGTCCCACAGACGATAGAGGACAAGAAGAATCTTATACTCAGTAACGGATTTGCTTTGTGGGATACGCTTGCAATGTGTGAGATACATGCCTCGGCGGATTCAAGCATCAGACATGAAGTGCCTAATGATATTCCGGGACTTGTTAAGCAATACGGCATAGAGGCTATAATGTTTAATGGAAATGCTGCGTACAGATATTTTGAAAAGTATTACGGTAAGGATGATGGGCTTGAGGGTATAATTAAAAAAGCACTTCCGTCCACGTCACCTGCCAATGCAGCGTGCAGCTATGAACGGCTTGTTGGCGAATGGGGAAGTGCTGTGAATGAGTTGAAAGAGAAGATATTGAAGGAGAAGAGATATTAATGAAGGCAGTTGGTCTTGTTGCTGAGTATAACCCTTTCCATGAAGGGCATATGTATCATATTGAGCAGGCTAAAAAGATTACCGGAAGTGATGTAGCTGTAGTTGTCATGAGCGGAGATTTTGTCCAGCGCGGAGAACCGGCAATTGCAGACAAGTATACAAGGGCAGCTATGGCGCTGAAGGGAGGCGCAGACCTTGTTATAGAGCTGCCGGCGCTTTATGCGACGGCAAGTGCGGAACGCTTTGCATTTGGAGCGGTGAGTATTCTGCACTTTATGGGGATAGATTCCATATGCTTTGGAAGTGAGCTGGGTGATGCCGGGATGCTTGAGACTATAGCGGGGATACTGTATGAGGAACCGGCAGGGTATTCTGAGGCAATCAAAAGATATATATCTAATGGGGATTCATTTCCGAAGGCAAGGTGCAATGCTCTTGCAGAATATATTGAAGCTGAAGGAATACAGGGAGTTGATGCAGCGGTGCTTGATTTCCCTAATAATCTGCTTGGAATTGAATATATAAAAGCAGTAAAAAGATTTTCATCTTCTATGGAGATATGCACAATACAGCGCAAAGGGCAGGGCTATAATGATATATCTGTGCCGGGCGGAGAAAATGCATCTGCGGCAGCAATAAGAAATATGCTTACAGGAGATAAAAGAGGAGATGAAGCGGTTGACAGAATCCCTGCGTGTGCAAGGGATATTTTCAGGGAAGCTGTTGATAACGGAATGATTATGACACCGGATGACTTTTCGTATCTTCTTAATTATAAGATATATTCGATTATGAGGGATGACTCTGCGCTGCTTCTTAATTACTCTGATGTAGGAATGCAGCTTGCTAATAAGATTTCCAGGCTCTACGGCAAAGAGCACTTTGACGGAAGCTGGAAAGAACTTATAATGAAGCTTAAGAGCCGCGAACTTACTTATACAAGGATAAGCAGGGCACTTACACATATACTGCTGGATATTAAGCTTGATGCTTGGAATAATCCGCCGCAGTATGCAAGAATACTTGGATTTGATAAGGCAGGAAGCGATTATCTCAAAGCGATACGCAAGACCTGCGCAATACCTCTTATAACTAAGGTTGCAGATGAATCATGGCTACTTAAGGATGATATATATGCAGCGGATGTTTATAATCAGACAGTTTTTGAAAAATGCGGTATCAGGATTGAAAATGATTTCAGGCACGGAATCATAAGAATACTGTAAAATATCTTGATTGTTGGCCTGATATTGTGTATAATACCATAATTAGGGGTCGTATCAGTGAGGTTGTGAATGACAAAGTTAGTTAATATTGGATTTGGCAATATAATTAATGCGGATAAGATTGTTACGATGGTTACTCCGGATTCAGCACCTTCTAAGAGGCTTGTTCAGACAGCCAAAGAGGAAGGCCGCATTATTGATGCAACACAGGGAAGAAGGACAAGGGCTGTCATAGTGATGGACAGTGGCAATGTGGTTCTTTCTTCACTTTTACCGGATACGATTGCCGGACGTCTTAATTCAATGACAGAAACGGAGGCAAGGCATGAAGCGTAGAGGATTGTTAATTGTACTGTCGGGTTTTTCGGGTTCCGGTAAGGGAACGGTTGTGAAGAGTCTTCTTCAGAAGTATGACAATTATGCTCTGTCGATATCGGCGACAACAAGACAGCCAAGACCGGGAGAGGTTGACGGAAGAGAATATTTTTTCAAGACCAGGGAAGAGTTTGAGCAGATGATAGTTGAAGATAAGCTGCTTGAGCATGCGCAATATGTTGATAATTATTATGGAACTCCAAGAGATTATGTGGAACATAAGCTTGAGGACGGCTTTGATGTCATACTGGAGATTGAGATTCAGGGGGCATTGAAGATCAGAGAAAAATTTCCTGATACAGTTCTGATGTTTTTGATGCCGCCTACTGCTGATGAACTTAAAAAAAGACTTGAGGGCAGAGGCACTGAAGATGAGGCGACGATTAAAAAGAGACTGCTCAGGGCGGTCGAAGAGTCGCAGGGCGTCGAAGAGTATGATTATATAGTTATCAATGATGTGCTCGATGACTGTGTTGAACAGATACATGAGATTATAGGCAATGAACATTGCAAGGCATCCAATAATCTGGAGAAGATTAATCAGTTTAGAGATGAGCTTACTAATATGTGGAAAGGAGATATACGATGATACATCCATCTTATGCAGATTTAATGAAGGTAGTTAACCAGAATGTTGAGGAGGGCGAGGAGCCGGTAGTACAGAGCCGTTATTCAATCGTGCTTGCAACTTCCAAGAGAGCAAGAGAGATTATTGCCGGTGATGAACCTCTTATTGAAGGTACTAAGGGAATGAAACCACTTTCAATTGCAGTTGAAGAGTTATACGAAGGCAAGATTAAGATTATTTCAGATGACGAGGAAGATGAAAAAGAAGAAGCAATTATCAATGCAGGCGCGAGTGCAGTATTTGATGATACTTCAGAGGATGAAGAGTAGCTTTTATATAATATCCTGACACCTGAGATGAATATGCACTTCTGATGGTGTGATTAATATCCTGATGACCTTTGATTTTAATCACTGTATATCATTGGAAGTGCAATTTTAATGTATATTACAATACTTAAAATTGCAGGTTTTATCGGCTTTGCATGACATCGGAACACTTTTTTGAAAAAATTTTAAAAAAATTAAAAAAAGTGCTTGCATTTTGTAAAAGGATGTAGTATTATAAACAAGTCGCAAGAAACGGCAATAAAATAAAAGAAATAAAGCGTTAAGGCCAATTGGTCAAGAGGTTAAGACGCCGCCCTCTCACGGCGGAATCAGGGGTTCGATTCCCCTATTGGCTACTAAGAAGCCTGCATGAATATCATGCAGGCTTTTTTTGTACCTGCGTTTAAAGCAAGCTTAATTATATCTTAATTAAATATGCATTGACAGTATTTGTATCATAATGATAACATTACTAAGGTGCTGAACTACATGCAGTGCATAAAATTTAATTAAGAAGGGAAAAGCTATGTTAATCAGAGTGCTTGGAGGATTCCTTATGGCTCTTGCGGACAGTGTTCCGGGAGTATCAGGCGGTACAATCGCATTCCTTATGGGAATCTATGATGAGTTTATTGGCTCACTCAACAACATTGTTTCAAAGGACAAGGAAAAGAGAAAGGCAGCTGTGCTGTTTCTTGTTAAGCTGGGTTCAGGATGGATAATAGGTATGGCAATGGCATCTATTATTATCAACCAGATTTTTGAGAAGCATATATATAATATCAGTTCGCTGTTTATAGGATTTGTGCTTTTTGCAATGCCTATAATCATTATGGAAGAAAAAGAATCCATTGTGGGCAGATACTATAATATAGTATTCAGTTTAATCGGAGCGGCAGTAGTAGTTGCTGTTGCATATTTCTCGGTGCATGGCGTGCTGGGTAACGGAATAGATCTTGCCTGGGGACATTTTGGATTGGGAGTAGGCATATATCTGTTTGTTACGGCAATGTTTGCAATATCAGCAATGGTACTGCCGGGAATATCGGGCTCAACACTGCTTCTGGTGTTTGGTCTGTATCAGGCGGTTATAGGCGCGGTTTCTTCGTTTTTTAAACTTGACTTCACATATCTTCCGGCACTTATAATATTCGGATGCGGAGTTATAGCAGGTGTCCTTACTGTGGTTAAGGTGTTAAGTTATGGACTTAAAAAGAAGAGAAGTGCAATGATGTACTTTATCCTTGGAATGATGATTGGCTCGTTCTATGCGATAGCTATCGGACCTGCTTCACTTAAGGAAAATCCGCAGCCGCCAATGACATTGGAAACATTCAATGTATGGTTCTTTCTTATCGGAGGAGTTGTAATATTCGGTCTGCAGTTTCTTAAGGCAATGGTGGATAAACGCGATGCTGCAAAAAAGTAGTTGCATTTTATGGTAATATGAGTTAGTATAGTAGAGTAGGTTAAGGAGTGGGCGCAAGTCCACTCCTTCATTTTTGAGATGATGAAAGGAACTGTGTATGTCAAAAAGAGAAACATATGAGAAGAAGACGGAAGAACTCATAACCCCGCTTATAGATGCGGAAGGCTTTGAGCTTGTTGATGTTGAGTATGTCAAAGAAGGTGCTGACTGGTATCTCAGAGTGTATATTGATAAGGATGGCGGCATTACGGTTAATGACTGTGAGAAGATAAGCCGTGCGTTTAATGAGATACTTGACAGGGAAGACTATATTGACGATGCTTATATCTTCGAGGTAAGTTCGCCGGGACTTCTCAGACCGCTTAAGAAGGATAAGGATTATCAGAGAAATCTTGGTAAGCTCCTCGAAGTAAAATTGTTTGCCCCGCTTAACGGAGTTAAGGAATTTGAGGCGGAACTTAAGAGCTATGATAAGGAAAGTGCTACGCTTGTCATGGATGACGACACAGAGGTAACTGTAAAGAGGTCTGAGATATCACTTATAAGACCTGCAATAGAATTTTAATAGTACAGATTAATCAGATTGAGGAGGAAACAGTAAAATGAACAAAGAATTAATTGGAGCACTTGATGCTTTGGAGAAGGAGAAAGGAATCAGCAAGGATATACTTATAGAGGCTATCGAGAATTCTCTTATAACAGGATGCAAGCAGCATTTTGGCATAACAAAGGATGATGGCATTGTTGTAAGAATTGACCGTAACACAGGAGATTTCCGTGTATTTATTACTAAGAGAGTAGTTGAGCATGTTGAGGATCCTGTTGAGCAGATTTCACTTGAAGATGCAGTTAAGATTAATTCAAAGGCACAGATCGGTAACGGAATTAATGTAGAGATTAAGTCGGAGGACTTCAGCAGAATCGCAGCCCAGAAGGCTAAGGGAATTATTCTTCAGAGAATCAGGGAAGAGGAGAGAAAGTCAGTATATTCTGAGTACGCAATGAAAGAAAAGGATATCGTAACAGGTATCGTACAGCGTATCAACGGAGATAAGATAAGTATTAATCTTGGTAAGATGGATGCAGTACTTCTTCCTAAGGAGCAGGTCAAGGGTGAGGTATTCGTACCGACAGAGAGAATCAAGCTTTATGTTGTAAGTGTTACTGACACTGCCAAGGGAGTAATCGTTAAGGTGTCGAGAAGTCATCCGGATCTTGTTAAGAGACTGTTTGAGTCAGAGGTTACAGAAGTTAAGGACGGAACTGTTGAGATTAAGGGAATTGCAAGAGAGGCAGGATCAAGAACTAAGATGGCTGTGTGGTCTAACAATCCTGACGTTGATCCTGTAGGAGCATGTGTAGGCCTTAACGGTGCACGTGTTAATGCGATTGTCAATGAACTCCGTGGTGAGAAGATTGATATTATCAACTGGAGTGAGAATCCTGCAATTCTCATTGAGAATGCACTCAGCCCTGCAAAGGTAGTATCCGTTATAGCCGATGACGAAGAGAAGACGGCACAGGTCGTAGTTCCTGATTACCAGCTTTCACTTGCAATCGGTAAGGAAGGGCAGAATGCAAGGCTTGCAGCAAGACTTACAGGTTTCAAGATTGATATCAAGAGTGAATCACAGGCAAGAGAAGCCGGAGAATATGAAGGCTACAACGAAGAGTCATATGATGATGACGCTGAATATTCAGAGAATATGAATGATGCACTTCCGGACGAAGACATCCAGGATGGAGATGTTGAGGAAGAAGCAGGTAACGAAGAACTGGAATAAAAATAGGAGTGAGAGTTTGAGCACAGTAAAGAAGATACCGCAAAGACAGTGCGTAGGCTGTCAGCAGATGAAGAGCAAAAAAGAAATGATTCGAGTACTTCATACAGCTGAGAATGAATTTATTCTTGATCCGACAGGCAAGAAGAGCGGAAGAGGCGCATATATATGTCCTGATGCCGAATGTCTTAATAAGGCGATTAAGAATAAGGGGCTGGAGCGTTCATTCAAGCAGGCTATTCCAAAGGAAGTATATGAGAATCTTCAGAAGGAGTTGGCTGAGATTGAGAACAGATAAGATTTTATCAATGCTTGGACTTGCCAAGAAGGCCGGGAAACTGGCCGGTGGCGAATTCTCGGTTGAAAAGGCAGTTAAGAGTGGCAGAGCGGCAGTCGTTATTGTTGCGGCAGATGCATCACAAAATACACACAAATTATTCATAAACATGTGTACATTCTATCAGGTACCGTGCTATTTATACAGCAGTAAGGAAGAACTCGGGCATGCGCTTGGAAGAGATATTCAGGCTTCGGTTGCGGTTCTTGATGATGGATTTGCAGATGCAATAGAGAAGAGACTTTTGCAGGCAGGCGTTGAACAGTCTGTTGCGGAGTACGAAGAATTTGAAGATGATGACACGGATGAATTTGATAGAATGTGAGGAAGGTGATTTTTATTTATGAGAATTCATGAATTAGCTAAAGAAATTAATGTCCAGAGCAGTGATATTATAGATGCACTTAAGGGCATTGACAAGGATAAGGATTATAAGCCGGCAAGCGGGATTAAGGATGATGATATTCCTAAGGTAAAGGCGAGCCTTGCAAAGTCAGGCAAGTATGTTCAGGCAGGAGCAACAAAGAATGGTAATGCACCGCATGCACCTGCTAATGCATCACAGCAGACTAAGAGCGCCCAGCCTGCACAGGCAAGAACTGAGCAGCCTGCACAGCCTAAGACACAGAATCAGCAACAGTCAGCAAGACCACAGAATCAGAACGGTCAGGGACAGAATCAGGACGGAGAGAAGAAGTCACGTATAACACAGGTATATAATCCGCAGAACAGCACAAGAAATCGTGACGGACAGGGCGGCTACAACAGAGATAACAGAGACCGTAACGGACAGGGCGGTTACAACAGAGATAACCGTGACCGCAACGGACAGGGCGGTTACAACAGAGATAACAGAGATCGTAACGGACAGGGCGGTTACAACAGAGATAACAGAGACCGTAACGGACAGGGCGGCTACAACAGGGATAACCGTGACAACCGTAACGGACAGGGCGGCTACAACAGGGATAACCGTGACAACCGTAACGGACAGGGCGGCTACAACAGGGATAACCGTGACAACCGTAACGGACAGGGCGGCTATAACAGAGATAACAGAGATCGTAACGGACAGGGCGGCTACAACAGGGATAACCGTGACAACCGTAACGGACAGGGCGGCTACAACAGGGATAACCGTGACAACCGTAACGGACAGGGCGGCTACAACAGGGATAACCGTGACAACCGTAACGGACAGGGCGGCTATAACAGAGATAACAGAGGCGGCGGTCAGGGAAGCTTCAACCGTGATAACAGAGGCGGACAGGGCGCAAGAAGAGATGACCGCAGACGTGATACTATCCAGGAAGATTTTACATTTGAGCAGAAGCCGGATAGCAGAAGACCGGACAGCCGTAAGAATGATCGCAATAATGACCGTAAGAATCAAAGAGACAGAGATTCAAAAGAGAATCTTAAGTTCGCTAACCAGAAGAAGAATACTCCTGCAAAGCCTGTAGAGAAGGAAGAGACAATTAAAAACCTCATTCTTCCTGATACACTGACAATCAAGGAACTTGCAGATAAGATGAAAGTTCAGCCGGCAGCTGTTGTTAAGAAGCTGTTTCTTCAGGGAAAGGTAGTTACTATCAATCAGGAGATTGATTACGATACAGCAGAGGAGATTGCACTTGAGTTCAACTGCATCTGTGACCATGAAGTGAAGGTTGATGTTATAGCAGAGCTTCTTAAGGAAGATGAAGAAGATCCTGCAACACTTGTTACAAGACCACCTGTAGTCTGCGTAATGGGTCATGTTGACCATGGTAAGACTTCTCTTCTTGATGCAATCCGTTCAACTAATGTTACAGCCAAGGAGTCCGGCGGCATCACACAGAAGATTGGTGCTTATACAGTAGAGATTAACGGACAGAAGATTACATTCCTTGATACTCCGGGACACGAAGCATTTACAGCAATGCGTATGCGCGGTGCACAGTCAACTGATATTGCAATCCTTGTTGTTGCGGCAGATGACGGTGTAATGCCACAGACAGTAGAAGCTATCAACCATGCCAAGGCAGCAGGAATTGATATAATTGTTGCAATTAATAAGATTGATAAGCCTAATGCCAATATTGAAAGAGTTAAGCAGGAACTTACAGAATATGAACTTATTCCTGAAGACTGGGGCGGAAGCACAATATTCTGTCCGGTATCTGCACATACTAAGGAGGGTATTGATAATCTCCTTGAGATGATTCTTCTCGATGCGGAAGTGCTTGAACTTAAGGCTAATCCTAACCGTAAGGCAAGAGGTCTTGTGATTGAGGCACGTCTTGACAAGGGCAAGGGCCCGGTTGCCAATATCCTTGTACAGAAGGGTACTCTCCATGTAGGAGACAATGTTGCTGCCGGTTCATGCTATGGCAAGATTCGTGCAATGACTGACGATAAGGGTAACAAGGTTAAGTCAGCAGGCCCTTCTACACCTGTAGAGGTACTCGGACTTAATGATGTTCCTAATGCCGGTGAGATTATTGTTGCAACAGAGAATGATAAGGAAGCAAGAAACTTTGCTGAGACATTCATCAGAGAAGGAAGAGAGAAGCTTCTTGATGATACTAAGGCTAAGCTTTCACTTGATGATCTGTTCAGCCAGATTCAGGCAGGTAATGTTAAGGAGCTTAATCTTATTGTTAAGGCTGATGTACAGGGTTCTGTTGAGGCGGTTAAGAGCAGTCTTCTCAAGCTTTCTAATGAAGAAGTTGTTGTTAAGATTATCCATGGCGGTGTTGGTAACATTAATGAATCTGATGTTACACTTGCTTCAGCATCTAATGCCATCATTATCGGCTTCAATGTAAAGCCTGATAATCAGGCACATGCTGTTGCTGACCGTGAGAAGGTTGATATCCGCCTGTATAAGGTAATCTACAATGCCATCGAGGATGTTGAGGCAGCACTTAAGGGTATGCTTGAGCCTAAGTACGAGGAGAAGGTTACAGGTAAGCTTGTTGTACGTCAGACATACAAGGCTTCAGGTGTAGGTGTAATTGCAGGTTCATATGTACTTGACGGTTATATCACACGTAATGCATCCGTACGTCTTAAGAGAGATGATGAGACTATATATGACGGTCCTCTTGCATCACTTAAGAGATTCAAGGATGATGTTAAGGAAGTTAAGGAAGGCTATGAGTGTGGTATTGTTCTTGAGAAGTTCAACGACATCAAAGAGGATGATACTATGGAAGCTTACGAGATGGTTGAGATTCCAAGACAGTAATATTGTGATAATCAGAAATGGAGAATGATATGCGTAAAAACAGTATTAAGAATACACGTATCAATGGCGAAGTTCAGAGAGAGTTGAGCAATATTATCCATAATGAGATTAAGGATCCGCGAATCCACCCGATGACATCTGTCGTGACGGTGGAGGTCGCACCTGACCTTAAGACATGTAAGGCATATATAAGTGTCCTCGGAGACGAAAAAGCACAGCAGGATACGATTGCCGGTCTTAAGAGCGCAGAAGGATATATCAGAAGGGAACTTGCACATACGGTTAATCTGAGAAATACGCCTGAGATAAGATTTATACTTGATCAGTCAATTGAGTACGGAGTAAGAATGTCACGTCTTATTGATGAGGTTAACGCAGGTCTTGAAGACGGCGGTGATGAGGATGAAGAGAACTTATCAGAACAGTAACGGAAATGAACAATAATAGCAGGAATGAAGAACAGACAGGAGGACAGCCATATGAATATTGCAGAAGAACTGGCGGGTGCAAAGACTGTGGGAATTACGGGACATGTACGTCCTGATGGTGACTGCGTAGGCTCATGCATGGGATTATACAATTATATTATTGATAATATGCCTGGTATTCAGGTGGATGTATATCTTGAAAAGCCTGGTGATGAATTCGGCTATATCAATGGAATTGATGAGATAAAGCATGAAGCGGATGACAAGGCGCACGATGTATTTTTTGTGCTTGACTGTTCGGACGTGGAAAGATTCAAGCCGTTTGTAAAGTGCTACAATAATTCGGTTAAGAAGATATGCCTTGACCATCATGTGAGCAATGGCGGTTTTGCAGATGCATCAGTTATTATGCCGGATGCAAGCTCTACATGTGAAGTACTGTACGGAACACTTGATGACAGTCTTATAAGTAAGAATACGGCTGAATGCATATATACGGGAATTATTCATGATACCGGCGTGTTCAAATACAGCTGTACATCTGCTGATACAATGACTATCGCAGGACGCATGATGGAAAAGGGCATTGCATATTCGGATATAATAGACAACAGCTTTTATAAGAAGACGTATAACCAGAACCAGATTCTTGGAAGAGCTCTTCTTGAAAGCGTGCTTTTCTACGATGGTAAATGCATTTTTTCAGCTGTTAACAGAAAAACCATGGATTTTTATGGCGTGGATGGCAAGGCGCTCGGTGGCATTATTGAACAGTTAAGACTTACTGATGGTGTTGAAGTCGCAATATTTCTATATGAGACCGGCATTCATGAATACAAGGTCAGCCTGCGCTCGAAGAGCTATATTGATGTCAGCAGGATAGCAATGCATTTTGGCGGCGGCGGACATGTACGTGCTGCCGGATGCACAATGCATGGAACGGTTCACGACATTATAAATAACATCGGAGCACAGCTTGAACTGCAGATGGGAAAGAAAATATATGATTAATGGCGTCATAAATATCTACAAGGAAAAAGGATATACATCACATGATGTCGTTGCAAAGTTAAGGGGCATCCTGCATCAGAAAAAGATAGGCCATACGGGGACACTTGACCCTGATGCCCAAGGGGTTCTCCCGGTATGCTTAGGCAAGGCGACGAGGATGTGTGATATGCTTACTGACTGGAATAAGACATATGAGGCTGTTATGCTGCTTGGGCAGACCACGGATACACAGGATACGTCAGGCAATGTTATCAGAATGTGTGAACCTGAGACAGATGCACGAAAGATAATGGATGCAATAGACAGCTTTGTAGGAGACTATGAGCAGATACCTCCGATGTATTCTGCACTTAAGCATAATGGCAGAAAGCTTTATGAGCTTGCAAGGCAGGGAATAGAGGTTGAACGCAAACCAAGGCATGTAAGAATAGAATCAATCAGGGTGAACGAGCTTAATGTTCAGGAGCATACTGTCAGAATGACAGTAGAATGTTCAAAAGGAACATACATAAGAGCACTTTGCAATGATATAGGAGACAGACTTGGATGCGGTGCATGTATGAAGGAGCTTACACGTACGTCGGTAGGCTGCTTTAATACAGATAATGCGCTTACACTTGGAAGTGTTCAGGCAAAAGTCCTGCTTGGCGATATAGCAGACAATATTATACCGATAGATGCAATATTCAATAAATATCGTGCCATACATGGGTGTGAGCGTGCTGATGCTGCGCTTCATAATGGCAATATGATACCTGTGACTGAGGAATATATTGCAGTAGAAGGGGAAGCAGCTGCACACGATGACGAGAGCTTCAGGATGTACGATTCCTGCGGAATATTCGTCGGGATATACAGACACGCAGAAGGCCGTCTTGTGCCTGTTAAGATGTTTTATGATGCCGGTGAGGCAGCAGGGGATAATTGAGGAGCAGATGAATGAGATACATTCATGATACTGATAAGTTTACAATTGAAGGTGCTACTGTTGTGACGCTTGGCAAGTTTGACGGCGTACACAAAGGTCATCAGAAGCTGCTTGCAACGGTAAGGGATAAGGCTTCCGGATATGGTGCAATGTCAGCAGCATTTACATTTGACCATATACCGGTAAGTCTTAGCAAGACTCCGGGACAGAGCTATATCATGACCAATGCTGAGAGAAGAAGCTTTATAGAGAGTCTTGGCATAGATATTCTGGTTGAGTATCCATTTACAAGTGAGTTTATGAATACGGAGCCTGAAGTATTTGTTGAAGATATAATAAGAAAAAGTCTCAAAGCAGTGTGTGTTGTGGTAGGCCCGGATTATACATTCGGCAAAGGCGGCCGCGGTAATGTACAGATGCTTGCGGATATGGCGGATGAAGCCGGATTTGAACTTGTTGTTGTCCCAAAAGAATGTTATGAAGAACGTGAGATAAGCAGCACGTTTGTCAGGGAAGAACTTCAGGTAGGACATATGGAAACTGTCAATATGCTCCTCGCAAGACCATACTCGGTTAACGGCGTTATTGCGAAGGGAAGCCAGATTGGCAGGACAATGAACCTTCCTACGATTAATATATACCCACCGGCAGGAAAACTGCTTCCGCCTAATGGTGTATATGCATCTGTTACAATACTCGGCGGAAAAAGCTTTTATGGAGTTACCAATGTAGGCATCAAGCCTACCGTAAAGGACAATGCCGAGATTAGTGTTGAGACATTCCTGTTTGATTTTGATGAAGATGTATACGGAGTGAATGTGGAAGTACAGCTCAGGCATTTTCAGAGACCTGAGATGAAGTTTGATAATATTGAGGCGCTGCATAAGCAGATAGATGCCGATGCACAGTTCGCAAGACAGCTGTTTATGATTTAAAAAAATGCTTGAAAATGCATACACTGTGTGATATATTAAATGAGTATGTGAGCCGATATTCAGGCAAAGGATACTCCAGCCTTGTCTTAATATCAGGTGATTAATATTATTTTTAAGGAGGAAATCACGATGATTTCAAAGGAAAAGAAGGCAGAGATTATTGCTGCATACGGTAGAACTCCACAGGATACAGGTTCACCTGAGGTTCAGGTAGCTATCCTTACAGAGAGAATTAACGAGCTTACAGAGCATCTTAAGGTTAATGCTAAGGATCACCATTCAAGAAGAGGACTTCTTAAGATGGTTGGTAAGAGAAGAGCTTTGCTTGAGTACCTCAAGAAGGATGATATCGATGCTTACCGTGCTTTGATTGAGCGTTTAGGACTCAGAAAGTAATTGCAGATTAGAGGCGGGAGACATTCCGCCTCTTTTTTCGTAAGTATGGTAACAGAAGTTTATCCCGAGACCACTGAAATACATACTTTTGCCGGATTTTGGCACACTATGTGGTCCAAGTGTGTATTTCAGTTGTTTCGGAGCTTCTGTCTATTAATAAATAATCAGAAAAGGAGAATGGAAATGTACAAGAGTTATTCAATGGAAATTGCCGGCAGAACACTTACTGTTGATGTTGGCAGAGTGTGTGCACAGGCTAACGGTGCAGCACTTATGCATTACGGTGATACTGTTGTTCTTTCAACAGCAACAGCATCAAAGGAGCCAAGAGAGGGAATTGATTTCTTCCCACTCAGCGTAGAATATGAGGAGAAGCTTTATGCGGTAGGTAAGATTCCGGGTGGCTTCAACAAGAGAGAAGGCAAGGCATCAGAGAATGCAATCCTTACATCAAGAGTGATTGACCGTCCTATGAGACCTCTGTTCCCTAAGGATTACCGTAACGATGTTACTCTTAACAATATGGTAATGTCAGTAGATCCTGAGTGCCGCCCTGAGCTTGTTGCCATGCTTGGTGCTTCAATTGCCACATGTATATCTGATATCCCATTTGACGGGCCATGTGCTATGACACAGCTTGGTATGATTGATGGTGAATTTGTTGTCAATCCTTCACAGGAGCAGTGGAAGAATGGTGATTTGAGACTTACGGTTGCTTCTACAAGCCAGAAGGTAATCATGATTGAGTGTGGAGCTAATGAAGTTCCGGAAGCCAGGATGATTGAGGCTATCTACAAGTGCCACGAAGTAAACCAGACAATTATTGAGTTTATCAATAAGATTGTAGCCGAGGTTGGCAAGCCAAAGCATTCATATGAGAGCTGCGCTATCCCACAGGAGATGTTCGATGCAATGAAGGCAATCGTAACACCTGAGGAGATGGAAGTTGCAGTATTCACAGATGACAAGCAGACAAGAGAAGCTAACATCGATGCAATAACAGAGAAGTTCAAGGAAGCCTTTGCTGATAATGAGGAATGGCTTGCAATCCTTGGCGAAGCTGTATACCAGTATCAGAAGAAGACTGTAAGGAAGATGATTCTTAAGGACCACAAGAGACCTGATGGACGTGCTATCACACAGATTCGTCCGCTTGCAGCAGAGATTGACCTTATTCCGAGAGTTCACGGCTCGGCTATGTTCACAAGAGGACAGACACAGATCTGCGATGTTGTAACACTTGCGCCTTTATCAGAGGCACAGAAGGTAGACGGACTTGATGAGAATGTTACAGCTAAGAGATATATTCATCACTATAACTTCCCTTCATACTCAGTAGGTGAGACAAAGCCTTCAAGAGGACCGGGACGTCGTGAGATTGGACATGGAGCACTCGCAGAGAGAGCACTTATACCTGTACTTCCGTCAGAGGAAGAGTTCCCATATGCAATCCGTGCCGTATCCGAGACATTTGAGTCTAACGGTTCAACATCAATGGCATCAACATGTGCTTCCTGTATGTCACTTATGGCAGCCGGTGTACCTATTAAGAGAATGGTAGCAGGTATATCATGTGGTCTTGTTACGGGAGACACAGACGACGATTATATCGTACTTACTGATATTCAGGGACTTGAAGATTTCTTTGGCGATATGGACTTCAAGGTAACAGGTACTACAGAAGGTATCACAGCTATTCAGATGGATATCAAGATTCACGGACTTACAAGACCGATTGTTGAAGAGGCTATTGCAAGAACAAGAGAAGCAAGACTTTTCATCATGGATACATGTATGAAGCCTGCAATTGCGGAGCCACGTAAAGAGGTTGGCAAGTACGCTCCTAAGATTATCCAGACAAAGATTGATCCTGCAAAGATTGGTGACGTTGTAGGCCAGCGCGGTAAGACAATCAATGCGATTATTGAAGAGACAGGCGTTAAGATTGATATTAACGATGACGGCTTCGTATCTATCTGTGGTGTTGAGAGCGAAGGAATGCAGAAGGCACTGAAGTATATCAATACTATCGTTACAGACTTTGAAGAAGGACAGATATTTGAAGGTAAGGTTGTAAGCATCAAGGAGTTCGGTGCATTTATCGAATTCGCACCTGGTAAGGAAGGTATGGTACATATCTCTAAGATTGCCAAGGAAAGAATCAATCATGTTGAGGATGTGCTTACACTTGGTGATACAGTCCGCTGCATATGCCTCGGCAAGGACAAGATGGGAAGAATAAGCTTCAGCATCAAGGACTGCCCTGCTGAATAATATAAAGAGTTAAAAGGAGAATGGTTATGATAGATAACAATTGCGCATATTGCGTTGAGGGAGAACTTGTAGCAAAGTTCGGAATTAAGATTTGTGAGCTTGAGACATCTAAGGTATATCTTTTCAAAGAGCAGAGTCATCCGGGAAGATGTATTGTTGCACATAAGAAGCATGTAGGTGATATGAATGAGCTTACAGCTGAAGAGAGAGCTGCATATTTTGAGGATGTTGCAAGAGTTGCCAGAGCAATTATGGCAGCCTTCCATCCGGATAAGGTGAATTATGGCGCTTATGGTGACACAGGCCACCATCTGCATTTCCACCTCACTCCTAAGTATAAGGACGAGTTTGAATGGGGCGGTGTGTTCCTTATGAACCCGGACAGAAAGTATCTTACAGATGCTGAATATGCAGATATGATTGAGAAGATTAAGGCTAATCTTTAATAAGTAGTTTGAGGAGTTTGTTTTATGTCAGGACATTCAAAATTTGCTAATATAGCACATAAGAAGGCTGCTAATGATGCAGCAAAGGGAAAGATATTTACAAGAATCGGTAAGGAAATCATGGTTGCAGTTAAAGAGGGCGGCCCTGATGTGAACAATAACAGTAAGTTAAGAACTGTTGTTGCCAAAGCTAAGGCTAACAATATGCCTAACGATACAATTGAGCGTGCTATTAAGAAGGCTGCAGGTTCAGATGCGTCTAATTATGAGTCAGTTGTATATGAAGGCTATGGTCCAAGCGGTTCGGCAATTATTGTCGAGGCGCTTACAGATAACCGTAACCGTGCTGCTTCTAATATCAGAAGCGCATTTACAAAGGGCGGCGGAAGCATCGGTACTCCGGGCTGTGTATCTTTCATGTTTGATGATAAGGGACTTATAATCGTATCTAAGGAAGAATGCGATATGGATGCAGATGACCTTATGATGATAGCACTTGATGCAGGCGCTGATGATTTTTCAGAGGAAGATGACAGCTTTGAGATAACAACTGCTCCTGACGATTTTGAGACAGTACGTCAGGCTCTTGAGGAGCAGAAGATACCTATGGCATCAGCCGAGGTAACAAAGATTCCGCAGAATTATGTTGAGCTTACATCAGAAGAGGATATCAAGAAGATGAACAGAATACTTATGCTTCTTGATGAGGATGATGATGTTCAGAATGTATACCATAACTGGGATGCACCGGCTGAGGATGATGAAGAGTAATATGCCGTTGAAGCAGACATATGATTTTTAGTATCTGCATACCGCATGAAAGACTATTGTGCAGTCTTTTGTGCGGTATTTTATTTTGTTGAACAATTGAAACAATTGTGATATATTTATAGATAAATGATACTATAGTCGTAAAAGGATGAGAAAGGTGGACGCCAGATGAAACTGACTGAGATACGTCAGGGGGAGGAGATAACTCTTGAAGTTATCATTAACGGGGCGCGATATGAATTCAAGTCAGATATGGTAGATGCAGCTGATGGGGGAGGCATATACGCATCACCGGTAAGAGTACAGGATAAGGTTTTAAGCTTTGCATCAGACAGAATCGTTGTGAATCTGGTCCTTAACAGGCAGAATCATCCACCGGTAGTATGGCGGAGAATCAGAGTTGAGACAACTGTATATAAGAAGAATACTTTATATAGAATTACATCGGTTACAACCGGACTTGAAGAGAACAGAAGAAGTGCATTCAGGCTTCCGCTCGGACTTCAGGGTGTTGCACAGATAGGTGCCAACAGGAAAGCAAGCGATGTAATGGTACAGGATATAAGTGAGTCGGGATTTTCAATTGTTGCAAAGGATGACATAGAGAATTCAGATGGTCTTATAGTAAGACTGGTATTCAGCGATGACGGTGCCAGCATGTCACTTACAGGCCTTGTTGTACGTAAGGTCGTATATGGCGAGGAGAAGGTGCTGTATGGGTGCAAGCTTAATAATAAGGTTGTGGCACTCTCAAGATATATTAATGAGAGACAGCGTAAGCAGATTCTTAAGCAGAAAGAAGTGACTCTTGAGCAGGGAAAGATTGTAGGTTACGGAGACTTAAGAGGTAAGGCACAGAATGCGGCTGATGACAGGAAGGGTGATGCAATAAGAGGACTTTCTGATGGCAGCGCAGACAGGATAAAAAGTGACAGATACCGCAATGTCAATCTTAATGAAGGTGACCATAAGAATATTAATTATGACAGATATAAGAATCTTAATCTTAATGGATGATGGAAGGGGTTGATTGTTATGGCTTTGCCAAAATCAAAGTCTGCCGGGAGTGGTGAGACAGATGAACGAAAGATTAAGGCACAGAGATATGAACGTACTAAGATATGTCCTGACTGTGGAACTAATATGAAGTATATGTTCGGAGAACAGTTTAAGTGTCCTAAGTGTGGAAGAACTGAACTGTCGGATTTTGGCAGGGTGAAGGAATTCCTTGAAAAAGCAGGACCACAGCCGGCGATTATTATAAGCGACGAGACGGGGGTATCGCTTGAATATGTTAATATGCTCTTAAGACAGGGAAGGATAGAGATACCTGATGGTTCGGATACATATATAAAGTGCCAGAAGTGCGGGACAGATATCAGGTATGGAAGATATTGCCCTGACTGTATGCTTAAGATAGCCAAGTCGGTTAACGGCGTCATGTGGATGGAGGATGTCGGAGAGAAACCTACGCATAGAGGCGGGGAAGAGATGCGTTATCTTGATAAGATGAAGAAAAAGAGATAAAATAAAAATGTGGATATTCAATCAATGATAACGGATTGAATATCCACATTTTTTATATGTGACAGATTATTGCTGATTAAGCTGCTTCTGTGCTGTCGAGAGCATAAGCTTAATTCTGTTAAGCTGGTTAACTTCACTTGCACCCGGATCATAATCCACTGCGATTATGTTGGCATCAGGATATGCTGCACGGAGTTCTTTGATAACACCCTTACCTACAATATGGTTAGGAAGACATGCAAATGGCTGACAGCAGACAATATTAGGCACATTGTTATGGATAAGCTCTATCATCTCACCTGTAAGAAGCCATCCTTCACCGGTCTGGTTGCCTAATGATACGATATCTTTGGCAGCAGCTGATGTCTCCTTAATAGTTGACGGAGCTGTGAAGCGCCTGCTTGCTTGGAGCGCAGCCTTGGCATCCTTACGGAACCATTCAAGGAATGTAATAACAAAGTTGTTAATTATTGCTGACTTGGCAGGCGTTCCCAGATACTTATGCTTGAAGTTGGCATTCTCACAGCAGTAGAGAAGGAAGCCCATAAGGTCAGGCATTACAGCTTCTGCACCCTCTGATTCAAGCAGATCAACAAGATAATTGTTGGCTGAAGGAAGGAACTTAACAAGAATCTCACCTACGATGCCTACGCGGGGCTTCTTGATATCAAGAAGAGGAAGTTCGTCAAAATCCTTCACAATCGCATATATATTCTTCTTATATTCGCGCATGCTTACTTTGTCTTTTACAAGCTGTTCGACACAGATGTTCTTCCATTTCTCATGGAGAGCGTTGGCTGAGCCGGGAACAGCCTCATATGGACGTGTGCGGTACAGGACGTTCATAAATACGTCGCCGTACACAACTGCCATCATGGCCTTCTTAAGCATCATATAGTCGTATGAGAAACCTGAGTTAGTCTCAAGCCCCTGCGCACTGAGTGATATTACAGGAATCTCAGGATGTCCGGCCTTTATGAGGGCGCGTCTGATGAATCCGATATAGTTGGATGCACGGCATCCTCCGCCAGTCTGTGTTATGATTATGGCAGTCCTTGTGAGGTCGTATCTGCCGGAAAGGACTGCGCTCATTATCTGGCCTACAACCATAAGTGAAGGGTAGCAGGCATCATTATTAACATATTTGAGTCCAACGTCAATAGATGACTTGTTATCATTGTCAAGCACTTCAAAATTATATCCGCATGATGAAAGTGCCGGGCCTAACAGGTCAAAATGTATAGGTGACATCTGAGGGCAGAGAATAGTATAGTTCTTGCGCATCTCAGGTGTGAATTCCACGCGCTTGAAAGCAGGGGATTCAATGTGTCTCTTGTAGTGCCTGGAATCACGTACACGGAGTGCTGCGATAAGTGAACGTACACGGATTCTGGCAGCACCAAGGTTGTTAACCTCATCAATCTTAAGGACGGTGTAAATCTTGCCTGCCTTAGTAAGGATGTCATTGACTGCATCTGTGGTTACGGCATCAAGACCGCAGCCGAATGAGTTAAGCTGTATCAGGTCAAGGTTATCCTTAGTTGCAACATAACTTGCAGCAGCATAAAGTCTTGAATGATACATCCACTGATCCATTACGATAAGAGGACGTTCAACCTTGCCGAGGTGTGAGATTGAATCTTCTGTAAGCACTGCGATACCAAATGAATTGATAAGCTCAGGGATACCGTGGTTAATCTCAGGGTCAATGTGGTAAGGACGGCCGGCGAGAACTATTCCGCGCCTGCCTGTCTTCTCAAGGTACTCAAGAGTCTCCTCACCCTTCCTGCGGACATCGTCTTTTGCCTGAAGAAGCTCAAGCCATGCAGCCTTGGCGGCAGCCTTAATCTCCTTCTCAGGTATCTCAGCCCTGAATTCTTCTACAAGGCGCTTTGACATAACCTGAAGGCTCTCGAATGTAAGGAATGGGTTACGGAAATCTATGTGCTCAGTTACAAGCTCCTCTACGTTATTCTTTATATTCTCGGCATAAGAAGTAACGATTGGGCAGTTGTAGTGGTTGTTGGTATTCTCAATCTCCTTGTGCTCATATGGAATACAAGGATAGAAGATGAACCTGACGCCCTGTCTTATAAGCCATGTTACATGTCCGTGCGCAAGCTTAGCAGGATAACACTCTGATTCACTTGGAATTGATTCAATACCGAGCTCATAGAGCTTGTGGCTTGATTCAGGTGAGAGTACTACACGGTATCCGAGCTGTGTGAAGAATGTATACCAGAAAGGATAATTCTCATACATATTAAGAACACGCGGAATACCTACAACACCACGTGGAGCTTTATCGGCAGTAAGCGGCTCATAATCAAACAGCCTGTGAAGCTTATAATCAAAGAGATTAGGTATATTCTCCTTATTCTTCTCATGACCGAGTCCGCGTTCACAGCGGTTGCCTGTGATGAACTGGCGGCCACCGGAGAATCTGTTGATTGTAAGGTGGCAGTTGTTGGTACAGCCCTTACATCTTGTCATTCTTGTCTCAACTGTGAGTGCATTAATCTTATCGATGCTAAGCATTGAGGAATCAGAGATTCCGTCATAACGCTCGCGGGCGATAAGGGCAGCACCGAAAGCACCCATAATACCGGCAATATCCGGACGGATTACGGAGACGCCGGTAATCTTCTCAAAGCTTCTTAAAATGGCATCATTGTAGAAAGTACCGCCCTGTACAACGATATGTGAACCGAGATCCTTAGGGTCGGCAATCTTGATAACCTTATAAAGAGCGTTCTTTATTACTGAGTAAGCAAGACCGGCAGATATATCGGCAACTGATGCACCTTCCTTCTGAGCCTGCTTAACTTTTGAATTCATGAATACGGTGCAGCGTGTACCAAGGTCAATAGGATGCTCGGCAAAGAGAGCTTCCTGTGCAAAATCCGTAATTGAATAATTAAGTGACTTCGCAAATGTCTCTATAAATGAACCGCAGCCTGAAGAACATGCCTCATTAAGCTGGACACTGTCTACAGTCTGGTTCTTTATCTTGATGCATTTCATGTCCTGACCGCCGATATCTATGATACAGTCAACGTCAGGATCAAAGAATGCGGCTGCATAGTAATGGGAAACAGTCTCAACCTCGCCTTCATCAAGAAGAAGGGCAGCCTTAATAAGCGCTTCACCATAACCTGTTGAACAAGACTGCACAATCTTGGCGCGTGGAGGAAGCTTACTGTAAATATCCTTGATAGCCTTTATTGTTGTGGCAAGAGGATTACCGTTATTACTGCTGTAGAAGGAGTAGAGAAGGTCTCCGTTCTCAGCGACAAGTGCAACCTTGGTTGTTGTTGAACCTGCATCAATACCGAGATAACAGTTGCCTTCATATGCAGCAAGGTCACCGGTCTTAACCTTATGTACGTTATGTCTTGCGGTAAAGTCTGCGTAGTCAATCTCATTTTCAAAGAGAGGCTCCATGCGGGCAACTTCAAAATCCATCTTAATCTTGCCTGCAAGCTTCTTTATTATTGATTCTACGGGAACACATACGTCTTCCTTATAATTCATGGCAGAACCGACAGCTGCAAAAAGATGTGAATGGTCAGGAGCTATCGTCTGCTCGGGAGTAAGAGAAAGTGTTCTTACAAATGCAGCTTTAAGCTCTGAAAGGAAATGCAGAGGACCGCCAAGAAATGCAACATTGCCTCTGATTGGCTTACCACATGCAAGACCGCTTATTGTCTGGTTGACTACAGCCTGGAATATAGATGCTGCAAGGTCTTCCTTAGTAGCACCATCGTTGATAAGAGGCTGTATGTCTGACTTGGCGAATACACCGCATCTTGCGGCAATAGGGTATATTGACTTATAATTTTTGGCGTATTCATTCAGACCGCTTGCATCAGTCTGAAGAAGAGAAGCCATCTGGTCAATGAATGAGCCTGTACCACCTGCGCAGATACCATTCATACGCTGGTCAATTCCGTTAGTGAAATATATTATCTTGGCATCCTCGCCGCCAAGCTCTATGGCTACATCTGTCTGCGGAGCATAGTCCTGCAGTGCAGTAGATACAGCAACGACCTCCTGTGTGAAAGGCACTTCAAGATGCTTGGCAAGAGTAAGTCCGCCTGAACCTGTAATTACAGGGTATACATCAAATTCACCAAGCTCACTGACTGCTTTGGTAAGAAGTCCCTGCAGTGTCTCCTGGATATTGGCAAAATGCCGCTCATAATCAGAGAACATAATGTTGTTAGCTTCATCGATTACGGCAATCTTGACGGTAGTTGAACCGATGTCGATACCGAGTCTGTATGTTTTGCTGATTGAATTCATTAAATAACCTCCCATAATAAATAGGAAACGAAATCCTGATTTATGCAATATTTCTCATTATATTACTCGGTGTCGAAATTAGCAAGTTAAAGTCAAATGTTTATCAAATGTTTATTAGTTTATTGAAATTTTGAAATTATTGCCTGCCTGCCCTTTATTGACGTAGCAGCATGCAGGTCGTATAATATTAAAATGACTATTATTTTATAAATGGGAGACAATAACAGTATGAATTGGTTTGACAAACTGGAACGCAAATACGGCAGGTACGCAATAAAGAACCTGATGTATTATATCATTGCACTTTATGCATTCGGATTTATCCTTGAAGCATTCTTCCCTAATGTATATGATGCATATCTTTCACTTAATGCACAGGCGATACTTCACGGGCAGATATGGCGTATAGTAACATTTATCATTCAGCCGCCGTCGACAAGCTTTTTCTGGATATTCTTCTCACTGTATATGTACTACATGATAGGAACCGTCCTTGAGAATGTATGGGGTTCATTCAGATTTAATGTATATTTCTTTATGGGTGTACTTCTTAATGTGGCTGCGGCAATCATTATATACCTTATATTCGGTGTTAATCTTACATTGAGCACATATTATATCAATCTTGCGCTTTTTATGGCATTTGCAATGATAGCTCCGGATACACAGGTACTTTTGTTCTTTATAATTCCGATAAAGATAAAGTGGCTGGCGTATTTTGATGGAATATATATCGGGCTTACGATTATCATAGGATATCTGTCACCGCTTCTCGGAGTGCTTGCACAGACGAGTCCGGCATTGGCACAGTCGCTGCTGCGCGGGTTTGTTTCACTCGGACTTCTGCCGTATTCGTCAACATTTGCATCAATATGCAGCAGCGCTTATGTGAATGCAACGGCAGCACTTGTTTCTATGCTTAATTTCCTTGTATTCTGGCTTATGACAAGAAAGTCATCAAGAACAAGAGGACAGAAGGCCTTCCGCAAGGCAATGAAGGTACAGCAGGGACATGGTACGGCAGGTGACAGTCAGAACGGAAGATTTGAGAAGATAAATCCGGTGAAGGCAAGGCACTACTGTGCGGTATGTCACAGAACCGAACTGGATGCGCCGAATCTCGAGTTCAGATTCTGCTCAAAGTGCGATGGCAATTACGAGTATTGCAGTGACCATCTTTACACACATGTGCATGTCAGGAATGGCAATAATTAGAAAATCGGTTTATAATCAGCAAATTTTTTCAAAAATGAGTTGACAGGGAACGTATTCAACGTATAACATATATAAGTATTTGGTATGTTCTAAATATGTTACAAATTACAAGAAATTATATCTGTTTGGAGGAATTATATAACATGAAAAAGACAAAGATCATTTGTACAATGGGTCCGAACACCAATGACAGAGAGCTTGTTAAGCAGATGGCTCTTGCCGGAATGGATATCGCAAGATTCAATTTTTCACACGGTGATCATGAGGAGCAGAAGGGCAGAGTGGACATAATCAAGAGCGTAAGAGACGAGCTTGGAATTCCAATCGCTATGCTTCTTGATACAAAGGGACCTGAGATCCGTACAGGTGTCCTTAAGGACGATATTAAGCTTGATATCAAGGATGGTCAGAAGTTCACACTTACAACAAGAAATATTGTCGGTAATGAGAATGAAGTATCTATTACTTATTCGGGTCTTCCTGCTGATGTAAGCAAGGGCAACGTAATACTTATTGATGATGGTCTTATCGAACTTCATGTTGAGGAAGTAGTTAACGGAACAGATATTGTATGTAAGGTTATAAATGGCGGACTTCTCGGACAGAAGAAGGGTGTTAACGTACCTAACGTAAGCATACGCCTTCCTGCTATCACAGATAAGGATAAGGATGATATCTTATTTGCAATCGAGCAGGGTTATGATTTCATCGCAGCATCATTTGTTCGTAATGCTGCATGTATTCAGGAGATTAAGGAGATTCTCTGGTCACATGACTGTGACATTCCTGTAATTGCCAAGATTGAGAATGCAGAGGGTATTGCCAATATCGATGAGATTATCAAGGTCAGCGATGGCATCATGGTTGCCCGTGGTGATATGGGTGTTGAGATTCCTGCACAGGATGTTCCTCATATCCAGAAGATGATTATTAAGAAGTGTAACGCAGCTTATAAGCCTGTTATCACAGCTACACAGATGCTTGACTCAATGATGCGTAATCCACGTCCTACAAGAGCTGAGGTGACTGATGTTGCCAATGCTATCTATGACGGAACAGATGCAGTAATGCTTTCAGGTGAGACTGCTCAGGGTAAGTATCCTCTTGAGGCTGTTAAGATGATGGCACAGGTTGCTGAGACAACAGAGCAGCATCTTGACCTCCATCTTCTTGAGAATGCAAAGCTTCACAGCAGAAGAGGAATCTCAAGCGCTGTCAGCAATGCAGCAGTAAGTACGGCGGCAAGCCTTAATGCTAAGGCAATTATCTGTCCTACAATGTCAGGCTTCACAGCAAGACTTATCTCAAAGCTTAAGCCTGCACAGACAATCATCGGTGCATCACCTAATGAGGATGTACTTCGTAAGATGCAGCTTTACTGGGGTGTACGTCCGCTTAAGACTGCTCAGGAACGTTCATCAGACATGATTTTCCAGCATGCAATTGATGTTGCTGAGAATGCTGGTTACATTGAAGAGGGCGATACAGTAGTTATGACAGGCGGTGTTGCTACATCACCTACATCTTCAAGACGCGGTCTTACTAACATGATAAGAGTACAGTCAGTATAATATCTGACCGGTATAACGATACAGAATGTGCATAAAGCATGCAGATACATGTTTTATGCACATTTTTTTACGCAGGCAGAGGACCGGATTGCAGATATGCCTGCAGCCGGATTATGCCTGTGGGATGGGGATATATATGAAGTGGTTAATCAGAATTGCAGCATGGATTCCTGCAATAGTAATGGCGGTCATGATTGGCAGCTTTTCGGGACAGGACGGCAATGAATCACAGGGGCTGAGTAACCGTGTGGCTGAATGCATTGTCCTGACTGCTGAAAAAGTTAATATAGTTTCGCCGGAGGATGATTATGAACGGCAGAGGATGATAGAGGATTTACAGTTCCCGATAAGAAAATGCGCACATATGACAGAGTATGCGGTATTTACCTGTTTTGTGCTGATTGGCTTTTATGCATGGGGGCAGCGGGGCGCAATGCTGTATGTTATGGGGCTTGCGGTAACATTTTTATATGCGTCCTCAGATGAGATACATCAGCTGTTTATTCCGGGAAGGAGCGGACAGTTTACAGATGTTCTGATAGATACTTCAGGAGGGCTTGCGGCAATCCTTGTTGTAATGGCTGCTGCGGCACGAATAAGAAAGCATAATGATATGAATACTTAATATATGAACGGAGGATTGCCATGCGTAAAAAAATACAGGACAGAATATATAATTTTTCGTATATTGCAGAGATAGTAATATCACTTATAATATTTATTATTATTGCACTTGGAATTGCACGTGTTGCAATGGATCTCATTAATCCGGACATTTCGTGGAATAATGCTGATGCACTCGGATATTTCCTTAACAGGCTTCTTATGCTTGCGGTTGCGACGGAGTTTATTAAGATGCTTTGCAGACATACAGCAAGCTCTGTTATCGAGGTACTTCTGTTTGCAACGGCACGTCAGATGATAGTTGAGCATTATTCACCTGTTGAGACACTTATAAGTGTGGTTGCAATTGCATGTCTGTTTGCAACGAGGAAATATCTGCTGCGCAGATCAGATGAGAAGGAAAATGAGACTGACCATTTGTAAAGCATGTAAATAAAATATTTAGGATGAAATATTTAGATGAAATATTTAGATATAAAATTATGTTGATTTTATCTGTAAAATTGCATATAATAATTATTAACAGAACCCAACACGCCTCTCAACGATGCGGACCATGTTGGGTCTTTTAATTATGAGGGGATAATGCATGGGGGATTTGAAGAAACATCAGCCGCCTATGACAATTGATGAACAGATTGCAAATTTAAAAAACATTGGATTGATTGTCAGTGATGAGGCATATGCAAGGAAAATACTTAACGATATTTCATATTTCAGATTAATAAAAGCGTATAGTCTTAATTTGAAACAAAAAAACGGATGCTATAATCAAGATACAACATTTGAAGAAATAGTCAGCTTATATTTGTTTAATGCGAATTTTAGGCAGCTTGTATTTCCTCAAATTGAAAAAGTTGAAATAAACGTCAGATGCCGTGTATCAAATTATTTTGCAGAGCAGTATGGAGCGTTGGGATATTTACAATGTGAAAATTTCGCAGATGATATATATCATTCTGAATTTTTGAATGATATGAGATTGGAAATTGGAAGAAATTCAAAGTCACCATTTGTCAGAAACTTTCGAGAACATTATGAGGGTGGCAAATTACCAATTTATGCAATTGTAGAGTTATTTAGCTTTGGAACATTATCAAAGTTTTATAAAAATATGATTAACAAGGATAAGAAGGCTGTTGCAAAGACATTTGGTGTTGGATATACATATTTTGAAAGCTGGCTTGAAAGCATTGCATATGTAAGAAATATTTGTGCGCATTATGGACGGCTGTATAATGCAAAGTTAACTAAGACACCAATCTTATACAAAGAATATACACAGTCAGGGATAAGTAATAACAGAATATATGGAGTGCTTTTGTGTCTCAAGCATTTATTGATAACAGATGCGCATTGGAAGGCATTTGTTGATGATATTGAGCTGTTATTTGATAAATATGAATGTGTTAATATTGTAACAATGGGATTTCCTGATAATTGGAAGAGATTATTGCTTGAAAGTGATATGTAAAAATCTATTGACGAAATCAGCCCTATTATGTATAATGCAAAATATCTGAATAAACAAATGCAATGAAGGGAATAAGTAATTTCGCATCGGAAGCAACAGAAAGCAGCCGGTTGATGAGAGGCGCAGTGAAAGTACGGAATGAATACCTCCCTGAGCAGCTTTACTGAACAGTATTGGATGATAGCTGATAATAACCGACAATAACGGTGGCGATATCAGTATATACTAACTAGGTAAAGACGGAATGGCAGACGTTAACCTGCTTTGAGTATGAATGTACATCAATCAATACTTGATAAGATATGCAGCGTGAGCTGTATGTGAATAAAGGTGGTAACACGGGAAGAGCCCTCGTCCTTTTGGATAGGGCTCTTTTTAGAATTAAAAAAGGAAGAGGACTAAGACATGACAATCTATGATGAACTTGTAGCGCGCGGACTTATCGCGCAGGTAACAGATGAGGATGAGATTAAGGAACTTATCAATAACGGTAAGGCAACATTCTACATTGGCTTTGACCCTACGGCGGACAGCCTCCATGTAGGACACTTTATGGCACTCTGCCTTATGAAGAGACTTCAGATGGCAGGCAATAAGCCGATAGCACTGATTGGCGGAGGTACAGCCATGATAGGTGACCCTTCGGGACGTACTGATATGCGCCAGATGATGACGGTTGAGACGATTAACCACAATGTTGAATGCTTTAAGAAGCAGATGGCAAGATTTATTGATTTCTCAGACGGCAAGGCGCTTCTTGTAAATAACGCAGACTGGCTTATGAACCTGAACTATGTTGATGTGCTTCGTGAGGTTGGACCGCATTTCAGCGTAAACAGAATGCTTACGGCAGAATGTTATAAGCAGAGAATGGAGAGAGGTTTAAGCTTCCTTGAGTTCAACTACATGATAATGCAGAGTTATGATTTCTATATGCTGTACCAGAAGTACGGATGTAATATGGAATTCGGCGGAGATGACCAGTGGAGCAATATGCTTGGCGGAACAGAGCTTATCAGAAGAAAGCTTGGTAAAGACACATATGCAATGACAATTAATCTGCTCCTTAATTCAGAGGGCAAGAAGATGGGTAAGACGCAGTCAGGCGCAGTATGGCTTGATGCCAATAAGACAACACCTTATGAGTTCTACCAGTACTGGAGAAATGTAGCCGATGCTGATGTAATCAAGTGTCTCAAGATGCTTACATTCCTTCCTCTTGAGGAGATTGAGAAGATGGAGAGCTGGGAAGGCTCACAGCTTAACAAGGCTAAGGAGATTCTTGCATATGAGCTTACAAAGCTTGTACATGGCGAGGAAGAGGCACAGAAGGCTGACGCTGCTGCCAAGGCACTGTTCGCAGGCGGTGGTGACACATCTAATATGCCTTCTACAAAGCTTGAGGATGCTGACTTTGAGGACGGCGCAATTAATATTGTTACACTTGTTCACAAGACAGGAATTGTTGCATCACGTTCAGAAGCAAGAAGAGCGGTTGAACAGGGCGGTATTACTCTCGATGGAGAGAAGATTGCAGACATTAACGCGGTAATTGCAAAGGACAGATTCGCAGGTGAAGGACTTGTACTTAAGAAGGGTAAGAAGACTTTCCACAAAATTACTGTTTAATTAATACTTAATTTATAAAAACTGCACAAATGAGCATTGATTTTACTCCTGAAAAATGTTAAAATTGTATTTACAAAAGAACAATAGAATAACCAAAGGGGTTAGGCAGTCTTAGCAGGCTGTTGTTCATTTGTGGGAGACCGGGCGAAGACAACGGATGCATGACCAAAAGGATGGTCTGCAGACGCTTATTTGCCCGGTATTTTTTATATGTGACTATGTGTGGGTTTATAATATGTGATGATGCAATGCTGATATGTGATGATGCAATGCCGGATGGAGGGTACAGCTATGGGAAACACGGACGTTAAACAGAATTCAAAGGGCTTTGTGGTTGGCGGATATACATTCGAGACAAAAGAAGAGGCTGATGCTGCAAAGGAAGAACTTGAGGCAATAAAGTATCTTTCATCAAAGGCTGACTATAATGATATAGGACAGGTGTACAGGCTTTATAACAATATACTGGATAAGCAGTTATTCAGGTCTCCTGTCGGGATGGATTACATTAAGAAGCTCCAGCAGCAGCTTTACAAGAGCAAGGCAGTGCCTAATGGACAGATAAGACCGATACCGATTAATGTTGAGACACAGCAGGCAATGGATGACAGAAGGGAAGCGCTTAGCAGCAGAGGAAAAGTTAAGGAACTTCAGCGTGAAGTGTTCATGTATAAGAGCCGTTTTAACAAGTCAGTAATAATTAATGTCGCACTTGTTATTATTATAATTGTTATGATTGCTATAACTGCGACAAGCTCCAATCCCAATATACTCAATTATGAGACAAAGCTTCAGGACAAATATTCGTCATGGCAGGAAGAACTTGACCGGAGACAGAAAGTAATTGAACAAAAAGAGAAGGAACTTCACATTTCCGACAATAATATGAAGTAAAATTCAAAAATACAGAACAATTAAAAAATTGGAATGGAGTTAGATATGGATAAGATGAAGATACTTGTTGTGGATGACGAGAGCAGAATGAGGAAGCTTGTTCATGATTTCCTTGCAAGGAACAATTATGATGTTATAGAGGCAGCCAACGGAGAGGAAGCGCTTGATATATTTTACGAAGACAAAGATATTGCGCTTATAATACTTGATGTGATGATGCCTAAGATGGATGGATGGGAAGTCTGCGCGGAGATAAGGCGTAATTCAAAAGTGCCTATAATAATGCTTACAGCCAAAGGTGAGGAACGTGACGAACTTCAGGGCTTTGAACTCGGAGTTGATGAATATATTTCCAAGCCGTTCAGCCCGAAGATTCTTACTGCAAGAGTTGATGCAATAATACGAAGAGTATATTCCAAGGATGCCGGAGAGATTATTGAGATTGGCGGAATTGAGATGGATAAGTCGGCTCATGTAGTTAAGATAGACGGTCAGAAGATTGACCTGAGTTTCAAGGAATTTGAGCTGCTTGAGTATTTTATAGATAATAAGGGAATCGCACTTTCAAGAGAGAAGATTCTTAATAATGTGTGGAATTATGATTATTTTGGAGATGCAAGAACAATAGATACACATGTCAAAAAGCTCCGCAAGAAGATGGGAGAGAAGGGAGAATACATTAAGACAATCTGGGGTATGGGCTACAAATTTGAAGTATAAAGCTTTGATTTGTATGATATTTGTAAAATAATTGTAAGATAAATGGTGTAAAATATAATAATTGTGTGGTTTGGATAAAGAAACAGGACAAGTAAAGAAAAAAATCGCAAAAATTACCAAAAAATGTCGAAAAAGTATTGAAAATTTTTATAATTGTACTATAATGTGTGCATAAATAAAATACTCGATCGGAGGTGTTTCTTATGATTAGTTTCTTTATTTGTCTTGCTTTACTTATTGGAGGGTATTTTGTCTATGGTAAGATTGTAGAAAATACATTCGCACCGGATGACAGAGAGACCCCGGCAGTAAGAATTAATGATGGCGTAGACTATGTAGTAATGCCAAAGTGGAAGCTGTTCCTTGTACAGCTGCTTAACATCGCAGGCCTTGGACCAATATTTGGTGCAATGCAGGGTGCACTTTGGGGACCTGTAGTATTCTTATGGATTACATTTGGTACAATATTTGCAGGTGGTGTGCATGATTACTTCTCAGGTATGCTTTCGGAACGTAATGATGGTGCATCCATCTCTGAGGTATGTGGTATCTATCTCGGAGGAGTAATGAAGAATGTAATGCGTGTATTCAGTGTCGTGCTTCTGGTTATGGTTGGTACGGTATTCGCTGTCGGACCTGCGGGACTTATAGTTACTCTTCTTAAGAATGGCGGAGTGACAGGAATGTTAACAAGTTCAGAGATGTGGCTCTGGATAATACTTGCTTACTACTTCATTGCAACATTTATCTCAATTGATAAGATTATCGGACGTATATATCCTTTGTTTGGTATCTGCCTTATCATTATGGCGGTAGGTGTTATATTCGGTATATTCATTCATCCGGAATTCACAATACCTGAGATATGGTCACATTTCTACAACATGCATCCAAAGGGAACTCCTGTATGGAGCTTCATGTTCATAACGGTTGCCTGTGGTGCTATATCAGGTTTCCATTCAACACAGTCACCTCTTATGGCACGTTGTATGAAGTCTGAGAAGCAGGGTCACTTCGTATTCTACGGTGCAATGGTTGCAGAAGGTGTTATAGCTCTTATCTGGGCAGCAGCAGGATGCGCAATCTATGAAGTAAGCGGCGGCTTGAGCACAGGACTTAGTGCAGTTCTTGCAAGCGGACAGTCAGCAGCTATATATGATGTCTGCATCAAGACGATGGGCAGCGTTGGTGTTGCACTTGCAATGATTGGTGTTATTGTATGCCCTATAACATCAGGTGATACGGCATTCAGAAGTGCAAGACTTGTTCTTGCAGACTGGTTCAAGATTGACCAGAATAAGTTCTCCAAGAGACTTATCCTCTGCGTTCCTCTTCTTGCAGTCGGCGCATTTGTAGGACATCTGGATTATTCAATTGTATGGAGATATTTCAGCTGGACTAACCAGACACTTGCAATGATAGTTCTCTGGACAGCCAGCATGTATCTGTTCCGTGAGAAGAAGAACTACTGGATTACAGCGGTTCCTGCAACATTCATGAGTGCAGTTTCAATGACATATTTCTTCTGCGCACCTGAATGTCTCCATCTTTCAACAACAATAGCTTATCCGGTAGGACTTGTTCTTGCTGCTTTGTTCCTCGGAATATTCATATATGCAACAAAGAAGCAGCCAAAGCCTGCTAAGAACTGATTTGAGATGAATCAATAATTATTTACATTAATTTACATAACAGCGTTGGCAGAATGGAGATGAGTGTATGATATTTAAACCACAGAGGCTGGGCAGCACCGCCCTCCGGGAAGAAGAACTTGTCAGTGATAAGAAAGCATGCAGAAAGTTCGGACCATGCGGAGTAGGAAAGAAGGCAATATATCTTAACAGTTTCTATATAGACAGACAGTATTATGTACCTATCAGTTCTGTATCGAGGATCTTTAAGAGAGTTGCTATGAGCAAAGGAGGATTCACAGGCAAGGGAGTGTTCGGCTCTCTGCCCTACCTTGTGGTTGAATATGATGACGGCAGGGAAAAACAGTGCAATTTTAAGCATGAGGAAGATGTCGACAGACTGATTGCTTATATTGAACAGGAATTCCCGGATATCCCGGTACATAGTGTCGAAGCGCAGAGAAAGCTTGATGAGAAGGCGAGAAGGCTTGCTCTTAAACAGCAGGAAAGAGATATATCGGATGAGGCAAAGGCTGATATAGCAATGCTCGAAAAAGCTGAAAAATATCTGCATGGAAAGTCTGATCTGTATCTTAATCTCAGCCAGTCAGCAAAGAAAAAGAGAGTATATGAAAGAAGTAATCCGGCATATAAGTGGGTGGCACTTGCGATAACCATTATGGGAGTGGCAGCATTTGTATATGGAATATATGCCATGGCAACACAGGCCGGGCTCGGAGTATATTTTCTGTTGTTCGGACTTGCAGCGATATTCCTGTTTTCCGGTGCCAGTGTTCTTCCAACATCACATAATAACAGAAGGTATATTGAAGGACGTCTGTTAAAAGCAGTCGATGACATGGAATCATATATTAAAAAGTATCCTGATTTTCCGGTCCCTGCATGTTACGCACATCCTGTAGTGCTTAAGAGAATGCAGGAGATACTTAGGGAAGGCAGGGCTGATACGATTCCTGAGGCACTCAGGATCCTTAAGGAAGACCTTAAGGCACTTAATTCAAGTGTGGTTGTTGAACAGGAAGAGTATGACGAGGTTGTAGCAATTAAACCGATGTTTTTGGTTATGGATTATAAGTAGATACATAATTAATGTTAATGCTGACAGGGAGGCGGAATGAATTCCGTTCTCCCTGTCAGCATTATTCACATTAAGTTCACATCGGGGGAATATTATATCCGTATAGTGTGAAAAATCAGGATAAATATAAGCATAAAGCGGACACGGAGGTTACGGATAATATGCATCATTCACTTAAGACTAAGATAATGATTCTGCTGGCAGCGATGGTCACAGGACTTGTGCTGCTCATACTTGCGATAAATAGCACATTTATAACGAGATTTTACAGTAACGAGAAGAAACGTGATATTGTGCATGCGTATAATGAAGTGGGAGAGATTCTTGCAAAGTATGAGAATTGTGAGATTGATGCATCAGAGATGAGTAACAGAATAGAGAAGGTGACTAATCCTGTTGGTGTATCGCTTTTTATAGTTGACAGTGGATGGAATACCATATACTCATCAAAGAATCAGGGCGGAGTAGATGACAGGGACAGAATGGTTGACAGTATCTTTGCCAAGCCTTCAGAAAAAATCGATATAATCGAGAAAAAAGAGAATTATACCGTGCAGAAGGCATATGACAAGAAGATGGGAGACTATTATATTGAAATATGGGGAAGCTATGCCGGATGTAATTCGGAGAACTATATTGCGATGCTCAGAATGCCTGTGCAGAGCATAAAAGAGAGCATTGCGATATCAAACAGATTTATTGCATATGTAGGACTTGCGGTGGGCTGCACAAGCATAGTGGTTGCGTATGTATTTTCAAGTTATATAACAAAGCCTGTAAAAGAGCTAAGCAATATTGCTGAGCGGGTGGCTGAGATGGATTTTACAGCCAGATATACAGGCAACGATAAGAGTGAGATAGGGCTTCTGGGGAACAGCATTAATGCAATGTCAGAGAAGCTTGAGCGCAACATATCACAGCTTAAGAGCGCTAATATTGAGCTGCAGAAAGATATAGAGAATAAGAATAAGATAGACGAGAGCAGAAGGGAATTTCTGTCTAACATTTCACATGAACTTAAGACACCTATAGCACTGATACAGGGGTATGCTGAAGGACTTAAGGAGGGGATAAGCGACGATCCTGAGAGTATGGATTTTTACTGTGATGTAATTATGGATGAGGCATCGAAGATGAATGACATGGTCAGGAAGCTTCTTACACTTAACCAGATGGAGTGGAATGAGGAGCCTGTTATTGAAAGATTCAATGTGACGGAGCTTATACAGTCGGTTATCAGCAATAATGGCATAAGAACATCACAGAATGGGATAAATGTCATATTTGACCAGAAGGAACCTGTATATGTGTGGGGGGATGAGTACAAAATTGAGGAGGTCGTAACTAATTATTTCAGCAATGCCATTAATCATTGCGAGTTTGATAAGGTTATAAAGGTTGCTATAGAAAAGAATGAGGATGCCGTAAGAGTATCTGTATTTAATACCGGAAAGAATATTCCGGAAGAGGATATACCTAAGATATGGGACAAGTTCTATAAGGTCGACAAAGCGAGAACAAGAGAATACGGCGGTAACGGAATCGGACTTTCTATCGTAAAGGCAATAATGGAGTCAAACAACAGCGGATACGGGGTGATTAACCATTCTAACGGAGTTGAGTTCTGGTTTGAACTGGATTGCAAAAATGAATAACTGATGGTATAATATTTAAAGTATGGAAAGATTTGTATTATAGTATGGTTATTAAGCTTTACGGATTAGAATGAGGATTCCTGTATGAAAACAAATACAATTAAAAAAGCCGCACTTAAGGCATCGGTTATACCGCTTACGGCAGCAGCTCTTATGCTCGGCGGCTGTGGCAGCAGTGTGAAGGTAACATCCGAACAGAATGACCTTATTGCAGAATATATCGGCGGAACGCTGATGAAGTATTCTTATGAGAATGAATGGAAGTACATAAAAGTTAATGACAATATAACTAATTTTGAGAGACCGACCGGAAGCGCAGCAACGGGAAGCCAGCAGACAACGCAGTCAGGACAGAAAGCTACACAGTCTGCCACACAGCATGGACAGAAGCCGACATCCTCTGCGACAACGGGGTCTATGTCAGATCTTGCAGCTGCGATGAATCTTGACGGGATTACAATATCATATTCGGGTTACACTGTAGGTAAGAATTATCCTGAGGAAAGCGATACACTGTCTGTAAGGGCAATTTCAGGAAAGGACATTGTGGCTGTTGAATTCAATCTTAAGAATACAACGGGAAGTAATATTGTCTGCAATACTGCACCGCTTGGTGTCGTGATGAAGCTTTCGGTTAATGGCGGCGCAGGCGTGGCAGAATACGCAACTATGCTTAAGAATGACCTTAACACGCTTTCGGATGTTACAATAGCACCCGGAGAAGACTATAAGGCTGTTGTATTATTCATGATATCAGAGAAGAATGCAGAAGAGATATCGAGTCTTACATTGTCATTAAGCGGACAGGGAGTGAGCCCGGTTAAGATTACACTCAAATAATATAATGACAAGGATTTGTATATATAATGACAGAATATAGAGAGAATACGCTTGATGTGGACACATATCTGGGACTAAGGGAGCGTGTCGGATGGAAGAAGCTCACAAGGGCTCAGGCGCAGAAAGCGATTGATAACAGTCTGTACATTGTGACGGCATATATTGACGGGGAGCCTGCAGGAATGGGAAGAATTGTAGGTGACGGAGCAGTAATATGTTATGTGCAGGATCTGATAGTAGTTCCCAATACGCAGCATAACGGAGTCGGAAGCACTATACTCGGTATGCTTAAGGAGTATGTTGCCGGAATAACAGCTGACGGCACAGAGATGATGTTTGATCTTATGTGTGCCAAGGGACGTGAGACGTTCTATACAGGACACGGATTTATTGCACGGCCTACAGAGAAGCTGGGACCCGGAATGATTCAGTATATAGACAAGCGCAATATGTGAATGTACTGGCGGGGTGTAATTCCCATATAATATTTAAAGTCCCTCTGAAAATGAGCCTGGTCTGAGTAATTGAGATTCTCAATGAATGAAGAATTACTCTGACCGGGATTTTTTTGTATCTCACGAAGTGCACAGTGCAGGCGGGTCATGCGGCAGTAGGACTTGGGACTGTATCCGAGATACCTGTCGAACAGACGCGTTATATGGCGTGTTGAGTATACGAATTCATCTGCAAGGAATGCCACTGAAGCTGCACCGCGGCTGTCACGTATTATCGACATCATATCGCACAAAGGCCCGGCAGCATCTGATGTGAAGAAATGTTCTGGCTTTATCAGTGTTATTGTGATATGGGAACCCGGCATTAGTTCTGCAAGACTGATATCAGACGGCGAGCTGAGCGTATGTATAAATACGGGTTCTCTGTGATTATCAGCTGTTATGCGTATGACATGCTCATCCGGGATAAAACGTATAACAGAACCGGCAATTGCAGATGCATCTGAGCTGCGGAAATCAACGTAACATTCCAATGCTTCATCTGAAAATGTGATATCTGCAATAGGGCTGAGCTGATAGAAGACGAATGGCTGTGAAGCCATGAATTCAATGACTGCTTCTGATTTTAATTCCTGTTTCAATACATGCACTGCTTTCTGCACACGGACAGCGTCCATGCAATATGCGGTTTGGCGGAATAATGCATAAGTGCAAGTCTATGTGGCTTTTGTGATTATAAAATGAAGTTTTATTAAGAATACTAAACACTTTATTAAAAGTCAATAAAATGATGTCCGATTTTTTCAATATTTTTTAAAAATGGATATGTATTATATGTGCATAAACATGAATAAAGCGAACACAAATGCGTGTAATTTTCTTCGGAAAGTTGCACGCATTTTTTTATGCAGATTATGACCGCGGCTGCTACGCGGCAGGTGTGCATTTCCAGAAGCCTGAAGGCCAAGGGTGGGAGAGTGATGTGTGAGCAGCATTCAAATAAATATGAAACAGGGAGGATTATGTTATGGAATTTAGTTCAGTAAACACAATCTGGGTGCTTGTAGGCGCCGCATTAGTATTCTTTATGCAGGCAGGATTCGCAATTCTTGAGTCAGGTCTGACAAGAGCTAAGAATGCCGGTAACATCATTATGAAAAACCTTATGGATTTCTGTATCGGTACTCCGGTATATTGGATAATTGGATTTGGTATTATGTTCGGAAGTACATCTCCGTTGTTTGGTTCAATTGATCTGTTCACTCTTGGCAGTTATGCAGATGTTCTTCCTTCAGGAGTTCCAAAGTATGCATATGTTATCTTCCAGACAGTATTCTGCGCAACAGCAGCAACTATCGTGTCAGGAGCTATGGCAGAGAGAACAAAGTTCAGTGCATACTGCATTTACAGTTTTCTGATTTCACTTATTGTATATCCTGTATCAGGTCACTGGATATGGGGCGGCGGCTGGCTTGCACAGCTTGGCTTCCATGATTTTGCAGGCTCTACGGCAGTACATATGGTAGGCGGATGTGCAGCACTTATCGGTGCGGCATTCCTTGGACCTCGTATCGGCAAGTTCACAAAGGACGGCAAGCCTAAGGCAATTCTCGGACATAACCTTACAATGGCAGCACTTGGTGTATTTATTCTCTGGTTCTGCTGGTTTGGATTCAACGGATGTTCAACAGTTGCAATGGATACAGATGAAGCTATGGTAAGCGCAGGTCTTATCTTCTACAATACAAACCTTGCAGCAGCAGTTGCAACATGTACAACAATGATATTTACATGGATCCGTTATAAGAAGCCTGATGTTTCAATGTCACTTAACGGTACACTTGCAGGTCTTGTAGCAATCACAGCCGGATGTGATGTGATGGATCCGTTCGGTGCAGCCGTAACAGGCATAGTTGCAGGTATTATAGTAGTACTTATAGTAGAACTTCTTGATAAGGTCCTTAAGATTGATGACCCTGTCGGTGCTGTAGCAGTTCACTGTGGTAACGGTGTCTGGGGTACAATAGCTGTCGGCCTTTTTGCAACAGATGGCGGTCTCTTCTACGGTGGCGGCTTCAGATTCCTTGGAATCCAGATACTTGGTGTTGTATCAGTACTTGCATGGGTAACAGTATGTATGGTAATTATATTTACAGTGCTTAAGAACACAGTCGGTCTTCGTGTATCAGCCAAGGAAGAGATTGAAGGTCTTGATGCAACAGAGCATGGACTGGCAAGTGCATATGCAGGATTTGCATTCTCAACAAATGACCTTGATGATGGCGGTGAGACAATTGAGCTTGGCTCAGAGACAGTTGAAAAGTCAGTTCCTGTTACTATGAAGGCTTCACTCAACAACAGTGACGCTAAGATTACTGAGGTTGAGATTATCATGAAGCAGGCTAAGTTCGAGGCTCTCAAGAAGGCGATGAACGACCTTGGTGTAACAGGTATGACGGTAACACAGGTTCTTGGATGTGGTGTCCAGAAGGGTGCTACAGAGTACTATCGTGGTGTTGAGGTTGAGATGAACCTTCTTCCTAAGATTAAGGTTGAGATGGTAGTTGCCAAGGTTCCTGTGCTTGATGTAATCAATACAGCCAGAAAGGTTCTCTACACAGGACACATCGGTGATGGCAAGATCTTCGTACATGACATCGAGGATGTTGTTAAGATTCGTACAGGCGAGACAGGATATGATGCTCTTCAGGGTGCGGATGATTTCTAAAATGTAGTTCTGATGACTACAAAGTGCTGATAATAAATAATAAAAATGCTGAATGATTGATAATGAAGGCTCAGCTGGCGGATATTGTGCAGTCCGCCGGCCGGGCTTTTTTTGTATACTGCATGACGTGTTTTGGTAAACGGAATGATGCAGAAAGAACGGAAAATTTGACAAAGGTTTAACAAGTTTTTTGTATACGACACGTATTTATTAAAATTGACGAAAATTTTCATTATGTGCTTTACTTTTTAGGCTATTGATAATAAAATAAGGTTAACGGAAATGAATAATTTCTATTAATAAAGAAAGAAAGAGGTATTCATTCATGGCAAGAAAAATGAAAACTATGGATGGTAACACAGCTGCCGCTCACGTATCTTATGCGTTCACAGAAGTAGCTGCCATCTATCCTATCACACCTTCTTCACCAATGGCTGATTATACAGATCAGTGGGCAACACAGGGAAGAAAGAACATCTTCGGAGACACTGTTAAGTTATTCGAGCTTGAGTCAGAAGGTGGTGCTTCAGGTGCATTCCATGGTGCTCTTGCAGCAGGTGCACTTACAACAACTTATACAGCTTCACAGGGACTTCTTCTTATGATCCCTAATATGTATAAGGTAGCAGGTGAGCTGCTCCCTGGCGTTATTGATGTATCAGCCAGAGCACTTGCAAGCCATGCACTTTCAATCTTTGGTGATCACCAGGATATCTATGCATGTCGTCAGACAGGTTTTGCAATGCTTTGCAGCTCAAGTGTTCAGGAAGTAATGGACCTTGGTGCAGTTGCACATCTTGCAGCTATCAAGGGACGTGTTCCATTCGTTCACTTCTTCGATGGTTTCCGTACATCACATGAGATTCAGAAGATTGAGATGTGGGACTACGAAGACCTTAAGGAAATGTGTGATATGGATGCAGTTGCTGCATTCAAGAAGAGAGCTCTTAATCCGGAGCATCCTGTACTTCACGGTTCAGCTCAGAACCCTGATATCTTCTTCCAGGTAAGAGAAGCTTCTAACCCATATTATGAAGCAATCCCTGATATCGTAGAAGAGTACATGAACAAGGTTAATGCCAAGATTGGCACAGATTACAAGCCATTCAACTATGTTGGTGCTCCTGATGCAACAAAGGTTATCATCGCTATGGGTTCAGTTTGTGATACTATCGATGAGACAATTGAGTATCTTGTATCAAAGGGTGAGAAGGTTGGTGCTATCAAGGTTCGTCTGTATCGTCCATTCTCAGCTAAGCATCTGCTTGCAGTAATGCCTGAGACAGTACAGGTAATCAATGTTCTTGACAGAACTAAGGAGCCTGGTTCAATCGGTGAGCCACTTTATCTTGATGTTCTTGCAGCACTTAAGGATTCTAAGTTCGCTAATGTTACAGTTCTTAACGGACGTTACGGACTTGGTTCTAAGGATACAACTCCTGCAGACATCATCGCTGTATACAACAATACAGAGAAGAAGAACTTTACAATCGGTATTGTGGATGATGTTACTAACCTTTCACTTCCACGTACAGAGAATCCTAATACTGCTCCAGCCGGAACAACATCATGTAAGTTCTGGGGACTTGGTGCAGATGGTACAGTAGGTGCCAATAAGAACTCAATCAAGATTATCGGTGACCATACAGATATGTATGCACAGGCATATTTTGATTATGATTCTAAGAAGTCAGGTGGTGTTACAACATCACACCTTCGTTTTGGTAAGTCACCTATTAAGTCTACATACCTGATTGATAAGGCTGACTTTGTTGCATGTCACTGCCCTGCATACATGAGCAAGTATAACATGGTTCAGGATGTTAAGGATGGCGGTACATTCCTTCTTAACTGTGAGTGGTCACCTGAAGAGGTTGCAGATCACATTCCTGGACAGGCTAAGAGATATATGGCTGAGCATAATGTTAAGTTCTATATCATCGATGGTATTAAGCTTGGTAAGGAGATCGGACTTGGCGGACGTATCAATACAATTCTTCAGTCAGCATTCTTCAAGCTTGCTAACATCATTCCTGAGGATGAGGCTATTGGCTACATGAAGTCAGCAGCAGAGCATTCATATGCTAAGAAGGGTGAAGATGTTGTAAGAATGAACTTTGAGGCTATCGAGAGAGGTGCCGGAGAAGTTGTTGAAGTACCTGTTCCTGAAGAGTGGAAGAACGCTACGGATGAGAATCTTTCTACTGTTGCAACAGAAGGAAGACCTGAGGTTCTTGACTTCGTTAACAATATCCAAAAGCCAATCAATGCATGTGAGGGTAATAAGCTTCCTGTATCTACATTCAAGAATGTTATCGACGGTACATTCCCACAGGGTACAGCAGCTTATGAGAAGCGTGGCGTTGCAGTAGATGTTCCATGCTGGAATTCAGAATCATGTATTCAGTGTAACCAGTGTGCATATGTATGTCCACATGCTGTAATCCGTCCTGTTGTTATGAATGAGGAAGAGAAGAATGCAGCTCCTGCAGGCATGAAGGTTCATGCAATGACAGGTATGCCTGGATATTACTTTGCAATGACAGTATCAGTTCTTGACTGTACAGGATGCGGTTCATGTACTAATGTCTGCCCTGGCAATAACAAGGCTGATACACTTAAGATGGCTCCACTTGAGTCACAGATGGATGAGCAGAAGTTCTTTGATTACGGACTTACTGTATCAGATAAGCCGGATGTGCTTGAGAAGTTCAAGGTTGCTACAGTTAAGGGATCACAGTTCAGACAGCCATTGCTTGAGTACTCAGGTGCATGTGCAGGATGTGGTGAGACACCTTATGCTAAGCTTATCACACAGGTTTGTGGTGACAGAATGATGATTGCCAATGCAACAGGTTGTTCTTCAATCTGGGCAGGTTCATCACCTTCAACTCCATATACGGTTAATAAGGCCGGCAAGGGACCTGCATGGGCTAACTCATTATTCGAGGATAATGCAGAGTTTGGATTTGGTATGAAGCTCGGCGCTGATGCACTCCGCAGCTCACTTAAGAATAAGCTTGATGATATTCTTGCTAATACAGATGATACTGATATTAAGGCAGCTATCGAAGAGTACTATGCAACATACGAAGACGGCGAAGCTAACTCAGCAGCTACAGATAAGCTTGTTGCTGCACTTGAGAAGTGCGGATGCGATAAGGCTAAGGAAGTTCTTGCAGAGAAGGAATTCCTTTCAAAGAAGTCACAGTGGATTCTCGGTGGTGACGGATGGGCTTATGATATCGGCTACGGCGGACTTGATCATGTTCTTGCAGCTCATAAGGATGTCAATGTGTTCGTATTCGATACAGAGGTTTATTCTAACACAGGCGGACAGGCTTCTAAGTCTACTAACCTTGGTGCTATTGCACAGTTCGCTGCTGCAGGTAAGGATGTTAAGAAGAAAGATCTTGCTGCAATTGCAATGAGCTATGGTTACATCTATGTTGCACAGGTTGCTATGGGTGCTGATATGGCTCAGTGTGTTAAGGCAATCAAGGAAGCTGAGAGCTACAACGGACCTTCAATCATAATTGGTTATGCTCCATGTATCAACCATGGTATCCGTAAGGGTATGGCTAAGGCGATTGAGGAAGAGAAGCTTGCAGTTCAGTCAGGATATTGGAACCTGTTCAGATTCGACCCACGTAGGGAAGCAGAAGGACAGAATCCATTCGTTCTTGACAGCAAGGCTCCAACAATGGAATACAGAGACTTCATCATGGGAGAGAACCGTTACATCAACCTTAAGAAGCAGAATCCTGAGAGAGCAGAGAAGCTGTTCTCAGAGGCAGAAGCTAATGCTAAGAAGAAGTACGAGACACTCCTTAAGAAGAGCCAGCAGTAATATATGACATTGTTATAATAATAACATTGTTATGATAATAACATTGTTGTGCAGTCTGATATGATTGCATGATGAATTACAGGCACTGTACAGGTGATAGATATATACACTTGTATGGTGCCTGTTTTTTTGTATATTAATGACAGACATTGTGCATACTAGCTCTATATAAAACGGCACAGACGGCTGATGCCGTCAATTCATGCAGTGTTCATATAATGAACATAGTTCATATAGTGAAATGGAGAATGGCACAATGAGGGATTTTAGCATAAATGCAGCAGATAATGTGAAGCTTATGCAGCAAAAGCTGAGAATGGACTACAATTTTGATATTCTGTACAGGACTGTCGATATTGGTGGGAAGATGGCGGGATTTTTCTTTGTTGACGGCTTCCTGCAGGAAGATCTTATGCATAAGCTTATGCAGTTTTTTATGGGACTGAAAGAGAATGATGTAAAGGATGTGTATACATTCCTCAAGGTCGGAATGCCATATGCGGAAGTTGAGAAGATTGATGACGCTGGCAAGGCTGTGACAGCAATACTGTCGGGAATAACGTGTGTATTTATAGATGGCTTTGATGTCGGGATTGCCATTGATGGGAGAACATATCCCGCAAGAAGTGTGGATGAGCCATGGAAAGACCGTGTGATGAGAGGCTCAAGGGATGGCTTCGTTGAGACACTTGTATTTAATGTGGCGCTGGTGAGGAGAAGAATAAGAGACCCGCTATTCTCGGCGGAGATACTTGGTGTTGGGGAACGCTCACGTTCAGATATTGTGCTTTGCTATATAGAGGATAAGGTTGATAAAAGATTTGTAAAGCAGCTCAAAAAACGTATTGAGTCTATAAAGGTTGAATCGCTTACTATGAATGTCCAGAGCCTTGCGGAATGTCTTTTGGAAAAAAGCTGGATAAATCCATTTCCTAAGTTCAAATATTCGGAAAGACCGGACACAGCGGCTGCGGCAGTGCTTGACGGCAACGTGGTTGTGTTCGTTGATAATTCGCCTGCGGCAATGATACTTCCGACGAGCGTCTTTGATGTCCTTGAAGAGGCGGATGACTTCTATTTTCCTCCGGTAGTGGGAACTTATCTGAGGTGGTCGAGATTCATCGTTACAATTGCCACAGTTCTGCTTACGCCATTCTGGCTCCTTCTTATCAATAATCCGTCATGGATACCGGAATGGCTTGATTTTATTAAGATTTCTGCAAATGTAGAGGTGCCTGTTCTTCTGCAGCTGCTGCTTCTTGAGTTCTGTATAGACGGTCTGCGTCTTGCGGCGGTGAATACGCCGACAATTATGTCAACACCGCTGAGTATTGTTGCCGGTATCGTTGTGGGAGAGTATGCCGTATCATCCGGCTGGTTCTGCCCTGAGGCAATGCTTTACATGGCGGTTGTGACGGTTGCAACTTATTCACAGGCAAGCTTTGAGATGGGGTATGCACTTAAGTTTGTGAGAATAGTAACGCTCATTCTTACGGCATTCTTCGACCTGTGGGGCTTTGCTGCGGGGATTGTCATATGGATTCTCATGCTTGCATTTAACAATACTATATCAGGCAAGAGTTATCTTTATCCGCTTGTACCGTTCAGGTGGAAGAGGCTTAAGAGAAAGCTGTTCAGGCTTAGACTTCCGCATGAAAATGGCTAGAGATTCATAATAGGCATTTAGTAGTGCTTGTTCAGATGTGTATACAGATGAAATATTTTTATGGATTTTGACACTGCGCTATGATAAAATGAATATTTGAAATACATGACCGTAGAAGGCATGGAGGGAGAAAGTATGAGCAGTTTTGAAGAATTTTGCAGAAAGTTAAAAGGGGCGTATGATTTTTTTCAGAGAACTAAAGACAGGGACATTGTGATTTTTGGAGCGGGGAATACAGCAGTTTTGTACAAAGAGTGCATTGAGAGTGAGGATGTCGATATAGCATGCTTTTGCGATAATAATGCGAGTAAGCAGAATACATGCTTTATGGGGAAAAAAGTAGTAGCACCGGACAGCATCAATGAAATGACACATAATCCTGTTGTTTTGGTATTATCAATGAATCCTGATGTATGTGATAAGCTGAAGAAACAATGCAGGAACAAGAATCTTGAATGCAGTATGTTTGATGAATATTTATTTGGCAAGCATTGCAGGGATATATATGACGTTTACGAAAATCTTAATGATGCCCGTTCCAAGGATGTGTACAGTACAATTATTGAATGCAGAATGGAAGGAATACCTGTTGATGAAAATATATACAGCGAAAGACAGTATTTTGGTATTCCACAGTTTAGAAGGAACAGACCCGGGGAGGTCTTTGTTGATTGCGGGGCATTCGTTGGGGATTCAATAGAAAAATATATATGGGAAAAGACAGCGGTTTTTTCTGAAATATATGGGTTTGAACCTAATGCACAAAATTACAATGCATTAATAGAAAGAATAGGAAGACTTAATAGAGAGTGGGGGCTGTCAGAAGACAGAATAACTGCTGTTAATGCGGGCGTGGGAGATATAACAGGGTGTGTGTCTGTTGAAAATACGGCAGCTGTTGCTTCAACGACGAGCAGGATAGGAAGATATGGTGAAGGCAATGTCAAAATATATGCATTAGATGAGTTCTTTGGTGATGCAAAAGTTGATTTTATTAAAGCTGATATAGAAGGCTTTGAAAAAAATATGCTATATGGAGCCAAAAAAGTAATACAAAAGAACCATCCTCTTATTGCAGTATGTATATATCACAGTGCAATTGATATGTACAAAATAATGCGTATTATAAAAAAGTATGATGACAATTACAAATTTGCTGTAAGACATCATTCATATGATTATTGTGAAACTGTATTATATGCATGGTGGGAGGAACGTGATGCTTAATAATAAAATAAACAAACGCATGCTTATACTGGCAGCTGTTATATTTGTGCAATGTATATACATAACATTAATGTTTGGAATCAATAAGCAGGGATTTCACTCTGATGAGTTGTGGAATTATGGATTTGCCAACAGTACTGCAGGTACACATATATTTAAAGAAGACATAGGTGATGTTCCTAAAAATACGGATTCATGGCAGTCATCACAATTACTCAGAGATTATATAACAGTTGATAAGAGTGAAATATTTAATTATTCGGCAATATATTATAATGCAACACAGGATTATAATCCGCCGCTTGGATATATGATGCTGCATTTTATATGTGCAATGTTTCCCGGTAAATGGTCGAAGTGGTATTGCTTTGCACTTAATATTATATGTTTTGTAATAATGCAGATATATGTATATAAGCTTACGAAAAGTTTGACTAAGGATGAAAATGCAGGGATTATAGCGTGCTTTTTCTTTGGTTTTACAATGGCAGCACAGAATATAACAATATTTCTGAGAATATATTCACCGGCAACGATGTTTGGCATTATGCTTATTTACTATGCACATGAATTGTATGCAAATTGTAATTCGGAAAAAAACTGCAGGTATATATATATTAAAATGTTTGTTGTGAATCTACTGGGCTGTTTTACGGTGCATTTTTTTCTGCCGTTTGCATTTATAGTTACGTTAATGTACTGTCTGTATTATCTTTTTTCAAAGCGTTTTAAGAGATTTTTGGTATATGGGATTACGATGGCGGTGAGCGTTGGCATGTCAATAGCAATATTCCCGGCAACGATAAGACATATGTTTGGAGATTCGCAGTATTATAGTTCTATGAGCTATTCTTATAAGCAGTACCCTGCTATGTGGCAGAACAAGATGTACTGGTCATATATGACTAATGATTTGTTTGGAATACATAATTCAATATGGGAAACAATGACAGGTGTATATGCGCTTTATGCAGCTGGGATAATTTTATTTATAACAGTTCCGCTGTGCTTTGTGTTCCGTAACGAAAAATGGTTGAAGAGCATATTTTCCAAGGTGAAAAAAATTGTGCTTGATATTGCGAAAGGCATTAAGAACCTTCAGTACACGCTCGTCGTACTTATAACAACAGTTATATTTGTAATTCTGATTGCGGCTTTTAAAACATCTGTTTACTCGATGGGAAGAACCTGCACAAGGTATATATTCATGGCATATCCTGTTATGGCTGTGTTTGCAGTGACAGCAGTATGGCATATTATTACATATTTTGTAAAGCGGGAAAAACTTAGAAATATAATAGGTGTTGCAGTGAGTGCAGTGTTTATCGTGCTTAGTATAGCACTTGCGTCCGATGCGTATTATTTTAAACATCAGGAAGAGGGAGTTACATTAACAAAAATTGAGAATAATGCAAATTGCATTATTGTAACAAATGAGCCATGGACTCTTACTTGCTATACGTGTGAACTTTATAATACGCAGCATTATTATCTGGCTGATTATGAATCGGCGCTTAAGGGCAACTATAATTCTGATTCTGTCAATAAGAATGATCCACTTTATCTTATACTTGATGTATCTATGATGGATGGCAATGACCGCACGATAAATCTGTTTGGAACAACAGTTTTTGATGACAGAAAATATACGAAGGATTACAAAAGCAGTGACTATGAAGAATTTTTTTCTGGCATAGATGGTGCAGATAAGGCAGAGTATGTCGGATGCGATTCCGTATTTGGAAGAGATGTTAAGATATACAGACTTAATTAACAGGAATAGATAATGACATGAGGTTAATGAAGAATGGCATACTCTTGAAAATATTGCTCAAATATGCTATTCTTAAAGTAATGTAAATTATTAGGAGGAAGATACGATGGAAGTAAGACCAGGAGCTAATCCCGTAGATGTGAAGACATATGATACTGCACGCTTGAGACATGATTTCCTTGTGCAGGATCTCTTTAATGCTAACGAGATTAAGACAATCTACAGTCAGATTGACAGAATTATAATTGGTGCAGCAATGCCAACAGATAAGGTACTGACACTTGAGGCAGGTGCCGAGCTCAGAGCTAAGTATTTCCTTGAGAGACGTGAGATGGGTATCATCAATATCGGCGGCAAGGGTACTGTGACAGTAGACGGCAAGGCTTATGAGTTCAAGTACAGAGACGGTATGTATGTAGGAATGGGAGCTAAGGAGATTACATTTGCAAGTGCAGATGCTTCAGATCCTGCTAAGTTCTATTTCAACAGTGCTCCGGCACATAAGACATACCCTACAGTATTCATTGACCCTGAGAAGGACATCCTTCCTCAGAATAAGCTTGAGCTTGGTACACTTGAGGATGCTAACCACAGAATCCTCCGCAAGTATATCCTTCCGGGACAGGTAGAAAGCTGCCAGCTTGAGATGGGTATTACATCTCTTGAGCCGGGAAGTGTATGGAATACAATGCCATGTCATACACATGACAGAAGAATGGAAGTATATCTGTATTTTGAAGTACCTGAGAATGCAGCAGTATTCCACTATATGGGTGAGCCGACAGAGACACGTCATATCATTATGCACAATGAAGAGGCAGTAATCTCACCTAGCTGGTCAATTCATTCAGCTTCAGCTACACATGCATACTCATTCATCTGGGGTATGGTTGGCGAGAATCAGGACTTCGATGATATGGACGGAGTAGATATTAAGGACTTAAGATAATGTTTTTCTGATGTACATACATTGGAATTCATTTATAAAATTAAGAAAAGGAGATTTGAAAAATGTCAGTTAATTTTTCACTTGAGGGTAAGATTGCTCTTGTAACAGGTGCATCTTACGGTATCGGTTTTGCTATCGCTTCAGGCATGGCAAAGGCAGGCGCAACAATCGTATTCAACGATATTAAGCAGGAACTTGTTGATAAGGGAATTGCAGCATACAAGGAAGCAGGTATTGATGCTCACGGATATGTATGTGATGTTACTAACGAGGCAGCTGTTAATGAACTCGTTGAGAAGATTACTAAGGAAGTCGGTCCTATTGATATCCTTGTTAACAATGCCGGTATCATTAAGAGAATCCCAATGATCGAGATGACAGCAGAGCAGTTCAGACAGGTTATCGATGTTGACCTTAACGCTCCATTCATCGTATCAAAGGCAGTTATTCCTTCAATGATCGAAAGAGGACATGGTAAGATTATCAACATCTGCTCAATGATGTCAGAGCTTGGCCGTGAGACAGTATCTGCATATGCAGCAGCTAAGGGTGGTCTTAAGATGCTTACACGTAACATCTGTTCAGAGTACGGCCAGTACAACATTCAGTGTAACGGTATTGGACCTGGATACATCGAGACACCTCAGACAGCACCTCTTAGAGAGCGTCAGGCTGATGGCTCAAGACATCCATTTGATCAGTTTATCTGTGCTAAGACACCGGCTAACAGATGGCTTAAGCCGGAAGAACTTGCAGGTCCTGCAGTATTCCTTGCTTCAGAAGCTTCAGATGCGGTTAACGGCCACATTCTTTATGTTGACGGTGGTATCCTTGCTTACATTGGCAAGCAGCCACAGTAATTGCTTATTTCAGGCAGATTTACATACGGATTCGGACCTGCGTTGCAGGTCCGGATTTGTTTTACACAAGCTAAGGCTTGTAAGGCAAAGGGGATGGCATAATGAAGATGGACATGCATTGTCATACTAAGGAAGGCTCTCTGGATGCTTTTGCTACGATGGAAGAATACGTCAGCAGGCTTATGGAACTGGGCTACGATGGTATGATGATTACAGATCATAATTCATATAGAGGCTATGATAACTGGCTTACAGTCAGAGACAAGATAGAAGCAAGCCTGGGACCGGACAGGCATTTTACTGTACTCAGGGGAATTGAGTATGATACACATAATGGCGGTCATATGCTGATTGTGCTTCCGGACGGGGCAAAGTCAAGAATATTTGAAGCGAGAGGCTTATCTGTTGAGCATCTGCAGAAAGCTGTTCATGAAATGGGAGGGATAATAGGACCGGCACATCCTTATGGTAACGGATATTATGCTTTCATGAAGACACATAAGGGCAAGAAGAACCCTCACTTAATGGAGAATTTTGATTTCGTAGAGACATTTAACGGGAAAACAAATCTGCTCAGTAATAATCTTGCAGGGATTCTTGCAATGAAGTTTAATAAGCCGGGAATCGCAGGCTCTGATTCCCATGTGGCTAAAGATATGGGCACGGTATATACAATATTTGAAGAGGATATAAGAAGTAATAATGACCTCATAGATTACATCCTTGCCGGAAAGAAGACAGAGGTTGGTGGACAGGCATACATAAAACTGTACCATTTCTATACTAAGTTTATTGAAAAGTGTGGAATAGGCGGATACTGGGTATACAACAAAGTAGGTACTGTATACCGCACGCCGGCAAGAAGCAGAGCCAGAAAAGAATTTCGTAAAAAATATGGGAGGTTATCACTCAGATAATAATGAAGCAGCTTAAGGGGTTTGAAAAGTCTGAACGAATAACACTTCTGATTGCAGCAGTGTGTTTTGTGGCAGGGTTAATAATGCTCGGGGCAGGAAGAGAGTGGACACTGATAGCAATAGTGCTTCTTCTCATACATGGCATTCTAATGCTCCGTGTTATGATGATACAGGCGGACAGCATACAGTCTCTTATTAATGAGAGAGAAGAATATATGCAGATACAGCGCAAAGAACGCCTGAGAGAAAGAAAAGGATGCCTTAAGGAAGAGATTGAAAAGACACATGATGAGATCAGGCAGCGAAGGGATAATGCCTGATGGGAAGAAAGACACTGCTTACAATGACAGGCGCTGTGTACATTGTGGCAGCAATTACAGCTATAGCTGTATTCCTGAAGAATGAGACTGTTACTATGCCAAAGCAGGAGATGACGGTTCAGGCTGATGTATATATTCAGGAAGAAAGCTCACATGTGGAAGATATTGTAGTATCAGAGAATACGACAGATGCCAATATTAAGGTTTTAATAGAAACAGATGCTGTTAAGAACGACGCTTCGCAACAGATATCTGCCAGACAGACACAGGAAACACAGCACACAAAAGAGCAGGCTGCAACAACAGCTGCGTCAGTCGTGGCTGAAAAGATTACGGATTCGCCAATGCTTAATCAGGATTACAATACGCTGTACATGGCAGTTGGCACAAAGCCGACACTTACAATAAGAAAAGCTCCGGACAACCGCGGCAGTATTGCTGGGTGGCTTCCGGAAGGCAGTGAATGTGAAGTGCTGGCGGATAATATAGGCGGATGGGTTCTTATTAGGTACAGGGGATGTACCGGATTTGTATATGGAAGTTATCTTAAACCGGTTAATGTAATACAATAATATATAGAAATGAGGACAGATATGGGCAAGATTATTCTAACAGGTGACAGACCGACAGGAAGACTTCATGTGGGGCATTATGCAGGCTCACTTAGAAGAAGAGTTGAACTGCAGAATTCAGGAGATTATGACAAGGTATATATAATGATTGCTGATGCACAGGCTCTTACAGACAATGCAGATAACCCTGAAAAAGTAAGACAGAATATTGTTGAGGTTGCACTGGATTATATGGCATGTGGTCTTGACCCGGCTAAGTCCATAATATTTATCCAGTCACAGATACCTGAGCTGTGTGAGCTTACGATGTACTATATGAATCTTGTTACTGTGTCAAGATTACAGCGTAATCCTACGGTTAAGAATGAGATTAAGATGCGTAATTTTGAGGCGAGTATACCGACAGGCTTCTTCTGCTATCCGATAAGCCAGGCATCAGACATAACAGCTTTTAAAGCAACAACGGTGCCGGCAGGCGAGGATCAGATGCCTATGGTTGAGCAGACAAAGGAGATTGTTCATAAGTTTAATTCTACGTATGGAGAAGTGCTTACAGATCCTGACATCCTCCTTCCTGATAATGAAGCATGCTTAAGACTTCCGGGCATAGATGGCAAGGCTAAGATGAGCAAGTCACTGGGCAACTGCATCTATCTTTCAGAAGAGCCTGAGGATATTAAGAAGAAGGTAATGAGCATGTATACTGATCCTGAGCATATCAGAATCGAAGACCCGGGTAAGATTGAGGGTAATACAGTGTTCACATATCTTGATGCGTTCAGCAGACCTGAACATTTTGCAAGATACTGCACAGACTATGCCGATCTTGAGGAGATGAAAGAACATTACAGGAGAGGCGGGCTTGGAGATGTTAAGGTTAAGAAGTTCCTTAATAATGTTATGCAGGAGGAGCTTGAACCGATAAGAAACCGCCGCAAGGAATTCCAGAAGGATATACCATATGTATATGAAGTCCTTAAGAAGGGCAGTGAGGCTGCACGTGAGACTGCTGCACAGACACTTCATGAAGTAAGGGATGCGATGAAGATTAATTACTTTGACGATGTTGAACTGATTAAGGCACAGAGTGAGAGATTTGAAAATAAATAACTGTTTGTGAATTAGATACAAAAAAATTAACAAAATATTCATCTTTTTGATAAAAAGTACTAGAAATAACAATAGCTGTGTGTTAATATACTTTTATGAACAATCTGTGAATATTATGTTATATGTCTGATATAGTATTCAATAAGTTAAGGGGAGAGAGGTAATGGAGACTTTTTCATATACAGCCGTTGGCGCTGATGGCAAAGAGAAAAAGGGTAGTATTGTAGCCGAGACAAGAGAAGACGCTGCCAGGAGCCTTAAGGACCAGGGGCTGTTACCTATGTCCATAGGCAAGCAGAGTGCTCTTGATAAGGATATCAATTTCTCATTTGGTAAAAAAGGTGTTAAGGTACGAGACTTAAGCGTGTTCTGCCGCCAGTTTTCCAGTATCATCAAGGCAGGTGTTAATGTTATCAATGCACTCAGCATGATGAGTGAGCAGACTGAGAATAAGAAGCTTAAGGCTGCAATCAAGAATGTACAGAGTAATGTTGAGAAGGGTGAGACACTCTCAAGTGCAATGAGGTCAGAGGGGGATATATTCCCATCACTGCTTGTCAGCATGGTTGCTGCCGGTGAGGCATCAGGAAGTCTTGAAACTGCAATTGAGCGAATGGCTATCCAGTTCGAGAAGGATGCCAAGATATCGGGCATGGTTAAGAAGGCCATGATATATCCTATCATACTTATTGTAGTTATGATTGGTGTTGTTATAGCAATGATGATGTTCGTAATTCCTAACTTCATGGATATGTTTGAAGGCCTTGATGCTGAGATGCCTTTTATGACAGTTATGGTAATTAACATGAGTAACTTTATACTTGACAGGTGGTGGCTGCTGATTCTTATAGTAGTAGGTATTGTATTTGCGTATAAGTCATACTATAAGACTGATGCCGGACGGCATGTGATTGACAGGATTAAGATTAAGATACCTGTATTCGGTGTCCTTACAGTTAAGACAGCATGTGCGAGATTCTCACGTATAATGTCAACGCTTCTTTCAGCAGGTATGCCAATGATCAGTGCAATAGAGATAGCAGCCGGAACTATGGATAATGTGTTATTCAAGGATGCATTACAGAAGGTCCGTAGCGGTGTTGCACTCGGTATGGGATTCTCACAGCAGATAGGTGTTACAAGACTTTTTCCTGCTATGCTTGTACATATGGTAGGTATAGGTGAGGAGACAGGTAACATTGAGGATATGCTTACCAATGTTGCCAATTATTATGATGAGGAAGTTGAACTGGCAACACAGTCTGTAACGGCACTTATGGAGCCTATGATTATTATTGTAATGGCAGTAGTAGTCGGCGCACTTGTACTTGCAATCTACCAGCCGATGATTACTCTGTATTCAACACTTGGATAATATATGAAAGATGTTCACGGTAACAGAAAGTTATCAGCTATAGGAACAATATTGGCGGTACTGCTTATTATATTAATGTGTGTTATGGCAGCAGGGACATTCTGGTGGCGTTCACTTGAATATAAAAGAGAACTGCGGGATATAGACATGCTCAATGAAGCTGCCGATATTATCAAAGAAGCCATGGACAATGACTTCACGATAGAGAATCAGATAAGGGACGGTGATGATGCAATTGACATTACACTTGAAGACCTTATGACAGGACGTGATGAGAGATGTTCTGCTTTGAGCGGATATCTTAATACATCCCTGGGATTTGCCACACACCACGCATTCAGACCTGTAAGCAGGGTGGCAGGGAATGCGGAAGTGTACGTAAGAATAAGCAGGAATGGCACGGTTGAGACTCTTGTGACCAAGACTCAGGGAGGTCATCCGATAGTGTGTGAATATGTGACCGGAGACAGCACATATACTTACACGGATGAGTCGGGCAGGCGTAAGCTGTTCGCACTCAGATAATTCAGATTATATTCCCCGGACGTTTACCCGGCGGCCTGTGAGGGGATTATAATAAATAACAAATACATAAGGGTATATGGAGGATTTTAATTATGAAGAGATTCAAGAAAGCAAAGAAGAACAACAAAGGTTTCTCACTTGTAGAGCTTATCGTAGTTATTGCCATCATGGCAGTACTTGTAGGTGTGCTTGCTCCTACACTTATTGGCAACATTGAGAAGTCAAGAGAGTCAAAGGATCTTCAGAACCTTGATTCAATCCGTCAGGCAGTAGTAACAGCAATGTCAGATGAGAATGTATATTCATCAACAGTTCCTACAACAGGTTCAGTAACAGTTGCTTCTGGCGCAAATGGTGCTAATCTTGCATTTAATGGAACATATGGCTCACTTTCAACAGAGTTTGGTACAATTATCACAAGTGATACAAAGATGACATCAAAGTCAGGTACTTCAGGAACACTTGAGATTCATGTCCTTTCAACAGGTGCAGTTGAAGTAGGTGTATACAATGCTGGTGGTTCTACTGTATCAGCTGCAAAGAACAAGGTATCTATGGTATCTAAGTAATAAATTCTATTAAAAGGTAACAATAATATGCTGGCAGAGTTTATCCTGTATGTAATAATATTCCTCTACGGAATAGTCATAGGAAGTTTCTCTAATGTGCTTATATGCCGACTTCCGTTAAAAGAGAATATCGCAACACACAGGTCTCACTGCATGACATGTGGCAGCCAAATCCAGTGGTATGATCTCATACCACTGGTAAGCTACATTATTCTGAGGGGGAGATGCAGGCACTGCGGTGCCGGAATATCGGCACAATATCCTTTGGTCGAGGCGGCCAATGGGTTCGGGTATGTGTTTATATTCGCTAATCTGGGGTTAACTTGGACCAGCATATTAACTTGCCTTTTGTTCACTATTCTGCTGGCAATAGCTGTTATTGACTGGCGCACATATGAGATTCCGTTTGGACTTAATGTTACAATCGGAGTGCTGGGTCTGATTAAGACAATAATAGATTATCCGATGGGATTGTGGGAACACATAATCGGATTTTTTGCTGTAAGTATATTTATGCTGATTTGTCTGTATGCCGGAAGACTTATAATTGGCGCTGACTGTTTTGGCGGCGGTGATATTAAGCTTATGGCGGCGGCAGGTCTGTTTCTTGGATGGAAATGCATTATATTGGCATTTCTGGCTGGCTGCATACTCGGTGCAGTTATTCATTCTGTGAGAATGCGCATGAGCGGGGATAATCACATGCTTGCATTCGGACCTTATCTTGCTGCGGGGATTATGATTGCGGCATTGTGGGGAAATACATTTATACAATGGTATATTAACCTGATATTCTAGTTAAGATGTCTTTAGAATATTTTCCGTATATGAATCTGAAATATACTGTCATTAATAAGTCAGGATTAAGCACTGATGTGTTATAAGTAAGCATCTTTTGCAGTCCGGACGGACAGTTAATATAAAAAATATGGGCGCAAGTCCGACATAATAATATGCCACACTGATTATAAGTGGCGAGGGAGGATACATAATGGCCAATAAAGGGAATAGGACTCTCAGTATATCCATTAACAATGAATATATCAAAATCTGTGAGTTGTCCAGAAAGAACAATAAGCTGACTACGATTCATAAGGCAGTTACAGTTCCAACACCACCGAGATGTTACAATGATGGTACGATACGAGACAGAGCAGAACTTGCAAAGGCTATCAAGGTTGCTATTGACTCGAACAGAATGGAGAGTACGAAGGCAATATTTTCAATCGCATCTTCTAAGGTGGCAACCAAAGAGGTAATTATTCCTAATGTTAAGAATAATAAGATTGCAGATATTATTATGACGAATGCGTCAGAATATTTCCCGGTTAATCTTGATGAATATATTATCAACTTTGAAGTCCTTGAGAAGTTAGAATATGAGAATCAGGATACTAAGATAAAAGTGCTTGTAATGGCGATGCCTGAGGCAATGATTAATGCATATTACGATCTTGCCGGTTCACTCGGACTTGAAGTTAAGGCGATTGACTATGTAGGTAACTCAACATATCAGACACTTAAGCTTCAGGTAGATAATTCGCCAAGTATCGTTATTCAGGTCGAGAATGACGCGACTATAGTTAATATTCTTGATAATAATGTACTTCAGTTACAGAGAACGATACCTTACGGTAAGTCGGTTGTCGTTAATGCACTTATGGACAGCATGAGGATAAAGTATGACCCTGCACTTAAGATGCTTCAGGATCAGCAGCTTATTCATGCAAGCTTTGACGGAGACCCTGTAACGGAGTCACTTAATTATCTTGTAACTAACGTAAACCGTATTCTCGATTACTATGTTACACGTAATTCCAACCGTCCTATAGAAAAAGCATATATAATCGGTAATGCTACAACAATGCTTGGATTCAAGGAACTGTTCACTAATGAACTTAAGCTTCCTATTGAATCAATTGATGAGCTTGCCGGCATAGTTACGGATAAGAAGACATATGTAGAAGCAGTAACTATTCCAACATATATCATCAATATAGGTGCATTTCTTAAGCCTGTTAATTTTGTTCCACGTTCGGTACAGGATGAAGTTAAGAGTAAGGATGATATCAGAATATTCAAGGTTATTCTGGGTGCATCGATTGTCGGTTCGGTAGTTCTTATCGTAAGCTCATTTGCAATGATGATGTCTGCCAAGGCAGAGAGAGATTCGGCACAGTCAAGTGTTAATCAGGTTAAGGGCATAGAGAGTGTTGTTAATTCATATTATGAAGCTAAGGATACGGCTGCAGATGCTCTTGCATTCCAGATTCTTACATATAACAATAACGATTCTCTTGCAGGATTTATCACTTCACTTGAGCAGAACCTTCCATCAGATGTTACGATTAAGAGTATGAGCTCTAACAGCGGTGAGGTTACAATGTCAGGTGTAACAAGCAGCAAGAGTTCACTTGCACTCCTTGTCCAGAGATTGAAGTCGGTTAAGAATGTTCAGGATGTACTGATAGGAAGTGAAGCAGAAGTAGAAGATAACGAGGGCGTTAAGTCAATTACATTCTCAATGACATGTACATTCACACTTGATGCGTCACTCAATCCGACACAGTCAGCAACACAGTCAGATAAGGCGTCCAGCCAGAAGAAGACTGTAACATCTCCGAGTGTGGCAGCAGCAACACAGTCAGCACAGAGACAGACCGGTTCGGCTGCAACACCTGCGGCAACACAGGCAGCCGGTGCAACTAAAGCCAGATAAGGGGGAGTGCGGTAATGAAGAATAAATTCAAATTTTTAAGCAATATGAATATGTCACTTGAGATAAGCGACAGAGATAAAAAGCTTATAATGATTGTTGTTGCTGCGGGAATTATTGCAGCATCATATCTTCTCGGATATCAGAAGCTCGCTGATATGAGAGTACAGTATCAGACAGAGGCTACTAAGCTTCATTCGGTGCAGAAGGATCTTATCGAGAAGACTAAGAATCGTACCAAATACGAGAATGATACAGCTAATTATAAGAAGATATATAATTCAGTATTTGCTAACTACAGCAGCAGTACTAATCAGGATGACCAGCTTGACTTCCTTAATAAGGTAGAGAAGATTACAGGTGCATGGGTTAAGGGTGTTACATTCTCAGACGCTGCTAATGTGTATACATTCGGGAAGGTAAGGTCATCTAACCCATCCAATACATCAGGCGGTAATGTATATAAGACTGACCTGAAGGGTTACAAGACTACACTGACGATATCTTATCAGGCCAAATATTCACAGTGGAAGCAGATGATTGATTATATCAATAATTACTATAGCAAGAATTCAATCGAGTCAATATCGATGTCATACAATGTAGAAGACGGTCTTGTTACCGGAACAGCATCAATTGCAACATATGCAATTGTCGGAAGTGAGCGTAAGCATGTAAGTCCTACATTCAGCCTTCCGGTTGGAACTGATAACATTTTCAATTCAAGTGTATTTGATTCAACAAGAATTGATGTGGCTGATAATAACGGCGATTACATTCTCAGTAATTATGACTACTACATTCTCCTTAACTCAGCTAACTCAGATGTTGATTCTGTAATAATGGGTAAGAAGAATGATATGACAAGAGAATCTGTACTTACTGCCAACAGTAATGCACAGCTTGATGTATCGGTAAGATTCTCTGGCACAGCGGGAGCATATAAGGTTCAGTATAAGATTGGTGAGAAGACATACCCACTTACTAATTATGACGCTGGTACGTCATTTGAACCGGGCAATACTCTGGATATGCTTATCATGAGCTCACCTCGTATTGATTCACAGGATACGGGAAGCATTAACCTCAGCGTAACCAATGATACTGATATGCCTCTTAATATCAAGGTATGCAATGATGATACAAAGAGCAGCCGTGTCAAGATTGCTAACAGAACAGGTAATGTAACAATATTTCAGTAAGTAAGACAAGGGAGTATGTATGAGACACCATATTAACGGACAATTAAGCCGTGTAATGCGGAGGTTAAAAGCCGGTAATAGGAATAATAAGAATAATAAGGGATTTTCACTCGTAGAGGTATTGGTAGCGATGATTATACTCGCTATAATGACGCTGCCAATGCTTACTACATTTGCAACATCATCTAAGATTAATGCTAACGCCCGTAAGGTCGAAGAGGCCAATGCAATAGGCCAGAAGGTCATCGAGCGCTGCAAAGCTCTTAGTATTGATGAGCTTCTCAAAGGTAATGGGGATACAATAGCGGCTAATGCGGATGCCGGTATTGTTACCCCGCTTACTATCAACGATTCTACGACAGGCGTGTATGATGCCAGGGCATCAAAGCTGTCGAATAATCATTATTCCTATGATCTGACAATGGCTACATATACAGGAACTTCTGTTAATAAGGATTCAGACGGTCTTGCATGCTATAAGGGCTCTAATAATATTAACTATTATGTCCAGACAATTCTTAGCCCTAACAAAGGTGATATTGCAGGAACAGGTGCGGGTTCAGCATGGAATGTAAATGATTACAGTATGCCTGCATTCGCTGAAGTCAGGGATACGAAAAATTATGTGCTTATGGAAGAGATATACAGATATGACACAAGTATTAAGACTATCCTTCCAAGCCGTTCTTCAATAGTGAATCCGGCTTCAACTGACGCACATGGTAATCTGGTTGCAAGAGAACAGACATCTACAGAGACTAATGTATCTAAGCTCTCAGGTATCAAGAAAGTTGTTGTTGTTGATGTAAATATCACATATGACGCAACGACTTCAAAGTATAATGAGCAGCCCGTACTCTATGTTAAGTATTACAGAGAGAAGGATGCTTATGGCAATGACCAGTACAGGGTTAATAATGATGGCGATATAATTGATCTAAGCAGCGGCAGCAAGGTTGAGAGCACACAGGGGGATGTATTCATCAAACAATACACGCTTCCTGAACAGAACGGAATAGATATTGCATCTGACAGCTTTAAGGATGTATATATTTTCTACACATCATATGACCGTAAGTATGGTTCAAGCGGTAATACTTCAACCGACTCAGTATATATAAATATGCATAAGAATGGCGGAGGAATGCTTCCGGCAGGCAAGGAAGCCAATGTATTCCTTATTGAGCAGTACGTTGCATCCAATGATTCAGACATTGCGGATCGTGATGCTTTCAGAACTAATGTACAGATTAAGCTCGATACAGCTAATATATTTATTAATGGTGTGCAGTCATCGGGTACGACAAAGCTTCGTAACAATGGTCTTAATGTGTTCTCTGATGTTGACGGTTGGGACGGCTCAAGTGAACCTAACGGCATAACACAGAATTATGATGAGGACGAAGAGAGATATCTGTACACAGTAACAGTTAATATCTGGGCCGAGGAGAATGGCAGAAAACCGGCAGCGGGAACTACTCCTTATATGACTCTAACTTCAACGAAGGAGAATTAGCCCATGAGAGAATCAAAGTTTAGCAATAATTCTTTTTTTAAGAAATTCCATAAAAACAATTCAGGCGCAACACTTGTTGTTGTGCTTATTGTCGTTGCATTTATCGCTGTGCTCGGAAGTGTTGCGATAGCAGGTGCAATGGTTAACCTTAAGATGAAGGTAGTTGATAAGAAAGCCAAGAAGACATTTTACTCATGTGAAGAGGCCGTTGATGAGATTTATTCAGAACTTGGAATGGTCAGCATGGATGCACTTGAAGCTGCATATAAGGATGTCATGGATACAATGGTACGTTCACAGAAGAACGATGTTCCCGGCTCTGACGACCCTTCATGGACCAACTATTCGGTCAGCAGGGATCCAAGTTCGTTCCCCGGACTTTCCAATGCCGATGTTGAACTCCGTAAAAAATATATGGCTAAGGTTGTAAATGACCTTACTGACGGAAGCTTTAACGAGACATCTCCTATGCCTCTTGACTCTAACAAGTTCAGGAAGCTTATTAATTCATATATTGGTGTTGATATAACTATTGATGCGGTTAACAGTGCAATCACGGCAGGAACTTACAGACATCCTTATGTGGCATCAGTCGGAACCTGCAGCTATACTATAGATTACAGCAGTACATCACTGTATATATTCAACGCCGATGATGTGAAGGTTGAATATATTACAGATGACGGATATAAGTCAGAGCTTACATATGATATAGGTATTATGCTTCCTATATCAGATATTAATTTCAGTTCCAGCGCACAGTCCATCAATAATGTTCCGGCAATGGGTTCATTCAGCCTTATTGCAGACAACGGAATTATAATTGATAACAATAAGCAGGTGCTTATCGACGGTAATGTATATGCAGGCGGCGGCGGAATCGTATTCGGTGACAGCAGCCGTACAAGATTTATCGGAGAGCAGGTAATTACTAACAGTGATGTCACAACGGAGAAGCAGACACAGATTACATTCTCAGGTTCGACACAGCTGTGGTGCAATAATATTATTATTCCAAAGAATTACAGAGTTGGCGGATATGAGCAGCCATGCCATGGCGTTGAACTTAATCTTGAAGGCCAGACATTTGTAAAGAACGACCTTAAGATTAACGGTGCATCAAGCAAGGTAAGTATCGGTGGCCAGTACAGCGGATACAGTAACAGCGGTATAAGCGATCTTAACAAGGATGAGAGTAGTGCTATCATAGTTAATGGGGCACATTCTAATCTTACACTCAGAACATCTTACATATATCTTGCGGGACGTTCATATATCGTGTATGACGGAACAACGGAGGAGCCTTACAGGACAGGTGAGTCACTTTCATTCAAGGGCGACCAGGAAGCTTATCTTGTTCCGCCTACAGTAGTGAATAATGCGGCAGGATCAGTTGTCGGTAACCCATGTTCGGATATTTCAAGAGTTAACGGAACAACACTTGCTACTTATCTTAAGAATGAGTATTTTGCCAAGTCACTTCTTGATGACTCAATGCCATATGTGACGAAGGCTGTTAACGGACAGTATTTTATCTATCTTAATTTCAAGGATGCCAAGGCGGCTTCGGATTATATGTATCTTATTCTGAGTTCAGATACTGACTTTGAAACAAAGCTGACAGGTCTCGGAATCTCCGGTACAGATGCAGATAAAGCAACTGCACAGAAGAATTATATGCAGAATCTTATAAAGGTTAACCTCAAAGACCTTGACCAGCAGACAACAGGTTTTGTCAATGCTTCAGGCAGTGTAACAACATCAGGTGTTATCGTAAGTGCGGAGGTCACAGGATCTAATGCTTCTGTAGGAGCTGCAGTATCTATGGCACCTTTGTCAGATGATGCACAGCAGCTTGTTACTAATGACCTTAAGAACAGATTCAAATCACTTACGACAGTACTTGATATGTCATCCTACAGCACGAATGCAACAGATTTTGCGGGAGGTATTCCGATTCCGTTTACAGGACAGTCAGGAAGAACAGTTAACTATAATACTGTACTGGGTTACGGAAGCAGTGTAGGTGAAAGAGTTGTAAGCCGTCCGGATATAGTAACGGCGTCACAGGCAACGGCAGGCGAGGGTGTATCCAGTCTTGGCGGTAATATAAGAAAATACGGCAACAATGAGTATGCAATTGTCATTGCCAACGGCGGATATACATATACAGCTTCAAGCGGATTCAAGGGCGGTATAATTGTTTCAATAGGTAATGTTAATATTAATGCTGATTTTGACGGACTTGTAATTGCGCTTGCAACAGATGCATCTAACGGTAATATTAATATTAAGTCAGATGTAAATGTTATTAATACAATCAGTGCGGCAAGTCTTATAGAGAGCATATGTGAGCAGGTCTCGGATGAGAATGCAGATAAGCTCATTAAAGTATTCAGAGGCACAAGAACCGGAGGCGGTTCAGGAGGCAGCGGCGGTTCAATCAATGATAAGATATCAATTGAGAGTATCAAATATAACCAGCTTGTATACTTTAATAACTGGAAGAAAACGGATGTAGACTAATTATTGGCTGATGGGTGAGTGAAGATTATGACTTGTAGGAAAAGTAAGGGAAAATTGAGAGATAACAACAAAGGCGTAACATTTATTGAGTTAGTGGTTGTTGTCGCAATTCTTGCAATTATGGCTGCGAGTGCCACGTATGGGATTACAATGCTTGTAAGTGCGGATGCCAAGAAGGCTTCAAAGAATCTCTATCAGGCAGTGTCAGAGCTGCGTAATGATACATTGTCGCAGACAGGTGAATGGTGGGGAGAACTTAAAAGAACGTCAGGAAACGGACAGTATACATTTACGATATACCGAAGGGATACTGATGGCAATGTTGTTGAAAAAGATAAACAGCAGCTTGGCTCCAAGTTAACAATCAGTGTTACGGGGAATGGCACAACGACTGTGACGGATACGGATTCGGTGCTCGTATATTTTAAGCCGGGCAGCGGCACGGTTGACAAGGTTGTCAGCGGCGTAACTAACGCAAGCATGCTTGACTCAACATCCATTAAGTTTACGTTTAACATTGCTTCAAACAATGGTCTTACATACAAACTGATATTGTGGACGAATACAGGTAAGATTGCCACTGAGTAATATATGGAGATGTGCATTATGAGGATGATTAGAAAATGTTATAAGGGTAATAACAAGGGTATATCGCTGGTTGAACTTCTGATATCACTTGCAGTCGGTGCAATAGTTATGTCTGCACTTACACTGCTTGTTTCACAGGGAATCAAGCAATATAATAAGACAACGATAATGACACAGCTTCAGGAAGATGCCAACATTGCGCTGAACAACATCAGTGATTCCATCATGGAAGGTAACTATCTTGTTATTTCCAATTCAAGACCTGCTGCAACATTCCAGACACAGGACGTTGCTCATGACGGAAAAAATGTAATATATATGGTCAGGGATCATTGTCTGTATCTTGGTGATAATACCGCCAATATGGATACAATGGGTATCCTCTGCAAGAATGTGGATGAGATGAAGATTGAGATTGTCCAGTCGAGTCTTAAGACAGAGCTTGCGGAACGTGAAGGAACCATGCAGCATAAGGTTGTCGGGATTAATAATCCGGTTCAGATTAAGGTTACACTTACTTTGGAACTTAACGGGTATACAAGATCTGTATCAAGAGTTACATCCGTAAGAAATCTTCTCGACCTTGACGAGATGACAATGCAGGGATTCAGATTCGATAATGCCCCGTTCCTTGAGCAGTTTGCGGAGTACATTGTAAATGATTAATATAGCTGTTACGGTAATACTTGTAGCGGAATGAGAGGTTATAGATGTCCAGATTAGGTAAAAAGCTGAAGAATATCAAATTAAAAAAATATTGTGCAGCATTAATGGCACTTGTCACTGTTGTATCTGCAATCGGAGTAGGCAGAATGATACAGGCACGTGCTGACAGCTATGACAGCAGGGATGAGATTCCGACTGTTGTAGAATTCAATGATAAGTATTATACAAAGGATAATCCTTATGTAGTGCTTGAGGTTGTGCCTGAGATATGCATGGGACAGTTCGGATACTGGGTTGGCGGTGATTCAATGCCTGTCAAGGAAAGTGATGTGCGCAAGCTCTATGCAGCGTGTGGTGAGAATGCCGATGTAAAGAGACAGATGGGAGAGGCATTCAGTTTCAGTGCTGCGCAGCTCTATGGCGGACAGAATTATGTTAACGGACATTTTATATGTGACGAATATGGTAATCTGAGAGATTTTGAAGACCGTAACGTACTTGCACATATGATTTTCTCTGATAATGATGATACCGATATGATGACTAAGTTTTCGGATATGACCGATAAGCTTGTTGTTAAGACGGTTAAGGCATCAGACCTTACATATGATGATGTTAAGAATGCCAACTTTGTATATCTTAATCCCAAGACACATGATTCAAGCAACTTGAGGGCATACCAGAAGATGTCGGAGTTCTGTAAACAGTATAATCTCGGCAGGGCAACAGGTCTTTCACAGGACTATATCTGGACTTCAACAAGCGGAACATCAACTACGCTTAATATAAGTAATGACCTTGCGTTATATCTTTACATGCGCAATGTTAATGACAATCTTGCAGTTGTTACTGACTGGTCGGGTATTCCTGCTGACAGGACTAATGGCTTCTATCAGTTCCTTATGCTTGAGCTTGCAATATCACAGGAACAGTTCATGGAGGAATACGGAGCAGAGGATCTTATTAATGATGAGAATGAGAACCGTGCAGGTGTGTTCCAGTATGAAGGTTCAGGCGGTACGATTGAGACGACTAAGACCTCAATGACAGTTAAGCGCCATGACGGAACTGTTGTTGAATGGGGAACAGAGATGTTCTGGAGAGCGCTTCATCCAACAGACGGAAGTGCACCACAGGCACCTTATTTTAATGCAACAACAACACCTGAGTATGTTCATAATAACTTCTTTACATATCACGGAACTAATGTTATGGACCAGTCACTCAAGAACAAGGAAAGTATTGCCAGTCCTGACTGGCCGACATGTGATATTAATAAGATTGATGATTTGTTTGGCAAACATGGATACCGTGAAGTATTAAGATATATCATGGGTAAGTATTCACTGAATGACCTTATGAGTACAATCGAAGTTATAGAGATTCAGCCATGGGGCAGGAATGAGTTTAACAACGAAGCCGGCGCTGACAAGATTCTCAGGACATTCGGCATTAATGGTGATTACACAGTTAAGAGTAAGTCATTTGATGAAGGAACAGGCAAGGGAACTTATGTTATTAATAAGAAGTCAAAGGACTTCACAATTAACATCAGGTCAATGTCAGTCAATGCGTTTAATGGCCTGAGCGATGATATTGTGTCAAGCGTAGATCTTGTTATCATCGGAACATACAATCCGTCTGATTACGTTAATACTAACTACGGCAGAAATGCAGAGAATAACGGAACTGTCATAACAGAGGATGGTGCAATAGTTTCTACAAGTAAGTTCGGTAATAAGCAGACATCAGGTAATGACTTTACCGATAAGGCGTATGAGAAGCTTTATGAATATGTTAAGGCAGGGCTTCCGCTTCTCGAGATGTCAGATGTATACAATGCCGGAAGCACAATTGATAGGACTAAGAGGGATGGCTCGGATTCTAACATTTATAAGATGAGCAGGGTTAAGCTTAATGAAAGACTTAACGCCGAGGGTAAGGCAAGCAGCAATATTACATCCGAGGCTTCTGATTCAACTGCTTCAGACTTCAAGGTTAAGAAGATGCTTACGTATCCTTCAAGACCGAGATTTACAATAGTTTCACCGGCAGCGTACGATTATGACACTAACCGCGCACCGCAGGATGTTAATAGTATCAGGTTTACAATCAGGGCTGACAGCAAGATTCCGGCAGGAAGTCATATTAAGCTCTACATTGACAGTAATGCCGATGCTCTTTACAATGAAGTTTCCGTAAGAGGAAAGAGAGAGGTATTTGCGGATTATGATATACCTGACACGATAAACAGCGGAAGTGAGTACACTATTACACTTAACGGTGCTATTCCTGAAAAATGGTTTGGTTACTTTAAGTTCAAGATTGAGGTGACAAGAGCCGGATTTACTGAGGCTCAGGAAAGCTCCTTCGCACTGAAGGCTCAGGAGACAAGGACAGTTAAGGTTCTGCAGATATATAATGCAACAGCTGCAGAGACATATGAAGGCACGACAACCATGAACCTTAAGGGCAGTGCATTCTCCGATTCATTCAGAGCAGCAAGCAGTGTAACGGGAATGAGGCTTGATGTAACTCCTATGAAGGTGTATGAGTTTGAGGATCTTATGGCAGATGATAAGAATAAGGATTATCTGTCACAGTATTCAATCGTAGTAGTTGGTTTCCGTGATTCATATGGCAAGGCAGGAACACCTTTCAGGACACAGCCGGCGATAGATGCCCTTAATGCATACATAGATGCAGGTAACTCGGTATTGTTCACGCATGATACAATGGCTTATCAGGCATCTAACAGTGATTATAATGAGCCTATCATGACTACGAATCTCACGCAGCCTATCGGTATGAAAGGACCGGGAATATTCACCAACAGTCTTATATCCAAGGTTAGCGGTCAATATACGGCATTCAATGATGTAAGTAAGAGTGGAAGCACTAAGGATACTACGCGGGTTAATAAGCTTAACTGGGGGCAGGTAACAGAATATCCGTACAAGATAGATGATTCTATCCAGGTAGAGACAACGCACGGACAGTTCTACCAGCTCAATCTTGAGCATATCCCTACGTACGATCTGGATGGTAATGAAGTTGCCGGTGCATATAATAATGATGTTACTGTATGGTATACCCTTGGAGCTGACGGCGGAAGTAATGCCAGATACTTCAATAACTGCGGTCAGGATGCAGTTAACAATTACTACATCTATTCAAAGGGTAATGTGACATATACCAGTGCGGGACACAGTAAGATTGAATCTGACGGACCGGAGATGCAGCTGTTCGTTAATACGCTTGTGCGTTCGATAATCGTAGCTACAACACCTCCTGAGGTTAAGATACTTAACGGTATCGAGGTTGAGGATAATAAGTATGATATTATCGGACGCTCAGTGAAGACAGCAGAGGATGGAACGGTATCACTGGATAATACAATCCCTCTTAAGTTCAAGGTTACTGATGAAGATATTGCAGCAGGTGATACATTTGCAAAGGCTAAGATATATATTGATGCCAATGACAATGGCACATATGATGCAGGCGAGACAATTCTTAAGGATTATGGCAGAACTCTCCAGAATGAGATGGAGTATGATGAAGACCTTCTTGTGCTTGCAACGGCAGCAGGTGTACAGACAGAGGTACTTAATCTGTATACATCCAACCGGCTTAAGATAGGAATTGAGGTAATGGATTCTTCAAAGGCTGTAGGTCAGGCGTTTGGATTGTATATAAGACGTAATTATTTTGAACTTGACTAATCAGATGGTCATGATTGATTTCAATGGAGTGGGACAGTTTATGTTTGTTATAAGCTGTCTCATTTTCTATTTTCTTATTGACGCAATGCGTGGAATATGCTAATCTTATAAAAATGACATTGCAATCAGGGCGGATTAAGATGTCATGAATTATATTAACCGGGTATCTGTATGACTTCCTTTTGTTACCATAGTGAATTGGCTTTCTGTCAGTGGAATATGGTAAGAAGGGAGTTTTTTTGTTTAGCAGGATTTTATGTGGGAATGTGAGAGGAGTTGTTCCTGATATTGTAGCGGTTGAGGTAGATGTGCAGAATGGTCTGCCGGGATTTGATATGGGAGGAATCCTGGCTGCTGAGGTCAGGGAGTCTAAGGAACGAGTAAGAGTTGCACTTAAGAATTCGGGGCTTAATCCGAGACCAAGGCGTGTGACAGTGAATATATCACCGGCTAATATGCCTAAGCAGGGGACAGGGTATGACCTTGCAATTGCTGTGGGAACATTGTGTGCGGAAGATATGTTTGACAGCACATCGGTTAATGACATGATGATTATGGGGGAGCTGAGTCTTGACGGTTCGGTGAGGGCAGTAAGAGGAATACTGCCATGCGTGCTGGAGGCAAGACGCAGAGGACTTAAGAGATGTATAATCCCATCTGATAATATGCCGGAGTGCAGAGTGGTTGATGGAATAGATATTCTTGGTGCGGATTCGCTGAAGGCTGTTATAGATTATCTTAGCGGAGATTACACGGCACTGCACAAGGGGGAATATGTTCCTTATAACAGTACGGCGGCGGAAGCAGGATATGATGATTATTCTGATGTATGCGGTCAGGAAGCCGCGGTCAGGGCATCTTTGATAGCAGCTGCCGGAATGCACAATATCCTGTATATGGGTGCTCCCGGAAGCGGTAAGACAATGATGGCAAGGAGAATTGCAGGGATTCTGCCGGGACTTACAGAGGAGGAGAGCCTTGAGGTTACTCAGATATACAGCATAGCCGGGCTGCTTGATTCATCAGAAGGACTTATAACTCAACCGCCTTACAGAAGTCCACACCATACGATAACAACAGTCGGACTGATAGGCGGCGGAAGCAGACTGTCTCCGGGAGAGATAACACTTGCGGGACATGGTGTTCTTTTTCTTGATGAACTGACGGAATTCAGAAGTGCCACACTTGACGCTATGCGGCAGCCGCTTGAGGACGGAGAGGTAGTTATTGTGCGTAATTCGGGAACGTACAGATTCCCGGCACGCTTTATGCTGGTTGCTGCGATGAATCCGTGTAAGTGCGGATTTTACCCTGACAGGAGCAGATGCACCTGTACGGAGGCACAGATCCTTAATTACAGGGCGAGGATAAGCCGCCCGCTGCTTGACAGATTTGATATGTGCGTGCATGTATCGCCTGTAAGGCACGAAGCGATAACACTTAATAATAACAGCCGGGGCAGGAGTGATTCCGGGAATGTATGGCGTGGACATAATTGTGTTATGAGTTCCGAAGATATGCGCGAAAGAGTAATACAGGCAAGACAGATTCAGGGACAAAGAGGAGTGCTTAATTCACAGCTTACGGCAGGAGAGCTTGAGAGATACTGCGGACTTGGAAGTGAGGAGAGGGAGCTTGCCGGAAGAATATGGGATAAGATGGGACTTACAGCCCGCGGATATTACAGGATATTAAGAGTGGCAAGAACGATTGCTGATCTGGAAGGAAGCAGCAGCGTAAGATGTCCACACATAGGAGAGGCGGTGGCATATCGCAATGGTTGATGAAGAATTCTGTGTATACTGGCTGAATAATATCAGGGGAATAGGTAACACCAAGATATCGGAACTTATGGCAATATTTGGAAGTGCCTGCGGAGTGTACAATGCCGGAGAGCAGGAGCTTAAGGATGCAATGTCGGGAAGTAATGTAAGATTTTCGCATGGTGATTTTGATAATCTTATTGCATGCAGGAATGCTGAATGGGTCAGAAGAGAGTATGAGAGTCTTGTGGCAAAGCAGATAGCGTTTACTTATCCCGGCAGGGCAGATTATCCTGTAAGACTTGGAATGATATATGATGCGCCTCATATTCTGTACTATAAGGGACATCTTCCGGATGCTGCTCCGAGTGTTGCCATAATTGGTGCAAGAGCATGTTCTGCATACGGAAGGCAGATTGCAGAGATGTTTGGGCGGGAGCTTGCCAGGGCGGGTGTACAGATTGTGAGCGGTCTTGCAACAGGGATTGATACGTTCGGACAGAGGGCATCGGCTGAAGCCGGAGGAAGAACATTTGCGGTTCTTGGAAGCGGAGTGGATGTCTGTTATCCGCGTAGTAATATAGGCTTATATGCAGATACAATGATTCATGGCGGTATATTATCTGAATATCCGCCAGGTACGAAGCCGTCAGCGGGGAATTTTCCGGTAAGAAACAGGATAATAAGTGCACTTGCCGATGTCGTTGTGGTTGTTGAGGCGCGCAGGCGGAGTGGGACACTTATAACCGTTGATGCTGCATTGGAACAGAATAAGGACATCATGGCAGTGCCGGGGCGTGTAGGGGATGTACTTAGTGAAGGCTGTAATTACCTGCTTAAGCAGGGAGCACATGTTGTTACACAGACGAGAGATATTCTGGAAATACTTGGAATTAATATTATTAATAAAAAAGAAAAAAATAATATTGTACTTGCAAGCGAGGAAGAAAAGGTGTATGGTAGTATCTGTTTAATTCCTAAAAGCATAGACATTATTATAGAAGAAACACATCTTACACCATTAAAGGTATGTGAGATATTGCTTAATCTTGAATTGAAGGATATGATTGAGCAGGTGTCACATAATTATTATGTGAGGAAGATGTGCGATAATGGGGATTAATACGGAGCGGACAGCTACAAAGCATTTGAGAGGAAGTATAGGCGATGGGAAAAAATCTTGTTATAGTGGAGTCACCGGCTAAGGTTAAGACAATTAAGAAGTTCTTGGGAAGTAATTATGAGGTATGTGCATCTAACGGACATATAAGAGATCTTCCCAAGAGCCAGATGGGCATTGATATAGAGAATGATTTTGAGCCGAAGTACATCACTATCAGGGGAAAAGGGGACATTCTTGCTAACCTCAAGAAGCAGGTAAAGAAAGCAGATAAAGTATATCTTGCAACTGACCCCGACCGTGAGGGAGAAGCAATCTCATGGCATCTTTCCCAGGCACTGAAGTTAGATGATAAGCACATTAACAGAATCAGTTTTAATGAGATTACAAAGAATGCTGTTAAGGCATCAATTAAGGAACCACGCAAGATTGACATGAATCTTGTTAATGCACAGCAGTCAAGAAGAATTCTTGACAGAATGGTAGGCTATAAGATAAGTCCGCTTCTCTGGGCGAAGGTTAAGAGGGGATTGAGTGCGGGACGAGTACAGTCTGTCGCACTCAGAATAATATGTGACAGGGAAGACGAGATTAATTCATTTATTCCGGAAGAGTACTGGACGCTTGATGCAGTACTTAATGTAAAAGGTGAGAAGAAGCCGGTTGTTGCACATTTTTATGGTAATGCAGATGGCAGGATGGATATAAAAAGCGCCGCAGAAATGGATGCGGTTGTCGCAAAGCTTGAGAAGGAGCAGTTCGCTGTTGAGTCTGTGAAGAAGGGCGAGAAGTCAAAGAAGGCACCGCTTCCGTTTACAACAAGTACACTCCAGCAGGAAGCCTCCAAGCTGCTTAACTTTTCCACACAGAAGACGATGCGTCTTGCACAGCAGCTTTATGAAGGTGTTGATATTGCGGGGCAGGGAACAATCGGTATAATCACATATCTGCGTACGGATTCTACACGTGTAGCCGAAGAAGCCCAGGTAATGGCGCATGATTATATTGAATCAAAGTATGGCGACAAGTATCTTATGCAGAGTGACAAGAAGAACGGAAGCAAAAAGAAGATACAGGATGCACATGAGGCAATCCGTCCTACTGACATATCACTTACTCCGGCAGATGTTAAGGAATCTCTGTCAAGAGATCAGTTCAGGCTTTATCAGCTTATCTGGAAGAGATTTACTGCAAGCAGGATGAGCGATGCTGTATACGAAACAACGGCAGTCAGGATTAAGGCCGGTGAATACAGATTTAATGTTTCTGCATCCAAGCTTAAGTTTGATGGATTTATGTCTGTATACAAAGATGAAGATGATGATGTACAGACAGGTAATAAGCTTATAAGCGGTATAGATGAGAACTCAGAGCTCAAGCTTGATAATCTCGATAAGAAGCAGCATTTTACGCAGCCGCCGGCTCATTATACGGAGGCATCTCTTGTTAAGACACTTGAAGAACTTGGAATAGGACGTCCAAGTACTTATGCACCTACAATAACAACAATAATTGCAAGAAGATACGTTGCCAAGGAGAATAAGAACCTTTATGTGACAGAGCTTGGCGAAGCAGTCAACAACATAATGCTTAAGGCATTCCCTACTATTGTTGATGTTAATTTTACTGCCACTATGGAAGCACTTCTTGACAGTGTTGAAGAGGGAACAGTAGACTGGAAGACGGTAATACGTAATTTTTATCCGGATCTTGATGAATCGGTTAAGGCGGCCGAAAAAGAACTGGAGAACGTCAAGATAGAGGATGAGGTTACTGATGTTGTCTGTGATGTGTGTGGACGCAACATGGTTATCAAATACGGACCTCACGGTAAGTTCCTTGCGTGTCCGGGATTCCCTGAATGCCGTAATACAAAGCCATATCTTGAAAAAATAGGAGTTGCATGCCCTAAGTGCGGCAAAGAGATAGTAATGCGTAAGACTAAGAAGGGCCGCCGCTATTACGGATGTGAAGATAATCCGGAGTGCGATTTTATGTCATGGCAGAAGCCTGTTGCAAAGAAGTGCCCTAAGTGCGGCGGATACATGGTCGAAAAGGGAAGTAAGATAGCGTGCGCCGATGAAAATTGCGGCTATGTTGAACAGAAGCCGAAGTATGCGGAATAATAAATTAATTTATACAAATTGTGTAAAAAATATTGATAACTTGATTTAATTGTGCTAATATTCTTTTATGATGATGGCGATTATATACATTGCGCTGTGCGCGCAGAAGTGAGGAGAATATGAGCGTTCAATTATTGGATAAGACAAGAAAAATCAATAAGCTATTACACAATAATCATTCACAGCGAGTTGAGTTTAACGATATCTGTGCGGTATTGAGCGGAATTCTTGAATCAAACATACTCGTTATAAGTAAGAAAGGCAAGGTGCTGGGAACAGGATTCTGTGATGGTGTTGACAGAATTGATGAGCTTATCTTTGATAAGGTCGGTGGCTTTGTAGATCAGATGCTTAACGAAAGACTGCTTAGCGTGCTGTCAACCAAAGAGAATGTTAATCTTGCGACACTCGGATTCGCTGAAGAGAATGTACGTAAGTTTCAGGCACTGCTTGCTCCTATTGACATAGGCGGTGAGAGACTTGGAACACTCTTTATGTATAAGAGCGATAATAACTATGAGATAGAAGATATTATACTTTGTGAGTATGGCACTACGGTAGTCGGACTTGAGATGATGCGTGCCGTTACGGATGAGAATGCAGAGGAAGTGCGTAAGCAGCAGATTGTGAAGTCAGCAATAAGCACACTTTCATCATCAGAACTTGAGGCAATTAAGCATATATTCAAGGAACTTGATGGCGAGGAGGGTATTCTTGTCGCAAGTAAGATTGCAGACAAGGTAGGAATAACACGCTCGGTTATTGTTAATGCTCTCAGAAAGTTTGAGAGTGCGGGAGTGATTGAGTCAAGATCATCCGGCATGAAAGGAACATACATCAAGGTTATTAATGATGTTGTATTTGATGAGCTTAAGAAACTTGATTAATAGCTGTTTGAGGAAAGCTGCGAAGGTCCGCCCGGATTGTGCAGCTTTCTTTTGTTTTGCATAATTTAACCATTCTGTGCAGTTTATAATAAAAATTGACTAATATTGTCAAAAAAGCTTGTGTTTTACTGAATAAAACCTTATAATTTATTAAGTGAATAATGGGATAGGAGTGAGAATATGTTTGATTCTGGAGCATTTGGGTATGTAGATGTATTGAATAAAGCAGCAGACAACAGCTGGCTTCGTAACGAAGTACTTACTAATAATATTGCTAATGTGGATACACCGGGATATAAGAGAAAAGATGTTTCGTTTGAGAAGTATCTCAACTCTGCTTTGGAGGCACCTGAGAATCCATATTCAACACTTAATCAGAGAGTTAAGCATGCAGATCTGGATACGGTACATTCACAGGTATATACGGATTATTCAACGCTTTCATACAGGAGTGACAGGAATAACGTAGATATAGAGACCGAGCAGTCAGAGCTTGCTTCCAACCAGCTTGTTTATAATGCACTTATAGACAGCATGAATAATGAATTTTCAAGAATTAAGATGGTAATAAGCTAGTAATAACAATCCAAACATAGCCATGCCGGATGGCAGCTATGTTAATACAGCCGGTGTGGCAGGAATGAGGTAGATTATGGCGTTATTCAGTCAGTTTAACATTGCATCATCAGGTATGACAGCGCAGAGGCTCAGAACTGATGTTATATCGGAGAATATTGCTAATGTTAATACAACACGTACATCAGATGGAACTCCTTATGTAAGAAAGGAAGTATATTTTACAGAGAAGGGGAAGTCGGTGCAGTCATTTGAACATGTATTTGAGGCTGCGCGTAACGGTATCGCAGGTAACGGCGTCAAGGTGACATCTATACTTGAAGATAATACGACTGACATGGTTAAAAAATACGATCCGTCGCATCCGGATGCTGATGAGAATGGATATGTCACATATCCTAATGTCAATGTAGTGCAGGAGATGACTGATCTTATAGATGCAACAAGATCTTATGAGGCCAATGTTACTGCATTTAATGCAGGCAAGAGCATGGCAACAAAGGGACTAGAGATAGGCAAGGCATAATAATTTGTGCTCAATAACATTTTATAGAATACGGGGAATTATTAATGGACGTTTATTCAGCTACGCAGGCGCTGGGCAGTGACTATATAGACAAAGTCACTAATGCTGTTAAGTCTGCTTCATCAAATCAGGCTGCAACTGACAAGGATACATTTGATTCGGTATATAATTCAGTTGTCGGACTTCTTAACGATACGAACAAGTACATTCAGGATGCTTCACAGGCTGAGATAGATTTTTCACTCGGCAATCTCACAAGTACCCATGAGCTGAGTGTATATCAGCAGAAAGCTAATCTTGCGCTTCAGTATACTGTCGCAATAAGAGACAAGGCGCTGGAGGCATATAAGGAAATAATGAATATGTCAATGTAATATTGCTGATTGCAGAAGGGATACTTGAAACATGGATAGGTTCAAACAAATTGGACAGAAATTACTGGATGTCTGGAATAAATATACTGTTAAGCAGAGGGCTGTAATTGTCAGCAGTGTGGCTGTTGTTATTATTGCACTTGTGATACTTGCGGTTGTTGTTAACAGACCACAGTATGAGACACTTACAACATGCAGTTCATATGCACAGATGCAGGAGGTAACTAATCTCCTTACAGATAATTCAATATCGTATAATGTTGCGGACAATTCAATGGTTGTTAAAGTCAGAAAAGAAGACCTTACGAATGCTAAGATGGCACTGGCATCAAGCAACATACAGTCAGATGGCTATACGATTGAGGATGCATTATCAGGAAGCTTCTCAACAACTGAGAATGATAAGCAGAAAAAGTGGCAGAAGTATCTTGAATCAAAATTCAAGACGGATCTTGAGTCATTTGACGGAGTAAAGGAAGCATCTGTTACTGTAACACTTGGAGAAGCAACTAATATATACTATTCAACAAAGCAGGAAGCTACTGTTGGAGTAGTATTGCAGCTTACAAAGCAGATTGATGATGAGGTCGCAGCGGGTATGGCGCAGCTGCTTGCTACATCAGTAGGTAATAAGACTACAGATAACATAACAATTATAAGCACAGACGGAACTACGCTTTTTTCAAAGTCTGATACAGACCTCAGCGTAAGTGGTACGTCAACAGTAGGCCTCAACGGAAGGCTTAAGTATCAGAGCCAGATAGAATCATCAATAACATCTCATCTTAGACAGGGAATGCTGGCAACAGGGCTTTATGATGAAGCTTATGTGCAGATGAATCTCGATATGAACTGGGATGCGGTTAATACTATCAATACGCAGTACTCTGCACCGGATGGAATGGAGCAGGGACTTTACTCTGAGTCATATGAAGAGGCAAGTTCAGGTACTAATGGAGCAGGCGGTGTTCCGGGAACATCTTCTAACAGTGGCGATAATTCAACTACATATTACGTATCGGATGGTACTAATTCAACATCAGAGTATAGTGTTAAAAAGTATGCATATCTGCCTAATGTGCTTGTTACAACAACTGACAGCCAGCCTGGAAAGGTTATTTACAACACATCATCAATGACAGTAACATTTGTAAAGAATGTTATATATAACGAGGATGAATGCAGGAAAAGAGGTCTCCTTGATAATACAACATGGGATGATTTCAAAGCCCAGAATGCACAATCTGTGGCAGCACAGGTGGATCAGACATGGATTAATGCAATATCAACAGGAACAGGTATTGATACCCAGAACATTACTGTGCTTGCATATCAGAAACCGTTCTTCGTGGATTCTGAGGGTAATGCATTCGTAAGAAACTGGACATTCTGGTTACAGATTGCGCTTGCAGTTGTAATACTCGGATTACTTGCATTTGTTGTATTCAGAAGTGCAAGACCTCTGACAGTGGAGGAGAAGGAGCCGGAACTTTCAGTGGAAGAGATGCTGAGGACAACAAAAGAGCAGCAGGAGCCTCTCGAAGATATCGACCTTCAGGAGAAGTCAGAGATACGAAAGGCTATCGAGAAATTTGTGGACGAGAATCCGGAAGCGGTTGCTTTGCTTTTGCGCAACTGGCTTAATGACGGATGGGATTAGATATAAAGAGGCAGGAGTTTTGTCATGGCTAAAAATGGTAACGGCGAGAAAGAAATGGATGGCGTACAGAAGGCAGCGGTTCTGCTTATCGCACTTGGACCGGAGAAGTCTTCTAAGATATTCAAACATCTGAAAGAAGAGGAGATAGAGCAGCTTACGCTGGAGATTGCCAACACTAACAGTGTATCGCCTCAGACAAAAGAAGAAGTACTTAATGAATTTTACGAGATCTGCCTTGCACAGCAGTATATTGCAGAGGGCGGTATCGGATATGCCAAGGAGCTTCTTGAAAAAGCACTTGGCTCAGATAAGGCAAAGGATGTAATAAGCAAGCTTACTGCGAGTCTTCAGGTTCGTCCTTTCGAGTTCATACGAAAGACAGATCCTGCGCAGCTGCTTAACTTTATACAGGATGAGCATCCTCAGACAATTGCATTGATTCTTTCATATCTTCCTGCATCACAGGCATCTTCAATTGTCAGTGCGCTGCCACCTGAGAAGCAGGCAGATGTAGCAAGAAGAATTGCACAGATGGATCGTACATCACCTGACGTTATCAAGCAGGTTGAGAAAGTACTTGAAAGAAAGCTCTCATCACTTGTTAATCAGGATTACACTATTGTTGGCGGTGTTGATTCTATCGTTGAGATTCTTAATTCTGTTGACAGAGGCACAGAGAAGCATATTATGGAGACTCTCGAGATCGAAGAGCCGGAGCTTGCAGACGAGATCCGCAGAAAGATGTTTGTATTCGAGGATATCATATCCCTCGACGACAGAGCTATACAGAGAGTGCTGCGTGATGTTGATAATAATGACCTTGCACTTGCGCTTAAGGGCTCAACGGAAGAGGTTCAGAATGTTATCTTCAACAACCTTTCAAAGCGTCTTGCTGTTATGATAAAAGAGGATATGGACTTCATGGGTCCTGTACGTATGAAGGATGTTGAGGAGGCTCAGCAGAAGATTGTTAATATTATCAGAAAGCTTGAGGATGCAGGTGAAATCGTTATCGCCAGAGGTGGAGGTGACGAGATAATTGTCTAATCTTTTAAAAAGAGCAAGTATCATCAACAAAGATGAGAGGGTTATTGATTATAACCGGATTATTCAGGAAAAATTAGATGCACTTAAGAAGGCTGCACCAAAGGACAGCGACGGTTTTATCGAAGGGCTTCATTCACCACAGGTTGAACAGATGGTTGATGAAGATGGCAATCCGGTAGATATGAGTATTTTTGGTGAAGATACAGCTGCAGCAACACAGGAAGCGGAAGCACAGGAAGTACCTGATCTTGATGAGGTAAAGGCACAGGCTGATGCAATTCTTGAGGACGCCAGGAATCAGGCAGACAGAATACTTGAGGACGCAAGGAGTCAGGCAGAACAGATACGTCAGGATGCACATGATGACGGATTTGATGCCGGGACTGCAGAAGCACAGAATAAGTATGAACAGGATAAGAAGCTGCTCCAGTCAGATTATGACAGCAGGAAGGCAGCACTTGAGAAAGAATATAACGAGCTTAAGGCTAAGATGGAGCCGGAACTTGTCAATGTGATACTTGAAGTGTTTAAGAATGCGATATATGCAATATCAGACAGCGACCAGCAGGTGATACTCAGTCTTGTTAATCATGTGCTGCAGGATGCTAATATAAGTAATGAATTCACAATAAAGGTATCACATGATGATTATGAGTTTATGATTCAGAATCAGGGGAAACTCTATTGTGCGATGAATAAAGATATTCAGGCTGATATAATTGAAGATTCCAAGCTGTCTAAGGGACAGTGCCTGATAGAAGCTGATTCCGGAGTGTATGACTGCAGTCTGGATATCCAGCTTGAGAATCTTATTAAGTCGATAAAGCTGTTAAGCAGCAGCTGTAACTAATGTATTTATTATGGGAGGTATCGGTTTGGCTATAATTGACCGGATGAAATACCTGAAGCTTACAGAAAAATCATACTACAAAAAGCTGGGACGCGTTACGAAAGTGGTAGGTCTTACCATTGAATCGGCAGGTCCCGATGCCAAGCTCAATGACCTGTGTATCATAACTCCGGCAGACGGAAGTTCTCCGGTACATGCAGAGGTTGTAGGGTTCAAGGATGACAGAGTCCTGCTCATGCCATTTGATGATGTCGGCGGTGTGGGACCGGGATGCATTGTAGAGAATACAGAGCATCCGCTTACTGTAAAAGTCAGTGATGAACTTCTTGGACATACTCTGGACGGTCTTGGTAATCCTACTGACGGAACAGAGCTGACATCATATGAGGAATATCCTGTAGAGGCTGCTCCACCGGATCCTATGGAAAGAGTTATCATAAGTGAGATACTTCCGCTTGGTGTCAAAGCAGTAGACGGACTGCTTACAGTCGGTAAGGGACAGCGTGTGGGAATATTTGCCGGAAGCGGTGTCGGCAAGAGTACTCTTATGGGTATGTTTGCACGTAATACTAAGGCTGACATTAATGTTATAGCACTTATAGGAGAGCGTGGCAGGGAAGTAAGAGAATTCGTAGAGCGTGACCTTGGCACGGAAGGTATGAAGCGAAGTGTTCTGGTTGTTGCTACATCTGATAAGCCGGCACTTATCCGTAACAAGGCGGCGAAGACTGCAACGGCTATTGCTGAGTATTTCAGAGATCAGGGCAGGGATGTACTGCTTATGATGGATTCACTTACACGTTTTTCCATGGCTCAAAGAGAAATTGGCCTTGCTTCGGGAGAACCGCCTGTTACGAGAGGATATCCGCCTAGTGTGTACAGTGAGATGCCTAAGCTCCTTGAGAGAGCAGGTATGTCAGACAAAGGCTCAATAACAGGGCTGTATACAGTACTTGTAGACGGTGATGATTTTAATGAACCTATAACTGATACTGCGAGAAGTATTCTGGATGGACATATAATGCTAAACCGAAAGCTCGCACAGAAGAATCATTATCCTGCGGTTGATGTTCTTCAGAGTATATCAAGGTGCATGAGCCAGATTGTAGATAAAGAGCATAAGAAGCAGGCAGGTAAGCTGAAGCAGGTACTTGCTACATACGGAGAGGCTGAGGACCTTATTAATATAGGTGCATACAAAGCCGGCTCCAATAAGGCAATTGACTATGCAATAGAAAAGATAGATGCTGTTAATGAGTATCTGTGCCAGCAGACAGATGAAAAGTTTGGCCTTGAGGAAGAGTTGAATATGCTCGAGTCACTTTTTGCTGATTAAGGAATAATTAATGGCTAAGTTTGTTTACAGGCTTCAGAATGTACTTGATGTTAAGTACAGGCTGGAATCACTTGAAAAAACTGCATATGCCCAGGCGGCAGCAAGGCTGGCTGAAGAGGAATCGAAGTTTCAGGAACTTCTTACAAGGCAGAATACATACCGTGCAGAGCTTAAGGAAGCATCCAATGGTGTGCTTGATATTAAGCATATACAGCACCTCAGTGATTCAATGGAAGTTATGAAGGGCCTTATACAGAAGCAGTTCCTTAATGTGAATATAGCACAGAAGAATCTTGAAGCTGCGCGCACAAGACTTAACAAAGCAATGCAGGAACGCAAGATATATGAAAAGCTCAAAGAAAAAGCTTTTGAGAATTTTAAGACAGAACTGGCTGACCAGGAAAAGAAAGAGATAGATGAGCTTGTTAGTTTCACTTATAATGATGCCAATAGTGACGAGAGTGACTGACAGTATTTTGGAGGAGACACACAATGCCTAGAAAGAAGAAAAATAAAGACAACAGCGAGCTGGATGAAGTCCTTGATGTTGACGAGACTGATGATGAGGAAAGGGTCAAAGGCGGAACACTTTGGACTATAATTGTTGCGGTCGTTATTATTGCAATATGGCTTGTAATATTTGGACTTCTTATCAAACTTGATGTCGGTGGATTCGGAAGTACTGTACTTCGTCCTATATTAAAGGATGTTCCGGTCATTAACAGGATTCTTCCTGATGCATCAGATGAGGAAGTGGCAGCTGAGACCGGATATAAGTATAAAAACCTTGCTGAGGCTGTAGAACATATAAAAGAACTTGAAAAGCAGCTTGCTGATTATCAGAATAACGGCAATGCAAGCCAGGAGCAGATTGCACAGATGCAGGCAGAGATAGACAGGCTCAAGACATTTGAGGACAATCAGACATACTATGAAGAGCTTAAGAAGAAGTTCGATGAGGAAGTTGTATATACTGATAATGCACCGGATATAGAAGAATATAAGAAGTGGTATGAGGAGATGAATCCTGATAATGCTGCTGATATCTATCAGCAGGTGCTTCTTAAGATTAATTATACTGCACAGGTTAAGGCATGGGCTGAGGCCTATTCAAAGATGGATGCAAAATCGGCAGCGGCTATTCTCGAAGAGATGACAGGCGATATTAATCTTGTATCAGATATACTTAATAATATGAAATCTACTCAGAGAGCGGCGATACTGGCAGCTATGGATCCGGTATTTGCAGCCAAGATAACCAAGGTTATGCACCCTAATGAGCCTTAACAGAGGTGCTTTGTTTGTAATATTGATTTGTAAGTTATGATGTGGCAGTCCGGGACAGTGTTACAGATAACAGAATCTGTAAGCTGCTGAGGATTTTCACATAGATATTATTGAAGAAAGGAGGAAAGGACATGGCTAACGATATAGTGTCAGGAAGTGTTAATGCACTTGCCAATATGGGAACTGCTAATGCTGCACAGGCTGCATCAGCTAAGAAAAGCACAGGGAAAAGTGATTTCGGAAGCATTATGAGCAGCTCGCTTGCATCAAGAGCTTCAGCTAATGCCGGTAATTCGCAGACCAATGTGAATACTGCAATCAAGTCATCCGGGAAAGCACAGGGCAGCAATCAGAATAATGAAGTGGATACACCTAAGAATCCTGACAGTAAGCTCAACAGCGGCTCAGTAAAAAGCACAACAGTTAACGAGCCGCAGGATAGTAGCAATGCTGACAAGATAGCCGGTGCGCTTAATGAGATAAAAGAGCAGATTAAGGATGTTCTTGATATCAGTGACGATGAGTTTGAAGCAGCTATGGAAGCTCTTGGATTTACAATGCAGGATCTTCTTAAGGCTAATAACCTTACGGCACTTGTAGCACAGATTACGGGCACTGACGGAGCACTTGCACTTATTACGGATACTGATTTGTCAGCTCAGCTTAAGCAGATTCTTGATTTTGTATCAGTAAAGACTGATGAACTTGCACAATCAATGAATATGACTGTAGAGGAATTTACGGATTATATTAATGCAAATGCTGACAATCCTGCATTTGCTGATGCACTTGAGGGAGCACTCAATGCCAAAGCAGCTGCAGACAGTAATGACAACACAGATAATGCAGAACAGGATGTCACTGTAGAGGACGGCAGCCAGACAGGGCAGAACGGAACTCAGGATAATCTTGCAGCAAGGATAACTGTAGAGAATACTGCATCCGATAATAATGCTTCACAGAATAAGGACTTTACCAGACACAGTGATGTAAAGGCTGATTTATCTGAGAACAGTACAGGAGTTGCAGCTAAACTTACACAGAGTATCAATGATTCATTCGGTGAAGTGCTTGTTGAGAATGTGGGACAGGTTGACGCTGCGGATATTGTCCAGCAGATTATTGACAGTGTAAAGGTTGTGTCAACGGAGAGTCTTCAGAGCATGGAGATTCAGCTTACACCTGAGAATCTCGGAAAGATTCATCTTACGGTGTCATCAAGAGATGGCATTATGACAGCACAGATTGCTGCTCAGGATGAAGCAGTTAAGAAGGCGATTGAGAATCAGCTTGCGGTCCTGAAAGAGAATTTTAATAATCAGGGACTTAAGGTTGAACATGTTGAGGTAACTGTAGAGAGTCACGCATTTGAAGGCAACCAGAATCCGGCAGACGGAAGCAGACAGAATCAGGAGAGCGGCAGGAGAAGAACACTTAATCTTGACAGTCTTATGGGACTTTCTGAAGAAGAACTTTCGGATGACGAGCAGCAGGTTATGGACATGCTTGTCGGAGATAACAGCAGTGTAAGTTACATGGCATAATTACTGAATTATGCATTGAATATTGTAAGAAGGAGGATAATCAGATGGCAGTAGCAACAGTTAACAGTGATGGTTCACTTAATACAGAGGCAACCAGCATATATCATTCAACTACTGATAAGTCTTATGATAACGGACTTGATAAGGATGCATTCCTTCAGCTGCTTGTAGCAGAGATGCAGAATCAGGATCCGCTTGAGCCATCTTCAAACACTGAGTATGTGGCACAGCTTGCTACATTTACACAGGTTGAAGAGATGCAGAATATGGCTAATTCAATGGCTCAGAATCAGGCTAATGCTCTTGTAGGTAAGACGGTAATAATGAATACTATTACAGCGTCAGGTACTACATCATATGTCGGAGGAGTAGTAGACAGAATCGTTAATTCTAACGGTAAGACATATGTAGGAATTAATGGAAGTCTCTATGATATTAACGACCTTAATTCAATTCTGAATACGGATTATTATAAGATTACTAATAATTCAAGCTCAAGTTCAAGTTCCGGTTCAAGTTCCGGTTCAAGTTCCGGTTCAAGTTCCGGTTCAAACAGTTCAACATCAGGCGGAACAGCTACAGACAAGACAGAGTCATCAGATTCTAAGAAAGATGATACTAAAGGCAGCACAGCCAAAGCTTAACGGAGGCTGATGTGTACAGTAACCATATGTGGGAGGAAATATATGCAGATTAACAGCAGAAGGTTTTCTTCAATTGAGCAGGTTACGGGGCAGTATCTTGGAAGTAAGAGCAAGGTACAGGAAAGTCAGAATCAGGATGTCTCATTCCTTGATATTCTTAACAGGACTGCAGATGAGATTAAGAACCAGGATGGTGAAGAACTCAAGTTTTCAAAACATGCAGGAGAGAGACTGGCTGACAGAGATATTATACTGACCAATGAGCAGTTAGCACGGTTAGAGGATGGAGCCCACAAAGCCGGTGCCAAAGGAATTAAAGAGTCGCTTGTACTGATGGATGGAATGGCATTTATTATTAACACAAAGAGTAATACGGTCATAACAGCGATGAATCAGTCAGGTGCGGAAGAAAACATTTATACTAATATTGATGGAGCCGTTATTATATAAGCCGGACCGCAAGGAAGCTTGGTCCCGGAATGACAGAAGGGACTTATGGCGGTTCCCATCGGACAGAATGGAGGAACATAATTATGATGAGATCATTGTTCTCTGGTGTATCAGGTCTTTCCTCACACCAGACAAGAATGGATGTAATCGGTAATAACATTGCCAATGTCAATACCATTGCATTTAAGTCAAGTTCAGTGTCTTTTAGCGAAGTATTCTACCAGACAACACAGGTTGCATCCGGTCCTAATGCTACTACAGGCAAGGGCGGACAGAATGCCAAGCAGATAGGGCTTGGTACGTCTGTTGGTTCTATTTCTACAAAAGTTGATACGGAAGGTGCTTCACAGCGAACAGATAACCCGTTTGATGTTAAGCTGTCAGGAAGCGGTAATTCATTTTTTATCGTAAGAAGCAACGGTAATACATATTTTACGAGAGCCGGAGATTTTACATATGATGCCAGCGGTGCTCTTGTTACACAGTCAGGTGCTAATGTAATGGGCTGGGTAACTAATGACCAGGGAGAGATTGTAAAGGATGTTGTTCAGCCGCTTTATGTCAAGAGTGATGAATTCACATATACAATGCCGGAGCAGACAACCAACCTTAAGGTATCAGGTAATATTAACTCAAGCAGCGGTAACTTTGCCAAAGGCTCAGGTACAAGCGGCGCCGATGGTGACCAGAAGGGTGAAACGATGACACTTTCATTCTACGATAACCTTGGATACAGATATCAGGCAACAATCGCAGTTACACAGGTAGATAAGTACAATTACCATACAGAGGTTACAGGTGTTACTAAGGAAGGCAAGGCTGCTGACCTTACAGTGACATTTGATCACGATATCTCATTCAACCCGACAACAGGTCTTCTTGATGGTACGGATTCATCACTTGATTTTACGATTACAGGCGGAGCTGATGCGGATTCATTTGTAAAAGATACTATTGCAGTTGATATATCAAATCTTAAGTCAATCGGTGACGAGACTAAGTTTGAGTATATTGATGTTGCAGGCAAGGGTAAGGCTGTAGGAAAGATGAGTTCCGTAGGTATTCAGGATGACGGACGTATTATTGCTTCATACAGCAATGGTGATACGGTTGTCATTGGACAGATTGCAACCCAGAGCTTTACTAATGCGGCAGGTCTTGAGAAGGTTGGTACTAATATGTATGCGGCAACACTTAACTCAGGCGAGTTTGATGGCGTTGGCGAAGATATTACATCAGCCGGCGGCAGCATGGTATCAGGTACTATTGAGATGTCTAACGTAGACCTTGCATCGGAGTTTACCGATATGATCACTACACAGAGAGGTTTTCAGGCTAACTCAAGAATTATTACTGTTTCAGATACAATGCTTGAGGAACTTATAAACCTTAAGAGATAATAAATAAATCCCATGCGGCTGCATGAGGTGGTTATTGTGCAGCCGCATTTTCAAAAACTGAGTTACGGCAGATTATCAAATATCATTAATTTGTTGCAATAATTTGGCAAAAGTGGTTTAATATATAGTAGTTTATGGAATTTTGTGCATCAATTGCGCACGATACTTTTTAGCAAAGGAGGGGCGTATGATTGAGGTAACTAGAATTAACGGAACCAAGATAATGATTAATTCGGATATTATCGAGATGATGGAAGAAACTCCAGATACTGTTATCACGCTTACTAACGGACACAAGTATATAGTCAGTGAGAAGACGAGTCAGATAAAGGAAAGCATTGTAAGCTTCCGAAGAGAGATTTATAAGGATTTAATAGCAGTCGACAAGAATTAAGCAGGGAAGGTATATAACATTGGATATTTCTACATTAATAGGTATTATAGGCGGTATAGGCCTGATTATATTTGGTATATTATGGGGACAGCCATCAGCAGCGGTTCTTCTTAATTTCGTTGATATACCATCATTATTTATTACGGTCGGTGGTACATTCTCATCAACGCTTACATCGTACAAGCTTAAGGATTTCCTTAATGGACTTAAAAGTATTTCCATTATATTTAAATCACCGGAGATTGACAATGTGTCAGTAATCAACAGAATAATAGAACTTTCTAACGTAGCCCGTAAGGAAGGTCTGCTTGCTCTTGAAGAAGTTGCATCAGGACTTGAAGACGAGTTCATGAAGAAAGGAATTCTTCTTATAGTGGATGGTACTGAGCCGGAACTTGTCCGCGGTATTTTGGAGACAGAGATGGATTTTATGGAGGAACGTCACAGCAGACTTGCAGGTTTCTGGGATACGATAGCTTCCATGGGTCCTGCCTGGGGTATGATTGGTACTCTTATAGGTCTTATCAATATGCTTAAGGCGATGGGAGACGATATGTCTGCTATCGGACCAAATATGGCTACAGCGCTTATTACAACATTGTATGGTTCAGTAATTGCCAACTGGATTGCCATACCTACATCTAATAAGCTCAAGGATATATCAGCTAAGGAATACCAGTCGAGAGCACTTGTTGTTGAAGGACTTCTGTCTATACAGGCAGGCGAGAACCCACGTGTCATTGAAGAGAAACTTAAGTCATTCCTCTCACCGGCAGACAGAGAAGGAATTAACCCTCAAGAGGGAGGCAATGCCGGAGGTGAAGGCTGATGGCTAAGATTAAGAAGAGAGAGGAAAAGGGCGGCGGTGCTGCCTGGATGAATACATTCAGCGACCTTATGAACCTGCTCCTTTGCTTCTTTGTAATGCTTTTTGCAATGAGTGATCCTAATCAGGAGAAGTTCCAGCAGCTTTCAGCATCACTTGCATCTACATTCAGCATATTTAATGCAGGAAGCATATCAATGGGAGACGGCGTTCTTATAGGAAGCGGCGCAAGCCAGCTTAATGAACTTGCGATATATTACAATAATATGGGTATGAACAGCGAGGGAGAGATTACGCAGGAAGAGATAAAGGATGCGGCACAGCAGATTCAGGAAGCCGGACTTCAGGAATCAGAGCATATGGCTGAGAATATAGAGAAGCAGCTTGAACAGAATATGCTATCTGATGATGTTGAAGTAAAGGCTACATCAAAGTATGTAATGCTGAACCTTAACAGCGGTATCCTGTTTGATTCCGGAAAGTCTGAACTTAAGACTGAGGCAGTCACACTCCTTGATAAGGTATCGAGCATACTTTGGGAATATAATGATAACATGATAGCAATTGAAGGCCATACGGATAACAATCCTATTCATAATTCAAAATATCCTGACAATACGATGCTTTCACTTTACAGAGCTTATTCTGTATTCACATATCTTACGGATCAGAAGGGATTTGATGCATCAACGATGCTTGCAACCGGAAGAGGAGAATCAGTTCCTATAGCTTCCAATGCAACAGCAGAGGGACGTGCACAGAACAGAAGAGTTGAGATAAAGATATACAACAGCTTTGAATAGACATAAAGAAAGGCAATGGTGTTAAAAATGAAAAAAAGCATGCTGAATGTAATTACACTTGCATTAGTACTTATCAATCTTGTACTTACGGTGATTCTTACATTTTCAATCGTGTCAACAACTAAGAAGACGGATAATCTTATCACTAAAGTGGCTGAGATAATTGATCTGGACGTTGGAGGAGGAATCTCATCTAACAACAGTGGTTCATCACTTGCCGTGAGTGACATGGAGACTGTTGATGTTAAGAATTCAGATGATTCTACAAAGATAACACTTTCACTTCTTGATTCCAATAATAAGATTCATTATGCTCAGGTAAGTGTAGTGCTTACGCTTAATAAGAAGTCAAGAGATTATTCAGAGAAGCGTTCAAGCATCGACAGCGGAATGCAGTTGATTGTTAACAATGTAAATACAGTTGTGTCATCATATACATATGATACAGCTCTTCAGAATAAAAGCAACATGGAGGCAGAGCTCCTCAGTAAATTACAGAACCTGTTCCAGACAGATATGATTCACAGTGTTGCAATTAATCTGGTGATTTCATAAATATCAGTAATAGGATACTGGGAACAGGAGGTGTGAAGGATGAGCGAGGTTTTATCCCAGGATGAGATAGACAAACTCTTAAGTGCGTTGAACAGCGGCGAGTTAGATGCCGAAGAGATAAAAAATAGCGATGAGCGTCAGGTTAAAGTATATGACTTTGCAAGACCATCCAAGTTTTCTAAGGAGCATTTAAGAACACTCGAGATCATCTTTGAACATTTTGGAAGATTACTTGCAACAAACCTTCCGGGATATCTGAGGAAGACAGTAAGTGTAGATGTAGTCAATTCTGAAGTTGTTATCTATTCAGAGTTTTCCAATGCACTTTCTAATCCGGTGCTGCTCGGCGTTGTAACCATGCCGCCGCTTAAAGGCAATATTATCATGGAGATGGCATCTAATCTTGGATATGCAATTATAGACCGACTGCTTGGCGGTTCAGGTAATACCATGGACAAAGCTAGAGATTTCTCGGAGATTGAACTTACAATACTTGAGAGAATATTTACAATATGTGTTAATCTGTTACAGGAACCTTGGCAGAATGTTGTACAGACTTCACCAAGGCTTGAGAGAATAGAGACCAATTCACAGTTTGCACAGATTATATCTCCGAGCGAGACAATTGCAATTGTAACGCTCAGTATTAAGATAGGAGAGGTGGAAGGCCTTATGAATATATGTCTTCCGTTCGTTACACTTGAACCTGTCATGGACAAACTTAATACTAAGTATTGGTTCTCTACATTACAGGATAAAGATGACCAGTCATATCAGGATGCGATTGAGAGCCTGATTGACAGGGCACAGATTCCAATGAAGGCTGTGCTCGGACATAGCAGGATATCAGTTGGAGATTTTGTTAATCTTCAACTTGGAGACATTATCAGGCTTGATAGAAAAGTCGATGATGAATTAGAGGTATATGTCGGCAATATTAAGAAATTTGCGGCACTTCCGGGATATTCGGAGGATAAATATGCCATAAGAATAACAGAAGTGATAAAGGAGGAGAGCGAGTAAGATGGACGGAATGCTATCACAGGATGAAATTAACGCACTGTTTGGCAATAATGATGCAGCATCCGATTCAAAAGATGACGCGCAGACTGCAGATACATCAGCTGCAGACACACCTGCTGCAGCTGATCAGGATATAATACTTACTGACAGTGAAAAGGATGCAGTTGGTGAGATATCCAATATATGCATGGGAACTGCAGCAACAACGCTCAGCTCATTGCTGAATCAGCGTGTTGATATTACTACACCACATGTATCTATCTCTACATGGGACGATCTTGCAAGGCAGTATGACAGACCATGCGTCATGATGCAGATTTCTTACAAAGAGGGAATTGACGGCAATAATGTACTCATACTTAGAGAAAATGATGTTAAGATTATAACAGATCTTATGATGGGAGGACCGGGGAATGCGGATCCTAATGAAGAGCTTACGGATCTTCACCTGAGCGCTATTGGTGAGGCGATGAACCAGATGATGGGTTCAGCTGCGACATCAATGTCATCAATGTTCAACCGTAAGATAGATATCAGCCCACCGGTATCAAATCTTGTAGAAGTATATAATAATGATACAGAAGATCTGCCGGATTTCCTTAAGGGTAAGTTTGTTGAGGTTATGTTCAAGCTTACAATCGGAACGCTTATTGACACAGCATAATGCAGCTGTATCCTATTGATTTTGCTCATGAACTTGTTAATATGTTCAGTGTTGATACAGACAACAGTGTATCAAATGGCGTACCTGCTGCAGCTTCACAGCCAGCACCGCAGCCGGCACAGGCACCACAGCCACAGCCTGTACCACAGCCACAGCCGGCACCGCAGCCTCAGCCGGTTCAGCAGCCAATGATGCAGCAGCCAATGATGCAGCAGCCAATGATGCAACAGCCGATGATGCAACAGCCGATGATGCAGCAGCCAATGTATAACAATTATGCACCACAGCCGGATGTTAATGTCCAGCCTGCAGCTTTCCAGCCGTTTGCCGGAGATCTGTCAGCATTGTCACAGAAAGAGAACATTGACCTTATTATGGACGTTCCGCTTGAAGTTACAGTAGAACTGGGAAGAACATCCAAGACAATCAAGGATATACTTGAGTTTGCACCGGGAACGATTATCGAACTTAATAAGATTGCAGGTGAGTCAGTTGATGTTCTTGTTAATGGTAAGAACGTAGCTAAGGGCGAGGTTGTTGTTATCGAAGAGAATTTTGGCGTAAGAATTACCGAGATTATCAAAGAGCAGTAATTTTGCAAAAAACACAAAAAGTAATAGGAAATTACAAAGTTTTAGTGTATAATGTTCAATGTGTTATTTTAAATCATTGGAATTATTTGGGCTTGTCAGCCACATTAGAATAATATGAAGTAAGGAGAACAGGTATGGCAAAGAATATTTTGATATGTGATGATGCAGCATTTATGAGAATGATGATAAAGGACATTCTCACAAAGAATGGTTACAACATTGCAGGAGAAGCTGAGAATGGTGCTAAGGCAGTTGAGAAGTATAATGAACTTAAACCGGACTTGGTACTTATGGATATTACAATGCCTGAGATGGATGGTATAGAGGCTCTTAAGAAGATTAAGGCCGGAGACCCTAATGCTATGGTAATTATGTGTTCAGCAATGGGTCAGCAGGCAATGGTAATTGAGTCTATCCAGTCAGGAGCTAAGGATTTTATTGTTAAGCCTTTCCAGGCAGACCGTGTAATTGAGGCAGTTAAGAAAGTAATTGGTTAGTCTGATGGCATTTTTGAAGATTTCGTCCGGTACAATTGATTCAATTGCACAGTTGATTTCTATGATTCTGATATTTATATTTGTGCTTGCACTTACATATTTTACAACGAGATTCGTTGGCAGTTATCAGAAGAATAAGATGGCCGGCAGTAATGTCAATGTATTGGAGACATTCAGAATTTCTAATAATAAGTACATTCAGATAATTAAGATAGGTAAGAAGTATTTTGCCATTGCAGTATGCAAGGATACGATAACGTATCTTTGTGAACTGGATGGAGAGGATTTGATTTATAACAGTACAACAACTGAATCTCATTCCGACAGCTTCAAAGCTATATTGGATAAGTTAAAGAAGGACAAGCCAGAAGATTAGGTGGGATGAACTATGTTACGATTTATTAAAAAGCATGGAAGAGTCATAAGTAAGGCAGCCATGCTGGTTGCGGTAGTAATTGTCGTATGTCTGTGTACGGCAGGTACTGCTTCGGCAACACAGGCAACGACAGCCGCCCAGGAGACGGCAACAGCGGCAGGCAGCAATAATAATAATAATCTTATTAATTTTAGTGTTGCGGCCGGTGATGGAAGTGATATGGCAAGTGTATTACAGATGCTTTTAGTGCTTACGATAATATCACTGGCACCATCAATATTGATGCTGCTTACGTCATTTACGAGAATCGTTATAGTTCTTCACTTTACAAGAGCTGCGTTAGGTGTGCAGACGATTCCGCCTAATCAGGTACTGATTGGCTTGTCTATATTTTTGACCTTTTTTGTCATGTCGCCTACATTTACACAGGTGTATGACAGTGCAATAAAGCCGTTATCTAACAATGAGATTACAACCGAGCAGGCATTTGATGCAGGAATAAAACCGATGCGTGCATTTATGCTCAAGCAGGTTTCAACGAAGGACCTGGATACATTTCTTAATATTGCGGGCACAGAGGCAGGAAGCATTGAGAATGAGGATGATATTCCGCTTAATGTCCTGATTCCGGCTTTTATAATAAGCGAGTTGAGAATAGCATTTATTATAGGTTTCCTTATATATATTCCGTTTATTGTTATAGATATGGTGGTTTCATCGGTACTTATGTCGATGGGTATGATGATGCTCCCGCCTACGACGATATCAATGCCGTTCAAGATACTGCTGTTTGTAATGGCTGACGGATGGAATCTTGTTATAGGTAACCTTATGCAGACGTTTTCATAAGTGAAAGGATGGGATTGCAGATGACTGAGCAGGATATTATAACTATTGCCCGGCAGACTATATGGATAATAGTACAGACATCAATGCCCGTACTTGTTATATCTATGATTGTAGGCCTTGTAATAAGTCTTATACAGACAATTACATCTATTCAGGAACAGACACTTACATTTGTTCCTAAAATGCTTTCTATATTTATAACTCTCATGATACTGGGTTCTTGGATGATTAACAGAATTGTAGAATTCATAACGCAGTTGTGGGGGAATTTTGGACAGTATATTCATTAGGGAATAAAACATGATTAATTATAGCGTTGCATTACAGGAGTTTGAATTATTTATATTGATTTTGGTGCGTATTTCAACCTTTGTCTATGCAGCGCCATTTTTTAATACGGCGAATACACCTAACAGAGTGAAAATCGGTTTTTCATTTGCACTGGCAATATTGGTATATACTCTGGATCTGGGTATTACATATACATATAGCGGAATGCTGGATTATGCTGCAATAGTACTTAGTGAGGCTGCTGTTGGGCTTCTGCTTGGATATGCGGCTAATGCGAGTGTTCAGATTATTATGTTTTCAGGACATATTATTGATGTTGACATGGGTATCTCGATGGCAACTATATTTGACCCGACAACGAAAACACAGGTAGGTATAATGAGTAATCTTTATTATTATCTGCTGTCTCTTCTTCTTATTGTATCGGGTCTTTACAGATATCTTGTATCTGCAATTGTTGATACATATAAGGTTATTCCGATTGGCCAGGCAGCATTTAGACCATCGCTGTATACAACTATTGTTGATTTTATCGGAGACTACTTTGTCATAGGATTCAGGATAGCTCTTCCGATGTTTGCATGTATGATGCTTCTTAACTGCATTCTTGGTGTGCTTGCACGTATAGCACCTCAGATGAACATGTTTGTAATGGGTATGCAGCTTAAGATTTTTGTTGGTATCATTGTTGTTACATTTACTTTAGTTATGCTGCCGTCGGTATCTAATTATATTTTTCAGGAGATACGGACTATTATGGTGCAGATTGTTAATTCCATGACGCCGGTATAGAGGTAATTAAGTTGAATGATTTGGATGGGGAAGTAAGGCTGCGGCTTGAATATGACCTCCAGTTCTTTGCAAAGGATGGTCCTGGCGGAGAAAAGACGGAGGTACCTACAGCTAAAAAATTAAATGACGCACGTAAGGAAGGACAGGTTGCGAAGAGTAAGGAGATTATAACTGCTCTTATGCTGCTGGCCCTTTTTGTGGTTATTAAATTTTATATTGGCAATTTGGGTCAGCAGATGATAGAATGTTTTAGTGAGTTCTATGATCTGTTTGGAAAGATAATCAGTAACAGCGAATATGGAATGAGAATGGTTGATGCTACCGGTGTCGTAAGTCTTGGACTTACAACGGTTCTTAACATGATTGTGCCGTTTATTGCGTTGGCAGTAGTTATAGCGATTCTTGGTAATGCCTTGCAGCAGAAGTGGATGGTAACCACCAAACCGCTTCAGCCGAAGCTCAGCAAGATAAGTCCTATATCAGGTCTTAAGAGAATGTTTAATGTGAAGCAGCTTTTTGAGGTTGGCAAGTCTGTTGCGATGATTGCGGTCATGAGCTATGTGATATATACAACAGTTAAAGATAAGCTTGGAGTTTTGTATACATTTTATAATATATCTCTGTATGAGGCACTTGAGATTGTCGGGGACATAATTGTTGACCTTGGAATTAAGATAAGCGCGGTGTTCCTTGTGATTGGCTTTGTTGATCTTATATATCAGAGACATAAGTTTAAGGAAGATATGAAGATGACAAAGCAGGAGGTAAAAGACGAATTTAAGAACACTGAAGGTGATCCGCAGGTCAAAGGGCAGATACGGCGCAGAATGCAGCAGGTTTCAAGACGAAGGATGATGGAAGCTCTGCCGCAGGCTGATGTTGTTATTACGAACCCTACACATTTTGCGGTCGCATTGAAGTATGAGGCTAATAAGGGGCAGGCTCCCGTAGTAATAGCCAAAGGTGCTGACTACCTTGCTTTTGACATAAAGGCCAAAGCCAAAGAATATGGCATAGAGATAGTTGAGAATAAGCCTCTGGCCAGAATATTGTACAATAATGTTGAGATTGGAGCACAGATTCCTCCTGAGCTTTATCAGGCGGTAGCAGAAGTGCTGGCATTCGTATATTCGCTTAAGAATAATTATAATATGGACGAAGGGAGAAGATAAACGGTGAATATCAGGAAGACAGATTTATTTATCGGCATATATATACTTGCAGCAGTTATATTCATGATTGTCTCGATTCCGAGCTGGTTATTGGATATTCTGGTTGCGCTTAATATATCAGTAGCGATGATTATTCTTTTTAACGCACTTTTTGCAAAGGAAGTTCTGGATATGTCGGCGTTCCCGACAATGATTCTGTTTACAACAATATTCAGAATCTCACTTAATATTTCATCAACAAAGCTTCTTCTTAAAACGGGTAATCCGGGTAAGGTCATCACCACATTCGGTTCATTTGTCGGAGGTGGTGATATAATTATCGGCGCAATCGTATTCATTCTTATTACGGTTGTGCAGTTTGTTGTAATTAACAAAGGTTCTGAACGAGTATCAGAGGTAACTGCGAGATTTACACTTGATGCCATGCCGGGTAAGCAGATGGCTATTGATTCAGACCTTAATGCAGGAGCAATCACAGATAAGGAAGCAGCTGTAAGACGTAAGAAACTGCAGCAGGAGAATGCATTCTTTGGATCTATGGATGGTGCCAATAAGTATGTTAAGGGTGATGCCACTGCAGGTCTTATAATCACAGGTGTCAACCTTGTGGGTGGTATCCTTATGGCAGTTCTCCGTCAGGGCATGGATATTAACGAAGCACTTAATACTTATACAATACTTACAATTGGTGACGGACTCTGCAGCCAGATTCCATCACTGCTGATATCATTATCCAATGGTATTATTGTTACAAAAGCATCTTCTGAGGAAGGACTTTCAGATACGCTTGTCCAGGAGCTGTTTTCACTTGACAAGGTGTTGCTTATGGTTGGTGCAGCCATGGTGTTTATTGGCGTGTTTACGCCGCTTCCTATATATATTTTCGTCCCGATTGGTATTGTACTTATAATCGTGAGCAGGAATGTAGGCAAGACAGCAGGTGAACAGGCAATAGAGGAGGAAGTGCAGTCGGAGGAAGATGCGGCACAGGAGATACGAAGGCCGGAGAATGTTGTATCGCTCCTTAACGTTGACCCTATAGAGCTTGAGTTTGGTTATGGCATTATTCCACTGGCTGATGTTAATCAGGGCGGAGACCTCCTTGACAGAGTTGTAATGATAAGACGCCAGATAGCGCTCGAGCTGGGTGCGGTTGTTCCTATAATACGTCTGAGAGATAATATTCAGCTTAATCCTAACCAGTATATAATTAAGATTAAGGGTATACAGGTAAGCGAAGGTGAGATCCTTTTTGACCATTATATGGCAATGAACCCGGGATATGTAGAGGAAGAGATAACAGGTATTCCTACATTTGAACCGTCGTTCCATCTTCCGGCAATATGGATAACAGAGAGCCAGAGAGAGAGAGCTGAGTCACTTGGATATACTGTAGTTGACCCGCCTTCTATTATTGCAACACACCTTACGGAAGTTATAAGACAGCATATTGCTGAACTTCTTACAAGACAGGATGTGCAGAATCTTATTAATAATATTAAAGAGAATAATTCTACGCTTATTGATGAGCTTATTCCAAAGCTTCTTGGAATCGGTGATATACAGAAGGTGCTTCAGAATCTTCTTGAAGAAGGAATATCAATACGTGATATGGTTACAATTCTTGAAACACTTGCCGACCATGCAGGCGTAACAAGAGATACGGATATCTTGACAGAGTACGTAAGACAGAGCCTTAAGAGAGCAATATCGATGAAGTATTTCCCTGCTAATGAGACTACACAGGTAATTACACTTGATCCGAAGATTGAACAGGAGATTATGGGTTCGGTTAAGCAGACAGAGCAGGGTGCATATCTTACACTTGATCCGGAGAGAACTAAGCTTATCATGAATTCACTTGGAATTGAACTTAAAAAACTTGAAGATATCGGTAAGAATCCTATTGTTGTTACATCACCGATTGTCAGAATGTATTTTAAGAAGCTTGCAAGTGACTATTACAAAGACATAATAGTTGTTTCATATAATGAAGTTGAATCAGATGTTGAATTACAGTCAGTGGGGATGGTGACGGCATAGTATGATAGTTAAAAAATTTCAGGCGCCAACGGAGACGGAGGCGATACTTAAAGCTAAGGATGAACTTGGAAGTAATGCAGTAGTTCTTAATGTAAAGACGCTTAAGCAAAGAGGCATTTTCAGGTTGTTCAGAAAAGATGTTGTCGAGGTGACGGCAGCACTTGAAGAAAATGAATTTATAAGCAACATGAATGCTGCAAAACACCAGCCTGCATCACCAAAAGCAGGCAGTACATTTACGGCGGTTGTTGATGAAAAGCTGGATGTAATGAATGATTCGGCAGTTATTGAGGAGAAACTTGATTCGCTGCATAACATGCTGAGTCAGCAGATGAACAAGGGAGGGGCACCTTCACCTGCCGTTGCGAGGGCGTATGAGGAGATGGCTGCCGCAGCTGAAAAAGAACCTGTAAGTCAGGAAAAGCAGACTAAGGAAAATAATAACAGTAACTTTAAGTATCTGCAGCTTATCTATAACAAGCTCATAGATAATGAAGTTAATGAAAAATATGCCAATGCAATTATTAATGAAGTGAGTGGCTCTATCAAGAAGGAGGCAAGCATAGACAGCCTTCTCGGATGTGTGTATCAGAAGATAATTCTTAAGCTCGGAGAGCCTGTATATATGACAAAAGGTGACAAGCCCAAGGTCATTATGTTCATAGGACCGACAGGTGTAGGCAAGACGACCACAATAGCCAAGCTTGCTTCATACTATAAGCTTGAAAAGCAGTACAAAGTCGCATTTATAACGGCCGATACATATAGAATTGCTGCGGTTGAACAGCTCAATACTTATGCGTCAATCATAGAATGTCCCGTTAATGTTGTGTATTCAGTTGATGAGATAGCACAGAGCCTTGAGGATTTCAAGGATTTTGATCTCATATTTGTTGATACGGCAGGGCGCTCACATAAGGATAAGGAGCAGATGCTTGAGCTGCATGAGTTAAGGGATATGGTAGCAGGGCTTTCGGATACATTTGATCTCGAATGCTATCTTACACTCAGTGCGACTACAAAGTATAAGGATATGCTTGACATAACGGGCATGTATGCAGATATACCGGATTACAGGCTTATATTTACAAAGCTGGATGAGACATGTGCATACGGCAACATACTTAATATAAGAATGGCAACAGGGGCACAGCTATCATATACTACTACAGGACAGAATGTACCTAATGATATTGAAGTGATTAACGAGCAGGCAATAGCAAGACAGCTGCTGGGAGGCTGACAGCCGGACGGAGGAACCATGGACCAGGCAGAGAATTTACGAACAATTATAAAAAAGCAGAATCAGAAGACTATAGAGAATGCAAGAATAATAGCTGTAACAAGTGGTAAGGGAGGTGTCGGTAAATCCAACATCTCAATTAATATAGCGCTGCAGTTTGCACGAATGGGCAAGAGGGTAATCATACTTGATGCGGACTTCGGACTTGCTAATATTGAGGTTATGTTTGGAATTATTCCAAAGACCAACCTGAGTGATCTGATGTTTAAGGGCAAGGAGCTTAAGGATATTATTCTTGACGGACCTGAAGGTGTTAAGTTTATATCGGGTGGTTCAGGTATAGCTAAGCTTGCCAATCTTGACCGCGAGCAGGTAAGGCGTATGGTTGGCAAGCTGTCAGAACTTGAAGAGATGGCTGATATTATTATAATAGATACAGGCGCAGGAATGTCGTCAAGCGTTCTTGAATTCCTTGTGTCGGCACCTGAGATTATACTGGTAACAACGCCTGAACCCACATCAATTACTGATTCCTATGCGCTGCTTAAGGGACTGAGTCTTTATGAAGGATTTGATGATAATAATACGAGGATAAGAGTGGTAGCCAATAAGGTATCATCAGCTTCAGAAGGCAGGGCATTGTATGAGAAACTGAGCATGGTAGTTAAGCAGTTTCTCAAGATTAATATTGAATTCCTTGGAATAGTATCACAGGACAATGCAATACCTAAGGCTGTAATGAAGCAGAAACCGGTTTCAATAGCGTTTCCTGATTCGGCTCCGGCTCATGATTTTTATAATATTGCGCATACATTGGAAACTAATGAAGACCCGGTATTTAACAGAAAGAACGGCATACGCAATTTTCTTAAAAATGTTTTTTCAAAGGGAATGTAATATATAACACTAAATAATACGAGGTGAATCTTAATGGCGGGAAACGTTATAACAGTTGGGGCAAAGATAGAACTCACCAGGCTTAATGCGAGAAAAAAACAGAATACCGAAGGAATGAAAGTATACTACAGCAAAGTCCTTGACATTATTGAAGACGAAGATGGTATGGTGATTAAGGCAGCAGTACCTCTGGATGAGGGACGCATAGTGCCTCTGGCAGTTGGTGCGGAATATGATGCTTATTTCTCAGAAGGCAGCAGTATATATGCAGGACCATGCAGGATAACAGGACGTTCAAAGGACATGAATATATATACGATGGATATTGTCCTTATTGGTGATCTGCACAGAGTACAGAGGAGAGGATTCTACAGGCTCCCATGCAGCAGACCTGTTAAGGTTCAGGTGCTGACTGATTTTCAGGCAGCGGGATATGAGCGTACGCATCAGTGGAATGAAAAGCTGTTCCAGAATGCCAGGCCTGTGCTTGAGGCAACGCTCATAGATTTAAGCGGCGGCGGAATACGTATGCATTCAGGAATTCATTACGAGAAAGAAAGCCTTGTAAGGGTATTTCTTGATATTATCTGTAATGATGAACCAAAGCAGCTTGAACTGCTGGGCGAAGTTGTAATGTCGTATTCGCTTGAGAATGACCGAAGCATATATGAGACAAGGGTGCAGTTCAAAGCAGTACCTAATGAGATAACAGAGATGATAGTCAAATATATATTTATGGAGCAGAGAATAACACAGCAGAAGCTAAGAAGGTGATGGTATGGCAAAAAAAATATTATTAATCGATGACTCTGCACTCATGAGAAGGGTTATATCTGATATAATTAATTCAGGCGGTGATTATGAGGTCGCAGATATAGCACGCGATGGAGTTGAGGGCTTTGAGAAGATTGTTTCCAATCCAAGTCTTTATGATGCAATCATAATGGATATTAATATGCCGAGAATGAATGGCATAGAGCTCCTGAGAGAACTTCATAACAATCATATTGAACAGACTGTGATTGTTGTAAGTACGGTCGCTAAGGAAGGCGCAAAAGAGACAATTCAGGCACTTGAATATGGTGCATTTGATTTTGTTACCAAGCCTGAGAATTATTTTGAGACCAAGGGAGAAGCATTCAGGAATCAGATACATGCAATGCTTGATGCAGCAACGAGCAGCAGACCATCGGCTGCAAAAGCAGCACAGGCTCCTGCAAGACCGGTAAGGACTACGATTCACCAGCCGGCAGGAACTACAGTATCGGGAGCATCCAGACCGGCTTCAAGAATTGCAACTTCACCTGCTACATCAAGAGTAGGTACACCGGATTCGGTAATCAGACCGGATGAAGGCAGGGCAAAGGGTGTTAAGAGCGGACGTAAGAAGCTTGTAGCACTTGCATGTTCAACAGGCGGACCAAAGTCACTGCAGCAGGTAATCCCATATCTTCCGGAGAATCTGGATGCGGGAGTTGTACTTGTGCAGCATATGCCAAAAGGATTTACCAGTTCACTTGCACAGAGACTTAATGAGCTCAGTCATGTGACGGTTAAGGAAGCGGAAGAAGGCGATGTGATTCGTAAGGGCTGGGTATATATAGCACCCGGCGGACGACATATAAGAGTAGATTCAAAAGGCACAGATTATGTAATCAGATTGTCTGATGAGGATCCGGTTGAGGGATTGAGGCCATGTGCCAATATAATGTATGACTCACTTACAAAGAGCAGATTTGATGAGATTACATGTGTTGTGCTCACAGGAATGGGAGCCGACGGAACAAAAGGAATCAAGAACCTTAAGGATGCCGGAAGACCTATACATGTAATAGGACAGGACGAGCAGTCGTGTGTTGTGTATGGTATGCCAAAGGCATTAGCACAGGCGGGACTGACTGATGAAGTGGTACCGCTTAACCAGATAGCAGATGCAATAACTAAGAACGTGGGGGTATTGTAAAATGGACGTAAGCCAATATCTTGAGATTTTTATTGATGAATCAAATGAACATTTACAGACATTAAGTGATGAGCTTATGGTACTGGAGAAGGAACCTGAGAACAAAGACACTATTAATGAGATATTCCGTGCAGCACATTCCCTTAAGGGAATGGCAGGTACTATGGGATACAAGAGAATGCAGAATCTTACACACAATATGGAGAATGTATTCTCAGAGATACGTAATGACAAGATGAAGGTTAACAGCAAGCTTGTTGACGTATTGTTCCAGTGCCTTGATGCACTTGAGTCATATGTTGACAACATCCGTAATACGCAGGATGAAGGAACAGATGACAATGAACCTATTATCAAGGAACTGAATGATTTCCTTGCTAATGAAGGTCAAGAGAATGCACAGCCTAAAGAAGAAAAACCGCAGGAGGAAGCTAAGCCGGAAGGCGGAACAGATGAAACAATAACAGATGTATCACTTGCTGATTTTGAAAAGAATGCTGTTAATGAGGCTCTTAAGAAGGGAATGCATGTATGTAATATCCATGTATATGTTGACCCTAACTGTATCCTTAAGGCTGCAAGGGCATTCCTTGTATTTAAGAATCTTGAAGGACACGGAGATGTAATCAAATCAATGCCTTCAGTGCAGGACATAGAGGATGAGAAGTTTGACTTTGATTTCAGCATTGTGTTTGTTACAGAGGAAGAAGCTTCCAAGATACTCGATATCATAAAGAATGTATCGGAGATTAAGGATGCTGTGCTTACAGAGATTAAAGAACCTCTTAAGACAGAAGACGATAATGCGCCAGCTGAAGCATCAAAGGAAGAGCATAAGAATGAAGCGCCGGCACAGGATTCCGCAGAGAAGAAGCCTGCACCATCAGCGGCTAAGAAGCCTGCACAGGCTGCATCGGCAAAGCCGGGAGTTAAGCCTGTAGGACGTTCAGTGCGTGTTGATATTGAAAAGCTTGATGTACTTATGAACCTTGTCAGTGAGCTTATTATAGCAAAGAATGGTCTTGTTGCCAGCGCATCAGACGAAGAAGGCAATGCGGCTAACCAGGGCTTCCATGAGCAGATAGAGTATCTTGAGAGAGTAACAACTAACCTTCATGAATCAGTTATGAAGGTACGTATGATGCCTATTGAGAGCGTTGTAAGTAAGTTCCCGAGAATGATAAGAGATCTTTCCAAGAAGCTTAATAAGAAGATGGAGCTGTACATGACAGGTGAGGAGACCGAGCTTGACCGTACAGTTATTGATGAGATTGGAGATCCGCTCATGCATCTTCTCCGTAACTCAGCAGACCATGGACTTGAGAGCGCAGAGGTGCGTGCTGAGAGAGGCAAGCCGGAAGTTGGTTCTATTTTCCTGAATGCTTATCAGGATGGTAATAATGTAGTCATCGAAGTAGGTGATGACGGTAATGGTATTGATGTTGAGAAGGTTAAGGCAAAGGCTATAGAGAAGGGCAACATCACGGAAGAGCAGGCTGAGATGATGACCGAGAAGGAGATAATAGATCTTCTGTTCAGGCCAAGCTTCTCTACTTCAGATAAGATTACCGACGTATCAGGACGTGGAGTTGGTCTTGATGTTGTTAAGTCTAAGATTGAGGCACTTGGCGGTGCTGTTGAAGTAAAGACTACATACGGCGTAGGCAGTACATTTATTATTCATCTGCCGCTTACACTTGCAATTATTCAGGCACTCATGGTTAAGCTTGGCGATGAAAAGTATGCAATATCACTTGATTCTATTCAGACAATCGAAGATATTCCTGTAAGCGAGATTAAGTATGTTCATGCTAAGGAAGTAATTAACTTAAGAGGCAATGTAATTCCGCTTGTACGTCTCAGAGAGCTTCTTGATGTACCGGGTGAGCCGGAGGAATCAGAGAATATTACAGTAGTAATAGTAAGCAAGGGAGACAAGCAGGCAGGTCTTGTTGTTGACAGTCTTATCGGACAGCTTGAAATCGTTATTAAATCACTTGGCAAGTATATCAACATCAATAAGATGATCAGTGGTGCAACAATCCTTGGTGATGGTTCTGTAGCACTTATAATTGATGCTAATACACTTGTATAAGATTTTGAACATGATATTTTAACTGCAAATATGCATTGAATTGGAGGTTTAATAATGGGAGAGTTAAAGGTCATTGACAATAACAGGAATGAAGCAGACGAGACAGCTGTCCAGTACATAGTTGTCAAAGTCGGCAATGAGCAGTATGGAATAGACATACAGTATATTGATAATATCGTTAAGAGCCAGAGAATTACACGTGTGCCTAAGACACAGAAGTACTATAACGGTGTAATTAACCTGCGTGGTGAGATTATTCCTGTAATGAGCATAAGAGTAAGGCTTGGACTTGAGCCCGATGTATTCACGGATAAGACAAGAATAATCATAATAAAGCTTGAGAATGCCACAATAGGTATTATAGTTGATCAGGTTAATGAAGTAATTACACTTGAGTCTACAGATATAGAGAAGGGACCTCATGAGAAGAGTGAGGAAGCTAATGGTTATATCTGCGGCATAGGCAAGTATAAGGGTGAGCTTGTTTCGCTCCTTGATATAGTAGGCGTTATAGTGGAGAAGGAAGGCTGATATTAACCGGACTACAGAGACAGCTTGGGGGTGACTAGCTAGGTGAGCAAGATTAATCTTGATGAATTGAATGACATGCAATATGATGTTCTTAAAGAGATAGGCAATATAGGAGCAGGCAATGCAACTACAGCACTTGCACAGATGGTCAATATGAAGGTCGACATGTCGGTGCCTAAAGTAGAACTTGTTCCGTTCTCACAACTTGCAGATTTTATTGGTTCTGAGGAGGAGCAGGTCGTAGGCATGCTTCTTCAGATGAGCGGCGATGTTGATGGAATGATGATGTTTTTCTTCAATATGAGATCGGCACATAACCTTGTTGATATGCTTATGGGAAGACCTATAACGGATGACAATGACAGTGATGAATTCAGTGAGATGGATATGTCAGCGCTTAGCGAGATAGGTAATATTATCTCAGGTGCATATCTGGTTGCATTGTCAAAACTGACTAATCTTACTATAGAAACATCGGTGCCAAGCATGTCTATTGATATGGTGGGAGCACTGCTTAGTGTACCGGCTATCGAGTTTGGCAAACTTGGAGACAAGCTGTTATTTATCCAGTCACAGCTTGGCGAGAATGGCTGCATTAATGGATATTTCCTTATGATACCTGAACTCGAGTCCTACGATAAAATACTTGGTGCACTTGGCCTTTAGGCCGGGTGCATTGTGGTATCATAATAAGGTCTGATGAGGATGTGTAAAGATGGGAAATATGATTAAGGTTGGTATGGGTGACCTGAAAGCATGTAAGTGTCCGGATGCTCTGACTACACTTGGACTTGGTTCATGCATAGGCGTTGCACTGTATGATCCGGTGACAAAAGTCAGCGGACTTTTGCATTTTATGCTGCCGGACAGCACTCAGATAAGAAACAATTCTAACAGGGCAAAGTTTGCAGATACAGGCATTGAAGACCTGATTACACTTATGGTATCCATGGGTGCAAACAAAAACCGCCTTGTTGCCAAAATCGCAGGTGGAGCTAAGATGTTCGCTACGTCGGGAATGTCAGAGATATTGTGTGTTGGTGACCGCAATGCCGAGGCTGCGAAAAAAGAACTTGCAGCAAGAAATATAAGGATTCTTGCACAGGATACGGGACTTGACTATGGACGTACCGTTGAGTTCTATTCAGAGACAGGAGATTATAAGATTAAGGCTGTCGGTAAGGGAGTCAAAGTTATATGAAAATGAAATGGCGCAATCTCCCTGCAATAGTAACACTTCTTGCGGGGTTTATAACATGTGTTATAACGACATTATGCAGGTATCCGCTTAATAAGATGTTATGGGTGCTGATTGCCGTTATGACCGTATTTTTCACAATCGGACTTATAATCAGGGCAGTGATTATGCATTTTGTGGAAGGCAGAGATGCTGATGAAGCCGATGCTTCAGGGGATGAGGAAGATGAGACCGCAGCAGCTGACGAAGGTGTTCAGAATGCGGATGGCAGTGAAGAAGGACAGCAATCAGATAATTAATAGACAATGGGTGGTATTCAATGGATGAGGCAGCAAGAAACAAGCTGTGGAGCGAGTATAGCAGAACAAGAAGCACTGCTTTGCGTGATCAGCTTATAATTGAATATTCGCAGCTGGTTAAGCTTGTGGCAGGGCGTCTCGGAATGTATCTGGGGTATAGCGTGGAGTATGATGATCTCTGCGGTTATGGTATATTTGGACTGATAGACGCAATTGATAAATTTGACTGTAACAAGAATGTTAAGTTTGAGACTTATGCAAGCCTGAGAATCAGGGGAGCGATTCTTGATCAGATAAGAAAGATGGACTGGATTCCACGTTCATTAAGACAAAAACAGAAGAAAATAGATGCCGCTATGTCGAAGATAGAAGCACAGAAAGGCAGTGTGGCAACAGATGAGGAGCTTGCACAAGAGCTTGGAATAACACTTGATGAGTTTAATGACTGGCAGGGGAAGACTAAGGCAACAAACCTGATTTCACTGGATGAATATACGGAGACTCAGGGAACCGAAGCAAAGATGGATTCTGTTACAAATGCAAGGTTTGACCAGCCTGAGGATGTTGTTGAAAAAGAAGAACTCAAAAAAATGATAGTGGAAGCAATATCTCTGCTGACAGATAAAGAGAGAAGTGTTGTAACACTATATTATTATGAAGAGATGACACTCAAGGAAATAAGTCTTGTGCTTGATGTGTCTGAATCGAGAGTATCACAATTACATACAAAGGCTTTGCTTAAGATGAAGTCAAAGTTAGGACCATATCTTAATATATTGATCTGACCCACATGGGATGAAGTTAGAGGGAGGTGCTTATATGCATACGAATGGATATTTTCAACTTGCATCAACTAAGGATGGACTTATGATAACTGTATATCCTCCGCAGCCGGGTGGAAGGAAGGCAGAGGTAGAGGATCTTATTTCATATGCTGCGCAGAAAGGTATATCGGATTATATAGATGTACTCAAAGCAAAGATGGCATTTGACGGTGGCAAAGACAAAGTAAGGATGCTTATATACGATAAGTCACCGGTGCCTAATGGTGAATTCGGAAGCTATAATATATCAAGGGATAAGATGGAAGTTGAAGCGGTGTTCTATCCTCCGTTTGAGGGCGAACATGAGCTTACGGCTGAGGGTATTAAGGATGACCTCGCAGCATCAGGTGTCAAGATGGGAATACTTGATGATGAGATAAACAGGTTTATTGAGGAACGCGAATATTTTGTCCCGTATACAATTGCAAGAGGACAGCAGCCGGTTGATGGCCATGATGGCAGGATTGAGTATAAGTTCAATACGGTAACATCTGCAAAGCCTAAGATGAATGATGACGGTACGGTTGATTTTCATTCACTGGACAATGTTAATCATATTAATGCAGGGGATGTTGTTGCAGAACTTTTTCCGGAAGATTATGGTACTCCCGGATATGATGTTGTCGGACAGCCGGTATCGCCAAAGAAGGTCAAGAGAGCAGTATTCCAGTATGGACGTAACCTTAAGGTTTCAGAAGATAAGCGCTTTCTTATATCTGAGGTAAGCGGACATGTAACTCTTGAGAATGACAAAGTATTTGTATCGAATGAGCTTGAACTCGTTAATGTTGATAATTCAACTGGAGATATTAATTACAGCGGTAATGTAATAATAAAGGGTAATGTAATAACAGGATTCAGTGTCAATGCATCAGGAGATATTACAGTTAACGGACTTGTTGAAGGTGCTAATCTTACCGCAGGCGGTAATATAACCCTTATGAGAGGTGTACAGGGCGGCGGAAGAGCGATGCTTACCGCAGGCGGCGATATTGTATCAAAGTTTATTGAGAGCGCCAATATGGTTTCAGCAGGCGGCAAGATTGAGACAGATTCAATTCTTCACAGTAAGGTAATAGCCAAAGGACCTATTGTTGTTCAGGGACGTAACGGGCTTATTGTCGGAGGTGACGTTAAGTCAAGAGTGCTTATAGACTGCAAGACAATCGGCAATGATATGGGAACTGCAACGGTAGTTGGTGTCGGTGTGGATCCTACGGTGAAGAAGCGCATAGATGTGCTTAAGAATGAACTGGAGCAGCTTGGAAAGCAGAAGATACAGCTTGGACAGCTTGTGACGGCACTTCGCAAGAAGCAGGATATTGAAGGCGGACTTGATGCTGAGAAGCAGGCACTTCAGCAAAAGACAATGCGTAACATGCTTATGCTTGAGAAACAGTTAAGCGATGATAAAAAAGAGCTTGAAGAATGCCGCAATATGATAAGCGAGGATGCAAGTGCGAGAATCAAAGTATCAAGGACTGCTAATATTGGAACAAAGGTAATGTTTGGCGACCAGTATATTTTCCTTCGCGAGAAATATGACTTTTGTCAGTTCATTAAGAAGGATGGAGATATCAAGTCATCAGGAATGTAAGGAAGGTGGTCATATATGGCAGTACGTCCGGTTGATATTGTTTCTATGCAGCGAATGGCTGATGTATCGCAGATTAAGCAGAATGAGAATAACAAACCGATGAATGACCAGGTTAATTTTCAGAATCAGCTTGCAAAGGAAGTACAGCAGACATCAGAACAGGTTGTAAGAAAAGCTGATATAGAGAATCAGAACCAAAAATATGATGCCAAAGAAAAAGGCAAAAATGAGTATCAGCATGATGGTAAGGTCAAGGTGAAGAAAAAGGACGGGCATGAAAGTGTTATGCCGGATGATCCGGATTTTAAGGGGCTGTTCGATGTGTCAGTTTGATGACACCCGGGCAGCCGGTTTATTAGTGACCGGGAAGGAATTATATTGTGACAGCGTTTGAGGTAGTACTGCTTTTGTGTGGAATAATCTGTGTTGCAGTAAGCTTTATAATGGGTGACTCCAAGAAAAAAAACACAGACGATAAGGATTATGATGCAAATCTTACAGAAGAGCAGAAGGAAGATATAAGAAGACAGGTAACTGACATAATAGATGAAGAGATGCTGAATGCATCAGAGAAGACAGAAGTTTCACTCGATAAGATATCCAACACAAAGATTCTTGAGATGAATGAATATGCGGACAACATACTTGGAGAGATAAACCGTAATCATAATGAAGCTGTATTTCTCTATGATATGCTTAATGACAAAGCAAAAGAAGTCAAGTCTACAGTAAAAGATGTCAATGTAACGAAGAAGCAGGTTGAGAAGATTCAGGCAGAGGTCACATCTGCAGCTGCGAATCCCGAAGAGGATAATGCATACGCAGATAAGTCAGGAGATAAGTCGCAGCGCAGGTCTGAACATGAATTCAGAAGCATGACCCCGGAGATTGTCAGGGAGATAGGTATGCCTGTAACATCAGAATATGATGATTCACAGGAAAATGATTCATATGGAACCGGCGGTGCAGATATCAATGACGGCATGGATATGGTTTCGCCACAGGAACTTATGGCTGTGTCACAGATGTTAGGACAGGACATGCAGCAGAACATACAGCAGAACATACAGACTGTTTCGGCACAGGATAATGGGATGCATGATAACGGGACACATGGACTTAACAGAAATGATGAGATACTCAGCATGTATGAATCCGGAATGGACAGCCGGCAGATAGCAAAAGAGCTCAATCTCGGAATCGGAGAGGTAAGGCTTGTGATAGATTTATATAAAAGTACAAAGTAGAAAGCGGTAAAAAAGTGAATTTTAAATATTATTTACGGGGATTGGGTACAGGAATAGTTGTGACGTTGATAATAGTTACAATATCTAATTCTTTAAGAGGCAGCAAGACGGCTTCGGAAAATGCTGCACAACCTTCATCTGTCCAGCCTACATCAGCGATAGAAGCTATTCTTAATAACCAGAGGACAACACAGGCGTATGGAGATGCAGCATCGGCGGATGCAACATCGGCGGACGCAGCATCAGCGGATGTAACATCAGCGGATGTAATATCGGCAGACACATCATCAGCAGAGACAGTATCAGACAATGTACAGCAGGGACAGCAGGAACGCAATATTACAGTTTCTTTTGAGACGATACAATCATCCGAAGCTGCTGCACAGCTCCTTGAAAAAGCCGGTATTGTAGACAACTGGCGTAATTTTAATTCGTATCTTGTGAATAACGGATATGACAGAAAGGTCTCAGGCGGTACATTTTCTTTTAGTGGCAATGAATCATATAAGGAGATTGCCGGAATAATAACCAAATCAAGATAATACAGGCATTTTGTTATATACATTTAATGCAAAAAATGCTTGCATTAGATATGTCACTTATGTTACAATGGCAGACGGTGACAAAAAACACGCAGTCTGATTGACATACAGGTGCCGGTTACGCCCCGGTTGTATGGCAAGATGAGGGATGCGGAAGATAATTAACCAATGGAGGTAAACTATGAGCGTAATTTCAATGAAGCAGTTACTGGAGGCAGGTGTTCATTTTGGACATCAGACAAGAAGATGGAATCCTAAGATGCAGCAGTACATCTACACACATCGTAACGGAATCCACATCATCGACCTTCAGAAGTCAGTAGGAAAGGTTGACGAGGCTTACAAGGCAGTATCAGATATCGCTGCTGAGGGTGGCACAATCCTTTTCGTTGGTACTAAGAAGCAGGCACAGGATGCTATCGCTACAGAGGCACAGCGTTGCGGCATGTTCTATGTTAACGAGAGATGGCTTGGTGGTATGCTTACAAACTTCACAACAATCCAGAAGAGAATTGCTAAGCTTCACGAGATTGAGACAATGAAGGAAGATGGAACATTCGACGTTCTTCCTAAGAAGGAAGTTGCTCTTCTTGAGAAGGAACTTGAGAAGCTTCAGAAGAATCTTGGCGGTATCAAGGAGATGAAGAAGCTCCCGGATGCTATCTTTGTTGTTGATCCTAAGAAGGAAAGAATTTGTATTCAGGAAGCACATGCACTTGGTATTCCGCTTATCGGTATCGTTGATACAAACTGTGATCCGGATGAGCTTGATTATGTAATCCCAGGTAATGATGATGCAATCAGAGCTGTAAAGCTTATCGTATCTAAGATGGCTGATGCAGTTATTGAGGCTAATCAGGGCGCTGAGGAAGCTCCGGTTGCAGAAGATGCGGCAGAAGAGACAACAGAGGCTTAATTAACAGAATAGGCTGATTTATGATTAGAAAGGTGCTTCAGCCTGAGAATTCAGGTTGGGGCACTATTTGTTATAACGCAATTATTTAATATTACGGAGGTAATCAGAGCAATGGCAGCAATTACAGCAGCAATGGTTAAGGAACTTAGAGAGTCTACAGGCGCAGGAATGATGGAGTGTAAGAAGGCTCTTACAGAGGCAGATGGAGATATGGAAGCAGCTGTTGATGTTCTTAGAAAGAGCGGAGCAGCAAAGGTAGAGAAGAAGGCCGGAAGAATCGCAGCAGAAGGTCTTACAAGAGTTGCATCAGAAGGTAACACAGCAGTTGTAGCAGAGGTTAACTCTGAGACAGACTTTGTTGCTAAGAATGCTATCTTCCAGGAATTTGTTCAGTTCGTTGCAGATACAGCACTTAAGTCATCAGTAGAGAAGGCAGGAGACGGCGAGGATGTATGTGATATTCTTGGTCTTAAGTCAGAGCTTGAGGAGAAGACTCTTACAATCGGCGAGAAGCTTTCTATCAGAAGATTTGCTAAGATTTCAGGTGACTGCGTAGCTTCATATACACATGGCGGCGGAAGAATCGGCGTTATTGTTGCAGCTGACGGTGCTTCAGGAGATGCGGTTCAGGAAGCACTTACTAATGTAGCAATGCAGATTGCAGCTATGAATCCACAGTACATCAGCAGAGATGACATGTCAGATGCTGAGCTTGCTAAGTTAAGAGAGATTATTCAGGAGAGCGCACTTAATGATCCTGCAACTCTTCCAAAGCCAATTCTTAACAAGTTAATCGAGAAGGCTGTTACAGATAAGGTTTGGAGCGATGAGGATATCGCTATTTACAACGAGAAGAAGAGCAATATGCAGTACCTGTTCAACTTCCTCTCAAAGGAAGCTGCAGAACAGTTAGCTCAGCTTGCATTAGCTGACAGAGATGCAATCACATCAGATAAGATTTTCCACGGCTTAGTAGAAGGACGTGTTTCTAAGCAGCTTAAGGAAATCTGTCTTCTTGACCAGGTATATGTTAAGGCTGAGGATGGCAAGCAGACAGTAGCAGCTTATCTTGCACAGGTTGCTAAGAAAGTTGGTGCTGACTTCAAGCTCAAGGGCTTCGTTCGTTTTGAGACAGGCGAAGGTATTGAGAAGAAGGTTGATGACTTCGCAGCAGAAGTTGCAGCACAGGCAGGTCTGTAAGATTTATCAGTTAATATATCAGACGGAATAATATCGAATGAATGAAAAGCTTTGGATCATTTCATTATATGGAGTGGTTCAGAGCTTTTTATATTATTGTCCGGAATAATATTGTCCATGATTTTTGATTCAAATTTTGACAAATTTATCTTCTATAATCGGGCTGTTTGTGATATACTTATCAAGGTATACTTTACGAAGAGGATGAGCTTATAATGGATAACAGAGTTGGTTATGTAGTATATCATAGAAAATACAGCAGGCTCCAGAAGTTCATCATGGCAATAGCAGTGGTATTTATTATTCTGCCATCGGTCCTGTGTGTTATCCTGTTTGACAGAATGAATAAGATGCAGAGCCGGATTGATGAGCTGGCTGCAGCGGGAAGACAGGGCAGCGTAGCAGGTCAGGCTGAGGCTGAGGCTCAGGACGATGATGATGGAATGGATGGTGCATTGTATAATGAGAGCGATGATACACAGGCGCTTAAGGATGCATCAGATATAAAGTACAGCAGACCATCGGATATTGTCAGGGATGAAGACAGATACCATGGCGCAAGAGTGTATCTGACGTTTGATGACGGACCGTCAGATAATACGGATGCAATTCTTGATAAGCTGGGAGAATATGGAGTAAAGGCAACATTTTTCGTTGTAATGAAAGAAGACGAGAAGTCAGTTGAACGTTATAAAAGAATTGTTAACGAAGGGCATACACTTGCGATGCATTCAGCTTCACATGTATATTCACAGATTTACAGCTCGTATGATGCATACACGGAGGATGTTAATCAACTGAGAAGTTACCTGAAGAGTGTGACGGGGGTTACGCCTGTATATTACAGATTCCCGGGTGGCTCAAGTAATACGGTAAGCAGTGTCCCTATGAGCGAGTGTATAGAATATCTCGATTCTCAGGGAATAATATATTATGACTGGAATGTCGCATCAGGAGATACGGATAGAGCATATGTCAGTTCATCGACAATTGCAGATAACGTAATAAGAGGTGTAGAAGGCAAGCAGTCATCAGTTGTGCTTATGCATGATACCAATAAGAAGACTACAACTGTTGATGCGCTTGATTCAATCCTTAAGTATATGAGCGATACCGGTAAGAATGTACTGCCAATAACAGAGGGGACAACCCCTGTTCATCACAGAATAAGTGATGCAAAATAACTTTCAATGGAGAGAAAGAGAACATGAAAGATTTAAAAAGAGTAATCCTTAAACTTAGCGGAGAGGCGCTTACAGGCAATCAGAAGTCCGGATATGATGATGCAATGATTGAAGATATTGCAAGACAGGTAAAGGAGATAACTGATAAGGGAATTCAGGTTGGAATCGTCATCGGTGGAGGTAATTACTGGAGAGGACGTTCTAATGACTCAATTGACAGAACGAAAGCAGACCAGATTGGAATGCTTGCAACAATTATGAACTGCATATATGTATCTGAGATATTCAGATCTACAGGAATTATGACTAATGTGCTCACACCTTTTGAGTGCGGGGGTATCACAAAGCTTTTTTCAAAGGACAGAGCTAATAAGTATTTTTCAAAAGGAATGGTAGTATTCTTTGCCGGTGGAACGGGACACCCTTATTTCTCAACAGATACAGGTGTTGCGCTCAGAGCGATAGAGATGGATGCAGATGCAATCCTTCTTGCTAAGGCTATTGATGGCGTCTATGACAGTGATCCTAAGACCAATCCGGCAGCTAAGAAGTATGACAGCATATCAATACAGGAAGTTGTTGATAAGAAGCTTGGTGTAATAGATATGACAGCTTCGGTAATGTGCATGGAGAACAGGATTCCGCTTATGGTATTCGGACTTAACGAGAAGAACAGCATTGTTGACGCAATGAGCGGCAAGTTCAACGGAACTATGGTTACAGTGTAGAATTAAAGTGGTACCGGAAGTAATTTACAATTATAATAATAAAAAGACAGGAGAATTAAGATGAGCGATATAGCAATATATGAAGATAAGATGAAGAAGTCAGTTGAGGCATTACTTGAGGATTATAAGACAATCCGTGCGGGAAGAGCCAACCCGCATATCCTTGATAAGATTCGTGTGGATTATTATAATACACCGACTCCGCTTCAGCAGGTAGCCAATATATCAGTACCTGAGGCAAGAATTATACAGATTCAGCCATGGGATGCAAGCCTTATTAAGGAGATTGAGAAGGCTATAATTGTATCTGATCTTGGACTTACACCTAATAATGATGGTAAGGTAATCAGACTTGTATTTCCTGAACTTACAGAGGACAGACGTAAGGAACTTTCCAAGGATGTTAAGAAGAAGGGCGAGAATGCCAAAGTAGCAATCCGCAATGTAAGAAGAGACGCTAACGATGTATTTAAGAAGCAGAATAAGGCCAATGAGATTTCAGAGGATGAGTTAAAGGACGCAGAGGACAGCATTCAGAAGATTACAGATAAGTATATAACTGAGGTTGATAAGTGCGTGGATGATAAGATAAAGGAAGTTATGACAGTATAAGCAATACTGTCATGAGATATGATGATACGAGGCCCGCCCGGACCTCGTATCGTTACATATTGCGTTACATATTGGTATGGAGGAGAACATTTGGATACATTTAACGAGAAGCTCGGACTGCGTGTGCCAGAACATGTGGCAGTAATACTTGATGGCAACGGAAGATGGGCTAAAAAGAGACTTATGCCGCGCACATATGGACATTATCAGGGAAGCAAGGTTGTTGAGGACATGCTTCATGTGGTTGATGATATGGGCGTAAAGTATTTTACTGTATATGCATTCTCGACAGAGAACTGGAACCGTTCTAAGGATGAAGTGGATACATTGATGAAGATATTAAGGACATATCTTGTGGACTGTGTTGCCAAGTCAATGAAGAATAATGTACGATGCAGGGTAATAGGAAGACCTGACGGATTGAGTCAGGATATTCTTGACAGTATCCATAACCTTGAAGAGAAGACAAAGAATAATACAGGACTTAATTTTACAATTGCAATTAATTATGGCGGAAGAGATGAGATAAGAAGGGCAGTTAAGTCAATTGCTGACGAGGTAGCCGCAGGAAAAGTTAAGCCGGATGACATTACCGAGCAGATGATTGCACAGCACCTTGATACACGGGAGCTTCCCGATCCTGATCTGCTTATAAGGACAAGTGGGGAAGAAAGACTGTCTAATTTCCTTCCATGGCAGCTTGCGTATACAGAGTTTTACTTTACATCGGTATTATGGCCTGATTTTAATGAAAAAGAAATGATAAAGGCTATTGAAAAATATAATAAGCGTGAGAGAAGATTTGGCGGTGTAAAGGAGGAGCAGGCATAAGTGTATAACTGCATTATGTCTGCATATATAATATGTTAGTTAGAATTTTGAGTGGGATAGTACTTCTGCTGATTACAGGCTCTTCGCTTATAATCGGAGGATGGTATCTGTATGGAATATGTATATTCATCTCACTTGTGGGAATGATGGAATATTATCGTGTACTCGGTATCAATAAAAAGCTTCCGGGGATTATAGGCTATGTAGGAGCAACGGCTTATTATGTATCTTTGCTCATGACGGACGAATGCTTTGGAATACTTGTACTTACTGCAACGGCAATAGCAATGATGATTGCATATGTTGCAACATTTCCAAAGTACACAATTGAAGATATTGCAAAGGGATATTTTGGCGTTATATATGTTGCGGTTATGATTTCATATATATATCTTACACGTCAGCTCCCTGACGGAGAGTATCTTGCATGGCTTATATTCATATGCTCATGGGGCAGTGATTCATTTGCTTACCTTGCCGGAGTTGCATTCGGAAAGCATAAGATGACACCGAAGCTGTCACCTAAGAAGTCCTATGAGGGAGCGGTTGGCGGTATCGCAGGAGCTGCAGTGCTCGGGGCATTATTCGGAGTACTTGTTAAATATCTTACGGGAGCCGATTACATGGCAGCGTTCACGGCTGCATCGGCAATAGGCGCTACAATCTCGATATTCGGAGACCTTGCGGCATCAGCAATAAAGCGCAATAAAGATATTAAGGATTACGGCAGGCTTATACCGGGACACGGCGGAATACTTGACAGATATGACAGTGTGATATTTACCGCACCTATAGTATACTGGGTGCTGTATTTTATAGTCAGATGACGGATTGGAGACAGAAGTGAAAAAGATTTCGGTACTTGGATCTACAGGGTCAATAGGAACACAGACACTTGACGTTGTCCGCAGGAATAACGACATTGAGATAGTTGCATTGGCTGCCGGCAGAAGAATAAAGGAACTGGAAGCCCAGATAAGGGAGTTTGGACCGAAGCTTGTAAGCGTGGCAGATGAGCAGCTTGCAAAGGAGCTTGCAGTAAGCATTGCAGACCTTGATGTTAAGATAGTATACGGCATGGAGGGACTTACTGAAGCGGCAGTATATCCCGAAGCACAGACAGTAGTAACGGCAGTGGTCGGAATGATGGGAATTGTTCCTACAATAGCAGCAATAAAGGCAGGCAAAGATATTGCACTTGCCAACAAAGAGACACTCGTTACGGCAGGTCATATAATAATGCCGCTTGCAAAGGAATATAATATAAATATATACCCTGTTGACAGCGAGCATTCAGCAATATTCCAGTCACTTAACGGAGAATACCATGCAGAGATTGATAAGATACTATTGACTGCATCAGGCGGACCTTTCCGCAACTATACTAAGGAACAGCTGAAGAATGTGAAAGTTGAGGATGCATTGAAACATCCCAACTGGGCTATGGGGCGTAAGATAACGATAGATTCATCAACAATGGTGAACAAAGGACTTGAAGTTATGGAAGCGCAGTGGCTGTTCAATGTACCGGCTGACCGTGTTCAGGTGATTATCCAGCCACAGAGTGTAATTCATTCAATGGTCCAGTTTGTCGATGGCGGTATTATGGCTCAGCTGGGAAGTCCTGATATGAGACTTCCAATACAGTATGCACTTTATTATCCGCACAGAAAGCCGCTTGATACTAAGAGGCTGGACTTTTATGAGCTTGGACAGATTACATTCCAGAAGCCGGATTTTGATAAGTTCAGAGGGCTTGCACTTGCATATGAAGCTGCAAGAAAGGGCGGCAATATCCCTACAGCGCTTAATGCAGCTAACGAGATGGCAGTTGCAATGTTCCTTGACCGCAGGATAAGCTATCTTCAGATACCTGAGATTATTGAATATGTCATGAATGAGACACATTATACAGATAATCCGGATGTTGACAGGATACTTGAGACAGAACAGACAGCATATGAACTTATCAGAAGCAGGTATTAACAATAAAGGCAGGTATGGCACTTGAATATAGTATTAGCAATAATCGTACTGAGCGTAATAATAATTGTTCATGAACTTGGACATTTTATTCTGGCAAAGGCTAACGGAGTAATGGTAATGGAATTCTGTATAGGATTCGGACCGAAGCTTGTAAGTTTTAAAAAAGGCGAGACAGTATACAGTATAAAGCTGCTTCCGTTTGGTGGAGCATGTATAATGCTGGGAGAAGATTTCCTTGATACTGAAGATGAAGCAGAAGAAGGAGAAAGCGAAGAGACTTCTGACAATAGTGCAGAAAAATCAGTAAAAGAAAAATACGACATGAGCAGGTCATTCCCGGCACAGTCAGTATGGGCAAGAATGTCAATTCTGGCGGCAGGACCAGTGTTTAACTTTATACTTGCATTTGTCCTTTCGGTTATTATTATCGGATTCGCAGGGTATGATCCATGTGAAGTCTCTGCTGTTGCCGACAATTCCCCTGCAAGCAGCGCAGGGCTTGAAGCCGGAGACCTTATAACTAAGATTAACGGGCACAGAGTTACATTTTCAAGGGATTTATCTCTTGAGACGCTCATGCATCCTGACAGGACACTGAATATAACTTATGAGCGTGAAGGACAGAAGTACACGGCAAAAGTAGTTCCGGAGTATCAGAAAAAAGTATCTTATATGACAGGAATCACAATCCTTTCTGATTGCAGCATACAGACAGTAGAGAATGATTCTCCTGCCAAAAAAGGCGGAATAAAAGCCGGCGATAAGATAAAGAGCATTCAGGGAACAGAGGTTGAGAATACGCAGCAGATTGTAGACATAATTGCAGCGTGTGACGGCAGCGAACAGACAATAGTTGTTGAGCGTGACGGCAAAGAGCTCACTCTTAATGTAACTCCGCAGATGAAGGAACGCGAGAGCTATTATACCGGACTTTATTCATATGGAGCAAGACAGAAGGCGGGAGCACTGTCAACTGTCGGATATGCTTTTAAGGATGTCGGATACTGGATAAGAACAGTATTCGGAAGTCTTGGAATGATGTTCAGGGGACAGGTGTCACTTGATGATGTGTCAGGTCCTGTCGGCGTTGTGAGCGTAATCGGGGATGTTGTTGAAGAGAGCAAGTCAGACGGAGCGTTCTATGTGCTGCTTAATCTGTTCAACATGACGGTTATGATTAGTGCCAACTTAGGTGTGATGAATCTTCTTCCGCTTCCGGCACTTGACGGAGGAAGGCTTCTGTTTGTCATACTTGAGATATTAAGAGGTAAGCCGGTAGCCAAGGAAAAAGAAGGCATCGTTCATTTTGCGGGAATGATACTTCTCATGATACTTATGGTTGTGGTAATGTTTAACGATATTAAAAATCTCTTTTGATGTGAGGTTAAGATATGTACAGAGATAATACAAAGACAGTCAGAATAGGCAATGCAGTTATAGGCGGAGGCAATCCGATACTGATACAGTCGATGACCAATACACCGACAGAGGATGTAAGGGCGACGGTTGCCCAGATTCTTGAGCTCGAAAAGGCAGGATGTGACATCATAAGATGCACTGTACCCAACAGACAGGCAGCGGATGCAATTGCAGAGATAAAGAAGCAGATTCACATTCCGCTTGTTGCCGATATACATTTTGATTACAGGATGGCAATTGCAGCTATTGAGAACGGTGCTGATAAGATAAGAATTAATCCGGGCAATATAGGAGATAACAGCAAGATCAAGGCAGTCGTAGATACTGCAAAGGATCACAATATTCCAATAAGAGTCGGAGTTAACAGCGGCTCACTCGAAAAGGACCTTGTTGTAAAATACGGCGGCGTAACTGCCGAAGGACTTGTCGAGAGCGCACTTGACAAGGTTAAGATTATAGAAGATCTTGGATATGATAATCTTGTAATAAGCATAAAGTCATCCGATGTTCCTATGTGCATTAAAGCACATGAACTTATAGCAAGTAAGACGGATCATCCGCTTCATGTCGGAATTACTGAGGCAGGCACTGTATACAGGGGCAGCATAAAGTCAGCAGTCGGACTTGGAGTTATTCTGTATCATGGAATCGGTGACACAATCAGAGTCTCACTTACTGGCAATCCTGTTGAGGAGATTAAGGCTGCCAGGTACATCCTTCAAACACTTGGAATAAGACAGAGTGGAATTGAGGTGGTCTCATGTCCTACATGCGGGCGTACCAAGATAGACCTTATCGGGCTTGCTAATCAGGTAGAGACACTTGCGGCATCATACAGCAATCTGAAGATAAAGATAGCTGTAATGGGCTGTGTAGTCAACGGCCCGGGAGAAGCTAAGGAAGCTGATATCGGAATAGCCGGGGGAGATGGCTGCGGCGTACTCATAAAACACGGAGAGATTGTAAAGAAGGTAGAGGAGGACAGACTCCTTGAAGTGCTCAAAGAAGAGCTTGATAACTGGGAATAAGATATGACATTTTTTGAAGTTTTTTCTGCGCTTAGAATTGACGACCAGGAATTAAAAGATAACTTCGCGGATGCTGAAGTAGTTAAAGTTACTAAGACTTCAACCAATTCGCTTGCAAGGGTGTATGTGAAGAGCAGGCACCTTATACACAAGGAACTGGTATATAAGATGGAGGACATACTCAAAAGCCAGGTGTTCCGTATTAAGAATATGGACGTCAGGATAATCGACAGATATGATCTGTCTAAGCAGTATACTCCACAGAAGATTATGGACGTATACTACGACAGCATCCTTTTTGAGTTGGAAAAATACTGGACACTCGAATATAACCTGCTCAAGAATTCCAAATGGACATTTGAAAAGGAAGATGAGCTGACGCTGATACTTGAGGATTCATTTCTTGCGCATACATACGACAGAACACTCAGGGAATATTTTGAGAAGATATTTCTTAACAGATTTGGGTTTGAGATAGATGTAGTCTACAGATACGAGAAAAAGAAAGAAACTAATTTTGAAAAAGAAAATGAGCTGATGATAGCAAGGCGTGTGCAGGAGATACAGGAAAAGGTGCTCGCTGCAAAGTCTGCATCAGCGGATGTGCATGACGGTGCAACAGGTGCATCCATTAAGAAAAAGCCGGCAGGTGACGGGGCAGCCGCAAAGCAGAATGCTGAGCCCGTTAAAGAGATTAAAAAGGCAGAAGAGAGCCCAAAACCAAGGTATTCACAGGACAGATACCAGAAGCGGCCGAACAATCCGGATGTTCTCTTTGGACGTGACTTTGATGAGGAGCCTATACATATAAGCCAGATACAGTCTGAGATGGGCGAGGTTGTAATCGCCGGAATGATAAGGCGTGTTGAACTTCGTGAAATCCGTAACGAAAAGACTATCATAATGTTCGATGTCACGGACTTTACAGACACAATAACCGTAAAGATGTTCGCCAAGAATGAGCAGCTTCCGGAGCTTACGTCATTTATCACGGAAAAGAATTTTATAAAGATAAAAGGCGTTACAATGCTGGACAAATATGACCATGAACTTTCGATAAGCTCAGTGACGGGTATCCGCAAGTCGAGTGATACGCGTGTCAGGAGAATGGATCATGCACTTACCAAACGTGTAGAGCTTCACTGCCATACTAAGATGAGTGACATGGACGGAGTCTCATACGCAAAAGACCTGATAAAGCAGGCACTTAGCTGGGGACAGAAAGCGATTGCGATAACGGACCACGGAACAGTCCAGGCATTTACAGATGCATTCCATGTTGTAAGAGACCTTGAGGGTGCAGCTAAGAAAAAGGGCGAGGACTTTGATTTTAAGATAATATACGGAGTGGAGGGATATCTGGTAGATGATACAAAGAAGCCGGTAATACGCTCTAAGAATCAGAGCCTTGATGAGAAGTATGTTGTTTTTGATATAGAGACGACGGGATTCTCGGCGGAAAATGACAGGATAATAGAGATTGGTGCAGTCAAGATTGAAGATGGGGAGATAATTGACAGATTCTCGACTTTCGTTAATCCTGAAGTACCGATTCCGTTTAAGATAGAAAAGCTTACATCAATCAATGATTCAATGGTAATGGGAGCACCTAAGATTGAGCAGGTACTTCCTGAGTTTCTTGAATTCTGCGAAGGCTGCGTTGTGGTTGCACATAATGCGGAATTTGATACGGGCTTTATACGCAATAAGGCTGCAAAGCAGGGAATGACATTTGACAATACGGTAGTAGATACACTGGCGATTGCACGTTTCCTTGTGCCAAGACTTCATAACTTCAAGCTGGACACGCTGACCAAGCATTTTAATGTGGTGCTGACAAGCCATCACCGTGCGGTAGATGATGCAGAGGCTACGGCAGGCATATTCCTTAAGATGTGTGAGCTGCTTAAGATGCGCGATATCCTGACTCTTGACCAGCTTAACGAGGCAGGAACCCCTGACGTTGATGCAATCCGTAAGATGCCTACATATCATATAATCCTGCTTGCATCAAGCGAGCAGGGAAGAATTAATCTGTACAGGCTGATATCGGCATCACACATAACTTATTTTGCCAACAGGCCGAGAATACCTAAGAGCCTTCTTGCCAGATACAGGGACGGAATTATAGTCGGAAGTGCGTGCGAGGCAGGAGATCTGTTCCAGGCGGTTCTTAACGGAGCACCTGAGGAAGAGATTGCAAGAATAGTTAATTTTTATGATTATCTTGAGGTACAGCCGATAGGCAATAACCGGTTCATGATAGACAGTGATTCGTGCTGGGTTAAGGATGAACAGGATCTTATAGACCTTAACAGGAAGATAATACATCTCGGCGAGGTGTTTAATAAGCCTGTAGTTGCAACGGGAGATGTGCATTTTATGAATCCTGAGGATGAGGTGTACAGACGTATTGTAATGACACAGAAGGGCTTTGATGATGCAGACAGGCAGGCACCGCTTTATCTGCGTACAACAGAGGAGATGCTTGCGGAGTTTGAGTATCTTGATGCGGATAAGGCGTATGAGATTGTTGTCACCAACACTGACAGAATCATGAAAATGTGTGAGAAGATTGAGCCTGTGCGCCCTGATAAGCGTCCTCCGGTAATTGAAAATTCTGACCAGACACTAAGGGATATATGTTATAACAGAGCGCATGAGATGTATGGACCTACGCTTCCTACGGTTGTTGAAGAACGACTTGAAAGAGAGCTTAAGTCAATTATATCCAACGGATATTCGGTTATGTACATTATTGCACAGAAGCTGGTGTGGAAATCCAATGATGACGGATATCTGGTTGGTTCAAGAGGTTCTGTAGGCTCATCATTTGCAGCAACAATGGCAGGTATTACGGAGGTTAATCCGCTCAGTCCGCATTATCTGTGCCCGAACTGCTATTATGTGGATTTTGATTCTGAAGATGTCAGAAAGTTCTCAGGTGCGGCAGGATGCGATATGCCTGATAAGATATGCCCTGTGTGCGGCAAGAAGCTGCGTAAGGAAGGATTTGACATTCCGTTTGAAACATTCCTTGGCTTCAAGGGTAACAAGGAGCCGGATATCGACCTTAACTTTTCTAACGAATACCAGAGTAAGGCACATGCCTATACTGAGGTTATATTCGGCAAGGGGCAGACATTCAAGGCAGGTACGATAGGTACGGTTGCTGAGAAAACGGCTTACGGATATGTTAAAGGTTATTTTGAGAAACAGAGTGAGAAGCTTGGACATAACGTAACCAAGCGTAACTGTGAGATAGAGCGTCTGGCAGCAGGCTGTGTTGATATAAGACGTACAACGGGACAGCATCCGGGAGGAATTGTTGTTCTTCCAATCGGTGAGGAGATACATACATTTACACCGATACAGCATCCTGCAAACAAGATGGATTCAGGAATAACGACGACACATTTCGATTACCACAGTATCGACCATAACCTGCTGAAGCTTGATATCCTTGGACATCTTGACCCTACGATGATTCGTATGCTTCAGGATCTTACGGGACTTGATCCGACAGAGATACCTCTTGACAGTCCTGAGGTAATGTCACTATTTAAGGACACGTCAGCGCTCGGAATTACACCGGACATGATTGGAGGAACGAAGCTTGGAGCACTTGGAATACCTGAGTTTGGTACAGACTTTGCCATGCAGATGTTAATTGATGCCAAACCGCAGCATTTTTCAGATCTTGTAAGAATTGCCGGACTTGCACATGGTACTGATGTATGGCTTGGCAATGCCCAGACACTTATTGCGGAAGGCAAGGCGACAATTTCAACCGCAATATGTACGCGAGATGATATTATGACATATCTGATATCCATGGGGCTTGATAAGGAGCTTTCCTTTACAATAATGGAATCAGTCCGTAAAGGTAAAGGACTTAAAGATGAGTGGCTGCCAATCATGAAAGAAGCAGGCGTACCTGACTGGTATATATGGTCATGTAAGAAAATCAAATACATGTTCCCTAAGGCGCACGCCGCTGCATACGTTATGATGGCATGGCGTGTTGCGTACTGTAAGGTATTTTACCCGCTTGCATACTACTGCGCATTCTTCAGTATAAGAGCTGATGCATTTTCATATAATCTTATGTGTATGGGCAGGGACAAGCTTGAGTATTATATAAAGGATTATAAAGAAAGACATAATGCCAAGACGCTGTCGCCTACCGAAGAAGCGACATATGCGGATATGAGAATAGTACAGGAATTCTATGCGAGAGGTTTTGAATTCATGCCTATAGATATATTCAGGGCTAAGGCAAGAAGCTTTCAGGTAATAGACGGAAAGATAATGCCATCACTTAAGGCTATAGACGGACTTGGTGAAGTCGCTGCCGAATCCATAGAGATTGCGGCAAGGGACGGTGCGTTCCTTTCCAAAGAGGATTTTAAGACACGTGCCAAGGTTGGAGACAGTGCGGTGAGCCTTCTGGATTCATTTGGAATTCTGGGAAGCCTTCCCGATACGAACCAGCTGTCACTTTTTGATTTTTAAAAATGAGGTTGTGTATGAGTAAGAAAACTGTTAATGATATTATTCTTGTTACGGCTGTTCTGCTTGTGGCAGGAAGTATATATATGTATACAGCGCTGCCGGGAAGAAGCTTTGGTGAGTCATCCGCAAAGGTAGTGGTCCGCGTTGACGGAGAGATCTATGGAGAATATCCGCTTAACAGTAATAAGGTTATTGAATTAGGCACTGAACGCGGAAACAATAAGATAATTATAAATGACAGCACTGTGTGGATGGAGGATGCGGACTGTCCGGATAAAGTGTGCGTTAAGACCGGGAAGATTAAGAACCCGGGACAGACAATAGTGTGCCTTCCGCACAGGACTGTTATTGAGATTACCGGAGATAATGCCGATATAGATGCGGCAGTATAAAAAGGAAGTGTTATGAAAAAAAATAGCAGACTCGTTGCATTCTGTGGTATATTCACAGCGCTTGCAATGATATTCAGTTATGTTGAGATGCTTTTGCCGATATCAATAGGTGTTCCGGGAGCTAAGCTCGGACTTGCCAATATAGCGGTACTTGTTGTCCTGTATGTGGCAGGAGGCCGCACCGCGTTCTGCGTTGATATATTAAGAATAGTGCTTACAAGTATATTGTTTGGCAATATGGCAGCATTTATATTCAGCATAAGCGGTGGAATGTTAAGCATCATTGTAATGATACTGCTTAAGAAATCCGGCCGTTTTTCCATGCTTGGTGTAAGCGTTGCCGGCGGGACGGCACACAATATAGGACAGATAGCGGCGGCAGCAGTAGTCGTGGGAACCGCAAAGATTGCATATTATCTTCCCGTGCTGCTTATAACAGGAGTTATAACGGGAATTGTAAATGGGTGCGTTGCCAGAATAATAAAAATAAGCTTGCAAAAAAACGGACTTAATGATATTGTATGATTATTCCGTGATGGAATTTCAGATTTTCAGATTATTCTACAGTGCCTTAAGAGGCATACCATCTTTTTTGGATATATCATCTTTATCATTCAATTCACATTTCCAAAATTAATGGACGTACATTGAAAACCGAAAAGCTTGTTTTTTTGCATATTTTCAATTATAATCAATGTAATGTGCTTGCGCACAAACTTTGAATGCCACGAGAATGGGCAGGAACGGAGATTAGTATATTAGTATGAAGATAATGTTTGTGTCACTTGGCTGTGACAAGAATCTTGTAGATACAGAAATGATGCTCGGACAGCTTCATTCAAGAGGATATGAATTCACAGATGATGAGAATGAGGCAGATGCGGTGGTTGTTAATACATGCTGTTTTATTCACGATGCCAAGCAGGAGAGCGTTGATACGCTGCTTGAGATGGCAGAACTTAAGAAGAACGGCAGATGCAGATTCCTTATTGCATGCGGGTGTCTTGCACAGCGATACAGACAGGAGATAATTGATGAGATTCCTGAGGTTGACGCAGTAGTCGGAACATCAGCATATGATAAGATTGCCGACACACTGGATGAACTTGTCAATAAGCAGGGAGATGGCATTAATTGTTTTGAGGACATTAACAGGCTTCCACAGACTCATGACAGAAGAATTGTCACGACCGGAGGATATTATGAATATCTTAAGATTGCAGAAGGCTGTGACAAGTGCTGTACATACTGCATCATCCCTAAAGTGAGGGGCTCATACAGAAGCGTTCCTATGGATGAGCTTATAAAGCAGGCAGAAGACCTTGCAGAGCAGGGCGTTAAGGAGCTTATACTTGTTGCACAGGAGACAAGCCTGTACGGAACAGACCTCTATGGGGAAAAGTCACTCCACAGGCTGCTTCATGAGCTTGCGGCAATAGACGGTATAGAGTGGATAAGGATTCTGTACTGCTATCCGGAAGAGATTGATGATACTCTTATTCAGGCAATCAAGTCAGAACCTAAGGTCTGTCATTATCTTGATCTTCCGATACAGCATGCCAATGATGCTATTCTTAAGAGAATGGGCAGGCGTACAACTAAGCAGGATCTTATTGATATTGTTAAAAAACTCCGCAGTGAGATACCGGATATCTGCTTAAGAACAACTCTTATTACGGGATTCCCGGGTGAGACCAAAGAGCAGCATGAAGAAGTGCTTGATTTTATTGATGAACTGGAGTTTGACAGACTTGGAGCGTTCACATATTCTGCTGAGGAAGATACACCGGCAGCAGGCTTTGATAATCAGATTGATGAGGATGTCAAGGCAGCAAGGCGTGATGCAGTAATGGAACTTCAGCAGGAGATATCAGCCGACCGTTCGGCGGAGGTAGTTGGAAGAACACTTAAGGTCATGATAGAGGGAAAGCTTGCTGATGAGGATGTATATGTGGGCAGGACATACAGGGACGCACCTAATGTGGACGGATATGTATTTGTCAATACTGATGCACAGCTTATGTCAGGGGATTTTATACCTGTAAAGATAACAGCATCAGATAATTACGATTTGATAGGAGAGCCTGATTATGAATTTGCCGAATAAACTTACAGTATTAAGAGTCATTATGATTCCGGTATTTCTGGTATTCCTGCTTACTGATTGTGCAGGTGATGCATCAAAATATATTGCGGCGGCAGTATTTGTACTTGCAAGTCTTACGGACATGCTTGATGGCAGGATTGCCAGAAAGTACAATCTTGTAACTAACTTTGGAAAGTTTATGGATCCGCTTGCCGATAAGCTTCTTGTATGTTCAGCGCTTATAGCTTTTGTTGAGCTGGGCTATCTCCCTGCGTGGATAGTAATAATAATCATAAGCAGGGAATTCATAATAAGCGGTTTCAGGCTGATTGCAGCTGATAAGGGCGTAGTTATAGCGGCTAACTACTGGGGAAAGTTCAAGACAACATTTCAGATGATTATGACTATTCTTCTTATTCTGCAGCTTGATTACCCATATGCTGATACAGTTGAATGGATTTTTGTATATATTGCGCTTGCACTTACGGTAATCTCACTCGTTGATTACATTTACAGGAACATAGGCGTTATGTCGGATGATAAGTAACCTGCATCTGACAGACCTGTTATTGTGCGTATGCACGGATTGGAGAAAATATGACAGTTGAACTGATATCTGTAGGAACTGAGATACTTATGGGAAGTATTGTTAATACCAATGCGGCATTTCTTTCAGCAGGATGTGCTTCAATAGGACTTTCCATCTACAACCAGCAGGTTGTGGGTGATAATCCTGACAGACTTTCAGATGCAATTAATCTTGCTCTTGGAAGAGCTGATACGGTAATTATAACAGGGGGACTCGGACCTACGGAAGATGATATCACAATGCAGACTGCTGCATCAGTCATGGGTAAGGGACTTGTTGAAGATGCCCACACAAGGGAACATATTGGGAATGTACTTAAGAACAGCATTTATAAGGATAATATAACTGATAATAATTGGAAACAGGCTATGGTACCTGAAGGAGCCATCGTAATAGACAACCGCAACGGTACCGCGCCCGGAATTATAATGGAACGCGGTGACAAAGCGCTTATATTAATTCCGGGACCGCCTAATGAACTTGAGGTCATGTTCAGGAAAGATATTAAGCCATATCTTATGGCCCGTAACCCGAAGGCGATTTTCTCAAGGACAATAAAGCTGTGTGGAATTGGAGAGAGCCAGGCGGAGACGAAGATTATTGACCTTATAGATGCCCAGGACAATCCTACTGTTGCAACATATGCCAAGACAGGCGAAGTGCAGATAAGGATTACGGCAAGTGCAGACACCGAAGATGCTGCAAAAGAGCTTGTCAAGCCTGTTGCCAAGGAGATAAAGAGCAGATTCAGGGAAGATGTATATACTGTAGATGCAGATTGCAATCTTGAGGATGTTGTTGTTGAGATGCTTGATAAGAAGGGACTTAAGATTGTGACGGCAGAATCATGTACGGGCGGACTCCTTGCGGGAAGGCTTGTTAATGTGAGCGGTGCTTCCGAAGTATTTTCACAGGGATTCGTAACATATTCCAATAAGGCAAAGCGCAAGGCATTAAGTGTGGACAAAGCAATCCTTAAAAAATACGGTGCTGTGAGTAAGGAGACTGCCAAAGAGATGGCGAAGGGAGCTATACTCGCATCAGATGCCGAAGTTGGTGTATCGGTTACAGGTGTTGCCGGTCCTGAACCGTCTGAAGGCAAGCCTGTAGGTCTTGTATATATAGGATGTTATTACAGGGACAAGGTTACCGTCAAAGAATTCATGTTCAGGGGGAACCGCCAGAAGATACGTGAACAGGCTGTTGTGATGGCACTTGATATGGTGCGCAGAAGAATAATCGAGGATGACAAATAAATACTGAAATATACAACAATATATCTGGAATCCGGACGGAATAAATAGCACTTGACATTTGTTTGGATTTCAGATATATTTATATTCAGAAACAAACAGATGTTCCGAACATAATTTCATATAACGGAGGGTAATAAGTAATATGGCTAACGAAGATAAGCTTAAGGCGCTTGATGCAGCGATTAATAATATTGAGAAGCAGTTTGGCAAGGGAACTGTAATGAAGCTTGGCGATTCATCAGCTAACATGAATGTAGAGACAGTCCCTACAGGGTCACTTGGACTTGACCTTGCACTCGGTGTAGGAGGACTTCCGAGAGGAAGGGTTATTGAGATATACGGACCTGAATCAAGTGGTAAGACTACTGTCGCACTTCATGTGGTGGCAGAAGTGCAGAAGAGAGGCGGAATTGCCGGATTTATAGATGCAGAGCATGCGCTGGATCCTGTATATGCCAAGAATATAGGTGTCGATATTGATAATCTGTATATATCCCAGCCGGATTGCGGAGAGCAGGCTCTTGAGATTACAGAGACAATGGTGCGTTCAGGTGCAGTTGACATTGTTGTAGTAGACTCTGTCGCAGCTCTTGTGCCTAAGGCAGAGATTGATGGCAATATGGGTGATGCAACAATGGGACAGCAGGCAAGACTTATGTCACAGGCAATGCGTAAGCTTACGCCTGTTGCAAGCAGCAACAACTGTATAGTTATATTTATCAACCAGATAAGACAGAAGATTGGTGTTATGTTTGGTAATCCTGAGACTACGACAGGAGGTAATGCACTTAAGTTCTACGCATCTGTAAGACTTGACGTCCGCAGGATTACGACAATTAAGTCGGGTGATGAGGCTGTTGGTAACCATGTCAAGGTTAAGGTTGTCAAGAACAAGGTAGCGCCGCCTTTCAAGGAAGCAGAGTTCGATATAATGTTCGGCAAAGGAATATCAAAATCAGGCGATGTTATTGATATTGCTGCCAAGGATGATATTATCCAGAAGAGCGGATCATGGTTTGCATATAACGGTGAGAAGATCGGACAGGGACGTGAGAATGCCAAGAAGTATCTTGATGAACATCCTGATGTAATGGAGGAAGTTGTAGCTAAGGTTAAGCAGGCACACGGAATCGGCATTAATGCGGAAGATGTTAAGAATAATTCCAAGGCAGACGGTAAGGCAGATAGTAAGGCTGACGGTAAGGCCGACAGTCAGGCCAAGGCAAAGACTGCTACGGGTGCAGCGGATGGTGAGGCATAAGAATGTCTGAAGACGGATATGAGATAGTCGGAATTACAGACATAAGCAGCAAGAAGAGATTTGTGCGTCTTAGCGACAATGGGAAGTCATTCGCATTGTATAATCAGGAGATTCGTAAGTTTGCGTTGGAGGAGGGAGTGCGCATAACACCGGAACAGTATGCGGATATTCTGAGAATCCTTGAAGACAGAGCAAGAAACCGTGCATTACATATTGTGACCAGGCGTGACATTACTGAGAGTCAGCTGGCTGACAAGCTGACTGACGGGAAATATCCGGAGAACATAATTAACATTACTATTCAGTTTATGAAAGAACATGGATTTGTTAATGATGCGAGATATGCGTCTAATTATGTCTGGTGCAAGGCAGATACGAGAAGCAGGCGCCAGATGGAAGCATACCTGTACTCCAAGGGGATTGCACAGACTGTTATAGACAGTGCATGTGACGAATATTATGCGGCTAACAGTAATGCGCAGAATGATCTTATAAGAAAGCTGATAGAAAAAAGATGCCATGACACGTCGGCTATGACATACGGGGAAAAGTCAAAGACAATAGCATATCTAGCACGTAAGGGATTCGATTACGACAATATACAGTATGTAATGAATGAACTTACACATTGAAAAGTATGCGTATCTGCTTGACATGACAGCTAAAAAAGTATAATATTTAACTGTTGTATGTTTGTACAATGAAAACTAAATAAGGAGGTGCTCCTGTGTCAGGTTTTTTGCCAGTGCTTATTGCTGTGATTATCACATTAGTTATAGTCGCACCTATTACATGGGTTATTGCCAAGTCTTCAATCGAGAAGAAAACTAACGCAACTATTGGCAGTGCGAACGAGCGTGCCAACAAGTTACTTGATGATGCCAGAAAGAAGGCAGATGAGGCAAAGAAAGCAGCTGAAGCGCAGTCAAGGGAAGCCTTGCTTGAAGCGAAGGAAGAAAAGATCAAAGTTCAGAATGAACTTGATAAAGAAGTTCGCGAAAGACGTGCTGAGATACAAAAGTATGAGAAGCGTGTTCTTGCCAAGGAAGAGACTCTTGATAAGAAGACTGAAGCTGTAGAAAAGAGAGATCTTAATCTTGCCCGCAAGGAAGAAGAACTTGCCAAGACAAGACAGAAGGTCGAAGAACTTGAGCAAAAAAGGCAACAGGAACTTGAGAAAATCTCAGGATTGACCTCCGAACAAGCAAAAGAATATCTTTTAAAGACTGTTGAAGAAGAAGTAAAACATGACACTGCTGTAATGATCAAATCAATGGAGACTAAGGCAAAGGAAGAGGCTGATAAGAAGGCTAAGGATTATGTGGTAACAGCTATCCAGAAGTGTGCTGCTGACCATGTTGCCGAGACTACTATTTCAGTTGTACAGCTTCCTAACGATGAGATGAAGGGACGTATTATCGGACGTGAGGGACGTAATATACGTACTCTTGAGACGCTTACAGGTGTAGAACTGATTATTGATGATACACCGGAAGCTGTTGTCTTATCAGGCTTTGATCCTATTCGTAGAGAAGTAGCGAGAATTGCATTGGAAAAGCTCATTCTTGATGGACGTATTCATCCGGCAAGAATTGAGGAGATGGTTGAGAAGGCGCAGAAGGAAGTTGAGACGATAATTCGTGAGGAAGGTGAAGCCGCAACACTTGAGACTGGTGTGCATGGACTGCATCCTGAGCTTGTAAGGCTCTTAGGTAAGATGAAGTTCAGAACAAGTTATGGTCAGAATGCACTTAAGCATTCAATTGAAGTTTCACAGTTGTCAGGACTTTTAGCTGCCGAAGTTGGTACAGATGTAAGACTTGCCAAGAGAGCAGGTCTGCTTCACGACATCGGTAAAGCTGTTGACCATGAGATGGAAGGTTCGCATATTCAGATTGGTGTAGATCTTTGTAAGAAGTATAAGGAATCACCAGTTGTTATTAATGCAGTAGAGGCACATCATGGAGACGTTGAGCCGGAGAGCCTTATCGCCTGTATAGTACAGGCAGCTGATGCTATATCAGCAGCAAGACCGGGCGCTCGTAGAGAGACGTTAGAGACATATTCAAACAGACTTAAACAATTAGAAGATATCGCCAACTCATATAAGGGAGTTGAGAAGTCATTTGCTGTTCAGGCGGGTAGAGAAATTCGAATAATGGTAGTTCCTGAAGTCGTTAGTGATGCGGATATGGTTATTATGGCAAGAGATATTTCAAAGCAGATTGAATCTGAGATGGAATATCCTGGTCAGATTAAGGTTAATGTTATCCGGGAATCAAGAGCGACTGATTACGCCAAGTAGGCATATGAAATTGTTCTAAAACTAAAATAGGAAAGTATTGAAGATGTAATGTTTTCAATACTTTCCTTTTTAAATTCCACCAATTAACAAAATGCAGATTAATAAAGCTTTTTGAATTCAGGCTTCCTTGCCCGAAACTCAGTATAATATCTGAAGCCTGCTTCTTTGAGAATAACCGGTATTCTGTCGAAGGAATATGCAAGATATTCAGGAGCGTGGGCATCAGATCCTACCGTAATAATCTCTCCGCCAAGTTCACGATATCTTCTGAGAATAAATGGTGATGGGTTAGTCTGTGCGGTGCTGTAGCGAAGACCGGCAGTGTTGAGTTCAATACCTTTGCCATTCGTAATTATTGTATGCAATATAGCATCGAGGATATCATAAAAATCTTTTTCTTTGTATTCGGATATACGGTCTTTTGGAATATAACGTGCTATGTAATCAATATGGCCGTACACATCAAAATTATGACATGTGTTCAGATTATCGATAATGCTTTCATAGTAAGAAAGTATGGCTGTTTTTACATCTGAATATTCCCAGAATTCAGGGTAATACGGATCGTCTCCGTTGACAAGGTGCGATGAACCGATTATAAAATCAAGACGGCTGTCAGAGTCGAATGCATCAACTTTTGAAGCCACACTCGCCATAAGTCCCTGCTCAATACCGATCCGTATATCAATCTGACTGCGGTATTTTTCACGCAGCCCGGACAGTGTATCAAAGTAACTGTCAAAGTCAATTTTAAAGACGATTTTCCCATCCTCGGGAGGGTAGTCGTAGTCATTATGCTCCGTGAAGCACATGGATGTAAGTCCAAGTTTTAAAGCTTTTTGAATCATTGATTCCGATGAAGCGTTTGAATCAGATGAGAATGAAGAGTGAAGATGATTGTCACTTATTATATTCATTGTGTATCCTCCATACAGTGTTTTCAGACAGTAAAATTATAAGATGGGCGTTGATATACGTCAAGGATACATGATGATAATATATGTGATGCCGGAGCAGGTCGGAGCCAAAAGCCAATGGTCAAAAGCCAATGACATTGATATAGTCAGAATATACTTTATATATACATCAAACTTACATTTTATTTACAAAAATGAATGGCAATGATATAATGCTATCGATAAAAATAATTAAAAATCAACTACTGGAGGAATTATGAGTTTAACGGATGTGGGTAATCTGTTTGAGTTCGCAGGCGGCATAGGAATGTTCCTTTACGGAATGAATCTTATGGCTGATGGAATGCAGAAGACGGCAGGCGGCAAGATGCAGAAGCTTCTTGGACTGCTTACCAGTAACAGATTCATTGCGATTCTTGTTGGTGCGCTTGTTACTGCAATAATACAAAGCAGTGGTGCAACTACGGTTATGGTGGTTGGTTTTGTTAATGCCGGTATTCTTACACTTACGCAGGCTGCCGGTGTTATCATGGGAGCTAATATTGGTACTACAATAACTGCATGGATAGTATCAATGGGGCAGCTTGGAAGTGCGGCAAAAGCATTTTCACCGTCATTTTACGCACCGTTTCTGGTCGGTATAGGTGCGTTCCTTATTCTGTTTGCCAAGAAGGACAAGCAGAAGCTTGCCGGAGAGATAGTGGTAGGTATAGGTCTTTTATTTATGGGACTTGATTTTATGTCAGGTTCAATATCACCTTATACTGAACTGCCGATTTTTTCAAAGGCATTTGAAGTGTTTGGATCTAATCCGCTTCTTGGTGTTATGGTTGGTGTTATTGTTACAGCGATTCTTCAGAGTTCATCTGCATCTGTCGGTATTTTGCAGACACTTGCACTCAATGGAGTTGTTACTACTAATGCAGCAATATTTATTACACTCGGACAGAATATCGGTTCATGTGTGACGGCACTTATTTCCTGTGTGGGAGCTAACAGGACGGCAAAGAGGGCAGCATGTATCCATCTGCTGTTCAATGTCGCAGGTGCAATACTTTTTGGTACGCTTGCATTTGTATTATTTGCAATAAGACCTGATATTGCGGCACACAATATTACAAGTGTTGAAATATCACTTTTCCATACATTCTTTAACATTACATGTACACTTATTATGTCTATGTTTGTGAATGTACTTGTTAAGCTTTCTGCTGTAATTGTTCCCGGAGAGGATGAGGCAGCAACAGATGTACAGACAGACAGTGATTATCCGCAGACCCACCTTGATGACAGAATTCTTGAGTCACCATCGTTTGCAGTCGAGACGTCACTTAAGGAAGTCCTCCAGATGGGAAGAATATCATATCAGAATATATGTGATTCCATGCAGGCTGTTATCAATAATGATACCGAACTTGCACAAAAGGTATTCAGAACCGAAAAAAGAGTAGATTATCTCGAAGAGACACTTACGGCATTCCTTGCTAAAGTTAATAATCTGGCACTTAATGAGTCCCAGCATCTTCTTGTTAATGACCTGTTTCATGCAATAATTGATGTGGAGAGAATATCAGACCATGCAGAGAATCTTGCAGAGATTGCAATGTACAAAACAGAGCATAAGATTGCGTTCTCTGAAGAAGGCACAAAAGAACTTGTTGAGATATGCAGCATGGTTCAGGATTCATTTGGAACTGCACTTCAGGCAAGAGCAACAGGAAGTGCGGAATATGTACGTAAGGTGCGTCAGCTTGAGGATGATGTTGATAATTTTGAGGAAGAATTGAGAGACAAGCACATACAAAGACTTTCCAATGGACAGTGTATCCCACAGAATGGTGTTGTGTTCCTCGACATACTTTCTAATGTAGAACGCGTGTCGGATCATGCCAATAACATTGTAAAATGTGTTATGGATGAGATATAGGGATACTGTATACAAAATATAGCGTTACTATAAGATAAATATACAAAAAAACGACAAAACATACAATAAAACAAGCATATTTATCAAAAATTGCAAAAAAGAAAAAATTGTCTTGAATTTTTTGATTTTATTATGTAAAATATGTAATGCTATAGTTAATAGGGTAATAATTTTTTTAAATATTCTAGGAGGAATTACAATGGCAGTAAAAGTAGCAATCAATGGTTTTGGCCGTATCGGCAGACTTGCATTCAGACAGATGTTTGGTGCAGAAGGATATGAAGTAGTTGCAATCAACGATCTTACAAGCCCTAAGATGCTTGCACACCTTCTTAAGTATGATTCTTCACAGGGTAAGTATGCATTAGCTGATACAGTTAAGGCAGGCGAAGATTCAATCACAGTTGATGGTAAGGAGATTAAGATTTACGCTAAGGCTAACGCTGAGGAACTTCCTTGGGGAGAAATCGGTGTTGATGTTGTTCTTGAGTGTACAGGTTTCTATACATCTAAGGAGAAGGCTTCAGCTCATATTAAGGCAGGTGCCAGAAAGGTTGTTATTTCAGCTCCAGCAGGAAATGACCTTCCTACAATCGTTTACAACGTAAACCACAATACATTAAAGCCAGAGGATACAGTTATTTCAGCAGCTTCATGTACAACTAACTGTCTTGCTCCTATGGCAGCAGCTCTTAATGGTTATGCACCAATCCAGTCAGGTATTATGTGCACAATCCATGCTTACACAGGTGATCAGATGACACTTGATGGTCCTCAGAGAAAGGGCGACCTTAGAAGAAGCCGTGCAGCTGCAGTTAACATTGTTCCTAACTCAACAGGTGCAGCTAAGGCTATCGGTCTTGTTATTCCAGAGCTTAACGGTAAGCTTATCGGTTCAGCTCAGAGAGTTCCTGTTCCAACAGGCTCAACAACAATCCTTACAGCAGTAGTTAAGAAGGCTAATGTAACTAAGGAAGAGATTAATGCTGCAATGAAGGCTGCTCAGACAGAGTCATTCGGCTACAACGAAGATGAGATAGTATCTTCAGATATCGTTGGTATGAGATATGGTTCACTCTTTGATGCAACTCAGACAATGGTTTCACACATCGCTGATGACTTATATGAAGTTCAGGTTGTTTCATGGTATGATAATGAGAATTCATATACAAGCCAGATGGTTAGAACAATTAAGTACTTCTCAGAATTAGCATAATAGTTAAGAAGAAAACTTAATTAATGAGTCCGGTATGGGTAACTTTGCCGGGCTCATTTTTAAAATAACAATATAGTAATTTAATAATGGAGGATTAATATGCTTAATAAGAAATCTGTTGATGATATCAACGTAAAGGATAAGAGAGTTCTTGTAAGATGCGATTTTAATGTACCGCTTATTGATGGTAAGATTACAGATGAGAACCGCCTTGTTGCAGCACTCCCTACAATTAAAAAGCTTATCAATGATGGCGGCAAGGTTATCCTTTGCTCACATCTTGGCAAGCCAAAGGGACCGGATAAGGCATTTTCACTTGCACCTGTAGCAAAGAGACTTACAGAGCTTCTCGGACAGGAAGTTAAGTTTGCGGCTGATGATACAGTTGTTGGTGACAATGCAAGAGCTGCTGTTGCGGCAATGAATGACGGTGATGTTATTCTTCTTGAGAATACACGTTTCAGACCGGAAGAGACTAAGAACGGTGATGAGTTCAGCAAGGATCTTGCATCAATCTGTGATGTATTCGTTAATGACGCGTTTGGTACAGCCCACAGAGCACATTGCTCTAATGTTGGTGTGACAAAGTTTGTTGATACAGCGGTAGTTGGATATCTTATGGAGAAGGAGATTGACTTCCTTGGTAATGCGGTAGACAATCCGGTACGTCCTTTTGTAGCAATTCTTGGAGGCTCTAAGGTTTCTTCTAAGATTTCAGTTATAAACAATCTTCTTGATAAGGTTGATACACTTATTATCGGCGGTGGTATGTCATATACATTCCAGAAGGCTCTTGGCGGTAATGTAGGCCAGTCTCTGGTAGAGGATGAGTATCTTGATTATGCAAAAGAGATGATTGAGAAGGCTGAGGCTAAGAATGTTAAGATTCTTATTCCTGTTGATACAGTTGTAACAAAAGAATTTAAGAACGATACGCCTTTCCATGTTGTTGAAGCAGGTCAGCAGGAAGATGATGATATGGGTATGGATATCGGACCTAAGACATGCGCACTTTATCAGGAAGCACTTAAGGATGCCAAGACAGTAGTATGGAACGGACCTATGGGTGTATTTGAGTTTGATAACTTTGCAAAGGGTACAATTGCAGTAGCACAGGCACTTGCTGAGCTTAAGGATGCAACAACAATCATTGGCGGTGGTGATTCAGCATCTGCAGTTAACAATCTTGGATTTGGTGATAAGATGACTCATATCTCAACAGGTGGCGGCGCATCGCTTGAATTCCTTGAAGGTAAGGAACTCCCTGGTGTTGCAGCAGCTAATGACAGATAATTAAGTTTGAGAATTTTTTAACCTTTAAGGCAGATAATGCCTTAAAGGTTATTTTTTTGCCAAGGTGAGTGTCAATTCTGATATTTTTTTTGAAATGAAGCACAATTTAGGTGGTAAAATCTGAACATTAGTAGTATAATAAATACATCAAAAAGATATATGCCTAAAGGGGTAGGAGTGTTGTATGGCATAGATCATACATTGGCATACAGTTGGAGGACGTAGTTATGAGGCGGAAAGTTATTGCTGGTAATTGGAAGATGAATAAGACTCCGAGAGAGGTCAGATCAATTCTTACCGATATGAAAGATAAGATTTGTACTGAAGGCGTAGATGTTCTGTTCTGTGTTCCTGCCATTTCACTTGTTGCGGCGGTTGAGTCGGTGAAGGGAACTGACATTGCAATTGGAGCTGAGAATATGTTCTATGAGGAGCAAGGAGCATATACGGGAGAGATTTCAGCATCAATGCTTGTAGATGCCGGCGTGAAGTATGTTATACTTGGACATTCAGAGCGGAGACAGATATTTGGTGAGGACAATACAGTCATCAACATGAAGGTTAAAAAAGCTATCGAGCATAAGATTATACCTATTATATGCTGTGGAGAAACGCTTGAACAGAGAGAACATGGTGTGACACTTGAATTTGTGGAAGAGCAGATACGTTCGGCATATTATAATGTGAGCAGGGAAGAAGCCCATGATACAATTATTGCATATGAGCCTATATGGGCTATAGGAACAGGTAAGGTTGCAACAAGTGCGCAGGCTCAGGAAGTATGTGCTGATATAAGGGGATGCATAGAACGTATATATGACAGGGAAACTGCTGATGCAATAAGGATTCTGTATGGTGGAAGTGTTAATGCGTCCAATGCTGAAGAATTGTTCGCAATGCCGGATATAGACGGAGGTCTTGTCGGAGGAGCAAGCCTTAAGCCTGAATTTGCTGATATTGTTGAATTTGGAAGAAAGAGTATATAATAACTTCAAGAATTTTGAATACATATAAGGCAGAGAGTCCTGCGGCGGCTGCGTGTGCAGATGTCGCGGGACTTTTTTGTGATTGCATAAGAAATACAAATGTGATAATATACTAGATTGAAGAACATTTGAAATAACAAGATAGAAGATAATGGTGTAGAATCAGAGATTTTACACCCCGGATTTGTGATTGCGCACAAGTTCGGAATGCCCCGGGAGGGGCGGGAATGGAGGATTAAGATGAGCAAAAGACCTACAGTACTGATGATACTTGATGGATATGGACTTAGTGACAGAAAAGAGGGCAATGGTATTGCTAATGCCAATACACCTGTAATGGACAGCCTTATGAAGGAATATCCATTTGTTAAGGGACTTGCCAGCGGAATGGCAGTCGGACTTCCTGAGGGGCAGATGGGCAACTCAGAAGTCGGACATCTCAATATGGGTGCCGGAAGAATTGTATATCAGGAGCTCACAAGAATAACCAAGGAGATTGAGGATGGAGATTTCTTTAAGAACGAAGCACTCCTTGGTGCTATAGAGAATTGTAAGAAGAATAATTCAGATCTTCACCTCTTCGGACTTCTTTCAGATGGCGGAGTACACAGCCACCTTACACATGTGCTTGCACTTCTTGAGCTTGCTAAGAGAGAAGGACTTAAGAATGTATATCTGCACGGATTTATGGATGGACGTGATACTCCTACAGAGGGTGGTCTTGGATATGTGAAGACTGTACAGGCTAAGATGGACGAGCTTGGTGTCGGTGCAATTGCAACACTTGCCGGTCGTTACTATGCAATGGACAGAGATAACAGATGGGACAGAGTAGAGGCTGCTTATAATGCACTTACAAAGGGCGAAGGTGCTGAGGCATCAGATGCAGTTGCTGCAATGGAAGCATCATATGCAGATGGTAAGACAGATGAGTTCGTTGTTCCTACTGTAATTAAGAAGGATGGCAGACCTGTTGCGGTAATTAAGGATAATGATTCTGTTATCTGTTATAATTTCAGGCCTGACCGTGCAAGAGAGATAACAAGATGCTTCTGTGATGATGAATTCACGGGATTCAACCGTGGACCACGTAAGAATGTAACATATGTATGTTTCACAGAGTATGATGTTACAATTCCTAATAAGAGCGTTGCATTCAATAAGGTTGCAATTAATAATACATTTGGTGAATTCCTTGCAGCACATAACATGACACAGTGCAGAATTGCTGAGACAGAGAAGTATGCGCATGTTACATTCTTCTTTAACGGTGGTGTTGAAGAGCCTAACAAGGGTGAGGACAGAATACTCATTAAGTCACCTAAGGTTGCCACTTATGATCTTCAGCCTGAGATGAGTGCACCTGAAGTCTGCGATAAGCTTGTAGGAGCGATAGAATCAGGAAAGTATGATGTTATCATAACTAACTTTGCAAACCCTGACATGGTTGGACATACAGGTATAATGGATGCAGTAATTAAGGCAATTGAGACAGTTGACGGATGCGTTGGACGTGTTGTTGATGCAATCAGGAAGGTTGACGGACAGATGTTTATCTGCGCTGACCATGGTAATGCCGAGAAGCTTATTGACTATGAGACAGGTGAGCCTTTTACAGCGCATACAACGAATCCTGTTCCGTTTATTCTTGTTAACTATGATGAGAATTACACTCTCAGGGAGGGAGGAAGACTTGCAGATATAGTTCCTACACTTATTGAGATGATGGGAATGGAGAAGCCTGCTGATATGACAGGAGAGAGTCTTCTTGTGAGAAAGTAATCAAATGATAATTATGAGGAGGAGCAGATGACATCAAAGAACAATACTGAGGTGATTCTTGGCGGCAAGGTATATACACTGAGCGGATACGAGAGTGAGGAATACCTTCAGAAGGTAGCTGCTTACATCAATAGCAAATTGAATGAGATGATGGCTGAAGATGGTTATCGAAGACTGTCATCTGAAATAAGGGCCAATATGATGTATCTTAACATAGCTGATGACTATTTCAAGGCTAAGAAGACTGCTGATGCTCTTGAGAATGATGTTGCAGCAAAAGATAAACAGATATCGGACTACAAATATGATTTGATTGCAGCTGATGTTAAGTATAACGCTTCGGTCAAGGAGATTGAGGAACTTAAAGCTGAGATTGGAAAACTTCAAAAGAACGTGGTAAGACTTGAGACGGAACTTGAAGCTTCCAAAAAATAAATTTAAGCATCCGTGTTATATGGCACGGATGCTTTTTAGCATATGACAGAATATATTATTGGATGAATGGAAATGCGGATATGAAGAATGTGGAATTACTTGCACCGGCAGGCACATATGAAGCGTTCAGGGCGGCCATTAATGCCGGCGCTGATGCGGTGTATCTTGGCGGAAGTGCATTTGGTGCACGTGCATATGCCGGTAACTTTGATAAGGAGCAGCTCCTTGAGGCACTTGATTTTGCCCATATAAGAGACCGCAAGGTATATCTTACGGTTAATACACTTCTTAAAGAAAATGAAATGGGTGAGCCGTTGTATGACTACCTGCTTCCTTTCTATGAGGCGGGGCTTGACGCGGTGATTGTCCAGGACTGGGGGGTATTCGATCTTATACAGAAAGCATTTCCGGGACTTGATATACATGCAAGTACGCAGATGGCTGTGACAGGCTGTGCGAGCGCCGGACTGCTGAAGAGAATGGGAGCAACAAGAGTTGTACCCGCAAGAGAGCTTACACTGGATGATATAAAAAAGATTGACCAAAATGTTGATATAGAGATAGAAAGCTTTGTACATGGAGCATTGTGCTACAGCTATTCGGGACAGTGCCTTATGAGCAGCATGCTTGGTGACAGAAGCGGTAACCGTGGAAGATGCGCCCAGCCGTGCAGGATGAAATATGATAATGAATATGTACTCAGCCTCAAGGACATGTGTACTCTTGAACTTATTCCGCAGCTTGTACAGGCGGGGGTTGATTCTTTTAAGATAGAGGGAAGAATGAAGAGCAGCGAATATGTTGCGGGCGTTGTATCTGTCTACAGAAGATATCTTGATAAGTACCTTGAGTATGGAAAGAATGCAGTAAAGCCACATGAACGGGATCTGATAAGCTTATCTGATCTGTACAACAGAGGAGGATTCTCAAAAGGATATTATCCCGGCAAGAAAGGCCGTGACATGGTATCACTGACAAAGCCCAATCATCAGGGAACATGTGCTATGGAAGTGATATCATCCAAGCCGGGAAGTGCTGTGTGCAAAGCGCTTGTTCTGCTTAATAAAGGAGATGTATTCGACTTAGAGAAGGAATTTGATTATACGCTTGCAGGAGCGGTTAAGCCGGGTGGCACGGTAACGCTGAGCCTTCCTAAAAAATATGTGATGCAAAAGGGCAGAAAGCTTTACAGAGTCCGCAATAATTCGCTTATTAATGATATTCTTGACAGATATACGAAGGCAGACTGCAAGACGGCAATACAGGGCGCGATTACGCTTCAGCCGGATAAAGAAGCATCGCTTGTACTGTGGAAGGATGATACATGTATAGCGGTACAGGGAGAGACGGTCATGCGTGCAATGAACAGACCGCTTACGGCTGAGGGCGTGCAGATGCAGATAAGCAGGATGAATGATACACCATATATACTTGAGAATCTTGAGATTAATATGGATAATGACGTATTCCTGCCCAACGGAAAGCTCAATGAGCTAAGACGCAAGGCTGTTACGGAGCTAACTAATGCACTTACGGCGCGTTACAAGAGAAGCACTGATAATTGTTCGGCGCAAGCGGCACTTGAATGGCAGCACCAATCAGAGCACAAAGGGTTCACTGGCAACAAGGTTAATGTAATGATTGACAGTGTGTCTTCGGATTGCATGGATATGATTCGTTTTGTATCGTCAATGGACGGCATCGACGGAATATATATAGAAGCAGAAGCATTTGAAGATTCAAAAGAACTTGCCGCGATGGTTGATATAATACACAAGGATGGACATAATGCATATATATCACTGCCATATGTTGTAAGAGGCAGAACGTCAGAATATATTGAAAAACTGGCGGAAGATGCAGATATGATAAATGCTGATGCATGGCTTGTACGCAATCTTGAATCGGCTGCAATCATTACAAGGCTCAGACCGGATGACAGAATTATCACTGACGCAGGTCTGTATACGATGAACTCAAGGGCAAGGATGAGATTCGACATTGAATTTCCACAGATTATAACAGATACGGCACCTTATGAGCTTACCGTAAATGAACTTTTACAGCTTGGAATAGGTAATTCTGAATTGATGGTTTATGGCAGAGTGCCTGTTATGATATCGGAAAACTGCGTAAGAAAGACACGGAATATGTGTGACGGAATGTGCGGGGTAACGAAGATTACAGATGACAGGAAGAGATGTTTTGATGTTGCGTCAAGATGCAGAAACTGTTATGCTGTAACATATATGTCAGATGCTGTATCTGTCCTTGATATGCCGGAGCAGATAAGGCGGATGGCCCCGGGGTCCTGGCGCCTGACATTTACATCAGAAGATAAAGATTGTATAAGCCACATAATCAGAGATGCAATTCTGATATCAGAGGGGAAGAACATGTCCGGAGAATGCTATACGCATACAACACACGGACATTTTGACAGGCAGATTTTATAGAATGCCGGTAGGTGAAGGAAGATTTTATGAATTCTATTATTACAGAGATGGCAAGATATCTCTTTGCCATGCTTATGATTTTTTATGTATATGCAACAGTACGGGGAGCTACGACAAAAAAGGATACTACACGTAACGCGGCCGGAATAGTACAGAATATGATGATGTTTTCGTTTCATTTTCTTGGATATCTGATTCTGTATATGAAGGACGGAGATGTTAATTACGCGATACTTTATGCGGCACAGCTTGTATTTTTTATAGTATTTCTGCTGATGTTTACAATGCTTTATCCTAACGCGTCAAGACTGCTGCTTAATAATATGTGCATGCTTATAGCTGTGGGATTTGTAATTCTTGCGAGACTTTCGTTTGAGAAATGTCTGAGACAGTTCATATTCGTGGCAGCGGGAGGACTTTTATCATTCTTTATCCCGTGGATGATTAAGAAGGTCAGGAGCTTCAGGAATCTGTCGTTTCTCTATTTTATAGTGGGAATAGCACTTCTGGCAGCAGTACTTATAAGTGATGAAGTATTTGGTGCCAAGCTTGCGATTACGGTAGGCAGTGTATCAATCCAGCCTACGGAATTTGTGAAAATCATATATGTAATGTTTGTTGCTGCAATGTTCAATGCTTCTGATTCGTTCAAAAGGATTGTGGTAACATCGCTTGCGGCAGCGCTTCACGTTGTCATCCTTGTAGCGTCGAAGGACCTTGGTGCGGCACTTATATTCTTCGTTGTTTATGTATTTATGCTCTATGATGCCACAAGAAAATGGTACTATATCCTGGTAGGCATGCTTGCAGGTGCGGGAGCTTCGGTTATAGCATATAAGCTGTTTGCGCATATCCGTGTGCGTGTCCTGATATGGCTTGACCCATGGACGTATATAGAAGACCGCGGATATCAGATAGCACAGTCACTGTTCTCTATAGGAACCGGCTCCTGGTTTGGTACGGGACTTAATCAGGGAAGCCCGAATATGATACCTGTGCCTGAGAAAGATTTTATATTCTCGGCAATATGTGAGGAGTTTGGTATCGTATTTGCAATCGGGTTAATTCTTTTATGTCTTACCAACCTGATGCTCATGCTTAACATCGCATCAATGTGCAGGACACAGTTCTACAGACTTACGGCTGTCGGAATCGGAGTTACATACGCATTCCAGGTGTTCCTTACTATTGGTGGAGGAATTAAGCTTATACCGCTTACAGGTGTTACACTTCCATTCGTAAGTTACGGCGGCAGTTCAATGCTGGCATCGATTATAATGGTCGCTATAGTCAACGGAATGTATGTGATGCGTGAGAGCGATGTTGTCGTCCGGAAGGCAGATGCAAAAAACGGCGGCAAGGTGCGCAGGAAAAGACGCAGAGTTGATATATCGACCGACCGTTCAAGCGATGCGGCAACAGTTGTCATTCTGTCGGTATTTGCTGCTATATTTGCCCTGCTGATAGGATATCTTGTATATTTTAATGTAAAGACTGCACCTCAGATTCTTAATAATTCATATAATACGCGTAATAATGCCAGGGAAGAGAAGGTCTCAAGAGGAAGCATAATGGCAAGTAACGGTTCAATCCTTGCGTATACGGAAGTGGATGAGACCGGAAGTGAATCGAGAGTATACCCTTACGGAAGAGTGTTCAGCCATGTTGTCGGCATGTCAACGAGAGGCAAGTCGGGTATTGAAGGCATGGGGAATGCAGATCTTCTCGATTCGGGAAGCAATATTGTAAACAAAGCATACAGCGAGATATCCGGTAAGAAGCTTGTAGGCAATAATGTTGTAACGACACTTGATGTGCAGCTTCAGAAAGCAGCGTACCTTGCAATGGAGAATAACAAGGGTGCAATCGTTGTTATGGAACCGTCGACCGGCAGGATACTTGCAATGGTTTCCAAGCCGGATTACAATCCGAATGATGCGATTGACCAGTGGGAGACATGGCTTTCTTACAGCAGTAATGATTCGGTGCTTTTTAACCGTGCAACACAGGGACTGTATCCGCCGGGCTCAACCTTCAAAATGCTTACGGCATTACAGTATGTAAGGGAGAATCCTGATTATGAGAGTTACAGATACAGCTGTAAGGGAAGTACGGATGTGATGGGTTCTGTAATACACTGCTATAATTCGACTGCACATGGATATGAGACGCTTTCAACAGCATTTGCCAATTCATGTAATTCAGCATTCTCCAATATGGGGCTGGATGTTGACGGAGATGCATTTAATTCGCTCTGCAATGATTTCCTGTTTAATCAGGACATTCCGCTTTCAATAGAGACGAGCAGGAGCAGCTTTACAATGAAAGGTAATTCTTCTGTCGGTGAGAAGATGCAGACGGCAATCGGACAGGGTAAGACACAGGTTACACCGCTTAACAATGCAATTATTACATCAACAATTGCTAATGACGGTGTTATGATGAAGCCATATCTTATTGAAAAGGTTGTATCCCAGGACAATAAAGTCATAAAGGAATACGAACCGGAGCAGTATTCAACACCGATAACTGAGCCGGAGGCCCAGGCTGTTAAGGGGTTCATGCGCGAGGTGTGTACAAAAGGAACAGGAAGAAGCTTCCGCAATACTTCGTATGAGGTTGCAGGTAAGACGGGAACGGCACAGTATGATGACGTGTCAGAAGACAGCCATTCATGGTTCGTCGGATTTGCACCGTATGATTCGCCTGAGATTGTTATCAGTGTAGTACTTGAAGGCGGATATTCGGGATATGACAGCGCACAGGAAGTTGCAAAAAAAGTATTTGATACTTATTTCACAAAATAAGTTTTTTGCCTTGATTGAAGATGTATAAGATAGTATAATGTTTACAAATGAAAGACGCCGTGGAACAGGAGGTTCTGCAATGATTGAGGCAACCAGTTGTGGCGGTGTGGTTATCTTCCGTGGCAAGATTCTTCTTTTGTATAAGAATCTTAAGAATAAGTACGATGGCTGGATGTTCCCCAAAGGAACTGTTGAGCCGGGAGAAGACTATGAAGATACGGCTATACGTGAAGTTAAGGAAGAGAGCGGAGCCGATGCGAGAATTGTAAGTTATGTGGGAAGAAGCACATATACATTTTCAATACCGCAGGATGTAGTCGACAAGGAAGTTCACTGGTATCTTATGATATCGGACAGCTATTACAGCAAACCACAAAAAGAGGAGTACTTTTGTGACTCCGGATATTATAAGTATAACGAGGCATATCATCTTCTTAAGTATCCTAACGAGAGGCAGATACTTGAGAAAGCATATGCACAGTATCTTGAACTTAAGAAAAGGAATATGTGGGGAACACATAATATGTGATTTCTCCATATATTCATAGTCTTAATCTGAGAATACTGCATATATTAAGGAGTAGTTTTGATGAACATATTACAGGCAGTTAATGCAGCGGACAAAACAGCAATGCAGTCGCAGAATGCGGCGGGTATGACGGATAATGCAGAGGAGACATTTGATTCCGTGATAGACAAAAAGACAAGAACTCTTGAAGATATATTTCAGGATGTTGCAAAAGAGTATGAAGTGCCGGTAGACCTTCTTAAGGCCGTTGCACAGGCGGAATCGGGATTCGATGCCAATGCAGTATCATCCTGCGGAGCTTCAGGAATAATGCAGCTTATGCCTAAGACTGCAGAAGGGCTTGGAGTAGAAGATGTATTTGATCCGGAACAGAATATAACAGGCGGGGCGAAGATGCTTGCATATCTGCTTGATGATTATGATGGTGATACAACGCTGGCACTCGCTGCATATAATGCGGGAAGCGGTGCAGTTGCCAAGTATGGCGGTGTGCCTCCTTATGAGGAGACCAGGAATTATATCCGCAGGATTAACGACATACTTGATGGCGGCCTTGAAAAAGATTTATCATATATATCAGCGGACAATACATCGAGAACATCCGGGCAGGGCAGTACATCCGAAGTATTGCGCGGCGGCACGCCGGTTAAGATAAGCAATGGCAAGGAGAACACGGTTGAAGATTTGTTCCCGTATGATGACTATCTTAAGTTCATTGCAATATATATGAAGATGCTTGGAACTACAATCGGAGAGCCGGATGATGAAGAAGATGCATCCGGGAGTGCGCAGAAGATAAGTGAACAGCAGAAGTTCTATGAACTTGAGAGAATGCAGATGAGTAATAATCTGTCGAGAGTACTGTTTGGAGATAATTAGTTATTTAATAATATGAGGGAGAGGTGGAGCTTTTATGAACAGAAAAAGAATTCGCATTACACTGGTGAACAGAACATACAAAGAGATTGATATGAGTGATTTTACATCTATTCAGGATGATATGTTCTCGGGGCTTACGGACATTGCCAAAGTCGAGCTTCCGGAAGGTGTCAGGTATATTAAACGCAATGCATTTGAGGGATGTGCAGCACTTACGGAAGTTATCCTTCCTGATACAATAGAGGATATAGGGTACGAGGCATTTGCCAACTGCATAAGTCTTAAAAAGATTAATGTGCCGGACAATGCCAAAGTAGACAGCACAGCATTCAGAAACTGCCCTTTACTGGAAAGATAATGTGTTAAGACAGTTGAATACATACATCCAAAAGTGTCCGCAGGGCACTTTTTTGGTTGACAAATAGTCCGTACTAACATAGAATTTTATTTAGTTTATTATTTTTGACAAGTGGAGGATTGACAGAATGCCTAAGAAAACTTTTGTAACGCTTGACCAGATTAAAGAGATAACCAGGACTTATCCTACTCCTTTTCATCTGTATGATGAGAAGGGAATAAGAGAGAATGCATCTAAGCTTAAGGAAGCATTTGCATGGAATAAGGGATACCGTGAGTATTTTGCGGTTAAGGCTACTCCAAATCCGTTTATACTTAATATACTTAAGGATTATGACTGCGGCTGTGACTGCTCATCACTTACAGAGCTGATGATGGCTGACAGGCTTGATTTTGATGGTAAGTCAATTATGTTTTCATCTAATGATACACCGGCAGAGGAGTTTGCCTATGCTGATAAGGTTGGAGCAATAATCAATCTTGATGATATTACACATATAGACTTCCTTGAGAAGACTATCGGCAGGATTCCTGAGACAATATCATGCCGTTATAATCCGGGCGGATATTTCAAGCTTGGCAACTCAATTATGGATAATCCGGGTGATTCCAAGTATGGAATGACGCATGAGCAGATTATCGAGGCATTCAAGATACTTAAGAGCAAGGGAGCTAAGAACTTTGGTATTCATGCATTCCTTGCAAGTAATACAGTAACTAATGAGTATTATCCCGCACTTGCCAGGATTCTCTTTGAACTTGCAGTAGAACTTCATGAGAAGACCGGTGCAGATATTAAGTTTATCAATCTTTCAGGAGGAATTGGCATTCCATATACACCTGATAAGGAACCTAACGATATAAGTGTAATCGGAGCTAATGTGCATAAGGTATATGATGAAGTGCTTACAGCTAACGGAATGGGCGATGTTGCAATATATACGGAGCTTGGAAGATTTATGCTTGCTCCGTATGGCTGTCTTGTAACAAAGGCAATTCATGAGAAGCATACTTATAAGGAGTATATAGGAGTTGATGCATGTGCAGCCAATCTCATGAGACCTGCAATGTATGGCGCATATCATCATATTACTGTTGCAGGCAAAGAGAATGCGCCATGTGACCACAAGTATGATATTACGGGTTCACTCTGCGAGAATAATGATAAGTTTGCAATTGACAGAATGCTTCCAAAGATAGATATGGGAGATTACCTGATTATACATGACACAGGCGCACATGGCTTCTCTATGGGATACAATTACAACGGACGCCTGCGTTCATCAGAACTCCTTCTTAAGGAAGACGGCTCAGTACAGATGATAAGAAGAGCAGAGACACCTAAGGATTACTTTGCAACATTTGATTTTACAGATATATTTAAAGGTATTGAATAATTATGAAAGATTTGAATTATGTAACCGGCGAGCTTGCCAAGGGACGCAATCTGCAGGTTAATCTTCCGGCATACGCCAACAGTATGATGAGCCTTTATAACGGGCTTGCATATATAAAGCTGTCGATGAATTATTACACATTCTTTGAGATGGCTAATGATTCTGAGTTCGGTAAGGCTGAGATGTCAGAGCTTAAAGGTCTTCTTGACAGATTTAACGATGTAGCTGAGTCACAGATAGCGGCGGCTGAGTATTCAGATGACATTTACAAGCACAATATAGATGAGCTTGAAGGTATCAGGGCTTCTGTTGTAAGAATAATGGAGGTAGTAACGGCATATGTAGACCGTTTGAGAATATACGAGTATGTTCTTAACAGAATTGAGTACCGGTTCAAGGACGAGGAATTTGATGATGCCTATTATAATAATGGGCTGACTAATGACCTTATGCACTATATTCTTTCAGACAAGGACAGCGTGGCTGTTAATAACAGGATATCGGAGGTTGTTGAGCAGCTTCCGATGAGATTGTCCAAGAATAAGTTCTATGAGTATCTCAGGGATTCATTCTCGCTTTATAAGGATGCACAGATTGGAACGGTGGATGATTTTGCATATACGCTCGGAACAACAGGAATGCTTGCGGAACCGGAAGGATTTGAAGACATGTTCCCTGAGGTAAGTGAGCTTTACAATGACATCAGGAGTGCTGATTATAAGAATATAAGCAAAGAACAGTTTGATTCGCTTCATGCCAAGCTTACAATAGCAGCCCAGAAGATGTCGGATACTGCAGATATGTATGTCATGTTCACACAGCTTGTCAATGATATGTATACACTTGTCCTTTCAGGCAGATATGTGCTTGGAGATGTTGAAGAGACAATAAGGGCACGTGGTGTTATTGAAGTTGTTCTTGATGATTTTAAGAACAAAAAGGATAACGCAAAGCTTGGAATAGATGAGCATCTTGATGATCTTACCGACAGTTTTATAAGCTTTGAAGGTAAGCAGGAGAGAATCGGAGAGACTGTTTCTGCCAATGACTATGCGGTTGCATATGCACTTGAGCATTACCGCAGTGAGCTTGCAGCAGATAATCTTACTGATGAATATGAGAATCTTGCCAAGATTATAAGACTTCAGTCTGGCAGTGACTTTATGGCACTTACTGAGGATGAGGCGAAGCTTGAGAATGCCGGTAAGGACTACGTTGAGAAAGTGTGCGGCAGGCTTATAGATTCATTTGCGGCAAGCTTTGAGACTATGGACAGAACAGTAAGAAGAGCTGTTATGTCAGCAGTACTCAGTCAGGTGCCGGTATTCTTTAACAATATAGATGAGATACAGGGGTATATTAACACATCACTTTCTCTTTGCTCGGATATATCGGAGAGACAGGCGTGTGTGGAGGTGTTGAAGCTTATCATGCAGGGGTAGCCTATGAGATGGTATAAAAACATTTATTTGGGGGATAATGCAAGAAAGAAAAAAAGTGCCATTATTGCAAAAGCGGAGGCGCACAGATTTCAGCATGATATATATTTTATCGTATTGTCTTCCACTGAGGGTAATCTGCTTGAGATGATGTCAGCGGTACAGCTGCTTCAGCCACATTACAGACAGCCGTATGTATGGGAGAAGCTTTTTGTGGTCGGAATAGCCAAAGGGTATGATGAAGCGGTTATGACGATGGCTGCAGTCATTACTGATACGTATAATGCTACGGGAGCATTCGATGTGGCGGAATACCTCGGAATTAGGGTAGATGCATGATTCATATATTACTGATTATATTAAAGATTATAGGTATTATACTGCTTTCAGTCCTCGGACTTGCGGTGCTTCTTATACTGACAGTGCTTTTTGTGCCTGTCAGATACAGAGTTGATGCAGATGTACATTCACGTTTTAACGGAAAGCTGCTCATGTCATGGCTTGGGCGGATTGCAAGGCTTGAGGCTGTTTATGACAAAGACGGGCTCAGGTATATATTCAGGTTCCTGTGGTTTACACTAATTACATCTGAGGAAGATGAAGAGACGGGAACTTCGCATGAAAGGGCGCACAGAAAGCCGAAGAAAAACAGGAATAAGAAAAATAAGCATGAGAAAAACGACATGGATGTGAATGCAGGTCCGACAGAGCCGGAGATAAAGAAGGCAGAGCCTGAAGCAGAGTCCGGGACAAAACCGGAAGCAGGAGCAGAAGAACCGGATGACCGGCTTCACAGAATACGCCGGATGTCAGGAAAGCTCAAAGCAATTCCTGCAGGTATTAAGCGGATTGCAGCGAATGCATCAGAGTTCCGGGATAAAGCAGGAGATAAGCTGGAAAGGCTCGATGAGATTATTCATGATGAGGCTAATCGCGAATTTGTACGATTTATGAAAAAAGAGCTCGGCGGATTATTTACACATACAGCACCGGTAAGGTATAATATAAATATACGTTTCGGCGCGGATTCACCTGACATCACCGGTAAAGTGACGGGTGCTGCGGCAGTAACTATGGCATTTTTCATGAAAGGCAGCACAAGACATTCCAAAAAGAACAGCTTTGAATATATTCCGGTATTTACGGACAGTGTATTTGAGGCAGATGTGTTTATGAAGGGACGTATAATGCCCGGCAGAGTTCTTATTACGGCATGGCGCGTCTATCGCAATGAGAGATTCAGGCAGCTTGTCTTAAAAAGAAAATGATAAATATTAAACAGGGAGGAATAAACATGGCAGAGAATGAAAAGTTTAATGCAACGGTTGAGTCTTTGTTCAAGGGCATGGATTCATTTTTATCAGCTAAGACGGTAGTTGGTGAGGCGGTTACGGTCAATGACACTATAATACTTCCGTTTGTTGATGTATCATTCGGAGTTGGCGCAGGTGCATTTTCAGGTGAGAAGAATAATAATGCGGCAGGCGGACTTGGAGGAAAGATGTCACCAAGTGCGGTTCTTGTAATACAGAATGGCACAACCAAACTTGTCAACATTAAGAATCAGGATACAGTTACAAAGGTAATTGACATGGTACCTGATCTTATTGACAGATTCAAGGGTAATTCTGCTGACAAGACGGAAGATGAAGATGTCAATGCCGCAATAGATGAGATATCAGACAAAGAATAGATTGCAGTGTATAATCATATATTGACAGTGCCGTCATATAATAATATCAGATGTATATAAATAATATCCATTTGCCACGGTAAGGGCTTGATATGGAATGGAGCGCATTATGTGCAGAATGATAGGATTTATCATGTTCTGGATTGCACTGGGTATGATTATTTCAATGTTTATAGAGAGTGTATTCATAAGTGTGAGCATTATATTTTTGCTTATAATATGCGGCTTTAATATGTTCTGCCACTGATAATGTGTTTATCATGCGGGATTTACAGTGTGCCGTATATCAAAAGTTTATAAAGATAAAATAATAAAAATCAGCAAAAAAAGCTTGCAATATAATAGATGTTCTGATACAATTAGTTCTGTTGTGGGTTTAGACCCAATACATTTAAGGAGGTGTTATCATGGCAAAGTGTGCAATCTGTGAAAAGGGCGTTCATTTCGGTAATGCTGTAAGCCATTCACATAGAAGATCTAATAAGATGTGGAAATCTAACGTTAAGTCAGTTAAGGTTAAGACTGAGGGCGGCGCTAAGAAGATGTATGTTTGTACTTCATGCCTTCGTTCAGGAGCTGTAGAGCGTGCATAATTTGTGCAATCGAAGACGATGTGATATAAGGTAAGCTATGCGGTTAATACGGATGCTTACCTTATTTTATTTTACAAATTTATTTTTGATATAAAAATATATTCCATTTTCAGACGGAAAAGGGTATAATGAACTATATATGTAAGTGAGAATGATTGGAGGGTTTGATATGAAGGGTCATATTGACAGTCAGCTTGGCAGTATTTCAATTGATTCTGAGGTAATTGCCAAATATGCAGGTTCGACAGCAGTTGAGTGCTTTGGTATTGTCGGAATGGCAGCAGTGAGCATGAAAGACGGACTTGTCAAGCTCCTTAAGGGAGACAGCCTTACAAGAGGAATCAATGTTGTTGTAGATGATGAAAACAAACTTGAGATTGACTTCCACGTTATTGTGGCTTATGGTGTAAGCATTTCTACAGTGGCAGATAATCTTATAGAGAATGTTAAGTATAAGGTTCAGGAATTTACAGGATTTGAGATCAAGAAGATTAACATTTACGTTGAGGGTGTCAGGGTAATTGATTAATAACTGTGACAGACTTAGGTTTTAGGAGGATATAATTGTGGCTTCAAATACTATAGATGCAAAGCTTTTGCAGAAGATGTTCCTTTCCGGAGCTGGTAATCTGAAAGCTAAGAAGGAATGGATTAACGATTTGAATGTGTTCCCGGTACCGGATGGTGATACGGGAACTAATATGACACTTACAATAATGTCAGCTGCAAAGGAAGTCAGTGCATTGGCTGAGCCTGATATGGCTTCTCTTGCAAAAGCTATATCAAGTGGTTCACTTCGTGGAGCAAGAGGTAACTCAGGCGTTATTTTATCGCAGCTGTTCAGAGGATTTACCAAGGAGATTAAGGCTGTAGAAGCTATTGATGTTAATGTTCTTGCATCAGCATTTGAGAGAGCTGTAGAGACTGCATATAAGGCAGTCATGAAGCCTAAGGAAGGCACTATTCTTACTGTAGCCAAAGGTGCAGCCAGCAAGGCATCTGAGCTTGCGGATGTGAGCGATAATCTTGGTGAGGTAATGAGAGGTATTCTCGAGTATGCAGAGGAAGTACTTGCCAAGACACCTGATATGCTGCCTGTGCTCAAAGAAGCAGGAGTAGTGGATTCAGGCGGACAGGGACTTGTGGAGGTTCTTCGTGGAGCAATTCTTGCATACGAAGGCAATCCAGTTGCTCTTGATGATGAGACAGAACAGTCAGAGTCATCAGCGAAGACATCAGGAGCAGGCTCACTTGATAATGTAGAGATTAAGTTCGGATACTGCACTGAATTTATCATAATGCTTGATAAGAAGTTTGATAAGAAAGATGAACTTGGATTCAAGGCTTATCTCGAATCTATCGGAGATTCTATTGTCTGTGTTGCAGATGATGAGATTGTTAAGGTTCATGTCCATACTAACGATCCGGGACTTGCGATACAGAAGGCACTTACTTTTGGACAGCTTACCAGGATGAAGATTGATAATATGCGCGAGGAGCATAACCAGAAGGTTATTGAAGCTGCAGAAGCAAAGAAGGCTGCAGAAGCAGTGGATACTGCTTCACAGGCTAAGGAGGCTGCGGTTGAAGAAGTCAGCGAACCTAAGAAGGATGAACCACGCAAGGAAGTAGGATTTGTAACGGTTGTTGCAGGTGACGGACTTGCCGAGATATTTGGAGGACTTGGTGTTGATTACGTTATTGAAGGCGGTCAGACAATGAATCCAAGCACAGAAGACATCCTTAATGCCGTGGATAAGGTTAATGCGGATACAGTATTTGTGCTTCCTAATAACAAGAATATTATCCTTGCTGCACAGCAGGCAGCTTCGATTGTTGAAGATAAGAAGATTGTTGTTATTCCATCAAAGACAGTTCCTCAGGGAATTACAGCCATGTTTAATTATGAGATTGCACGTTCGGCAGAAGAGAATGAGCAGGCAATGTCAGAAGGCATGAGCAATGTCAAGAGTGGTGAAGTAACATATGCCGTAAGAGATACAAGCATAGACGGACATGAGATACACTGCAATGACATTATGGGACTTGGTGATACAGGGCTGCTTGCTGTAAGTCATGATGTAAAGTCAACAGTTATGCAGATGCTTGGTGCCATGGTAGATGATGAATCAGAACTCATCAGTATTTATTATGGCAGTGATGTTAATGAGAATGATGCAGACGCAATGGTTGAGGCGGTATCAGCAGAGTATCCGGGCCTTGACGTAGAACTGCAAAGAGGCGGACAGCCAATATATTATTATATAATTTCAGTTGAGTAATGAATGGCTGCCTTGTAATGCTACAGGGCAGCTTTTTGAATAATAAGTCATAGAAAGGACATATACATTATGAGTAAGATTGATTTTATAAGAGGCGAGATGGTAGCAGCAATGAAGGCCAAGGATAAGGCACGTAAGGATGTGCTTTCACTTCTTCTTGCAGAACTCAAGAATTTTGAGATTAATAATCGCAGGGAGCTTACGGATGAGGATGGGGATCAGATTATTCTCAAGCAGATTAAGCAGCTCAAGGAAACTCTTTCAATGACACCTTCTGACAGACAGGATATTATTGACGAGTGCAATTTTTCTATCAGCGTGCTTAACGAATATGCACCTAAGATGATGGATGAAGCTGAGATTAAGAAAGTGATTGATGAGACACTTACAGAGCTTTCAATAGAGAAACCGACAGCTAAGGACAAGGGAGCAATCATGAGAGTGCTCATGCCTAAAGTTAAGGGTAAGGCAGACGGCAAGCTCGTTAATGAAGTGCTTGCAGGATATATGGCATGAAGCTGACAGATCTCAAGGGAATTGGAGACAAGACAGCGCGGCTGCTTAACAAGCTTTCCGTATATACGGCAGAAGACCTGGTAAGATTGTACCCCAGGTCTTATGACATATGCGGGAAGCCTGTTTTAGTTAGTGAGATTCCTGAGCATACGGGAGATTCTCTTATAGCTGTTGATGCGGTTGTGGCAAGGACACCGGCGCTTAAGCGTGTTCGTAATCTTCAGATTCTCACGGTAACCCTCAGGGATGAAAAAGGCGGACTGCTTAAGGCAACGTGGTTTAATATGCCGTATCTTCTCGGTTCATTAAAACCGGGCTACAGATATATCTTCAGAGGACGTCCGGTATTCCGCAATGGGGACTGGGTAATGGAGCAGCCTGTGCTTTATACGATGGAAGGATATTCATCGCAGATTGGCATTATGCAGCCTATATATCCGCTTACCAGGGGTCTGTCCAATAAGATAGTCTCAAAAGCAATGCAGCAGGCGCTTGACATAAAGGAACTTGTGCCGGAGCTGCTGCCTGCGGAATTGAGAAGAAGCAATGAGCTTGCAGAGATTAACTTTGCAATGCGGGCAATACATTTTCCAAAAGACATGAATGATTATGAGGCGGCAAGAAAAAGGCTTGTTTTTGATGAATTTTTCTTTTTTATGCTTAATGTAAGGAGAATGAAAGAGAACAATTCAAGGCAGCCTAATCTCAGCAGAATAGCGGATGATGCAAGGACGGATGAATTCATTAAGAAGCTGCCGTATGAGCTTACGAATGCCCAGAAACGGACATGGCAGGAGGTAAGCTCAGATATGAATGGAGAGCGCCTGATGAACAGGCTTGTTCAGGGAGATGTGGGTTCAGGCAAGACAATCATTGCGGTTCTTGCACTTATGAACACTGTATATGCCGGATACCAGGGCGCAATGATGGTTCCGACAGAAGTCCTTGCAAGACAGCAGTATGACGATACATGTGCCATGTTTGAAAAATACGGAATCAATATAAATGTATCGCTTCTTATCGGGTCCATGACAGCATCAGCCAAGAAAAAGGAGAGACAGCGCATTGCATCAGGAGAGGCAGGGATAGTTATAGGAACACACGCCCTTATACAGGCAGGTGTGGAGTATGCCAATCTTGGACTTGTTGTAACTGATGAACAGCATCGTTTTGGTGTGCATCAGAGAGAAAGCCTTACACAGAAAGGCAGCAGTGTACATACGCTTGTAATGAGCGCAACCCCGATTCCGAGAACGCTTGCAATCATTATATACGGTGACCTTGACATATCAGTAATGAATGAGCTTCCAAGCAGCAGGCTGCCGATAAAGAATGCCGTTGTCGGTACAGACTACAGGCCTAATGCATACCGGTTTATAGAGAATCAGGTACAGGCGGGACATCAGGCATATGTTATATGTCCTATGGTAGAAGCACGTGAAGACGGTGATGTAATGGAGGACGGACGCGGCGATACATTTGCCAATACCAATATGCATGCAACACTTGAGAATGTTGTCGATTATACAACAATGCTTAAGAAAAATCTTCCGTCATCAATTAATGTGGAATATCTTCATGGCAAGATGAAGCCGGCGGTTAAGGATGAGATTATGGAGAGGTTTCATTCGGGACAGACGCAGGTACTTGTCTCAACAACGGTAATCGAGGTTGGTGTAAATGTTCCCAACGCAACTGTAATGCTTATAGAGAATGCAGACAGGTTCGGACTTGCACAGCTTCACCAGCTGAGGGGGCGTGTGGGAAGAGGTGCATACCAGTCATACTGCATATTTGTCGGGACATCCAATGCAAAAAAAGAAAATATGGACAGGCTTGGAATACTGCGTGAATCCAACGACGGGTTCAGAATTGCGGAGGAAGACCTTAAGCTGAGAGGCCCGGGAGACTTTTTCGGGATACGTCAGAGCGGAGATATGCAGTTTACAATAGGGGACATCTATAAGGATGCCAACCTGCTCAAAGCTGCATCTGACGCGGCAGCTGCAATTATAGAAAATGATCCGGATCTGGAGAATGATGCCAATGCCGGACTTCGTATGTATTTTGACAGAACAGATAACAAAGGAGATGTTGTATTGTGAGAGAGATGGAGTTTACAATGAGCAGGCCTAATCTTGTAAAGCCGGGAGACAGAGTGGAGGTTACTGAAGGAGCGCTCCCAAGCTCATATTATTATACTATAGAGCCGGCTGTCGCAATGTCGGCTAACTATACAACAACAGAGAGACTTAAGTCACGTGAAGGTGTTGTCAAGGAAGTCGGGGAGAATCCGAGAGGCTATTATGTAATAGCTGAATTTGATGAATAGTATAACAGGAATACAGCAGGCTTATGCCTGCTGTATTCCTGTTATATCGGTATCGGCGACCATTGAATAGTTGGTGTGATAGATTACAAAGCCAGGTTTGGAGCCTGCCGGTTTCTTAAGGTTACGTCTGAGTGTGTAGTCAACTTCGACTTTATCCTGTTCACGTCCTTTTGAATAATATGCTGCAAGGCGTGCGGCCTCCTCATAGGTTCTGTCGGGAAGATCTTTTCCGTTAGTCTTTACAATAACATGTGAACCCGGAATTTTCTTGGCATGGAACCACCAGTCACTGTTGCCTGCAAGCCTGAAAGAAAGTTCTTCGTTCTGGATATTGTTCTTGCCGACATACATATCAAATCCGTCTGAAGATATATAGTGGAAAGGACTGCTTGTGATACGCACCTTCTTGCCGGCAGGTCCTTTGCGGTGGATATATCCTGATTCAATCATTTCTTCCTTAAGCTGTACGAGGTCTTCTTCACCAACGGCAATATCAAGTGATGTAAGGATTGATTCGAGATGGTCAATCTCAGCCTGCGTCTCCTCGACAAGCTTTGAGGTTGCTTCGAATGTACGCTTAAGCTTGTTATATCTGTCAAAATATCGTACTGAATTCTCACGTGCCGTAAGTGTGGCATCAAGAGGAATTGTCACATTCTCTCCGGTGTAATAATTAACAGTTTCAAATGAACGGCTTCCCTCCGGAATATTGTACCCGTATGTGTTGAGAAGTTCGCCGTAGATTCTGAACTTTTCACGTTTTTCTGTGTCTTTTAGCTGCTTCTCCTGTATATCAAGCTTCCTGTAGTTACGCTCAAGAAGCGTATTGACAATCTTACGCATGTCGACGGAACGCTGATGTATTCTTGTCTGGGCGTTTTTCTGTGCATAGAACGCAAAGAGCATGCTGCTTGCACTGTCACATTGCTCAATGCGGTAAGTGTTATCCCCTGATTCATATATAGTAAGCGGTATGCTTGCAAACTCAACAGGCTTACGTCCGTTGTAAATAATATGTGGAGTGAATGTGTTGTGTTTTACAAGTTCCATTATCGCATTTACATTATCAAAAAGCCGGTGCTGTTCATCTGATGAAAGTGTGCCTGCCGGCTGGTCACTTTCGATTCCGGCACGATAACATATCTCTTCGGCTATAACGGGGCTGATGCCGGTAAGTCCTGTATAAAGAGCCTTAGAGCTTTTTAATGCTTTTGAAAGAACATGCTTTGTAAATGCGTCAAAGTCAAGTTCAAGAGGATTGGCTTTGTCCATTGTATCAGGTATAAAATAGCTTCTTCCCGGAAGAACCTCGCGGACAGAGCTTATCTGTGCAGATACATGCTTGATACTGTCGATGATTACGTTATCTTCAGTAGTAAATATAATATTGCTGTGCTTTCCCATAAGCTCGACAATAAGATGCTTGCGGCAGAGGTCACCCATCTCATCAAGGTGCTCAAATGAAAAATCAATCACGCGTTCAAGACCTGCCTGACTGACTGAAATAATCCGTGCATTGCCGAGATGTTTTCTTAAGAGCATGCAGAAATTAGGTGCAACGAGAGGACTTGTCTTATTGGAATCTGTAAGATATATAAGTGGCAGCCCCGCATTGGCTGATATTGTAAGCCTGTACTGTGATTTGTTATTCTTAATTGTAAGAAGAAGCTCATCCGGTTCCGGCTGGGCAATCTTGTAGAGCCTGCCGTTAGCAAGGAGAGACTCGAGCTCGTGTGTTATATTTGCAATTGCAATTCCGTCTAATGCCATAATTACTCCATTCCGCAGGCGCGCCTGTGATAGTGCTGTATATCGTGCAGTATGTCTGCGCACCAGCTTAGGTTATTGTATCATAAAACATTAAGAAAATAAAATTTATATTCTGTTTCTTGATTTATTTTTTTAATTTGTTATACTAATTCGTGGTGTATTTAGAGACACAAGTAAATGATTGATACAGAAAGGGTTTACCATGATTAAAAGCATGACGGGCTTTGGAAGATGTGAGATGGCGGAGGAGACACGCAAGATTTCAGTTGAGATGAAATCAGTCAATCACAGATATCTTGAAGCCGGAATAAAGATGCCGAAGAAGCTTAATGTATTTGAGGCGAGAATCCGTGAAGTTATTAAAAAATATATCCAGCGAGGCAAAGTCGACATATTTATAACATATGAAGACTATGCGGATAATAAAGTTTCGGTAAAGTATAATGCGGATATTGCTGATGAATATATGAATATATTTGATAAGATGTCAAGACAGTTTGAGCTGCGCAACGACATAACAATCTCACAGCTTTCGCGTTTCCCTGAGGTTATTACAATGGAAGAGCAGACTGCTGATGAGGAAGAGATATGGAACTTTATCCGTACAGCTGTCGAGGAGGCATGCCAGCAGATGCTTTCTGCGAGAATCACAGAGGGAGAGAATCTTAAGGAGGACCTTATGGGCAAGCTTGACAACATGCTTGCGATGGTTGACTTTATAGAGGAACGCAGCCCTAAGATAATGAGCGATTACAGAAGCAAGCTCATGGACAAGGTTACGGAGATACTTGGAGATACAACGCTTGATGAGAGCAGGATAGCAACAGAGGTTGTTATGTATGCCGATAAGATATGTGTTGATGAAGAGACGGTGCGCTTAAGAAGCCACATAGACCATGCTAAGAAATGTCTTAACGAGGAGGGCGGAATCGGACGCAAGCTTGACTTCATAGCGCAGGAGATGAACAGGGAAGCCAATACAATACTTTCCAAGGCTGATGATCTTGAGATATCTAATAAAGCAATCGACCTTAAGACAGAGATTGAGAAGGTAAGAGAGCAGATTCAGAATATAGAGTAAATAAAATCCTGTACATGCATTGTCTGGTGTTAATATGACACTGCATGTACAGGATTTCTATTTTCTGTGAAAGCTGATTGATTAATTACGGCAAATTACACAGAATATGATTAGTTCTGTCCGAACATGCTGTTATAATATCTGTCACATATTTCATTCATAAGCTCTTCGCTCACATCATCAAATTCAGATGAAATACATTGCTTAATGGCATCGGTGCGGCGGTAATATTTCATCTCATCGGGAATATCGCTGCTGTCATATGAGTTCTCTATGGCTTCCTTAGAAAGATTGGCTTCAAGGTATGAGACTGCTTTGTCAAGCATTGCACTGTCAACATCAATTGCAAGCTTCAGCTTTCTGGAGTATCTAAGAGACATAATTCCTGCAATTATGAATCCGGTAAAAAGTGCGGCAGCAACTACATTAAAAAGAATCTTTGAAGCTGTGTTAAATACCGGTATAAGTCCGAAGTCATAGAGGACAAGGGCAATCAGACCGGCAACACCTATTATGAGAAATGTATATGCTGATGAGAGATTATCCTTGTACTTTTCATCAGAATTGGAGTAAAGGAGCACGGGCTGTACTTCTGCCGCTGCCTCTTCACCATTCTCTTCGCCGGCATCTTCAAGGTCATTGTGAAATGTTACGGAAATATCATTGGCACGTGCATAATCAGTGTGACAGACATATATCACATGGCTCCCCGAAATGCTGTCATACTGGCTGTAGGCATCCTCCATTCCGCAATCCTTAAGAACGGTAAGAAGTTCATGGGCAGTGTCTGTGTCGGCTTCGTATGATACAGCTTCGTATGATGAAGCATCAGATTTTGAAGTTTTGGACATATTTAATCCTCCTGGTATCAAATTTTTTCCATTATAAAACACAAATGTGAAAAAAGATAGTCCTGTATTTATTAGATGTTGCCTGGAATTGGCAAATATACTAATATACTTTATATATCATGCCGGTATTAATAGCTGGAATGAAACGGAATAAATAAATGAAATGGAGATAATCTGGAATATGGCAGTAAGGAATGTTCTCATAATAACAGGAGGGAGTGTGGATATCGAATGGGCGAAAGGATGGCTTGAGAGACAGAAGAGAGCCGGGATAACGTATGATTACTGCATAGCAGCTGACAGCGGACTTGTGAGCGCTGATAAGATAGGCGTTACTGTTGATTATATGCTTGGAGATTATGATTCTGTTGATGAAGATGTGCTTGCAAAGTATCAGGGGAATGTACCGGGAGACAGATATCCGGCAGAAAAAGACTATACAGATACAGAGCTTGCGATAAAAACGGCACTCGACAAGATTAAAGCCGGTAATGGCCGCAATAATCCGGAAGATCCTGGTGAACAGTCCGCGGCATTACATGCATCGGTTACTGTTATTGGTGCAACAGGAACAAGGCTTGACCATACACTTGCTAATATAGGTCTGCTTGAGCAGATTGAGAGGGAAGGGGTAGACGGATATATCGTTGACGCCCACAACATGATAAGAATGCTTATTATGCCGGGTAAAGACATGGTTAAGATAAGCAGCAGAGGACAGTTTGGCGGATATGTAAGCTGCATAGCACTTACGCCTGTTGTTCATGGGCTTACGATGAAGGGATTTAAGTATCCTCTTGACAATCATGACCTTTTACAGGGCGTTAGTCTGTGTGTGAGTAATGAGATAACAGATGAGGATGGTGAGATATCTCTCAAAGAGGGGAAAATGCTTGTCCTGGAGACGCAGGACTGATAACTGGAACGGGCAAATAATGCTTGATATTTTTTTGTCATTGTTTTACAATTAGACAGTGAGACGCTAAGTCACATTATTGCAATAAAGTGCTTCAGATATATAATATCGGCACTTAATAATTATATGGAGGTCATTATGATGAGCAACCAAACACAAGGTTCAGCAAGAGATAGAATAGACGCTATCCTTGATGAGAACAGCTTTGTTGAAATCGGTGCAATGGTAACAGCCAGAAGTACAGATTTTAACATGTCTGACAATGCAGTTCCTTCAGACGGTGTTATTACCGGATATGGATCTGTTGAGGGTATTCCTGTATACATATACAGTCAGGATGCTTCAGTCATGAATGGTTCAGTTGGTGAGATGCATGCAAAGAAGATTGTCAATATTTATGATAAGGCAATCAAGACAGGTGTTCCTGTAATTGCACTCGTTGACTGTGCCGGCTTAAGATTGCAGGAGTCTACAGATGCACTTAATGCTTTCGGGTCAATCTACCGCAAGCAGAGCCTTGCATCAGGTGTGATCCCTCAGATCACGGCAGTATACGGCAACTGCGGCGGCGGTATGGCTGTCATGGCAGCAATGTCAGACTTTACATTTATGGAGAAGGAGAATGCAAAGCTTTTTGTAAACAGCCCGAATGCACTTGACGGCAATTACACAGCAAAGCTTGATACTGCATCCGCAAAGTTCCAGAGTGAGGAATCAGGAGTTGCTGATTTTGTCGGAACTGCTGATGAGATTGCAGAGCAGATTCGTACACTTGTAGCATTCCTCCCTGTTAATAACGTAGATGACGGAGCGGTTGCTGATGTGACAGATAACCTTAACCGTGTATGTGCTGACATAGAGTCAGAGATGCCTGATGCAGCGCTTGCACTTGCAGATATTGCAGATGACGGCATGTTTATTGAAGTTAAGAAGAACTATGCAAAGTCTGTTGTTACAGGATTTATCAAGCTTGACGGCATGACAATCGGTGCTGTTGCTAACAGGACAGCAGTATTTGATGAGAATGGCAAGGCTGCAGAGAAGTTTGATGCGGTTCTTACATCAAGGGCAGCAAAGAAAGCAGCTTCATTTGTTACTTACTGTGATGCATTTGACATTCCGGTACTTACACTTACTAATGTTAAGGGATTTTCAGCTACAGTATGTTCAGAGAAGAGCATTGCATCTAATGTTGCAGCACTTACTAAGGCATTTGCAGGTGCAACTGTTCCTAGAGTTAACGTAGTAGTAGGTGATGCAATGGGAAGCGCATATGTTGCAATGAACAGCAAAGCTACAGGCGCAGATATCGAGTTTGCATGGCCACAGGCTTCTATCGGAATGATGGATTCAAAGCTTGCTGCAAAGATTATGTATGCTGACGAGATTTCTAAGGCAGCAGATCCTAATGCATTAATAGCTGAGAAGGCAGCAGAGTATGATAAGTTACAGACATCTGTACAGTCAGCAGCTGCAAGAGGATATGTTGATGCGGTTATCGAGCCGGCAGATACAAGAAAGTATCTTATTTCAGCATTTGAGATGCTTGCATCTAAGGATGAGACAGTTCCTTACAAAAAGCATAGTTCAAAATAGAAGAATGGAGATTAGAATGGTGAAAAAGTTTCGTAGATTCATGGCTGTATTATGCATCATGATGTTATGCTTTACAACATACGCATTCGCTGCCGAGACTTCTACAACATCTGTTGAGGATCAGGATCTCACTGCATATGTTACATACTATGCACAGAATTATGCGCAGACATATGGTGGAGCATCTGAGGATGAACTCAAGTATATGGAAGATAATTCAGTAGGTGCTGCCAAAGAACTTGCAGAGGGCATATATGCATATGCCAAGAATGATGGTCTTGGGACACTCCTTTCAATGGGAGACGTAGATGTTGCAAGAAGCGGTGATGTCTATACAGCTAAGGTGCCACTTACATATGAGAAAGGTAACATGACGCTTACATTTGAGATGCAGTATCTTCTCGAGGATCTCAGAGTAACAGATGTCAGTGTTACATTTGCCAGCACGGCAGCCAAGGCTTCCCTTGGTGCAACAATGAAGCAGGCCGGAATTAATACAGTTATCGGTATAAGTGTAGTATTCCTTATGCTTGCGTTCATGAGTATTCTTATTGCACAGTTCAAGCACGTTAACAAGCTTACTGCAGGCAGGAAGAATAAGAAAGAAGATACAGCGTCAGAAGGTATTGATAATGCTGTATCAAAGATAGTTGAGAGTGAAGAGTCAGCAGCTGATGACCTTGAACTCGTTGCGGTTATTACTGCAGCTATTGCAGCATCTGAGGATGCTCCGGCGGACGGATTCACAGTTCGTTCTATCCGCAGGGTACGTTTCTAAACTGCCCATTATTAGTAGAATTTTTAGCTGCCGTATCACGGCGGAAGAAAGGATATAATTATGAAAAACTATACAATTACAGTCAATGGTAACGTATATGAGGTTACAGTAGAAGAGGGAACGGGTTCAGCCGCAGCTGCAGCACCAAAGGCAGCCCCTAAGGCAGCAGCACCAAAGGCAGCTCCTAAGTCAGCAGGCGCAGGCGCAGTTAAGGTAGCAGCTCCAATGCCTGGTAAGATTCTTAAGGTTAATGTAACAGCAGGTCAGGCTGTTAAGAAGGGTGATGTACTCGTAGTTCTTGAGGCTATGAAGATGGAGAACGAGATTCAGGCTCCTCAGGATGGAACAGTTGCAAGTGTTGATACAAGCGCAGGTGCAACAGTAGAATCAGGAGATGTATTAGTATCCCTTAACTAACTGATATAGAAAGGTGTTGGTATAGACATGGATTACATTGTAACTACACTGGATAATCTTTTGCACCAGACAGCATTTTTCAATCTTACATGGGGAAACTATGTAATGATTCTGGTAGCATTTGTATTCCTGTATCTGGCTATCAAGAAGGGATATGAACCGTTACTTTTAGTTCCTATTTCTTTTGGTATGCTTCTGGTAAATATTTATCCGGATATAATGGTATCACCGGAAGCTACAAGCAATGGAGTAGGCGGACTTCTGCATTACTTCTATCTGCTTGATGAGTGGAGTATTCTTCCTTCACTTATCTTCCTTGGTGTAGGTGCCATGACAGATTTCGGACCACTGATTGCCAATCCTGTAAGTTTCCTTATGGGTGCAGCAGCTCAGCTTGGTATCTTTGCAGCTTATCTTCTTGCAATCCTCTTTGGATTCAATGACAAGGCTGCTGCAGCAATTTCAATAATCGGTGGCGCTGACGGCCCTACTTCAATCTTCCTTGCAGGTAAGCTTGGACAGACAGAGTATATGGGACCTATAGCTGTTGCGGCATATTCTTATATGTCACTCGTACCTATTATTCAGCCGCCTATTATGAGACTTCTTACAACTGAGAAGGAAAGAAAGATTAAGATGGAGCAGCTTCGTCCGGTATCAAAGCTTGAGAAGATTCTGTTCCCGGTAATCGTAACGGTTGTTGTATGTCTTATTCTTCCTACAACGGCACCACTTGTTGGTATGCTTATGCTTGGTAACCTCTTCAGGGAATCAGGCGTTGTTAAGCAGCTTTCAGAGACAGCACAGAATGCGCTTATGTACATTGTAGTTATTCTTCTCGGTACATCGGTAGGTGCGTCAACAAGCGCAGAGGCATTCCTTAAGGTTACGACACTTAAGATTGTTGCACTCGGACTTATAGCATTTGCATTCGGTACTGCCGGAGGTGTTCTTCTTGGCAAGCTGTTATGCAAGATAACTCATGGTAAGATTAATCCGCTTATCGGTTCAGCAGGTGTATCTGCCGTTCCTATGGCGGCGCGTGTATCACAGAAGGTAGGACAGGAATCAGATCCATCCAACTTCCTCCTTATGCATGCTATGGGACCTAATGTTGCAGGTGTTATCGGTACTGCGGTTGCAGCCGGTACATTCATGGCAATGTTTGGTGTATTCTAAATATTACAGTATTTAATCAGATAATAATCAGGAGGTAAGTAATAATGGCAGAGCAGATAGCAAAGAAACCATTAAAGATTACAGAGACTGTTCTTCGTGATGCACATCAGTCACTTATTGCGACAAGAATGACGACAGAACAGATGTTACCTATCATAGATAAGATGGATAAGGTAGGCTACCACGCAGTTGAGTGCTGGGGTGGTGCAACATTTGACGCATGCCTTCGTTTCCTTAAGGAAGATCCTTGGATGAGACTTCGTAAGTTAAGAGACGGCTTCAAGAATACAAAGCTTCAGATGCTTTTCAGAGGTCAGAATATTCTTGGATATAATCATTATGCAGATGATGTAGTTGAGTATTTCGTACAGAAGTCAATCGCCAATGGTATTGATATTATCCGTATATTCGACTGCTTCAATGATATCCGTAACCTTGAGACTGCTGTTAAGGCAGCCAAGAAGGAGAAGGGTCATGCACAGATAGCTCTTTCATATACAATCGGTGATGCATATACACTTGATTACTGGAAAGATATGGCCAAGAGAGTAGAGGACATGGGAGCTGATTCACTTTGTATCAAGGATATGGCAGGTCTTCTTCTTCCATATCAGGCTACAGAGCTTGTGCAGGCCCTTAAGGAAGGTGCAGATATTCCTATTGATATGCATACGCATTACACATCAGGTGTAGCTTCAATGACATATCTTAAGGCTGTGGAAGCAGGTGCTGATATCATTGATACCGCAATGTCACCATTCTCAATGGGAACAAGCCAGCCTGCAACAGAAGTTATGGTAGAGACATTCAAAGGAACTCCTTATGATACAGGCCTTGACCAGAAGCTTCTTGCAGAGATTGCAGATTACTTCAGACCAATGCGTGAGGAAGCTCTTGCAAGCGGCCTTATGAATCCAAAGGTACTTGGAGTTAATATTAAGACTCTTCTTTATCAGGTACCTGGCGGAATGCTTTCTAACCTTGTATCACAGCTCAAGGATGCACATGCAGAAGATAAGTACGAGGCAGTTCTTGAGGAGATCCCAAGAGTTCGTAAAGATTATGGCGAACCGCCGCTTGTTACACCTTCATCACAGATTGTTGGTACACAGGCTGTCCTCAACGTACTCCAGGGTGAGCGTTACAAGATGATTACTAAGGAGTCTAAGAAGGTTCTTGCCGGTGAATTCGGTAAGACAGTTAAGCCGTTTAATCCTGAAGTTCAGAAGAAGGCGATCGGTGACAAAGAGCCAATTACATGTCGTCCTGCAGATCTTATCGAGCCACAGCTTGAGAAGTTCAAGAACGATCCAATCGTTAAGCAGTACGCACAGCAGGAAGAAGATGTACTTTCATACGCACTCTTCCCACAGGTTGCTACAGAGTTCTTTAAGTATCGTGAAGCACAGCAGACAAAGGTTGATGCTGCAGCTGCTGATACACAGAACAAGGCATATCCGGTATAATAACAACAGTAAGTTTAATATGACGATAAGCTAAGCAATTAAACAATTACTCAGACAAAACCCCTCTTTACCTGACATTGTAATGTCCGGTAAGGAGGGGTTTTATGCACAATAAAAGGATTCAACTGTTGTCAATTGTCAGCCATCTGAATTCCTTAGCGCATCAATAGGATTCAGCCTGCTGGCTCTTCTTGCAGGAACCCAGCCGAAGATAATGCCAATGGCAGCAGAGAAGCCTACGCCGAGCAGAATCGCGGACATCTGAATCTCAAATGTCGTACTCATTAGTGTTGAAGCAACATAAGAGATTATCAGGCCGAGAATAACTCCTACAAAACCTCCCGTAAGTGAAAGGAATATAGATTCAAGCAGAAACTGCATCTGTATTCGTGACGGTTCGGCACCAAGTGCCTTTCTGAGACCTATTTCCTTAGTACGTTCACTTACTGACACAAGCATCATGTTCATTATTCCGATTCCGCCGACAAGCAGTGATATGGAAGCTATACCGCCAAGCATTGCCATCAGCATGTTCTCGGTTGTCTCCATGCTCTGTATAAGTGAATCCATGTTAGTTACATTATAGCTGTCTGAGTCATTGCTGAATGATTCACTTAATATGTTTTCGACTGCTGCTGTTACTGCGTCTGAATACCGTGTATCAGATACATAAACCTCAAGGCTTGTTATATTGCCGGAGGATGTCATGCGCAGTGCATTGCGGTATGGTATTATGACCGTTCCGGCATTGCTGGATGATTGACCGAATGAATTAAAAGAGGAATTATCATCGTCAGATCCGTCATCAGTAAGGCCTACAACGGTATAAGTGTAACCGTTAAGCTTAAGCGTCTGTCCCAGAGGATTAGTGCCAAGGAAAAATGTCTGCGCACAGTCTCTGTCAATAATGCAGGTATATACAGAACCATCCATTTCAAGAGATGTAAGCTCGCGTCCAAGCACAAGATTAGTTGTTGTATTTCTGAAATATGCATCGCTCCTGCCCTGTACGGTAACTGTGTTTTTTGAACCTTCGTACATTACGGTTGCTGTAGTTGTTACACTTGGGGATGTACCATTAACGTACTTCAAGGCTTCAATATTTTCTATGTCACTGTCAGATATGCCCGTTTTCATGGCATTACCTGTTACGGACACAGTGATTGTATTGGCACCAAGTTCCGAGAATTGTCCCATTACGGAATCGTATACGCCATGGACGATTGTAATAAGCGCAATTACGGCAGTGACACCGATTATTATTCCCAGCGTCGTAAGAAATGAACGCATTTTATTAGTCCGTATATTCTTAATTGACATTGAGATACTCTGTTTTAAAATGTCCATAAATTCTCCAATCTTTGCATTTATGCATCAGTAAGGTCACCATCTTCAAGATTGCCGTCAAGAATTCGGACAATTCTTGATGCGTGACTGGCAATCTTGGCATCATGGGTTATCATGATTATTGTGTGGCCTTCACTGTTTATGTCATGGAAGAGCTCCATAACCTGACGTCCGGTGTTCTGGTCAAGTGCGCCGGTAGGTTCATCTGCCAGAAGAATCGACGGAGAGTTAGCCATTGCTCTGGCGATTGCAACACGCTGCTGCTGACCGCCGGACATCTGGTTAGGAAAATGGTGAAGCTTGTCACCGAGTCCGACCTTTTCAAGAAGTACTGTGGCACGTTCGCGTCTTTCCTTTTCATGTACGCCGGCATAGATCATCGGAAGCTCAACATTTTCAAGAGCATCCTGTTTTGGCAGAAGATTAAACTGCTGGAATATAAATCCAATCTCGCGGCCGCGGATGTGTGCGAGCGTCTTTTCGTCCATGTCTGCGATAGTTCGTCCTGACAAAATATATTCGCCTGAGGTCGGTACATCAAGACAGCCTATTATATTCATAAGAGTTGACTTGCCTGAGCCTGACGGACCGAGAATCGCGAGAAATTCACCTTCATTTACGGAAAGGTCAATTCCCTTAAGTACATGCGAGGTTTCCTCACCCATTACATAGTCTTTTACAATATTCTTCATAGTGAGAATTTCATTATTAGTAGAGATGTTAAATGTGGTATTCAATCCGGTCTCCATTCCTGCATATTTTTATACGCATATTAAACTGGTGCGTTTAGTTGCCTCCGGGACCACCACCCGGCGCTTTGCCGCCGTTACCGCCACGGCCGCCACCGTTACCGCCGCCATTGCCGTCAGGAGCCTGACCCTGCGGCCGCTGTCCGCCACCCATGCCCATGCTGATAAGGGCTTCTGAGGTCTTACTCTGTTTAACGAGGACGGTTTCACCTTCTGCCAGACCATCTTTTATCTCAACATATGTGCCGTTGCTTATTCCGAGCGTAACATTGCGCTGTTGTGCATTAGAGGCGTTGCCGCCTACAAGAACATAGGCAGTGTTATCGGTATTGTAGTTAAGAGCACTCATTGATACTGAGACAACATTTTCAACACCGTTAAGGAGGTATTTGACCTCTGCTGACAGACCGCTTCGTATATCATCATCTGCATCAAAAGTCACATCGGCTGTAAAATATGATACATTGTTACTTACGGTTGCCTTCTTTGACATATTTTCAATGGTACCTTTATATGTCTTATTGAGGGCATCTACAGATACGGTTACTTCTGTACCGTTATCAAGGGCAGATATATTGTCTTCGTCAATTTTTATCTGGACTTTCATCTTATCATAATTGGTTACCTCGGCAGCAGTATCGCTTGTTGAGGCTGAATCGCCTACATTGATGTTGAGAACTGTTATTACACCATCAATCGGTGCTGTAATCTTATAATCTTCAAGCTGGTCATAGAGAGCCTCAAGTTCAACCGTGGCAGTTGTCGTATTGGATGTAGCCTGGGTCTTCTCAAGTGAATCGGCATAATCCTGAAGTGTTTCACCGGCTGATTTTACGGCAATCTCGTAGCTTGCCTGCGCCTGCTGGTATGCGGTGTATTTCTGCTGCATATTTTCGTAGTCGGAATTGAGATTAACGTTGCTTGTGTAATATGACATAAGCAGGTCATTAACGGCATTGTCATAATTAGTCTGTGCGTTGTCAATTGCTTTTTGTAAAGAATCACTTTTTTCTTCTGCTGATTCAAGCTCTTTCTGTGCATTTGCAGCCTCAGAGGAGTCTTCTCCATAGATGCTCTCAGCATTGGCAACACCTTTATCATATCCTCTTATCTTTGCTTCATTGTCAGCGTAATCCTGATTGGCGTCATCAAGTGCCTGCTTTGCGGATGCAACTTTCTGGTTGGAACTGATTACGGATGAATCCATATTGTTTTCAAGCTCCATCTTATTACGCTCATAAGTTTCTTTGGCCTGTTCATAAGATGTGCGGGCATTCTCGACGCTGTTTGCGGCAGACATAATCTGGCTGTTCTGGCCGTTTTCAAGGTCAGCCTTGTAATTATCATATTTTTTCTGGCTGTCACGTATTGAATAGAAATTATTAAGCTCGGTATTGGAAAGTGATGCTTCCTGTTTCTTTATGCTTCTCTGAATTTCGGAATCATCGAGAGTGGCAATTACGTCACCTTTTTTAACCTCGTCACCGATAGATACATTAACTGCTGTAACTGTCTTAGATACCTTCGGCTTTATTGTGGCATCACTGACGGCTTCAACATTGCCGGAGAATGTAAGGTATGTCGCAACATTACGCACCTGAACGGTTTCTTCGGTGTACGTGTCAGTTGTCTTTTGGGTGCGGAAGACGACAACAACGGCTATCACTATAACAAGAAATACCGGGATGATAACCTTAAGGTGCCTGCGCAGAGACGCTGCAAGCTTTTGTAATCTGTGTTTCATTAGGGAAAGGCTCCTTTCAAATATAAAAATATGATTTATAATATTAATAAATAGTGAAATAAAATTGGAAAAATTATGAAAATTAAGTGTCTTTGTGAGATATTTTCCAGAGCGATAATGTATTACTTATAGAAAAGAGCAGTGGAAAAGCTGCAGAATGGAGGAAAATTTGAAACCAGACGAGATGATGGTGAACCGGCTGGCACCATCTGTGTACAGAATCGCCTATAATTATTTTGGCTGCAGGGAAGATGCTGAAGATATAATGCAGGATGTGATTATTAAAATGCTCACCTCGGACAAAGAGTTTGAAAGCGAGGAACACATAAAAAGCTGGACTATACGCTGTACGGTCAATGAGTGCCACTCACTGTACCGCAATCCGTTCAGGAGGAAGCGCGTATATCCGGATGGGGACAATGCATGGAAGGATGATGCGTGGTGGGAAAATGCAGCAGGAAGACAGGAGGATGTCTTTATATCAGAAGCTGAGGCAGATTATGAAGCAGAGCTTGTCAGGGACGCACTTTCAAGGCTGCATCCAAGATACAGAATAGCACTTTATCTGTATTATTATGAGGAATACAGTGTGAGAGAAATTGCCGGAATGCTTGGGAAAAGAGAATCAACAGTGCAGACATGGCTTGCAAGGGGACGCAGGCAGATGGCTGATATAATTGAAAAGGAGCAGTGATTATGAAAAAATGGGAAGATATGTACAGACACTATCAGAATGGGCAAAAGCCCGATGAGACAAAGGTAAAGAACGCCGTAGCACAGGCACTCGGAAGCTCAGATAATCATGCGTCCGGGCATGCTGCAGAGCCGGAAAGACATAAACGTGCAATTGCATTTACAAGAGGACGCACGGTTGCCGCAGCTGCCGCAGCTGTGTTATGCATATGTATGTCAGTCCCGGTGATTGCCGGAATAGCAGAGAATATAATCGGAAAATCCAAATTTGACAGCTATACACAGCTGCACAGTGTTGATAACCGGTATATCGGATATTCGGATGAAACTGTGGAAAGCAGTGATGTAAGGCTTAATATTGACCGGTACATGAGAATTGATAACGACGCGATTGTTGAGCTTACTCTAAAAAATATTAATGACAGACCGGGAGAAAAGTATAATTACAGGGCGGAGTTCGCAACAGTCAGTGAAGATGGAAGCTTCAGCTATATGGCTAATGGAATGCCGTCTAACGAATCAGTGGTGATATCTGTCGGCAAGGACTATGATGTGCAGAATAACTGTACGCATATAGTGTATCTTATTAAAGATGTACCAGATATGCTCGTAGTAGGACCGAGCAGCAATGATAAAGAGTGGCGGCAGAAAAGAGCGCAGTATACGTTGAATAATATTATCCGCCAGAAAGAGAAAGATAAGAATGCTGATAATACTGCAAAGCTGGTTGAGGAAAGCGGGTACTTTATTCTGCTTAATATTAAAGATGCACCTGTATATAGCAGCGAGACTCAGGGAATAATTATAGATATGGATGAAGATGACATAGCACAGGCAAGGCTTAATTATCCGTCAGAGCTTGATAATGATGAAGTTGAGATGAGGGTGTCTCCGGTAACATTTACAATTACTGACTTTGGAATTGAAGCAAGATTTGAAACAAAAATCGTGAGCGATTATGTATGGAGGCCGGCAATGATCAGCCTTGTATACAATGATGGAAGCGTTAAGAGGATTGCACCGGAAAGAAGCAGATATAAGGATATTCCGGTGAAGGAACGTCAGAATGGCAATGATATTACAATTGTCACCTGTTCATCTTTGTACTACGAAAGAAAGAATAAGACGGACGCCGCTGCACAGCAATACAGCGACAATTACAGTGATTTTTATGACGGATACAGTAACATACACTGGCATCTGGATGAGGTCATAGACACATCATCCATAAAGACGGTCATTGTTGACGGTGTGAGCTTTGATGTTAACAAATAAGAAAATCTGACTTGGAAAATGCTTAACCATGCAGTATAATAATCAGATATGAGATTATGAACCTAAGGAGCATGGATGAGCAAGGTTATTATAGTTGGCGGCGGTGCTGCCGGGATGATGGCGGCTATTACTGCTGCAAGGAACGGCAACAGCGTATTGCTGCTGGAAAAGAATGAAAAGTTAGGCAAAAAGATATATATAACAGGCAAGGGAAGATGTAATCTTACTAATGCGGGAGATAATGAAGATCTGATGAACAGCATTGTCACGAATCAGAAGTTTATGTATGGTGCATTCAGCAGATTCAGCAATTATGACTGCATGGGATTCTTTGATGAACTTGGTCTTAAGTTCAAGATTGAACGAGGTAACAGAGTGTTCCCTGAATCGGACAAGGCTGCTGATGTAATAGACTGCCTGCGCCGTGAACTGAGAAGACTTAATGTGTCAGTTGAGTATGAAACTGAAGTTAAAAAAATAACAGCACATACCGCAAAGAATCCGGATTCTGATGGCAGCACAACACTTGTTACAGGAGTTGATGCCGTAACGCGTGGAAAGAAGCGTCATTATGATTGTGACGAGCTTATTGTTGCAACCGGCGGATGTTCGTATCCGACAACCGGCTCAACAGGGGATGGTTACAGATTGGCCGAGGAACTTGGCGTCAGGGTTACGGATGTAATCCCGGCGCTTGTTCCGGTTATAGCAAAAGAGGAGTGGGTTAAAGAGCTGCAGGGACTGAGCCTTAAGAATATTGCAATAACTGTCTGTGACGGCAGCAAAGAAGTGTACAGTGATTTCGGAGAGATGATGTTTACACATTTCGGAGTTACCGGACCTGTAATACTGAGTGCAAGCAGCTATATAGCAAAGCGCCTGCGCCGGCATGAACTTAAGCTGGTGATTGACCTGAAGCCGGCGCTTGATAATGAACAGCTTGACGAGAGAATATGCCGTGATTTTGAAGAATTCAGGAATAAGCAGTTTGCTAATTCGCTGGATAAGCTTCTTCCTAAGAAAATGATACCGGTAATCGTGGAATTGAGCGGCATAGACCCTGCACAGAAGGTCAACAGCATAACGGCAGCTTCAAGAAAGCAGCTTGTGCAGCTTTTTAAGAACCTGACGGTTACGATTACCGGAGTCAGAGGCTTTAATGAGGCGATAATTACCCAGGGAGGAATTGATGTCAGAGAGATTAATCCTTCGACGATGCAGTGCAAGAAAATCCCCAATCTGAGGTTCGCAGGGGAAGTGCTTGATGTTGATGCGGTTACGGGAGGATTTAATCTTCAGGTCGCATGGTCAACGGCATACACGGCAGGGCAGCTTGGACAGCAGAATCAGAATAAATATTAATAAAGTGAGACATATACAGATATGTGTACCCACAGAAAAGAGGAATGTAATGGCATATGCAATAGCAATTGACGGACCGGCGGGAGCAGGCAAGAGCACGATAGCGAAGAGAGTTGCTAAGGAACTTAACTACATATACGTTGACACCGGTGCAATGTACCGGGCAATGGCAATATATTTTATGGATAACGGAATTGACTGTAACAGCGAAGAACAGATACAGAGTGCGGTTGACGGCGTAGACATAAGGATAGAATATGCCGATGGAGTACAGCAGGTTATTCTTAACGGAAGCAACGTAACAGCGCGTCTGAGAGAAGAAGCTGTCGGCAGAATGGCATCTGCAACTTCAGGATACGGCTGTGTAAGGGCAAAGCTTCTTGAACTTCAGCGTAATCTGGCAGAAACGTCCAATGTGATAATGGATGGACGTGACATTGGAACAACAGTGCTTCCTGATGCGCAGACCAAGATTTATCTTACGGCAAGCTCTGATGCAAGGGCTAAGAGACGTTACGATGAACTTGTAGAGAAGAATGGGAATGCTGACTATGAGGAGATTAAGGCCGATATTGAAAAGCGTGACTATCAGGATATGCACAGGACAATCTCTCCGCTTAAGCAGGCGGATGACGCTGTGCTGCTTGATACCTCTGACATGAATATTGACGAGGTTGTGGCAGCAGTGAAAAAGCTTATCAGATAATTAATCAGACTGTATAGAGTGGAGGAATGCATGGGAATAATACTTGCAAAGACTGCGGGATTCTGTTTTGGAGTAAAGCGTGCAGTGGATAAAGTATATGCACAGGCGGGCAATGGCAACGTGTATACATTTGGTCCTATCATTCATAATGAAGAGGTTGTAAAAGATCTTGAGAAAAAAGGCGTACGCGTAATTAATGATGCTGATGAATTATCCGGGCTTGAAAAGGGTACAATAATCATACGTTCACATGGCGTTGCAAAGAACGTATATGATGCAATTAATAAGAGCGGATTTGAGATTATAGATGCAACCTGTCCGTTTGTTCTTAAGATACACAGGATAGTAGAACAAAAAAGCAAGGAAGGCTGTACGATTATAGTAATCGGCAATGAACATCATCCGGAAGTTGAAGGGATAGTAGGATGGTCTGTGAGCAGAACGTGTATTATTGATTCAGCAGAAAAAGCTGAAAAATTTAAGGCGGATGACAATGAAAAATTATGTGTCGTGTCGCAGACGACATTTAATTACAAGAAATTTGAAGAATTGGTTGAAATTATTTCAAAAAAGGGTTACAATATAGACATTCGTAATACAATTTGCAATGCCACCGAGGAACGCCAGACAGAGGCGAGGGCTATTGCATCCAAGGCGGATGCAATGATAGTCATTGGCGGCAGGAGCAGTTCTAATACGCGTAAGCTCTATGAGATCTGCAAGTCAGAGTGTGAGGACACGTATTATATACAGACACTAAGAGACCTGGATTTGTATAAGTTTAACTCCGAAGGCTGCATAGGTATTACAGCAGGGGCATCAACCCCTAATAACATTATTGAGGAGGTTTATTCTAATGTCAGAGCAAAGTTTTGAACAGATGCTTGAGGAATCATTTAAGACAATACATACAGGAGAGGTCGTTGACGGTACAGTTATCAGTGTCAAGGAAGATGAAATAGTACTTAACATCGGATACAAGGCTGATGGTATAATTACACGCAGTGAATATACTAACAAGCCTAATGTTGATCTTAGAACGGTAGTATCAGAGGGTGATACAATGAAGGCCAAGGTTCTTAAAGTTAATGATGGTGACGGACAGGTTCTTCTTACATACAGAAGACTTGTAGCTGAAGAAGGCAATAAGAAGCTTGAAGAAGCATACAACAATAAGGAAGTTATCACAGCTAAGGTTGACAAGGCAATCCCTGGAGGCTTAAGCGTAGTAATCGACGAAGCAAGGGTATTTATTCCTGCAAGTCTTATATCTGACACATATGAGAAGGATCTTACTAAGTTTGAAGGTCAGGAAGTATCATTTGTGATTACAGAGTACAATCCTAAGAAGAGAAGAATTATCGGTGACTGCAAGCAGCTTATTCTTGCTAAGAAGGCTGAGCAGGCTGAGAAGCTTCTTGCTTCAATTAAGGAAGGCGATACAATCGAAGGAACAGTTAAGAATGTAACTGACTTCGGTGCATTCATCGATCTTGGCGGAGTTGACGGACTTCTTCACATTTCAGAGATGTCATGGGGAAGAACAGAGAATCCTAAGAAGGTATTCAAGGTTGGAGACAGCGTTAAGGCATTCGTTAAGGAGATTAACGGTTCTAAGATAGCTCTCAGCCTTAAGTATCCTGATCAGAACCCTTGGACAGATGCTCCGGAGAAGTATGCGGTAGGCAATGTCGTTAAGGGCAAAGTGGCGAGAATGACAGACTTTGGTGCTTTTGTTGAGCTGGAGACAGGTGTTGATGCACTTCTTCATGTATCACAGATTGCACTTGAACATGTTGATAAGCCATCAGATGTTCTTAAGATTGGACAGGAGATAGAAGCTAAGGTTGTAGACCTTAATGTAGAAGAGAAGAAGATCAGCCTTAGCATTAAGGCACTTCTTAAGGATAATGCTTCAGATGAAGCAGCAGAAGAAGTTTCAGAAGAGAACTAATCTGATATTATGAATTTTATAAGCCTTATAACGATTTAACCATCAGTTATAAGGCTTATTTTTAAATGACACGATTAATGGAATGGAGAAAATATGGGGAATAATTACGAAGATTTCAAAAAGGAAGTGCTTAAGCTTACCGGAATTGACCTTAATGCGTACAAGGAACGCCAGATGAAGAGACGTATTGATACGCTGATAGGACGTAACGGATTCACCGGATATGTTGACTATACAAAGCTTATATCAACTGATGCACAAAAGCTTGACGAATTTGTTAATTATCTTACTATTAATGTTTCTGAATTCTACAGAAATCCGGCATTGTGGGACACGCTCGAGCAGTCTGTCCTGCCTAAGCTCATTGAACAGTATGGAAGCAATCTTAAGATCTGGAGTGCAGCATGCTCCACAGGTGATGAGCCATATACAATTGCAATGATTCTTGCCAAGAAGATGCCACTCAACAGAATACATATCCTTGCTACAGATCTTGATGAACAGGTCATAGAGAAGGCTAAGATAGGCGTATATGGCCCTAACAGTCTCAAGGGACTGCCTGACGAATATAAGAAGAAGTATTTTGAACAGATGGGTGAGAAAGCATATAAGATATCTGATGATATCAAGAGATGTGTTGAGTTTAAGAAGCATAATCTGCTCAAAGATCCATATCCTTCAGGATGCCATCTAATAGTATGCCGTAATGTAATGATTTACTTTACTGAGGAAGCAAAGGATCAGATATACAGAAAGTTTAACGATGCCCTTGTTAAGGGCGGATGCCTTTTTGTTGGTAATACAGAGCAGATTATTAATTACAAGGAACTTGGCTTTGGCTTCGAGAAGCTGTTTTTCTATAACAAACTGTAAGAATCTATCTGAGAAGCGTGCTTATCACATGCATCATATACGAATACTGGCTGTCATAGCTGTTGCAAAAAGTGTCATCCAGTTCAAAATACATTTTTTTATCTGAATAATCAATCTTAAAATATGGCGAGATAACCTCGCTTTTCTGTGGCAGAAACATGCCGGTCTTCTTGCTGTAGCAGTTAGCTGCTTTTGCTTTGGTGCGGAAGTCTTTGTCAACGTAAAATGCAACACTTTTGTGTATTGCACGGTCTTCAAACGGCAGATAATAATAATTGGTGTAGTCTGAATAAAAATATTTGAGTTCACCGGTATATATGCGGCAGCGTATTTTGAGCGTTGTGCCATATATGACCATGTAGCACTCGTCATTGCCGCAGGAAACTCTTGACGGTACAGGCGTATCAAGCGATGCACTGAAAATAGCTTCGCAGTTCTTACTGTCAGGATGGTTTATATCAAGCGAGGTAATGGTAAAGCTGCCTTCCAAAACCTGCATGTATGAAAGTACCGGCGTTATTGCAAGAAGTCCCCTGAGATCATCGGCGTTATGCAGAAGGATTGTGTCAAGAGCATTTCTGTCCGAAGTGCTGACATAGTTTTCATATATTTTTATCAGCTCACCACCGTTGTATATGTCCTCACGGTCTATTCCGAGAAAATGCTCAACTGACTTCTGCTTGTAATTCTCAAGCTTGAGAAGTGCTGATAATGGCTTTATCTGCCTGAAGATATCAATGCTCTCATATGCGTCTAGTGTGTATGGAAGATTGTAGTGTCGGCAGCGTTCGTTAACGTATGGTATATCAAAGCCGTTACTATTGTAACCGCATATTTTGCTGTGCTCGCCGAGAATTTCAAAAAATGAGGCAAGCACTGCAGCTTCCGCCTGCTTATTCTCGGCAAACCACTGCCTGAGGATAAGCTTTTTGTTATCACGATATATTGCACCTATAAGATACAGGTATGTGCTTCTTGAGGAAAAACCCGTTGTCTCTATATCAAACATAACTGTCTCATCATCTATTGCAGGTTCGGGACAAATGATTTCTTTTGCAAATGTCAGCATGTATACCTCCTGAAAACATTTTTAGACTATTATAGTCCAAAATACGCTTAAAATAAAAGAGATTTTGTATATTTTGCTTTATTTTTCTCATTAATTGCGGTAAAATGATATAAGATATTTTTATTCATTAAGGAGAAGAATGCAATGGGAAAGTTGACATTTAAGGGTGGAGTTCATCCTTTCGACGGAAAGGAATTCTCGAAAGACAAGCCTATTAAAGAGCTTCTGCCGGAAGGCGATATGGTATTTCCGCTTTCACAGCACATCGGAGCTCCGGCAGTGCCTGTCGTGGCAAAGGGTGACCATGTCCTTGCGGGACAGCTTATTGCTGAGGCCGGCGGTTTCATTTCAGCCAACATTCACTCATCTGTATCCGGTACCGTTAAGGCTATAGAGCCAAGAACACTTGCTACCGGAGGCAAATGCAATTCAATCATAATTGAGAATGATGGTAAGTATGAAGAAGTAGAGTATGCTAAGACTAAGTTTGAGGATCTTACTAATGATATGATCCGTGAAAAGGTCAAGGCAGCAGGTGTAGTAGGTATGGGTGGTGCCGGTTTCCCGGCTAATGTTAAGATTACACCGAAGGATCCCGAAGCAATAGACTATGTTATTGTTAACGGAGCTGAGTGTGAGCCATATCTTACTTCTGATTACAGAAGACTCCTTGAGGAGCCTGAAAAGGTGGTTATGGGTCTTAAGATTGTCCTTAAGCTGTTTGACAAGGCGCAGGGCGTAATTGCAATCGAGGATAATAAGCCCGAGGCTATAGCTGTAATGGAGAAAGCATGCGCAGGAGAGGACAGAATCTCTGTTAAGGTGATGAAGACAAAGTATCCTCAGGGCGGTGAGCGTTTCCTGATATCAGCAGTGACAGGACGTGAGATTAACTCATCAATGCTTCCGGCCGATGCCGGATGTATTGTGCATAACGTAGATACTGTTACTTCAATCTATTTTGCATGTATAGAAGGATTCCCGCTTACTAAGAGAATCGTTACTGTTACAGGTGACGGAGTTAAGGAGCCACAGAATTTCTATGTATATCTTGGCATGAATTTCAGACAGCTTCTTGACGCGGCAGGTGGTCCTGTAGGTGAACCTGAGAAGTATATATCAGGCGGTCCTATGATGGGATTTGCAATGTATTCACTTGATGTCCCTGTGGTTAAGGGAAGCTCATCACTGCTTGTGCTTCAGAAGGATCCTGTTAAGGATCTCAAGGCTTCAGCATGTATCCGCTGCGGTAAGTGCGGAGAGGCATGCCCTGAGCATCTTCTTCCTGCAAAGCTTGCAGTACTTGCATCAAAAGGCAGAATTGAAGAGTTTGAGAAGCTTGACGGTGTTGAGTGTGTAGAGTGCGGAAGCTGTTCATTCACATGTCCGGCGAAGAGACCTCTTGCACAGTACATTAAGTCAATGCGTAAGCAGGTTCTTGCCAACCGCAGAAAGAAAAAATAACGGAAAGGTGGATATACAACAGTGAGCGATTTATTTAGTGTTTCAACATCACCTCATGTGCGCAGCAGCCAGACGACATCTTCAATTATGCTTGATGTACTTATTGCGCTGATACCTGCAAGCGTATTTGGTGTATATAATTTTGGACTTGGTGCACTTGCAAGAATAATTATAAGTATTGCAGCATGTGTAGCCATAGAAGCAATTTATGAGTATTTTATGCATAAGGAGATTACTGTAGGCGATTTCAGTGCGGCAGTAACAGGTCTCCTTCTTGCACTTAATGTTCCGGTAACACTTCCAATCGGAATGCTTATCATAGGTGATGCATTTGCAATAATCATCGTTAAGATGCTTTTCGGCGGACTCGGACAGAACTTCATGAACCCTGCGCTTGGTGCGAGATGTTTCCTTTTCATCTCATTTGCAAAGTGGATGTCTGATTTTGCAACAGATGCATATACAGGTCCTACGCCTCTTGCAATCCTTAAGGGAGGAGAAGAAGCAGCAGGACTTGCACAGCCGGAGCTTCTTAATATGTTCCTTGGTTCTACGGCCGGTACAATCGGTGAGACTTCAGCACTTGCAATCCTTATAGGTGCTATATATCTCCTTGTTAAGAAGATTATAAGCCCGAGAATACCTGTAGCTTACATAGCTTCATTTGCAGTATTCATACTTATCTTTGCACCGGGACATCAGTTTGATTTTATGTATATGCTTAAGGAGATCTGCGGCGGCGGTCTTATGCTTGGAGCATTCTTCATGGCAACTGATTATGTTACATCACCTATTACACCTAACGGCAAGATTGTATTCGGTATAATCCTTGGTATCCTTACAGGCCTGTTCAGAATGTTCGGTGCCAATGCAGAAGGTGTTTCGTTTGCAATTATCTTTGGCAACCTTCTTGTACCGCTTATCGAGAAGGTAACTGTTCCGAAGTCATTCGGTAAGAAGCCGGAAAAGGAGGCAAAGTAATCATGAATATGAAAGCTATTATAAAAGATGCACTGATTTTATTTGCGATTACACTTATTGCCGGACTGGCACTTGGATTTGTACATAAGATAACAGAGGCTCCTATAGCAAAGGTTCAGGAGCAGGCAAAGCAGGATGCATACCGTAATGTATTTGAGGGTGCTGATGAGTTCAAGGCACTTGAATCGGTACCGTCTGATAATTATGCATCAGTTCTTGCGGCAGCAGGAATCGAGAAAGACGAGATTTCAGATGTGGTTGCAGCAATGAAGGGTGGCAGCTATCAGGGACTTGTTGTTACTGTAATTGCTAATGACGGATACGGCGGAGATATCAAGTTTTCAGTAGGTATCCAGAAAGACGGAACAGTCAACGGAATATCAATTCTTTCAATCAGCGAGACAGCAGGACTTGGTATGAAGGCTAAGGAAGAGAAGTTCCAGTCTAACTTTAAGAATAAGAAGGCATCACAGTTTGTTGTAACCAAGAGCGGTGCAGCAAAGGATGGCGATGTTGATGCAATAAGCGGTGCCACAATTACATCTAAGGCAGTTACCAAGGGTGTTAACAGTGCACTTGCAGTATTTGAGAATCTTACAAAAGAGGGTATTAAGCTGACAGGAGGTGTTTCTGTTGAATAAGTGTATTGAACGACTTTATAATGGTATAATCAAAGAGAACCCGACACTTGTACTCATTCTTGGCATGTGTCCTACTCTTGCGGTAACAACATCAGCAATCAATGGTATGGGAATGGGACTTACAACAACGGCAGTTCTTGTAATGTCAAACTTCATGATTTCCCTCCTCAGAAAAATCATACCTGACAAGGTAAGAATGCCGGCGTACATAGTTATCGTTGCATCATTTGTTACAGTTATACAGATGCTTCTTGAAGGATATCTTCCTTCACTTAATGAGTCACTCGGAGTATATATTCCTCTTATCGTAGTTAACTGTATTATTCTTGGACGTGCTGAGAGCTATGCTTCTAAGAATCCTGTAGTTCCATCAATCTTTGACGGACTTGGAATGGGTCTTGGATTCACATTATCGCTTACTATTCTCGGTGCATTAAGAGAGATTCTCGGTGCTGGAACATTCTTCGGACTTACGGTATATACCGAGGAATTAATGCCACCTGTAAGCATAATGGTACTTGCACCCGGTGCATTCTTTGTACTCGCAATGGTAATCGCCGTGCGTAACAAGATTATCAGAGGCAGGAAGACTGCGGCTGAGGCAGGATGCGATAAGATAGACTGCGGACACTGCGGTAATACTGCATGTGCCGGACATAAGACAGGCAGCGCCGAATAATAGACAGAAGGCTGTAATAAGCCAAATAAATGGAGGTAAACATGAATCTGATTATCATAGCAATCAGTGCAGCACTCGTTAATAATGTTGTGTTGAGCCAGTTCCTTGGTCTGTGTCCGTTCCTCGGTGTATCTAAGCAGACAAAGACGGCAGCCAGCATGGGTGTTGCAGTTATATTTGTAATTGCAATATCATCTGCATGTTCTAATTTAATTTATAAGTTTATTCTTATACCTACAGGTATGGAATATCTTCAGACAATTGTATTTATTCTTGTAATTGCAGCACTTGTTCAGTTTGTTGAGATGTTCCTTAAGAAGTCAAGTCCGGCACTGTATTCGGCACTTGGTGTGTATCTTCCACTGATTACTACTAACTGTGCAGTACTTGGTGTTGCACTTAACAGTGTATCTTATGGTTACAATTTCATTGAGACTGTAGTATACGGCGTATCAACAGCAATCGGCTTTACAATTGCAATTGTACTTATGGCCGGTATCCGCGAACGTATTGCTGATAATGATGTTCCTGAGAGCTTCAAGGGAATGCCGATTGTTCTGCTTACAGCAGGACTTATGTCAATAGCATTTGTCGGATTTTCAGGACTTGTCTAAGGAGGATATGATATGAGTGGAATTATTATAGCTGCCGCAGTTGTCGGCATAACAGGAATTCTTATCGGTATCTTCCTTGGTGTTGCAGGAGATAAGTTTAAGGTTGAGGTTGATCAGAAGGAAGTTGATATACGTGCAGAACTTCCGGGCAATAACTGTGGCGGATGCGGTTATGCAGGATGTGACGGACTTGCAGCGGCAATAGCAAAGGGAGAGGCTCCTGTTAATGCATGCCCTGTCGGTGGAGCACCTGTAGGCGCTAAGATTGCAGCAATAATGGGAACTGAAGTTGCTGACAGCAAGCGCATGACAGCATTCGTTAAGTGTGCAGGTGACTGTAACAAAGCAAAAGAGAACTACTACTATTCAGGAGTTAAGGAATGTACCCAGATGCCATTTGTACCTAATGGCGGTTCAAAGGCATGTACATATGGATGTATGGGATACGGCTCATGTGTAAAGGCATGTGAGTTTGATGCAATTCATGTAGTGGATGGAATAGCAGTAGTAGATAAGGAAAAATGTAAGGCATGCGGTAAGTGTGTTGCGACATGCCCAAGGAATCTTATCGAACTTATTCCTTACGATGCACCGCTTACTGTTAACTGTGCATCAAAGGATAAGGGCAAGGATGTAATGGCAGTATGTTCAACGGGATGTATCGGATGTATGCTTTGTACAAAGCAGTGTGAATTCGGTGCAATCACTGTAGAGAACAACATAGCACATATCGATTATGATAAGTGTACAGGATGCGGCAAGTGTGCCGAGAAGTGTCCTAAGAAGATTATAACAAGACATAACAACTAGTTTTAATGGAAAGAAAGTAGAAAAATGAGATTAAAAAGATTTTTAAACGGTAAAATGGCAAAATCTGTTATGGCAGTTACTCTTGCAGGAGTTATCACAGCGGCATGTGTAGCTGTCGGTTCAGACAGTATTAACAGTAACGGTACAGATATCAATGCACAGAATATACAGACTGTAACAGCAGGTGCGGATTCATATGTGGCTGATGAGACATCACAGATGACCGGCAGCGATGCTAAGGGTGCATTTACAACAGAAGACCTCGGAATCAGTGCTTCGGATTATACTGATGATGAGCAGATAGCGAAGGCAGCTGATACAATTGCCAATGCAGATGCACAGAATATTGTTAATACCCAGTTTGAACTTATTCCTGTAGAAAAGCTTGCAATTACGGCTGACACATCTTCTGAGAACGAAGTAATGGGAGGCAGGAAGGAATATATTGATAATGGAGGAGCTAAGCAGTCTGCGGCAGTTAAGTTTGCTGAGACACCAATGTACGTGTATGGTGTTGATGTATCTAAGTGGCAGGGCGATATTAACTGGGCAGCAGCCAAAGCGTCAGGAATCTCATTTGCAATGATTAAATGTGCAGGAAGAAGTACAGGTGACGGATCACTTTATATAGACCCTTACTTCGTACAGAATATTCAGGCGGCACAGTCTGTAGGTATTCAGTGCGGTGTGTACTTCTTCTCACAGGCAACTAATATTGTAGAGGCATATGAAGAAGCATGCCTTACGGTTCAGCTTTGCCAGCAGTACAATATTACATATCCGGTAGCATTTGATTGGGAGTCAGCAAGTGATTACAGAGTTGCACTTGTGCCACAGAACCAGCTGACAATGAACATGATTGCAGCTACATTCTGTAACACTGTTGCAAGCTACGGATATACACCTATGGTATATGCATGCAAGAATGATCTTTATAATACATTTGAGCCTGCGTCACTCAGTGCATCATATAAGATCTGGATGGCTAATTATTATAATGATTATTATTACACAAGCAATATCTACATGTTCGAGAGACCGCTTCCTGCGACATCATTCCCATATCAGATGTGGCAGTTTGGTGTAACCAATGCAATCCCGGGATTCAATGGTTATGTAGATATGGATCTTGGTTTCTTCTATTACATGCCAACAGTGGCTGCAACAAGCTTCCAGCTTACGGTTACGCAAAAGGAGATATCTACAACATTCGGTTCTCCGGTTAATCTGCTTGACGGCGTAATAGCAGTAAGCTCAGCAGGTATCGATGCAACACCGTTTGTTACATATCTCATATCAGATGTTAACGGACAGCTTGTGACAGAAGACTATGCATATGCTAATGTCGGTATATATGCGGTAACATATACACTTACGGATGTGGATGGAACGACTGCATCTGAGCAGGCACTGCTTTATGTATATCCGCCAACAGGTGCATAATTAACGGACTGTGACCGGGCTTTCCGGTCACAGTTTTTTCTTATAAGGCGCAGTAATGGAGGTCAGTATGCAGAATTTTGTATTTAATGCTACAACAGAGATGAATTTTGGTCGCGGACAGATTGAAAAGCTTCCGAAGATACTTGGCAGATATGGCAGAAATGTTCTTATGGTATACGGAATGGGAAGCATAAAGCGCAATGGAATATACGATAAGGTTATGTCGCTTCTTGATGACTTTAATGTATATGAACTTGATGGCGTCACACCGAATCCAAGAATAGACAAAGTACGTGAAGGTGTAATGATATGCCGGAACTATCATATAGACGTTGTACTTGCAGTTGGCGGCGGAAGTACGATAGATTGCAGCAAAGCAATAGCCGGGGCATATTATTATGATGGTGACGCCTGGGATATTGTAATGGATAATTCGAGAATCACTGATGTACTTCCCATAGTAGCTGTACTGACAGCAGCGGCTACAGGTTCAGAGATGAACAAGAATGCTGTGATATCCAATCCGGAAAGACATGAAAAGATAGGAACATCCAGCCTTAAGTTTATTCCGAGAGCTGCAATATGTGACCCGGAATATACATATGGTGTGTCAAAGTTCCAGACTGCTGCAGGAACGGCAGATATAATGTCGCATGTATTTGAAAACTACTTTAAGAGCGAAAAAGGTACATATATACAGGACAGATTTGGCGAAGGTATTATTGAAGCATGTCTCAAATATTGTCCGAGAGCAATGGAAGACCCGTGCGACTATGATGCAAGGGCTAACCTTATGTGGGCAAGCAGCATGGCACTTAACGGACTTATAGGTTGTGGCAAAGGTTCGCAGTCATGGTCATGCCACCCTATAGAACATGAGCTCAGTGCATTTTATGATATAACACATGGAGCAGGCCTTGCAATTGTAACTCCAAAGTGGATGCGTCACATACTTAATGAAAAGACAGCGAGAAGATTCAAAAAATATACGCGTAATGTATTTCATGTGCAGGATACAGGAGATGATTACGAGATGGCAGAGATTGGGATTGACAAAACGGAGCAGTTCTTCAAAGACATAGGACTGCCGTCAACACTGTCAGAGCTTGGAATAGATGACAGTAAAATACAGGTCATGGCACACAATGCTGTTATACATGGCAGACTGGATAATGCATATGTGCCGCTCGATGACATGGATGTAGAGAAGATTTTGAGGGCATGTTTGTAAGTTAGGGTAAGACACTTTGTGAAATATGTCTAAAAATGTCATATTAATTATATAGATATGTAACAAAGTGTTTATTACAGAATACTGAATAAAAAACATGCGGAAACTCTGTTGACACGGCACTTCTGATTATGTAATATAATCACATAAACAAAAGCACATAAGAGCATTTCCCCAAGGCTCTTGACTATATATTGTTCCCCTCGCAAAAAGATGAAGTCCCCTATAAACTTCATCTTTTTCATTTGCGTAAAATTCCATCTGGTATTATAAATATTATTAAAACTGGCATTTTACATGTTGCCACATTTGCTATAAGATGTCTGCATACATGATACAAGATTTGCATTTATCTGCAGACTTGGCATGCCCGGAGGTGTGGGCAGAAATGGAGGAAAACATGGAAAAGAACAAAAAGTACATTCCACTTATAGTGGGAGCGGTAGTCACAATTGCCGGAATAATAGCAGACGTGATTACCTACGAGGCGGGCAATTATAAGAATGCGCCATATGCATATTCGCTTATTGCAACATTTGCAGGTATTACAATCATTATTGCCGGACTTATAACTGCATTTAAGAAAGAACAGAGCCGGAACATAACCAACACTACAGTATTGGCACAGGCTGCATTGTGTGCGGCATTAAGTTATGTAGGATGTACATATTTTAAGATACAGATACCGGTTGCAGGAACAGAGGGAACGATGTTTCATTTTGGTAACGTGTTCTGCGTACTCGCAGCATTGCTTATCGGTGGCTTCTGGGGTGGAATGGCAGGAGCGGTTGGAATGTCAATAAGCGATATTCTCTCAGGAATATATATTACAACAGCACCGAAGACATTTGTCCTTAAGCTTTGCATTGGTCTTATTACAGGATTTGTTGCTCATAAACTGTTCAGGATATCAAAGCCGAATGACAAGGGACATGGCTACACGGTTGCAGCTACAGTTGTATCAGCAACAGCAGGAATGATATTCAACATAATAGCAGAGCCATTCGTAGGCTATTTCTATAAGACATATCTGTATGGACTGCCTCAGGATCTTGCTAAGACACTTGCCAAGATTAACGGACTGACAACAACAGTCAACGCTGTTGTGGCAGTGGTGGCTGCATCAATTATATATCTTGCATTAAGACCGGTTATGAGAAAAGCCGGACTCTTAAGAGAGATAGATTAATAATAAAACAATTCAAAAAAGACATCCGGTTGTATCCCGCTATATGAGAGAAACCGAATGTCTTTTTTATTATTGCATGTAAG